>DASPNJ010000016.1:0-53409 GCA_035626595.1 Burkholderiales bacterium
CGCTCAACAGCAATCTGTTTTCGAACAGCGGGGCCCCGGGGGGCGACATTACCCTGATCGGCGCCGGCTTTTCGATCGTGCCGGCGATAGTGGTGGGAGCCGGACGCGTTTCCATCGCTTCGTCGGTGAACGGCACCGCCATGGTGCTCGGCTCGGGCTCGCTCAATAGCTCGGAGATCTTCCAGATCAACACGTCGGGCGTCACAGCGATCGGCCGCGCGACGACCGCGGGCTCGGACGGACTCGGCGCCGGCGCGCAAACACTGACCGCCGGCTCGATTACCGTGGATACGGCACTGAACATGCCGATCGCGGGTGCGCTTTCACTCATCTCCAATGGCACTGTCTCTCAGACCGCCGGCTCTACGATTACGGGCTCGAGGCCACTCGCCGTGACGGCAGGAGGCAACGTAAACCTGCCCGAGGCAAACAACGTCACGACGTTCGCGGCGAGCGTGAGCGCCGGGAACAGCCTCACGTTCAACGATGTGAACACGCTCACGGTCGGCAGCGTCGACGGCATCGCCGGTGTGAACGCCGGCGGTCCCGTCGCGCTGCAGGCGGGCGGTGCGTTGACGGTCAACTCGCCGATCACGAATACGGGCGCGACGACGCTCGTGTCTGGCGCGAACATCACGGGCACCGGAACCATCTCAGGCACGAACGTCACGCTCGACAGTGTCACGGGCGTGGGCGCGAGCGGCGCGCGGGTGAACACCGCCGCGACCACGCTCGCCGCGCGCAGCACGAGCACGACCGCCGGCGCGGGCGGCGTGTTTATACAGGAAGCCGACGCCGTCACCCTGAACACGCTTGGCGGTGTCGGCAATGCAACCGCAAGCGACATGCAGTTCGATATCGCCGCGGGCGGCGCGATTACCATCGCGGGCAACCTCGCGAACAGCGGCGTGGGAGCCGTCGTGCTCACCGCGGGCGGCGCGGACAGCCTGCTCACGAACAACGCGGCGATCGCGAGCTCAACCGCCGTCGAGCTGAACGCCGATCAGATGGCTCTTGGCGGCGGCACGATCGCCGCGACGATCGCGGGCACCGGCAAGGTGCCGAGGGTGACATTGCGGCCGACGACCGCAGGTCAGTCGATCTCGCTCGGCGGCGCCGATGCTGCCGGCACGCTCGGCCTCACACAAGCCGAGCTCGACACGATCACTGCGACGACGCTTCTCGTCGGACGGACCAACGCCGGCACCCACACTGTCGACAGCAATATCGTGCTCGATCCGGCGAAAGTCGAGAATCTGTTTCTCGTCAGCGGCGGCAGCATCACGGGAACAGCCGGCCTGTCGGTTTCCGGACTCGCGCTGCAAGCCGGGTCTGCGAACCTGAACAACGCGGCGAACGATGTCGTCACGCTTGCGGCCAACATCACGGCGGCCGGCCAGAGCCTGACGTTCGCGGGCGACGCCAACGGCTTCACCGTCGGCCAGGTCGACACACTTGATGGCATCACCACGAACGGCGGCGACGTCAGCCTCACCACGAACGGGCCGCTCACAGCGAATCGCGGCATCACCGCCGCCGGTGCGAACGTTGCGCTCCAAGCGTCCTCGATCAGCACCGGCGACGCGACGAACGGCCGCATCATTGCCTCCGGCCTGCGGACGCTGACTTCGGGTAACACCGCGCTCACTTCCGCCAACAACAATATCGCGACGTACGCCGGTCAGGCGACGGGCGGTGGTTCTACGCTCAGCTACACCGACGCAAACAGCTTCGACGTAGGCAGCGTCGGCGCGCTGACGGGGGTGACGACGAACGGCGGTATCGCGACGCTGATCGCCGGCGCGGGCGGCGCCGGGAATCTGACGTTCTCGCAGGCGATCAACGCGGGCGCTTCCGAAGCACGTCTGATCGCCGCGAATGGCTCGATTACACAGAACGCCGGCGGCACGATCACCGCAGGGCAGTTGAGCGTACAGGCGCGCGACAGCACCTCTCTCACGCAGGCCGGCAATAACATCGGCACGCTGAGCGCGCGGATCACGGGCGCGAACCAGACGTTCGCGTATCGCGATGCCGACAGCTTCACGGCTGGCTTGACCGGTCTGTTCACGCTGCTGGGCGCGACGAACTCGGTGCAGACCAACAACGGCGACATTGCGCTCACGGCCGACAGCGGTGCACTGACGCTCGCCAATCCGGTCGCTGCCGCAGGCGCTGTGGTGGATCTGAGAGGCGGCGCGATCCTCCAGAACGCGGGGGCTGCGATCACCGCGAATGCGCTGCGCACGCTGTCGTCGGGATCGACGGCGCTCACGGTCACCACGAACAACGTTGCGACGTTCGCGGGCCAGGCGACCAATGCCGGCTCGAACATCTCGTACTTCGATGCCGACGGCTTCGACGTGGGCACGGTGGCGGGCTTGAGTGGCGTCACGACCAACAACGGCATCTTCACGCTGGGGGCGAGCGTCGGCAGCGCCGGGAATCTGACGCTCTCGCAGCCGCTCAGCTCGGGCACCGCGGAGATGCGGCTGCAGTCGTTCAACGGCGGGATTACACAGAACGCCGGCGGCACGATCACCGCAGGGCAGTTGAGCGTACAGGCGCGCGACAGCACCTCTCTCACGCAGGCCGGCAATAACATCGGCATGCTCAGCGCCCGGATTACGGGCGCGAACCAGACGTTCGCGTATCGCGATGCCGACAGCTTCACGGCTGGCTTGACCGGTCTGTTCACGCTGCTGGGCGCCACGAACTCGGTCCAGACCAACAACGGCGACATTGCGCTCACGGCTGACAGCGGCATGCTCGCGCTCGCGAGCCCAATCGCGGCGGGCACCGGTACCGTCACGCTCAATGCAACCGCCGGCAGCATCGTTCAAAACGCGGGTGCGACGGTGACCGCGGCAACGCTGACGGGGAACGCAGGAACTACGGCCGCGCTGGGCGAAAACAACGCGATCACGAACCTCGCCGCGTTTACGACCAACGGTGCGTTCACGCTCAACGACGTCGATGGTCTGACCGTCGGCGGGACGGTGACGACGACGAACAACGGCCTCGCAAGCATTACGACCAGCGGCGATCTGTCGATCACGACGGGCAGCATCAGCGCTAGCGGCGTGACACTCACGGCGACGGGCGCCGGCAGCGACATCCTGCTCGGCTCCGGCGTGAACGCCGGCGCGGGCACGCTCACGCTGACCGCGAACGGCGCCGGGGCGTTTATCAATCAGACGGGCGGAGCGATCAACGCGGCCACGCTCACCGGCAGCGCCGCCACGAGCGCGGCACTCGGGCAGGCCAACGAGATCGGGACGCTCGGCCAGTTCACGACGGCCGGGAATTTCGCGCTCAACGACAACTCGGGTGGACTCACGATCGCGGGTCCGATCGATGCCGGTAGCGGCACGGTGACGATCACCGCGGGCGGCGCGAACAGCCTGCTCACGAACAACGCGACGATCGCGAGCTCGACCGGTGTCGAGCTGAGCGCCGATCGGATGGCGCTCGGCGGCGGCACGATCGCCGCGACCGTGGCGGGCACCGGCAAGGTGCCAGAGGTGAAGCTGCGCCCGACGACCCCAGGTCAGTTGATCTCGCTCGGCGGCGCCGACGCGGGGGGCACGCTCGGTCTCACGCAAGCCGAGTTCGACACGATCAATGCGACCACGCTCGTCATCGGCCGCGACGACGCGAGCGCCGCCGGATCGATTACGCTCGCCGGTGCGATCGCCGCCGGCGGTAACTGGGACACGCTGTCGCTGCGCACCGGCGCGTCGCTCAACGACGGCAACGCGGCCGCCGGCGCCGACATCACCGTTACGAATCTCGCGATCCGAGCCGCGACAGGCATCGGCGCACCGGCGAATCCCCTGGAGACGCAGGTCACGAACCTCGCGTTCAGCAACACCGGCGCGGGCGGTGTCGCGATCGCCAACACCGGAGCGCTCACGATCGCGAGCGTCGACGGACTGGCCGCGTCGAGCGGCGGCAGCGGCACCACGACGATCACCGCGAGCAGCCCACTCACCGTCTCGGCGAACTTGATTCAGGCAGGTTCGATCGATCTCACCGCGGGCGAAAGCGCTGCCGCCGGCGACGATCTCACCGTCACCACCGGAATTACGATCCGTTCGACCGCAGGGGAGGTCACGTTGCGCGCCGGCGATCAGGTCACGCTGGCAGGCACCTCGCTTGTCGAATCGACGGCCGGTAGCGGAACGGTCACGCTCCTCTCGGGGTCCAGCGACAGCGATGGCGCGGGCGCGATCAGCGGCACGGGCCGTGCGAGCGCGCCCAATGTCGTGCTCGATTCGCTCACGGGGGTCGGCACTGCCGGTTCGTTCTTCAACGCGACCGCAGGCACGCTGGCGGCGCGCAGCAGGGCGGGCGGCGGCGTGTTCGTGTCCGAAGCCGACGGCGTGACGCTGAATACCATCGGCAGCGTGGCGAACGTCGCGGCGGGCGGCGCGGCTTACACGCTGCGTGCAGCCGGCGCAATCACGGTCAGCGGAGCGGTCAATACGACCGGCACGGGAGTCACCGCGCTCGCTACGACCGTGGGTTCCATCGCCGCGAATGCCAACGTGGGCAACGGCAGCGCCGCGACCGGGCTCTCCTCCGCGGGACAGATCACCGGCACCGGCACCATCAGCGGCACCAACGTCGCGCTCGACAGCGTGCTGGGCGTGGGCGTGAGCGCTGCCGATCGCGTGAATACGGCGGCGGACACGCTCGCGGCGCGCAGCACGACCGGCGGCGGCGTGTTCGTGAGCGAAGCGAACGCTGTCACGCTGGACGACGTCGCCGGCGTGACGAACGCCGCCGCCGGCGGCGCGGCTTACGCCATCGCCGCAGCCGGCGCGCTGACCGTTGCGGGTCCGGTGAATGCCACCGGGAGCGGCACGACCACGGTCGCGACGACTTCGGGCGGCATCGCCCTCGGCGCGAACGTCGGCAATGCGGGCGCGGCGACGACCCTAACGTCAGCGGCAAACATCACGCGCAGCGCCGGCAGCGTTTTCGGTACGACCGTCGCATTGTCCACGCCCACGGCGGGCGCAAACGGCATCGGCACGTCCGGCGCGCCGATCCAGACGACCGCCGCAACCATTACCGCCGTCGCTGGATCCGGCGGTGTGTTCATCACCGAGAGCGACGGCGCGAGCTTCACGGCGAGCGCGACCGGCGCTGGAAATATCGCGCTCGCGAGCACGAGCGGCACGCTCGACATCGGCGGCGCGACGAGCACCGCGAGCGGCAACGTGACGCTGAGCAGCGCCGACGATGTCACGATATCCGCCGCGGTGAATGCCGGCTCCGGCAGCGTGCTGATCAATGCGAACACCGCAGGCGCCGACGGCGCTGGCTTCACGCAGAACGCGGGCGGGTCGATCGCGACGGCGAGCACAGCCAACAACGCCGTGTTCATCAACGTGAACAGCGCCGCGAACGGCAGCGGGTCCGCGGTGCTGAGAGACATCTCGACCGGTTCTGGCGGCACGATCGCCGCGAGCACCGCGATCGGCGGCAGCACTGCCGGCGGCTCCATTACCCAAACGTCCGGTGTGCTCAATACTGGCACCGGTTCCATCCTGCTCAGCACCCCTACGGGTGGGGCGAGCAGCATCGGCACTTCCGGTGCGCCCATTCAGACCAATGCCGATTCGATCCTCGTGCAGAGCGGCGCGGGCGGCATATTCGTAACCGAAGCGACCGGCGCGAGCTTCTTCGCGCCGAACGCAGCCGGCGCGGGGAACATCGCGCTCACGAGCACTACGGGGACGCTGACCGTCAGCGGCGCGGCCAGCACCGGCAGCGGCACGATCACGCTGACGAGCGGCGATGCGGTAGCCGTCACGGGGTCGGTCAACGCAGGCTCGGGCAAGGTCGCCGTGAACGCGAATACCGACGGCGCGGGCGCACAGGGCTTTTCCAACAGCGGCACCATCACGACGACCAACACCGCAACCGACGCCATCGCCGTGAAGGTGAACGCTGCAGCTGGCGGGACCGGCAGCGCCGCGATCGGCGCTGGCATCACCGCCGGCACAGCGGCGACCGGCACCATCAACATCGATGTCGTGAACGGCAGCCCGGCCGGCGGCGCGATCACGCGCAGCGCCGGCACGCTCACCGCCAATACGGTAACGCTGAATGCCGCGACCGGCATCGGCAGCGCAGGCGCGCTCGTCACGGCTGCGAGCAACCTCGGTGCGTCCAACGCGGTGAGCGGCAACGTGAACGTGGCGAACATCGGCCCGCTGACGATCACGGGCATCGCGCAGGCCGGCGGGGGCGACGTCACGGTCGCGAACGCGGGCAACGTGGTCGTTGGCGGCAATGTTACGGCCGGCGCCGGCAACGTCGCGCTGACCGCAGGCGGCACGGACGGCGTGCTCACCAACAACGCCAGCATCGCGAGCACGGCGAGCGTCACGCTGAACGCCGACCAGATGACGCTCGCCGGTGGCAGCAGGATTGCGACTAGCGCCGGCGGTGCCGCAAAGGTGCCGGTCGTCACGCTGCGCCCCACATCCACGAATCAGCAGATCGAGCTCGGCGGCACCGGAACGGACGCCGCGGGCAGGCTCGCGCTGTCACAAGCGGAGCTCGATACCGTGCGCGCGGGCACGCTGCGTATCGGCCGCAACGATGCCAACGCGTCGGGACCGATCACGGTCGCGTCGAACGTGACGCTGCCGGCGGCGAGGATCGACAACCTGCATCTCATCACCGGGTCGAGCATCTCCGGCACGGCAGGGGGGATCAGCGTCGCGGGTCTCGTGCTCGAAGCGTCATCGGCCAACCTCGCGAACGCCGCGAACGACGTGATCACGCTCGCCGCGAACATCACGCCGGCGGGCAACGCGTTCACGTACACCGGCGACGCGAATGCGGTCGTCGTCGGCTCGATCGACGGCGTGAACGGCATCACAACCAACAACGGCAATGTCACGATCGGCACGACCGGGCCGCTTGCGCTCAACCAGCCGATCAATGCCGGAACGGCAACGGTGACGCTGAACGCAGGCGCCATCGGGCAGACCGCGGCGGGTCCGATAACGACAGGGGCGCTCATCGGCACCGTCGGGACGACCGCGGTTCTCAACCAGGGCAACGCAATCACCAACCTCGGACCATTCGCCACCGGCGGCAACTTCACTTTGAACGACGTGAGCGGCGGGCTGTTCCTGACCGGAAACGTGGGCGCCGGCGGGGGTGCGGTGTCGATCACGACCGCGGGCGGCGCGCTGGCGCTGCAAGGCAACAGCGTGTCCGGCGTGGGCGGCGTCTCGTTGCAGGGCGAGGGCGTGACGAGCAGCGGCGGCGCGATCACCTCTACCGCCGCGGCGAATAGCGGGACCCCCTCGGGCGGCATCCAGATCATGGCGACGGGTACGGGCGCGATCAACCTCGCCGGTAATGTCATAGGGCGCGGCGCGGACAGCAGCGCAGGCACGGCGAGCGCCGCCGGCAACGTGACGTTCACCACCAACAACGCTCCGATCGCCATTGCGGTGGTCAACGCGCGCGGCGGTGACGGCACGGCAGGTGATACGAATGGCGGCGACGCAGGCACCATCGTATTCAACGTGGGCGGCGCGAATACGCTTACGTTGAACGGTGACGTGATCTCGCGCGGCGGCGACGCATCGGGCAGCGGCAATGCGGGCTCGGGCCGCGATCTTGCGATCGCTGCGCCGACGCTGCTCGGCGCCGACGTTCTCGTTGCGGCGCGTCGCGGGGCCGGCGCGGGCGCCGCCACGGCTGGAAACCTCACCTTCAACAACACCGTGGAGTCGCCGGGCACCGCGCGCAGCCTGACGGTCGCAACCGGTGCGACGACGACGTTCGCTGCGAGCGTCGGCGGCAACGCCAGCCCGTTGGCATCGCTGACGACGGATGGAGCGGGAACGACGGCCATCAACGGCGGTGCCGTGACCACGACCGGCGGGCAGACCTACAACGACGCGGTCACGTTACCGCTGGGTAGCACGAACGTGCTTGCCAGCACCGGAAACGCGCCGATCACATTCGGCAGCACGCTGGATGGAACAGCGGCCCTGACAGTCACCACCGGTGGCATCACCACGTTCTCCGGCAGCGTGGGCGGTATGACGCCGCTGATCCGGCTGGTGGCGGACGGCGGCGGCACGACGGCGCTCAATGGCGGCAACGTCACCACGACGGACCTTCAGAGATATACGGACGCCGTCACGCTGGGTGCGGACACGACGATAAACGCCGGTGATCTCGTATTCGCCAACACCATCGAGTCCGCGGCGCCGCGCAGCCTGACGGTTACCACGCCGTTCTGTTTCTGCGGTGCCGTGAACTTCGGCGGCGCCGTCGGCGGCAACGGCCGCCCTCTATCGTCGCTCGTCAGCAACGGCTTCTTCACCAACGTCAACGGCGGCAGCGTCACCACGACCGGAGCGCAGACGTACAACAATATCCTTCAGCTCGGCGCCGACGCCGTGCTGACGAGCACCGGCGCCGGCGATATCACGCTCGGTCCGGTGCAGTCGAACGGTTTCGGTAATTTCGGCGTCACCGTCAATACGGCAGGGACGACCGCGTTGAACGTCGCCGTGACGAGCTCGGTGAGATCGCTTACGACGGATGCTCCCGGCAGCACCGTCATCAACACCCCCAGCGGCCCTATTGTCGATAACCGCGTCGCCGCGACCACGCAGACCTACAACGATCCGGTGCGGCTTGCGACCGACGCGGTGCTCGTCGGCAACAGCATCACCTTCGGCAGCACCGTGCAAGCGCCGGGAATTGCCCGCCGTCTTACGGTCAACGGCGCTCAGCATACGTTCGCGGCCGAAGTCGGAGGCGGCGGCAATCCGCTCCTCTCTCTTGCGACGTTCGGCTCCACTGCACTCAATGCCGGCGCAGTGATCACGACGAATCAGCAGGCGTACGGCGGCCCGGTGACGCTTGGCGCGAACACGGTACTGACGAGCGGCGGTGCCGGCGCGACGGGAAACATCACGTTCGCGTCCACGCTGCAGTCGCCCGGAACGGCGCGCACGCTCACCGTCAATACGGCGGGAACAACCACGTTCGGCGGCGCAGTCGGCGGTGCCGGGAACCCGCTCGCGATGCTGGTCACGGATGCTCCGGGCACGACCGCGGTCAACGGGGGTGCGATCACGACCACCGGTGATCAGGCGTTCAGCGATTCCGTCACGCTCGGCGCGAACACCGCGCTCACGAGCACAGGAGGCGGGGCGATCGCTTTCGCAAGCACGATCGATGGTGCGTTCACGCTGGACGTGAACACTTTTGGCGCGACGACTTTCGGCGGCGCCGTCGGCGCCACGACCCCGCTCGTGGCGCTCACTACGGACTTCACGGGCACCACCGCCATCAACGGCGGCACGATCACGACCACACGCAATCAGGGGTACAACGACGCCGTGACTCTCGGCGCCGACAGCACGTTGACGGCGCTCGCCGGCAACCTGACGCCGACCATACGTTTCGGCCAGGGCGTCGAATCGGCGGGCGCTCCGCGAAGCCTCACGGTCAACACGCAAGGGTTCACCGAGTTCACCGGCAGTGTCGGCACAACGGCCAATCCGCTTCGCAGCGTGACGACCGACGCACCCGGACAGACGTGGTTTACCGGTGCCTTCATCGTTGCCCCCGAAGGTCCGCTTCCGTTATTTGGCGGCGACGTGAGGACGACCGAAAACCAGACGTTCAACGATGTGGTCAATCTGACAGTGCCAACCGTCCTTACCAGCACGGGCGGAGGCTCGATCACCGTGAATTCGGTGAACGGCGGCGGGATGCCACTGACGGTCAATACTGCCGGTCTCACGAACTTCAACGGTGTCGTCGGACTGTTCAGTGCGCCGCTGTCGTTGACCACGGACGCCGGCGGCATGACGGCGATCAACGGTGGCGCAGTCACGACGACCGGCGCGCAGATCTATAACGACACGGTGACGCTGGGCGCGAACGCGACGCTCACGAGCACAGGCGGCGGCGCCCTGACGTTTGCAGGCGGGATCGCGGGGCCCGGCGGGCTCATCGCCAATACGGCGGGCGTGACGACGATTTCTATGGGCACGTTCTTTCCGCCGCTCGCGTCCCTCACCACGGATGCCGCCGGAGCCACGGTCCTCAGTGGCATCCTGACGACGGCTGGAGCGCAGGCCTACAACGATCCTGTAACGCTAAACGAAAATACGACGCTCATCAGCGGCGGCGGCAACATTACTTTTGGGGGAACACTGCAATCACCCGCGACGCCGCGAACGCTGGATGTCTTCACGGCCGGCACGACCACGTTCGGCGGCGCTGTCGGAGGGGCGGGCAACCCGCTGCAATCGGTCAGCACGAACGTCGGAGGCACAACAGTTGTCAACGGCGGCGCAATAACGACGACAGGTTTGCAGTCGTACGGCGACGCGGTCGCGATTGGCGCCGATACCACGCTGACGAGCACCGGAGGTTCATCGGTGCTTTTCGGGGGGCCGGTGAACGGACCATTCGCGCTGAACCTGAGCGCCGGTCGCACGGCGTTCTCGGCAGCCGTAGGCGGTTCAATGCCGCTGGCAGCGCTCACGATCGACGCGCCGATTCTGACGGTAATGAGCGGCGGCGCCGTAACGACCACGGGCGCCCAGACGTACAACGGTCCGATAGCCTTTGGAGCCGACGCGACACTGACGAGCACCGGCGGTGGAGCGCTTGCGTTCGGCGGTCTGCTCGTGGGCCCCGGCGAGCTCGTCGCCAACACGGCGGGCGCGACGGCGTTCGCGGGCGCGATGACGTTCCCTGGCGTTGCGGGCGGTGGAGTGCTTCTCGGAGCGCTGACGACCGACGCTCCCGGGACAACTGCGATCAACGGCGCCATGACGACTGCCGGCGCGCAGACGTACAACGACGCGGTCACGCTCGGGGCGAACGCGACGCTGACGAGCACGGGCGGCGGCGCGATTGCTTTCGCCACGACGCTGAACGGCGCATTTCCGCTCGCCGTCAACACCGCCGGCGTTACGACTTTCGGTGGTGCCGTCGGCGCCGCGGCGCCGCTCACGTCGATCACGACCGACGCGGCGGGCACGACTGCGATCAACGGCGGCTCCGTCCGGACGAGCGGCGCGCAAACCTACAACGACGCCGTGACGCTGGGTGCGAACGCGACGCTGACGAGCACGGGCTCCGGCGCGCTCACGTTCGCAGGCACGCTGAACGGCGCGTTTGCATTGACCGCAAATACCGCAGGCGCCACGGTGTTCGGCGGCACGGTGGGGAGCGGCGCGGCACTCGCGTCGCTGACGACCGACGGGAACGGCATGAGCGCCATCAACGCCGGCGCGATCACGACCACGGGCAATCAAACGTATGGCGACCCCGTCGTGCTGGGTGCGAACAACACGCTGACTTCGACAGGCGGGAATGTCGCCTTCGCGAGCACGGTGAACGCAGACGCGGCAGCGAACAACCGCACGCTGACCGTGAACGCGCCGGCAGGCTCGGTGATCTTCTCCGGGAACATCGGCAATACGCAGCCGCTCGCCGATCTCGACGTGACAGCAGGGCCGAGCACGATCGTCTTCAACGCAGCGGCCGCGCAGACGGTCGACGTAAGCGGACAGGGCACCAACACCGTCACATTCAACGCGCCCGTCCTGCTTGCTCAGAACCTCACGGTGACGACGGACGGCGCCGGTAGCGCTGACAACAGCGTTACGTTTGCCGGCCCCGTGAACGCCGACGCGTTCTCGAACCAACGCACGCTCACCGTGACCTCGGGTGTCGGTACGTCCACATTCGGGCCGGTGGGCAACACCGAGCAACTCGGCGCGCTCACGGTGGCGAGCGCGCAGGCGGTGCTCAACAACAACGTGAACGTCACCGGCGGCGGCGACGTGAACCTCGCGAACGTGGGCACGATCACGGTCGCGCCGGGCATTGCGATCGACACCGATCGCGCCGGCGGCTCGAGCGCAGCCGGCGACGTGACGTTCGGCGCCGCGTCGCGTCTTAACGCCGCGGCGCCCGGCGCGAATTTCACGATCGACGCTGCGGCGGACGGCGGCGGCGCAGCAGGTCACGTCGACCTCGGCACGCTGGGTGACGTGAATCCGCTCGGCATGGTGTCGATCAGCGGCGATTCGGTGGTGTTCCGCGGACCGCTGGTGGCGAACCAGGTGTTCGTAGACGCGAACACGGTCGAGACGCCGACAGGCCGTATTTTCGCGGGCCGCGATTTCAGCGGCACCGATCCCGCGTCTGCCGCGCTGACGCTGAGAGGCCTGACCACGCCGGGGCTCTTCGGCACGCGAGACGATCCGATACAGATCGACGCGCCGGGACTTTTCGTGGTGATTCCGAACGATTCGAACGCCCTGCCGTTCGTGTTCCTCGCGGGTGACCCGAACCGGCGCCCGGTGTACGAGTTCGCGGGAAATCCGGGCAGGCGCTTCGTGTTCTACAACGGCGTGCTGCCGGACAGCGCGGCGGAGCGCTCGGCCCGCGGCGCGATCTTCCAGCAGTTGCGCACGCTGCTCGACGAGTTGAGCGCGGCGGGCTTCGCTAAGGAGAACATCCGCAAGCAGCTCCTGCAGGGTCTCGTGCTCGAGGCGGGGCTCGCGCGTCCGGCCATCGACGAGTTCACCGGCGAGGGCGTCACGCCGCCGACGTCGTGTCAGGCGGATCAGCAGAAAGGCGACAACAGCCTTCTGTGCCGGTGAGCGCCGCGGCTGCGCGCCCATCGTGGGCGCGCCGTCGGCGCTGCGCGTGACGAACGGCATGGCTCTCGACGGCCGTGGCTGATCATCACGGGTGCGATGCTATGATCGGCCGTGCGTCTCGTCACAGTCGAACGGGCTTCGCTTGCATTCGGCGATGCCGCGCTGCTCGATCAGGCCGAGCTCGCGCTCGATGCGGGCGAGCGCGTCGCGCTGATCGGCCGTAACGGCAGCGGCAAGACGAGCCTGATGAAGGTCATCGCCGGTGAGCGCGGCCTCGATGACGGCAGCGTGTGGCGCGCGCCGCAGGTGCGCATCGCGTTCGTGCCGCAGGAACCGCAGCTCGATCCGGCGCACACGATCTACGAGGCAGTCGCTTCCGGGCTCGGCGCGCTACACGCGCTGCTTGTCGCCTACCATGCGGCTGCGCACGACGTCGCCGAAGGTGACGAAGAGGCGCTGCACCGGCTGCACGAGCTCCAGCACGAGCTGGAGCATGCCGACGGCTGGCGCATCAATACGCGGATCGATGCGCTCATCGATCGATTCGGTCTGCCCGCCGACGCACGCGTCGACACGCTCTCCGGCGGGCTGCGCAAGCGCGTCGCGCTCGCCCGTGCGCTCGCGATCGAGCCCGAAGTCCTGCTGCTGGACGAGCCGACGAACCATCTCGACATCGATGCCATCGAGTGGCTGGAGGGGCTCGTGCGTGACTATCGCGGCGCGCTGCTCTTCGTCACGCACGACCGGCGCTTCCTCGACAACGCCGCCACGCGCGTGATGGAGCTCGACCGCGGCCGGCTCTCGAGCTACGCAGGCACGTACGCCGAGTATCAGCGCCGCAAGGAAGAGCAATCTCATGCCGAGACGGTCGCGGCCGCGCGCTTCGACAAGCTGCTGGCGCAGGAAGAAGTATGGATTCGCAAAGGCGTGGAGGCGCGGCGCACGCGCAACGAAGGCCGCGTGCGCAGGCTCGAGCACTTGCGTGTGGAGCGGGCGGCGCGCCGCGAGCGCGTGGGTCATGTCAATTTTGCCGTGAGCACGGGTGAGCGGTCGGGGCAAATGGTCGTCGAGATGCACGCCGTTTCGAAGCGCTACGACGGGCGGCCGGTCATCCGCGACTTCTCCACCCGTATTCTCCGCGGCGACAAGATCGGCCTCATCGGTCCGAACGGCTCCGGCAAGACGACGCTGCTCAAGCTGATCCTCGGCGAGCTCGCGCCCGACTCCGGCCGGATCCGCCGCGGTGCGCGGCTCGAGTTCGCGTATTTCGATCAGATGCGCGAGCAGCTCGACGACGAGGCGACGCTGGTCGACACGATCAGCCAGGGCGCGGACTGGATCGAGATCGACGGCGCGCGCAAGCACGTCATGAGCTATCTCGGCGACTTCCTCTTCAGCCCCGAGCGCGCCCGCGCGAAGGTCTCGGCATTGTCCGGCGGCGAGCGCAACCGGCTGCTCCTCGCGCGTCTTTTCTCGCGGCCCGCGAACGTGCTGGTGCTCGACGAGCCGACCAACGACCTCGACATCGAGACGCTCGAGCTGCTCGAAGCCCTGCTTCAGGATTACGGCGGCACGCTGTTCCTGGTGAGCCACGACCGCGCATTTCTCGATAACGTCGTCACACAGTCGATCGCATTCGAAGGCGACGGCGTCGTGCGCGAGTACGTGGGCGGCTACTCCGAATGGCTGCGCCAGCGTGGCGCACAAGCCGCACCCTTGCCCCGCGCGGATGCGATTGACGCGCGCCGCTCGTCTGTCGCGGGCCGCGAGAGGGTGAGGGGAAACACGTCTACGAAGCTCACCTACAGGGAAACGCGCGAGCTCGAAGCGCTGCCGGCCCAGATCTCTGCGCTCGAAGCGGAGCAGTCAGAGGTCACGCAGGCACTCGCAGATCCGGCGGTCTACAAGGACGAGCCCGAGCGCGTGCACGCGCTGCGTGCGCGTTACACTGCGATCGAAAACGAGCTCATGGAGCGGCTTGCTCGCTGGGAGGCGCTCGAAATCCGTCAGAAATCATGAACCACGAGCTCCGAAGGGGAGGTTCACGTGATGAGATTACTAGCGCTCGCGAGCGTGCTGCTCGCGCTGCTCTCCGGCTGCGCGTCCACCAGCGACACCGATTCCGCACGCGCACCGAAGAACATCATCATCCTGTTCGCCGACGGCGCGGCCGCTACACAATGGGAGCTCGGGCGTTACACGAGCCACGCGCTGCGCAAGAGGCCTTTCGTCACCACGGATATCGTGTTCAAGCAGGGCAGCGTGGCACTCATGACGGTGCATTCGGCGAACGCGTTCGTCACGGACTCGGCCGCCGCGGCAACCGCGATGTCCACCGGGTTCAAAACGAACAACGGCATGACCGGCGTCACGCCGGACGGTAAGCCCGCGCGCACGCTGATGCAGGTGGCGAAGGCGAACGGCAAACGCATCGGTCTCGTGACGACCGCCGAGGTGTACGACGCCTCACCCGCCGCGTTCTCGGCGCACGCCAAGTCACGCCGCGACACCGAGAGCATCATCGATCAGTATCTCGCGCTCGAGCCGGACGTGCTGCTCGGCGGCGGACGCGATTTCTTCCTGCCGAAGGAACGCAAGGGCGGGAAGCGCAGCGACGGGAGAGACATGATCGCGGCGTTTGCGGGGAAGGGTTATCAAGTCGTGCAGGACCCGGAGGCGCTCCGGAACGCGCGCGGCCCGCGCCTCCTCGGCCTCTTCGCCGACGACGCGATGGATTTCGAGATCGACCGCGACCCGAAAGCGGAGCCGTCAACGGCGGAGATGGCCGCGGCGGCGCTGCGCGTGCTCGCGGCGAACAGCCCGAACGGCTTCGTGCTCTTCATCGAGAACGAGAGCATCGACACCGCCGCACACCGCAACGATGCCGCCGGGCTGATGCGCGATCTCTGGGCGTTCGACGACGCGGTGCAGGTCGCGCTCGATTTCCAGCGGCGCACACCGCACGACACGCTCGTCCTCGTCACCGGTGATCACGAGACGGGCGGATTGAGCGTCACCTACGCGCTCAAGGACCTGTCCTCGCTGTCGAGCTCGAACCGCTTCTACCCGGCCGACTCACAGCTCCAACTGCTCGCGGGCATCCGCATGTCGCTCGACCGGGCCGCGCAGAAGCTCGGCCGCAAGCCCACGGCGGAGGCGCTGGACAAAGTGCTCGCGGAAGGCTTCCCGGGGTTTCACCTCGACGACGATCTGCGCGCCGCGATCCTCAAACGTCAGGCGCTCGAGCGCAACGCGTTTTACGTGCCGCAGGCGGCGATTGGCCGCGTCGTATCGCGTCAGACCGGCTTTTACTGGGGCACGACGGGGCACACGATTGAGCCCGTGCTCGTCGGCGCGCTCGGCCCGGGCGCGGGCGCTTTTCGCGGCTATCTCGACAACACCGACTTTGCGAAAATCCTGCACCGCCTGATCGAAGGGCGCTGACCTCCGGCAAGCGATGATCTATGGCCTGGATTTCACCAGCAGCCCCACTCGGCGCGAAAACCGATCACGTGTGCGGTTGCAGAGCTTGATCGCAACGATTTGAACGTCCGAGACGTAACTCGGCTGGAATCATTCGACGCATCCGAGAGATTCCTGAACACGGGCTCGGCCTGGCACGCCGCGTTCGACTTCCCGTTCGCGCAGCCGCGCCGCCTGCTTTCGAATATTGGTGTGCCGGCGCAGTGGGACGAGTCGGTGCGGTATTTCGGCTCGTTCAGCCGCGACGGATTCGTGACTTTGCTGAATGGATATCGGTCCACACGTCCGGCCGGAGACAAGCAGCACTTCCGAGTGGTCGATGCGCTGGCGAGGTCGTGCAGTCCGATGACGCTCTATGGCACCCCTGTGGGGAAGATGTTCTACGAGGGTGCGCCACGGCTCCTCGAGGCGGACGTATCGATACTGCCGATGCGCCCACGCGAGGTGAAGCGCGTCGCGGTCGAGGGCTATCCGAAGCTCGTCGCCGAACGTTTCGCCGGACGCAGGAAGTACAAGGCCGAGGAGCTTCGGAAGCAGACGCTGGACGATCAACGAACCCGCAAGCAGATCCTGCAAGGTGTAGCTCGGCACTCGTGCGCGCATTTCGGATTCCCGGTACGGGTCGCGCGAGCCGTTCGCGAGCTCGCGCTGGCTGATGGTGCAGGGGACGTCCTGGACGCGATCCTTTGCGCTGTTCAGGCTGCTTGGTCCGCACGACATGCTTCTCGCGGTATCCCCGCCGGCTGCGATGCGATCGAAGGCTGGATCGTCGATCCGGTGCTCCTGGAGCGACGCGTGCGAGTGAAATGCGGCGTTTCGCAAACGGTATAACGGCGCATAAGGCAATGGAAATTCCGACGATCACCGCCTCACACCGTGTCAGCCGATGTTGAGCATCGCTGAACAAGGCTGCTTCTACGTCGGCGGCCGCTATACGACGACCGACGACGGCCAGATCATGACCGGGCAGATGTACGTGCAGTACCAGATCCCGGCCGATCGCACGCAGCCATACCCCGTCGTGATGTGGCACGGCGGCGGCCAGACCGGCACGAATTTCATGGCCACGCCGGACGGGCGCAAAGGCTGGGCCGACTACTTCCTCGAGCGCGGCTACGCAGTGTGTGTCGTCGATCAGCCGGGCCGCGCGCGCTCGGGCTTCTTCAGCGGGGTGTATGGCAAGACGCGGCGGCCGAACACGACCGCGATGTCGAATCGCTTCACTGCACCCGCGCGGGCCGATCAATATCCGCAGGCGAAGCTGCACACACAGTGGCCGGGCGACGGCGTTCCGGGAGATCCGGTATTCGATCAGTTCTTCGCGTCCCAGGTCGAGGACATCGCCGACGTCGGTGTCATCGAGCGGCTGAACCGCGAAGCGGGCATCGCGCTGCTCGACAGGATCGGTCCCGCGATACTGCTGACGCATTCGCAGTCGGGACCGTTCGGCTGGCAGCTCGCCGATGCGCGGCCGAAGCTCGTGAAAGGCATACTCGCGATCGAACCGAACGGCCCGCCCTTTCACGAGAACAGCGTGACAGGCGCGCCGGGCTGGTTCAAGGATGGCGCGTTGACGCGTCCGTGGGGCATCACGCGCGGAGCGCTGACGTACTCGCCGCCCGCGGCCGGCCCGGAGGACCTCGGCATGACGCAGCAGGCTGCTGCGAGCGGCCCCGATCTCGTGCGCTGCTGGTTTCAGCGTTCACCGGCGCGCGAGCTGCCGAACCTGAAGGGCATACCGATTCTGATCGTCACGAGCGAAGCGTCGTATCACGCGGCCTACGATCACTGCACGTCCGAGTATCTGACGCAGGCGGGTGTGAAGAACGACTTCGTGCGGCTCGGCGATGTGAACATTCACGGCAACGGCCACATGATGATGCTGGAAAAAAACAATCTGGAGATCGCCGAGTTCCTGGTGAAATGGGCGCAGCAGAACATCCCTTAGTACTCACGGCAACCAAGAGGTGAAGAAGTGACGAGGAGCAAGAAGGTTCTTGCGGCGCTGGCGATATCCGCCGCCGCGACGTGGGTCGCACCCGCAGCCGCGCAAACGTATCCATCCAAGCCCGTGCGTCTGGTGCTGCCGTTCGCGCCCGGGGCGCCCAGCGATCTCGTCGGCCGCACGGTTGCGCAGAAGCTGGGGGATCAGATGGGCCAGAACTTCGTGCCGGACAACCGCGTCGGCGCCGGCGGGACCATCGGCCTCGCGGCCGTCGCCAAGGCGCCGCCCGATGGCTACACGCTGATCGTCACGTCCCCGGCGGTCGCCCTGACGCCGCTGCTGTACTCCAATCTCTCCTACGATCCGCTCAAGGATTTCGCGCCGGTCGCGCGGCTGGCCAGCATCGAGAACGTAATGCTCGTCCATCCCCTCGTGCCCGCGAAGACGCTGAAGGAATTCATCGCGCTGGCGCGCGCGAACCCCGGCAAGCTCAACTACGGCTCGGGCGGGCCCGGCACGACGAACCATCTTGCGAACGAGCTCCTGAAGAGCCTCGAAAAGCTCAACATGGTGCACGTGCCGTACAAGGGCGCGACGCTCGCCACGGTCGCGTTGATGGGCGGCGAAGTGGATCAGGTGATCGTGTCGGTCGCGTCGGTCCTGCCGCTCATCAAGGCCGGCAAGGTGCGGCCGATCGTGGTGCTGTCGGAGAAGCGCGAGGCGACGTTGCCGAACGTGCCGACATCGGCCGAAGCGGGATACCCGAATTTCAGGATGTCGATCTGGTACGGCATGCTCGCGCCCGCCGGCACGCCGCGCGAGATCGTGGACCGGCTGTATCGCGAGGTCGCGCGCGCATTCGACGATCCGGCGTTACGCAAGCAGATGGCGAATGCAGGGATGAATCCCTGGCTCGGATCGCCCGCGGACATGGGCAATCTCGTGCGCAGCGAAATGGCGCGTTACGCGAAGATCATCCAGAGCGCCGGCATCAAAAAAGACGCCCTCTAGCGCGCGTCGATGCTGCTCGAGCTGCTGCGGCGCGCGTTCAGGCCGGCCCCGGTTCCGCTCGCGCGGCGCTTAGAACGCGCGGCGGCGCTGGAGCGCGAGAAGCGGCTCTCCGAAGCGGTCGAGCAGTACGAGGCGGTGCTCGAGAGCGAGCCGGACAACCTCGTCGCGCACAACAATCTCGCGAACTGTCTGACGTGGCTCGGCCGCGCCGCCGAGGCGCTGCCGCACTACCGCCGCGTCTGCGAGCTGCACCCGAGCGGCATCGAGGCGCACAGCACGGTCCTCGGCTCGCTCAATTACGATGCGTCGATCACGCCGCAGCAGGTGTTCGAGGCGCATCGCGACTGGGGCCGGCGCGTTATGGCGCTACGGGCTTCGCCGCTGCAACACTCGCGGGACCGGGCGACGGGCACGCGGCTGCGCGTCGGGTACGTCTCGCCGGATTTGAAGCGCCACCCGGTGACGTATCTCTTCGCGCCGACGCTGGCGCATCACGACCATTCGCGCTTCGAGATCTTCTGCTATTCCAATGCGGCCGCGGGTGACGACGTCACGGCGCGGCTGCAGCGCCTGAGCGATCACTGGCACGACGTCTCGGGCCTGACCGACGAACAATTCCGCGATCAGGTGCTCGCTGACCGCGTCGATCTGCTGGTCGACCTCGCCGGGCATACGGCGCGAACGCGGCTTCCTGCGTTCGCGTTCAAACCCGCGCCGGTGCAGGTGAGCTGGCTCGGCTACTTCAACACGACAGGGCTCGAGACGATCGATTACTTCGTGACGGACGAGCACTCGTCGCCTCCGGGCCAGGAGCGGTATTTCACGGAGCGCCTCGTGCGCCTTCCCGACACGCGTTTCTGTTACGAGCCGCCGCAATACGCGCCGGAGGTGTCGGCGCTGCCGGCGCTGCGCGCGGGCCATGTGACGTTCGGCTGCTTCAACAACGTCTCGAAGCTGAACGACCGCGTCATGCGCTTGTGGGCGCGCGTGCTGGCCGCGGTGCCGGGCAGCCGTCTCGAGCTCAGGTCGATCGGGCTGCACGATGCTGCAAACGTGCAGCACGTGCGCCGGCGGTTCGCCGCCCACGGCGTCGCCGGAGATCGCCTGGATTTGAGCCGGTACGTCGGGCACGCGCCGCTGCTCGCCGCGTATGCCGGCGTCGACATCGCGCTCGACCCGTTCCCGTTCTGCGGCGGCATGACGAGTCTGGAAGCGCTGTGGATGGGCGTGCCGCCCGTCACGCTGGAGCAGCCGACGATCGCCGGACGCCAGACGCTGTGTTTTCTGCGCAACATCGGGCTGGACGAGCTGGTCGCCGCGAGCGAGGACGACTATGTCGGCATCGCGCAGCGGCTGGCATCCGATCTGGACGCCCTGGCGCAGCTTCGCGCGGAGCTGCGGTCGCGCATCGCGGCGTCACCGCTGATGGATGCGGCGGCCTTTACGCGGCAGCTCGAAGCCGCGTATGAGCAGATGTGGGATGCGGCAAAGGGCGTCACCCCCGCGAAGGCGTGGGTGCAGAACACCGGTACTGGATTCCCGCCTTCGCGGGAATGACGCGGGCTGGATTCCCGCCTTCGCGGGAATGACGGCTACCGCTCGACGAGATAGCCGCTGGGACGTCCGAGGATCGTCGTGCGCATGCAGTAGCGATGCGCCCCCGGCGCGAAATCCGCGAGCGCGAGATGCATCGTGCTGCGGTTGTCCCACATGATGATGTCGTTCACCGTCCACCGGTGCCGGTACGTGTAGAGCGGATCGACCGAGTGCTCGAACAGCATCCGCAATAACGGCATCGACTCGCGCTCGGTCATGCCGACGATGCGCTTGGTCATCTGCTCGCTCAGGTACAGGCACTTGCGTCCCGTTTCCCAGTGCGGACGCACGAGCGGCTGCGCCACGGGCGGGTTGGCTTCACGAAGCTGCGCGACGAGCTTCGGGTCGCGCTTTTTCATGTTCTCCACGCCCATGTAGTCGTGCACCGCGTCGAGCCCTTCGATCAGTTGCTTCAACTTCTCCGAGAGCCCGTCGTAGGCCGCGGCCATGCTCGCGAACATCGTGTCGCCCCCGACTTCCGGCAGGATCTGCGCATGGAAGATCGAGCCCAGCGGCGGGCGCAGCGTGTACGAAAGATCCGAGTGCCAGTGGCGTCCGACGTTCTCGCTCACCGACGGCTTGCCGTCCACCGGAATCGTCGAGAGCACGAAGAGCTCGGGATGATCGGGATGGCGGAACGGCTTCAGCGTCTCGTGCAGATCGAGCTCGCCGAAGCGCCGGCTGAACGCGATCAACTGCTGCGGCGTCACGTCCTGACCGCGCATGAGCACGATGCCGTACTCGTTCCAGAGCGCGCGGACCTCCGCGATCGCCGCGTCAGGCAGCTCCCGCCTGAGATCGATGTCCAGGATCTCGACCCCGAACGAGTAGGTGAGCTTGCGCGTGCGTAGCGTGCCGATCGTGTCGCGTTTCATGAGGGTTCCTCTATTCCACCTTGGCGCCGGATTCTTTCACGGCCTTCGCCCATTTCGCGCCTTCACGTTTGATGAACGCGGCGAATTCCTGCGGCGTGCTGCCGACCGGCGTCGCACCGAGATCCGAGAAGCGCTGCTGCATGTCCTGCGATTTGACCGCTTTCGCGATGCCCCGCGACAGCAGGCTCACGATGTCGCGCGAGGTGCCTGCCGGGGCCAATATGCCGTACCACGAGGTCACTTCGAATCCGGGAACGCCGGCCTCGGAGACCGTCGGAATATCCGGCGCGACCTGGTTGCGCGCGCTCGTCGCCATGCCGAGCGCGCGGAGCTTCCCGGCGCGAACGTGCGGCAGCACCGCCAGCACTTCGGCCGACATGACGTGCACGCGCCCGCTCAACAGATCGAGCACTGCCGGCGCGGTGCCCTTGTAAGGCACGTGCAGCAGATTCACGCCGGCCATCTGCTTGAACATCTCGAGCGCGATGTGATGCGGCGTTCCGCTGCCGGCCGAGCCGTACTGGAGCTGGCCCGGCTTCGACTTGGCGAGCGCGATGAATTCCTTGAGGTTGGAGGCGGCGACTCCCGTGCTCGCGGTGAGGAGATGCGGCACGAAAGCGATCTGCGTGATCGGCGCGAAATCGCGCACGGGGTGGTACGCGAGCTTCGAGAAGAGCACCGGGTTGATCGAGATCGTCGAGGTCGAGCCCAGGAGCAGCGTATAACCGTCGGGCGTCGCGCGCGCGGCGATCTCCGAACCCACGGCGCCGCCGAACCCGGGCCGATTGTCGACGACGATGGTCTGCCCGAAGGTATCGCGCGCGTTGAGCGAAATCGCCCGGGCGAGGATGTCGGTGGCGCCGCCCGGCGGAAACGGCACGATGAGCCGCAGCGGGCGGTTTGGATACTGCGCGGCGGCGGACGCGGCAATGAACGCCATACACAAGGCAAGTAGAAAACGGCTCATGCGTCCCCCTCTCGTTATCGACACCGTCCTTCGCGCCAACTAAACCGTCATTCCCGCGCAGGCGGGAATCCAGTGACCGCTCTGGAGCCCCGCCTTCGCGGGGGTGACGGTAGCATGAGTCTATCGCGATGTTCGGCGTTCACCGCAGCAGGTCGATCAGTTGCTCGACCTCCGAGAGCTCGTCGAGCCGCCGGATCATCTCGAACGCGCGCCGCGCCTTGTCCGGGTCGACCGTCTTCGAATGCGACGCACAGTCGGCGAACTTCCGCTCGAGATCGGCCCACGAGAGCTCGCGCGCGGGTGAGCCGGGTGCCTTGTCCACGCGCACCCTGCCCGAGCGGCCGTCCCGCAGCCTCACTTCGACTTCGACGAAACCGCGGCTGCCGGAGCTGCGCTGGTCGAATTCGGGATCGTCTCCGCGGCACGCCGCATCCTCGTGCGCGTCGATACGCCCGTACAGCGCGAGGATCTCGGGGCGCTTGACCGCTTCGTCCGTGAACGTCCATAGCGAGAATGCGCCGTCGAGCGCGGCGGCCGCGAGCGGGTAGGGGAGGCTGAACTTCGCTTCGAGTCCGGTGACGGGTTTCGGATAGGTGAGCACGTGCATGCCGCCCGGCGGCATCCGGCAGACGATCTTCTCGACGCTCGTGGCATCGAACTTGAGCTCCTCGCGCAGCGACAGCAGCCCGTCCATCGCGCGGTGGGAGGCGTAGCAGCACGGAAATTTCTTGAGGGCTAGGCCCGGATCGACGATCACGAACGGCTTACCAAGCCGCGTGGCCGTGACGTCGGCGCTCGATTCGGCCACACCGAGCGTTGAATACAAGCCCGCTTTCGCTTCGAGTATGTCCGGCGCCGCGGTGAAGCCGGAGGCCGCGAGCTCGCACGCGGTGAGCGCGCTGCGCGCGGCGATGCCGGTGTGCAGCGGCTTCGTCATCGTGCCGAAGTTGCGTCGCAGGCCGCTCGCCATCGATGCCGCGATGCCGAATGCCTGGCAGGCGATCGCAACGTCGACGCGATGAAGCTTGAGCAGCGCGGCCAGCGCGGAAAAGAGCGCCAGCGTGCCGGTCGCGTGGTAGCCGCGCTGGTAGTGGCCGACAGTCATCCCGACACCGATCTTCCCGCCGACCTCGACGCCGAGCACGTACGCTTCGATCAGGTCGCGCCCGGTGGCGCCGTGCAGGCCCTTCGCGATCGCGGCGGCGAGTATCACGGCGCTCGGATGCGCCGGCATCATCGACAGCACATCGTCGTAGTCGAGCGCGTGGCCGAACGTGCCGTTCACGAGCGCCGCGGTCTCCGGCGACGCGGTGACGCCGGTCCCGAGCATCGGGACCTCGCCGGCGGCGCGCATACGCTCGCCGTAGGTCATCAGCGGGTGCGCAACCTCCGAGCCCGCGCCCGCGAGGATCGCCGCGAACGTATCGGCGATGGCCTTCTTCGCCTTGTCTACGGCTTCAGCAGGTAGATGATCGAGCGAGGTCGCCGCGATGAACGACGCGACGCGTTCGGTGGCTCCGGCCATGTGCCGGAGCTTACCGCGGGTTCGGGGTGGTGGGTTCGGCCTACGAGCCCGTCGTCCTGAGCCTGTCGAAGGACGAACGGCTAATACGGATTGCCGCGCGTGGCGGCGCCCGTTGGATCGACGATCGCGCCGGCGGCGGGCCCGTGTCCGTGGCGGTCGGTGCCGACTGGTGGCGTCGCGCGCTTCTCTTTGCTCTCGGCTTCGCCGTTGCTGCCACCCGACAGCGTGCCGCCCCCGGTCCCGGCGGTACCGCCGACGGCCGATTCCTTCGGTTCGTCGGTCGAATACGCAATACCGCCGGGACCGTGCGATATGCAACCGGACGCTGCCGCCGCGATCAGAGCAGCCGACAGGAATTTGAGAATGTCCGGCATGACGGTCTCCAGTGCGCTCCTACGAGCGCGACGCCTGCGAAACGAATTTCGCGTTAGCGCCTTCGTTTGCAATGTCCTGGTGCACGTGGTCCAGATCGACTTCGCCGCCGTGATTGCGCACGTCCTCGACGCAGTCGTAGAAGAGCTCGAAGCTCCGCGACGAAGCGGACTTGCGCTTACCGTCCACGCAGCGCCATTTCCAGTGGTAGACGCCCGGACCAGCCGACACCGGATAGATGTGACAAGTCTTCAAGCAGCACCTCCTTCGTTAGCTTTTTGTGGTGCACGCCGCGCGCTATTACGCGTCACCGAGCACCATCACCTGCGGCGAGCGCAGGCCCGCCGTCCGCGCGAGCATGCGGGCGTAGTTGAGCGCCGCTTCGCGCGAATTGAAGAGCGCGCCGGGAATCAGGCGTCGTGAGAACGCCACCGCCCAGGTGCACGCGCTCGCTTTTGCCACGACAAACGCCGACTTCTTCCTGCGCTCTTTTTGGATCGTCGTTTTGCGGTTCATGACTTCGTCCTTTCTTGCGTGAAACGGGAAGGCCCATATGGCCTGTCTGACGATCTCCCCTAAAGCAGAAAGCGGACCACGCGGGCGGCAGGTTCTGAAAAATCCAGATAATTCAGCCGGGAGCGGGTTAAAGCTCGTAATCGACACCGTACCTGCGGCCGTTCGGAGCGTCACTCCGCGACGACACTTTGCGGTTTACCCCGTCCGAACAGCGTCAAAAACCGGTAGGGTTTTGGAACTGACGTAAATTTGGGACTAGTAGGACTTCGGCAGCCCCAGCGCCCTCTCCGCGATAAAGCAGAGCGTGAGCTCGGGGCTCACCGGCGCGATGCGCGGAATCAGCGATTCGCGCAGCAGCCGCTCGACGTGGTACTCCTTCGCGTAACCCATGCCGCCATGCACCATCACGGCGGTTTCGCACGCCCGGAATCCCGCCTCGCCCGCCAGGTACTTCGCGGCGTTCGCTTCGGTGCCGCAGGGCTTGCCGGCGTCGTAGAGCGCCGCGGCGTTGAAGACCATCAGGTTCGCGGCCTCGAGCTCGATCCAGCAGCGGGCGAGCGGATGTTGAATGCCCTGGTTCTGTCCGATCGGGCGGCCGAAGACGACGCGGGTGCGTGCGTATTCGGCGCCACGCGCGAGCGCGGCGCGGCCGATGCCGACCGCTTCGGCAGCCACCAGAATGCGCTCCGGATTGAAGCCGTGGAGTATGTACTCGAAGCCGCGGCCTTCTTCGCCGACGCGGTCGGCGGCCGGCACGCGCACGCCGTCGAAAAAAAGCATGTTGGAATCGACCGCTTTGCGTCCCATTTTCTCGATCTCGCGCACTTCGACTTTCGCGCGGTCGAGATCGCTGTAGAACAGCGTGAGCCCGTGCGTCGGTTTCGCGACCTTGTCGAGCGGGGTCGTGCGCGCGAGCAGCAGGATCTTGTTCGCCACCTGCGCGGTGGACGTCCAGATCTTGCGGCCGGAGAGGACGTAGTCGTCGCCTTCGCGCTGCGCCAGCGTCTGCAGCCGTGTCGTGTCGAGTCCGGTGTTCGGTTCGGTGACGCCGAAGCACGCCCGGTCCTGCCCGGCGATGAGCGGCGGCAGCCAGCGCCGCTTCTGCTCGTGCGTCGCGTACACGACGACGGGATTCAGGCTGAAGATATTCATGTGCACGGCGGACGCGCCGGACATGCCCGCGTCGGAGGCGGCGATCGTCTGCATCATGAGCGCTGCTTCGGTGATGCCGAGTCCGGCGCCGCCGTATTCCTCCGGCATCGCGATGCCGAGCCAGCCGTCGCGTGCAAGCGCGGCGTGAAAGTCGAGCGGGAAGCCGCCGTCGCGATCTTTCTTCAGCCAGTAGTCGGCGTCGAACGCTGTGCAGATTTTCGCGATCGCATCCCGGATCGCTTCCTGCTCGGGCGTGAAGGTGAAATCCATACGGCGATTGTAGTGCTAGACTCCAAACGTATTCTCGCGAGGAGACTCCCCATGACCGAAGCCGTTCTCGAAAAGAGCAAGGTCCGCGTCTACGACCCGACCGCGGAAGAAGCGGGCGAGCACGATGCGCTCGCGCCGCGTGCGCCCAACCTCGATCGCATGACGATCGGCCTGCTCGACAACACGAAGGATCTCGTCGACGTGCTGCTCGGCGAAGTGCAGACGCTGCTCAAGAAGGACTTTCCGAACGCGGAGTTCCGTTACTTCCGCAAAGAGTCGGTGAGCGGCGCGAAACCGGACCTGATGGACCAGGTCGCGACCTGTAATGCCGTGGTAACCGCGATCGGCGACTGAGGGTCATGTTCGTCGTGGAGTGTCCGCGACAGCATGAGCCTCGAAAAGCGCAACGTCCCGACGGCCACATTTCTGACCGACGCGTTCGCGAGCTACGGCAAAGGTCTCGCGAAGATGCAGGGCATGCCCGAGTTGCCCACCGTCATCATTCCGCATCCGATCGCCGGCCGGCCCGCCGATGAGCTGCGCGAGAAAGTGCGCGCCGTCTACGATCAGGTGAAAGCGGCGATCACGCGCGGATCATGAGCACGGCGCCGAAACATCTTGCCGCGAAACCCGCGCGGCTCTACGAGATCGACGGCTCGATCGAGGACATCTTCGATTTCTTCGACTCGTGCTACGAGAAGGGCTGGACCGACGGGCTGCCGGTCTATCCGCCGACCGAAGCGCGCGTAGCCGACATGCTGCGCTATACGGATCGCGCGCCCGGCGACATCGTCGGTATCGTCCCGCCGCGCAACGGCGCAGCGACGGTCGAGAAGATCGCGATCAACGCGGTGATGGCGGGCTGCCGGCCCGAATATCTGCCGGTGCTGATCACGGCGATCGAGGCGATGGTCCATCCGGATTACAACCTGTACGGCCGCCAGACGACGACGCATCCCGGCGCGCATCTCATGATCGTGCACGGGCCGATCCGCAAGGAGCTCGACGTCAACTGCCGGCAAAACCTGTTCGGTCACGGCTGGCGCGCTAATGCGACGCTCGGGCGCGCGATTCGGCTCGTCATGATCAACGTCGGCGGCAACAAGCCGGGTGTGACCGACATGGCGACGCACGGCCATCCCGGGAAGTTCACGTACACGATGGGTGAGGACGAGGAGAACAGTCCGTGGCCGCCCTTTCACGTCGACCGCGGCTTTACGCGCGAGACAAGCGCGGTGACGATGCTGTGCGCCGAGGCGCCGCACAACATCAACGACCAGAAGAGCCACACGGTTCACAAGTATCTCGGCTCGGCCGCATCCTCGATGTCGAACCTCGGCAGCAACGGCCTCTATCGATCGGGACTGCGGTGCGAGCACATGCTGCTCGTGCCGGCCGAGAGCGCGAACTGGATGGCGGAGCAGGGCTGGTCGAAGTCCGATGTGTCGAGCTTTATCTTCGAGCACGCGCGCAAGCCAATCCGCGAGATGCGCGACCGGGGCGGCTGGGACATGTCGCCGCTGCCGAAATTCGTCGACATGAACGACGACGATGCGCTGGTGCCGATCGTCAACCGCCCCCAGGACATCCTGGTCGTCGTGGGCGGCGGACACCAGCGCCACATGAACGCGATCCTCACCTCGGGTTACAACCTGAGCGTCACGCGCGCGGTCACGCGCAAGGACGGCACACCGATCAAGTCGGTCCGGGATTTTCTGAGGTAATCGTCCGGCCGCCTGCGCTGGAATGACGGAACGAAACATGGGCGAAAAAGAACGCGCGAAGCTCACCCAGGAAACGGCGAAGAAGCTCTTCGGACCTTCCGGGCGCGGGGGCGCGTACGCGGTCTGGAAGGACTTCGACCCGGAGCTCGCGCGCCACATCTCGATGTTCTACACGGGACGCATGTACGCGCGCGAGGTGCTCACGCAACGCGAGCGCGAGTTGTGCGCCGTGGGGGCGCTGACCGTGCGCGGCTTCTGGGACGAGCTGCACATCCACTGCAACGCCGCGCTGAACGTAGGTGCGACGAAGCAGGAGGTCGCCGAAGTCATCTTCCAGATGGGAACGTACGGCGGCGCGCCGTGCACGGTCGAAGGGCTGAAGGTCCTGCGCAAAGTCCTGGAGGAGCGCGGCGAGTGGGCGCCCGCGGCCGGTGGGTCTTCGACCCATCCTACGTAAGGCGTTCCGGAGCCGTAGGGTGGGTGCCAGCCCACCATCAATACTTGGTATACCCGCCGTCGATCACGATCGAATCGCCGGTGTGATACGCGCTCGCATCGCTCGCGAGATACACCGCGATGCCGCCGAAATCCTCCGGCGTGCCCCAGCGGCGCAGTGGCACTCGCGGGAGCACCTTCTCCACGAATTTGTCGTAAGCGAAGGCGTCCGCAGTCATCGATGACTCGATCCAGCCCGGCAGGATTGCATTGGCGCGTATATGAAAACGCGCGAGCTCGACCGCGAGCGCCTGCGTCATCGAGATAACAGCACCCTTGGACGCGGCGTAATGCTCCATCCGCGGCGGGCCCGACAGCGCCGCGATGCTCGAGGTCGCGACGAGCGATCCTCCGCGCTGTGCGGCGATCATGTGCCGCGCCGCCGCGCGCAGCGTATGAAATGCGCCGTCGAGATTCACCCGCATCACGCGGCGCCACTCGTCGTACTCCATCTCGACGAACGATTTCACGCGCGTATCCCCGATCAACCCCGCGTTCGCAAAGCACGCGTCGAGGCGTCCGAGTCGGCCGACGAGCTCGTCGATCCGGCTGTTGACCGCGGCTTCGTCTGCGACATCGCACTGCATCGCGATCGTATCCGCGCGATGCACCGTGAGCTTCCGGAGCGCATCCGCATTCTTCTCCGCGTTCGTCCCCCAGATGCACACCGTCGCGCCGGCCCGTACGAGCGCTTCGGCCATACCGAGACCGATGCCGCCGTTGCCGCCGGTCACGAGCATCACTTTGCCGCCGAGGTCGAATGGTGAGTACATGAGAGCCTACGACGCGTCTCGGGCTGTGCCTCTCGACGCAAAAAATCGCTTAGCGCGGCAGTCGCCGCGTCTTTACTATAGCAACTCCGAGCCATCACACGAGACGCGCAGAGGAGGCGCACCCATGGACGAGATTCTCGATCCCACCATATCCGCCGCACGCGAGCACATCAAATACGCGCCGCGGCCGCAGGATCTCAAAGGCCTGCGCATCGGCCTGATCGACAACACGCGCAAGAACTCGGAGGCGGTGCTGCTGAAGCTCGCCGAGCATCTGCGCAGCGTCTACGGCATGTCGGTGGAAAGGGTAGTGCGCAAGCACCAGCGCGCGCCGCTCTCCGAAGCCCAGCTCGCCGAGCTGCGCGGCCGCACCGATTTCGTCGTCGCGGGTGTCGGCGACTGAGGCGCCTGCTCGTCGGGGAGTCTCCTCGACGCAGTGATCCTCGAAAAAGCCGGGATTCCGGCGGTGCCGATCGTCACCGACGCGTTCGAGTCGACCGCCAGGGAAATGGCTGAGCTGTGGGGCGTGCCGGACTTCCGCTTCGTGATGATGCCGCACCCGCTCGGGAGCCTCTCTGCCGAAGGCATCGCGCAACGTGCCGATGAGCTCGTCGATAAGGTCCTGACGCTCCTGCGCCAGGGCCAGCCGTCGTAGGCACACGCGTGGACGGCCAATCTCGAAGCGGCCCGACGGCTTCGGAGCAGATCGAGTACTGCTACGGCCGCGGCTGGACCGACGGCCTGCCCGTCGTGCCGGCAACGCGGCCGCTCGTCGATGCGATGCTGGCCGCTGCCGGGTTGCGCGGCGAAGACGTCATCGCGGAGATGCCCTCCCGCAAGGCCGCCGTCACTGCCGAAAAAGTCGCGATCAACGCAGTCATGGCGGGCTGTCTGCCGGAATACATGCCGGTGATCGTGGCGGCGGTGAAAGGGCTGGCCGCACGCGAATTCGGTTTGCATCACGTCGCGGCGGCGCTCTCCGGACCGACGATCGTCGTGCTCGTGAACGGTCCGATCGCCGCGAAGCTCGGCATCAACGCGACCAACAACGTCTTCGGACCCGGTGTGCGCGCGAACGCGACGATCGGCCGTGCGATTCGCCTCGTGCTGCTGAACTGCCTCAAATACCAGCCGGGCATCTCGGATCGCGCGACGATGGGCACGCCCGGCAAGTACACCTGCTGCATCGCCGAGTACGAGGAAGAGCATCCGTGGGAGCCGTGGCACGTCGAGCGCGGCTTCAGGCCCGATGAGAGCACGGTCACGCTGATCGCGGCGAGCACGATGACCCAGATCTGGAACTACGGCAATCACGAGCAACTGCTGCGCGCGATCGCCGACTCGATCTCGTTTCTCGGCTCGATTGCCATCCTCGGACGCACGCCCGCGGCGATCGTGCTCGGCGGCGAGCACGCCGAGATTCTGCGCGGCAGTGGCTGGAGCAAGAAGCAGATTCGCGAGTTCGTTGTCGCGCACAGCGGGCGCAGCGTGGCGGATCTGAAGCGCGCCGGGCGTATCGAAGGCGATGTCACCGCAGCGGACGAGACGACCCTGCACTACGCGCTCGACGATCCCGATGAGCTGATGCTGATCTGCGCCGGCAGCCGCATCGGCGCGCTGTCGATGGTGATGCCGGGCTTCGGCTCGTCGAAGACGGCAGGGCGCAGTAAACCCATAAAAATCGAGGAGGCGTAATGACGAGGCGTGACTGGATTCCCGCCGTCGCGGGAATGACGACCTTATTGGCGACGACATTCGGGGGCGCCGTTGCTCACGCACAGGCGTACCCATCGAAACCGATCCGCTTCATCGTTCCGTTCACACCGGGCGGTGGTGCCGATACCACGTCGCGCATGGTGGCGCCGAAGCTCGGCGAGCGGCTCGGTCAGCAAGTCGTCGTGGAAAACCGCGGCGGCGCGGGCGGCACGATCGGCGGGAGCATCGGCGCCAAGGCGCCGCCCGACGGCTATACCATCGTGCTCGGCACCGCCAACATGGCCGCGGGCGTGAGCCTGTTCGCGAAAAGGACGTTCGACCCGCTCAAGGATTTCGCGCCGGTGTCGTTGCTCGCGAAGACGCCCAGCATCCTCGCGGTTCATCCGTCGCTGCCGGTGAAGTCGGTGAAAGAGCTGATTGCACTCGCGAGAGCGCACCCGGGGCAGATCAGTTATGCAGGCGGTGTCGGCTCGCTCCTGCACCTGGACGCCGAGTACTTCAAGACGATGGCCAAGGTCGATCTCCTTCAGGTGCCCTATAACGGCTCAGGGCCGTCGATGATCGGCGTCCTGAGCGGCGAAGCGTCGGTGGTGATCTCGCCCACGCTGCTCGTGTTGCCGCACGCCAAGAGCGGCAGGCTGCGCGCGCTCGCGATTACCAGCGCCCAGCGTTTCGCCGGACTGCCCGAAATGCCAACGGTCGCCGAATCGGGCCTGCCCGGATTCGAGGCGCACCAGTGGTACGGCATCCTCGTCCCGACGGGGACGCCGGAGGGCATCATCGCGCGGCTCAACAGTGAGCTCGTGCAGGTGGTGAACGCGCCGGACCTCAAGTCCCGGTTGCTGAGCGACGCGTCGATCCCGATCGGCAGCACGCCGGCGGAATTCGGTGCGTATCTCGCGCAGGAGATCGCGAAGTGGGCGAAAGTCGTGAAGTACTCCGGCGCGAAGCAGTTTTGACACATAACAATCGAGGAGGAGCCATGAGGATGCGTTACTGGATTCCCGCCTGCGCGGGAATGACGATGTACGCGTGCACCGGGATTGCGCACGCGCAGGTCTACCCTTCGAAGCCGATTCGATTCGTCGTGCCGTTCGTCCCGGGTGGCAGCGCCGATTTTTTCGCGCGTCAGATCGGGCCTGATCTCTCGGAGAAGCTCGGGCAGCAGGTGGTGATCGATAACCGCGGCGGCGCCGCGGGCACGATCGGCGCCGAGATCGGCGCTCGCGCGGCGCCTGACGGTTACACGATCGTGCTCGCGACCGCGAACATGGCGATGAACGTGAGCCTGTATCCGAAATGGCCGGTCAATCCCGCGCGCGATTTCATCGCGGTCTCGCACCTCGGTTCGGCCCCGAACATCATCGCGGTGCATCCGTCGCTGCCGGTGAAGAGCGTGAAGGAGCTGATCGCGCTGGCGAAAGCAAAGCCCGGCCAGATCCGCTATGCCTCCGGCGGCAGCGGATCGACCTCGCACCTCGCAACCGAGTTGTTCAAGACCGTAACCGGCATCGACCTTCTGCACGTGCCGTACAAGGGCACCGGGCCGGCGACGGTCGCGGTACTGAGCGGGGAATCGTCGGTGTTCGTGCCGCCGGCCTCGACGGTTCTGCCCCACGAGAAGACCGGAAAGCTGCGCGCGCTGGCGATCTCAAGCGCCGCGCGCTTCGAAGCGGCCCCGCATCTGCCGACGGTGGCGGAGGCCGGCGTGCCGGGCTACGAAGCGTCACAGTGGTATGGCGTGATGCTGCCGAAAGGCGCGCCGAAGGCGATCGTGTCGCGGCTGAACGGCGAGCTCGTGAAGATCGTGCAGAGCCCGGAGTTCAAATCGCGCATGCTCGCGCAGGCGACGATGGTGAGCGGGACCACGCCCGAACAGTTCGCGAAGTACCTCAACGACGAGATCGCCAAGTGGGCGAAGGCCGTCAAGTACTCCGGCGCGAAGGTGGAGTGATTTGGCTGGTGGGTCATTGACCCACCCTACGTTCGTGTACCCGCGCGATCGCGCACGGTCGGCGGTTTCGTAGGGTGCGCCGATGGCGCACCGGCCGCCGTCCCTACGCGTCACGCGCCGCCCTGAACTTACGACGATCCGCTGTATCTATACTTACGCCCTTGCTGCCCTCCGACTTCCATCCCGTTCTTCAGCGCTGGTGGGAAAACCGCTTCGCGGATACCACGGACGGCGCGCGCCACGTGCTCGCGCCGACCGAGGCGCAGCTCGAAGGCTGGCAAGCGATCCGGCAGGGCCGCGACACGCTGATCGCCGCGCCGACGGGCTCGGGTAAGACCCTGGCGGCGTTTCTCACCGCGATCGACGAGCTGTTCCGCGAAGGTCTGGCGAGTGGCGAGCTGCCGGACGAGGTGCGCGTCATCTACGTCTCGCCGCTGAAGGCGCTCTCGGCGGACATCCACAAGAACCTCGCCGAGCCGCGGCGCGAGATCCGCCGCCTCGCGGAAGACATCGGTTATGCGCCGGTGCGCATCACCGCCGCCGTGCGCAGCGGAGACACGCCGCAGGCCGAGCGCGCGGCGATGCTGCGCACGCCGCCGAACATCCTCGTGACGACGCCCGAGTCCCTGTATCTCCTGCTGACCGCGGAGAAATCGCGCGAGATGCTGAAGACCGCACGCGTCGTCATCGTCGACGAGATTCATGCGGTGCTCGAATCGCGGCGCGGCGCGCACCTCGCGCTGTCGCTCGAGCGCCTCGAGCACGCCTGCGGGCGCAAGCTCCAGCGCATTGGCCTTTCGGCCACGCAGAAGCCCATCGAGGAGGTCGCTCGCTTCCTCTCCGGCACCGATCGCCGCGCGGCCGGCTGCGCGATCGTGGACCGCGGGCACAAGCGCAAGATCGACCTCGCAGTCGAAGTGCCGGGTTCGCCGCTGGAAGCGGTCATGTCCGCCGAAGTCTGGAAAGAGATCTACGCGCGCCTGCTCGAGCTCATCGAAGCGCACCGCACGACGCTTATCATGGTCAACACGCGGCGCCTAGCCGAGCGCATGGCGCATCAGTTGACCGAGCTCCTCGGTGCGGAGCACGTGGCCGCGCACCACGGCAGCCTCTCGAAGGAAAAACGCCTCGACGCCGAGGAGCGACTGCGCAACGGCCAGCTCAAGGTGCTGGTGTCCACCGCGTCGCTCGAGCTCGGCATCGACATCGGCCACGTCGATCTCGTCTGCCAGATCTCGTCGCCCAACCGCATCGCAACGCTGCTCCAGCGCGTCGGACGTTCGGGGCACACGGTGCGCGGGCTGCCGAAAGGCCGCGTGTTCCCGCTGACGCGCGACGACCTGGTCGAATGCGCGGCGATGGTGCGCGCTGTCAAGGACGGCGAGCTCGATCGCGTGACGGTGCCGGACAAGCCGCTCGACGTATTGGCGCAGCAGATCGTCGCCGAGTCGGCGGCGGAAGAGTGGGACGAGACCGCGCTGTTCGATCTCATGCGCGGTGCACATCCCTATCGCGATCTCACGCGCGAGGAGTACGGCGACGTTCTCGAAATGCTGTCGCAGGGCTACACGACCAAGCGCGGACGGCGCGCGGCGCTGATCCACCATGATGCGGTGAACGAGAAAGTGCGCGCGCGCAAAGGCTCGCGCATGACCGCGATCATGTGCGGCGGCGCGATTCCCGAAGTGTTCGACTATCGCGTGCTGCTCGAGCCCGAGGGCACGTTCATCGGCACGCTCAACGAGGACTTCGCGATCGAATCGCTGCCGGGCGACATCTTCCAGCTCGGCAACACGTCGTGGCGCATCCTGCGTATCCAGAGCGGCGTCGTGCGCGTGGCCGATGCGCAGGGGCAGCCGCCGTCGATGCCATTCTGGCTGGGGGAAGCGCCGTCCCGCAGCAACGAAGTCAGCGCCGCGGTGTCGCGGCTGCGCGCCGGTGCCGACGCGAGACTGCCCGGCCCCGACGAGCCGCGCAAAGCGGGCGACACCGACGCCGCGGCCGACTGGATCGAGCAGCACTACGCGCTTTCGCGCGCGGCCGCCGAGCAGATCGCGGAGTACATCGCGGAAGGCAAGCGCTGCCTCGGCATCGTGCCGACCGTCGACCGCATTGCGCTGGAGCGCTTCTTCGACGAGTCGGGCGGCATGCAGCTCGTGCTGCACGCGCCGTTCGGCAGCAGGGTGAATCGCGCATGGGGACTCGCCCTGCGCAAGAAGTTCTGTCAGGGATTCAATCTGGAGCTTCAGGCGGCGGCGACCGACGAGGGCGTCATCATCTCGCTTGGACCGTCACACTCGTTCCCGCTCGACGAGCCGTTCCGCTATCTGCACCCGAATACGGTACGCGAGACGCTGATACAGGCGGTGCTCACCTCCCCGATCTTCGAAGCGCGCTGGCGCTGGACCACGACGCTTGCGCTCGCCGTGCCGCGCAGCCGCAACGGTGCGCGTGTGCCGGCGCAGATCCAGCGCATGTACGCGGAGGATCTCCTACAGGGTGTGTTTCCGGAGGCGGCGGCGTGCCTCGACAACATTCAGGGCGCACGCGAGATTCCCGATCATCCGCTCGTGAATCAGGCGATCCGCGACGCGCTTGAAGAGGCGATGGATCTCCCGCAGTTGATTTCCATTCTCGAGCGCATGGCCCGAGGCGAGATCGAATGCCACGCGCGCGAAACGCCGGAGCCCTCGGTCTTCAGTCACGAGCTCGTCAATTCGGCCGTTTACACCTTTCTGGACGACGCGCCGCTCGAGGAGCGCCGCACGCACGCGGTCTACACGCGGCGCGCGACGGAACCGCGCAGCGCGGACGATCTCGGCGCGCTCGATCCGGCTGCCATTCAGCGCGTGCGCGAAGAGGCGTGGCCGTATGCCAACACCGCGGATGAATTGCACGACGCGCTGCTCCTCGCCGGATTCATTCGCGAAGACGAGGTTGCTCCCCAGCCTAACCGTCTCGCCGCCAGCGGGCAGCGGGAGACTGTTGGCTGGCCCGTCCTCATGGACGAGCTGGTCGCCGCCGGCCGTGCCGTGCGAACGGGGCCGTTCTGGGTGCCGGTCGAACGCTTCGACGAGCTGAGCGCGGTCGTGCCGCAGTCGAGCGCGCCCGCGATCCCGGAGCGTCTGCGCAAGCAGTGGACACAGGAAGACGCGGCGCGTGAGCTCATCCGTGGTCGCATGGAGGTGCTCGGGCCGGTGACGGCCGCGGCTCTAGCGACCTCTTTCCGTGGTCGCGGCGCAGGCGGCACCGTAGGGTGTGTCGATGACGCACCGCGGTGCGCTACCAGCGCACCCTACGAATCGGGCCTTCCCCGGCACGAGGATGTCGCGCAGCTCGTAGACAGCGCGCTGCTCGCCCTGGAAACCGAAGGCCGCGCGATGCGCGGGTACTTCACGCCCGGCACGTCGGAGCTGGAGTGGTGCGACAGGCGGCTCCTCGCGCGCATCCATCGGTACACCATCAGCCGCCTGCGGGCGGAGATCGAGCCTGTCAGCTCCGCTGAGTTCATGCGCTTCCTGCTGCACTGGCAGCACGTCGCCGCCGAGCAGCAGGTGAGTGGCGTCGAAGGTCTCGCGGCGGTCGTCGAACAACTCGACGGCTACGAGCTCGGCGCCGCGGCGTGGGAGCACGACGTGCTGCCTGCGCGCGTGCGCGACTACACGTCCGGCTACATCGACATGCTGTGCCTGAGCGGCCGCGTGGCGTGGGGCCGCGTGACGCCGATGGACGGCGGCAAGGCGCCGCTCAAGAGCTCACCTATCGCATTGATGCTGCGCGAGCACGCGCCGCTGTGGCGTGTCTCGGCGCCGCTCGACACGGAGGCGCTCACGTCGGCTGGCCGCGCCGTGTACGAAGCCTTGCGCGCGCGCGGCGCGCTGTTCTTCCACGAGCTCGTCGCGGCGACCGGGCTCCTGCGCACGCACGTCGAGCGCGCGCTGGGTGAGCTCGCAGGCGTGGGCGTCGTCACCGCCGACAGCTTCAGCGGCCTGCGCGCGCTGCTCACGCCGTCCGAGAAACGCAAGAGCCTTTCGGGCGGGCGTCCGGGGTCGCGGCGCTCGGCGTACGGCGTCGATACCGCGGGACGGTGGGCGCTGCTTACTGGCGAGGACGGTGTTCACCCCTTCCCTGAGCCTCCCCCGTCGACGGGGAGGGAAGCTGAAGAGGAGCGTGTCGAGGCGATCGCGCGCATCCTGCTCAAACGCTATGGGGTGGTCTTCCGCGCGCTGCTCGCCCGCGAATCGCGCCTGCCGACCTGGCGCGAGCTGGTGATGGTTTACCGCAGGCTCGAGGCGCGCGGCGAGATCCGGGGCGGCCGCTTCGTCGGCGGCTTCGGCGGCGAGCAGTTCGCGCTGCCGGAGGCGGTGGGGCGCCTGCGCGCGGTGCGCAAGCTCGAAAAATCCGGCGAGCTCGCGATCGTGAGCGCCGCCGATCCGCTCAATCTGGTCGGTATCGTCACGCCCGATGCGCGTGTCACCGCGATCGCGCAGAACCGCATCCTGTTCCGCGACGGCACCGCAGTGGCGGCGCGGGAGGCCGGCGAGGTACGACGCCTGGCCGAATCGGACATGCACGAAGAGGAGCTGCGGGCGCTCCTGTCGCGGCGCGCAAGCGTCAAGGCCTTGAAGCCGCACTTCCGCACACCGACCGAACGCGAGCGCGAGATGCTTGCGCGCAAGCGTGAACGGTCGGTCAGCGGCGAGGCCGAGGAGCTCAAGCTGCACTGAGATTCGCGGTAGCACGATTCGCTACTGCCGTGCTCATCAAGTACAACCGCGTGCGCCTGTATTGCGGGAGTGGCGTCGCTCGCTAGTATTGCGGCCGCATGAGCGCGAGTGATCATCACTACCCACTGCAGAGCGGATCGCCACGGCGATACGCTGTTGCCCTCACCGCGCTTTCGACACTCTTTGCGCTGCGCGTGCTCGGACAGGCCTTGCAAAGGTGGGCACCGACACCTGCACTGCCGCCGTTCGAGGCATTCCAGGGCAGCAGCCCGCCCTATGGAATCCTGCTGCCGGTGCAGCTCGCGCTACTCGCGATCCTGCTGGTAATCGCTGGCAGGATCGCTTCCGGCAAGCCGGCGCCTCGTATGCGCACCGGGCGCGTTCTGCTGTGCGTCGGCGGCATCTACATGGCCGGGTCGCTGGCGCGCATCTCGATAGGCCTTACGGTCGCCAATGCGCCGCACTGGTTTTCGAGCTGGATTCCCGCACTGTTCCATGTCGTCCTGGCGGCATACATCCTGGTGCTCGCCCACTATCACTATTTCGGTGTTGCTGCGTCCGCTGATCGGAGATCATGATGCTTATTCGCACACTGCCCTACATCTGGTACCCCCTCTTCAGCGCAGCCGCCATCGCCGCGTTCGCGTTGATGCTCGCGGCCGGCGCGCCGCTCGCCGCCGCGGCTTACCTGCCGGTCATCGCGGTGGGCATCGTCATCGTCGTCCTCGAATGGAAGTGCCCCGAGCACCTCGAGTGGCGGCCACGCGCGAGCGACATCGGTGCGGACGCGGCGTTCATGGCGTTCGTGCAGGTCGCGCTGCCTCAGGCGCTCGCCGCCATCGTAGTGCTGGCGCTCGCGGCCTGGACGAGCGAGCACGCGCGGAGCGCCCTGTGGCCGCATCACTGGCCGCTCGCGGCGCAGGCCATTGCGGTGGTGCTGCTGGTGGACTTCACGCGCTACTGGCTGCACCGCGCCTGCCACCGCTATCCGCTGCTGTGGCGCCTGCACGAAGTCCATCACTCGCCCGACATCCTGTACGTCCTCAACGTCGGCCGCTTCCATCCCATCGAGAAGGCCCTGCATTTCAGCCTCGACTCCGCGCCCTTTATCGCGCTCGGCGTCGCGCCCGAAGTGCTCGCGTGCTACTTCCTGCTCTACTCGGTGAACGGCCTGTTCCAGCACAGCAACGTGCGGTTGCGCTACGGCTGGTTGAATTACGTCGTCGGCAGTGCCGAGACGCATCGCTGGCATCACGCGCGTGACCCGAAGACGGCCTACTGCAATTTTTCGAATACGACGATCGTGTGGGACCTCGTCTTCGGTACCTGGCGCCTGCCGCCGGGCCCGCCGATCAGGGACATCGGGATCCCGGACCGCGGTTATCCGAAGAGCTTCTGGGCACAGCTCTGGATGCCTTTCCGCGCGTGGCTCAGCGCGCGCTCGCTGCTGGCGAACGCGGCGATCGATTGGTCGCTGCGACTCACGCGCTGCGTGGAGGGCCGCCGTATCGCGGCGCTCGTGCGCGATCCGATGAGCGCGCAGCGGGCGGTGCTCGAGCGCATCGTGCGCGCGAATGCGCGCACGACGTTCGGGCGCCGCTACGACTTCGCCTCTCTCGCCGGGATCGACGATTACGTCCGGCGCGTGCCGGTGCACGAGCACGAAGCGTTGCGGCCGGACATCAGCGCGCAGATCGAGCGCGGCGAGGCGGCACTGACGGCCGAGCTGCCGGCCCGCTACGCGCGCACCAGCGGCACGACGGGCGCCGCGAAGGACGTGCCGCTCACGGCGTCGTACCTGCGCGACCTGCAGCGCATACACCGTACCTCCGTCGCGTATCAGCATCGCGTCTGCCCGGAAGCTTTCAAGGGCGGCATCGTCGCGATCGTGAGCCCGGCGCAGGAAGGCGTGCTGGCGAACGGCAAGCCGTACGGCTCGGCGTCCGGCATGGTCGCGGGCGACACGCCACGCATCGTGCGCGGGAAGTTCGTCGTGCCGGGGGAGGTTCTGACGATCGCCGACAGCCGTCTGAAATATCTGACCATCCTGCGCCGCGCGCTCGAGCGGCGCGACATCACGTATCTCGGCGCCGCCAATCCCTCGACGCTGCTCGCGCTGATGCGGCTCTACCGCGAGCACGAGCGGGAGCTCCTGGAGGAGCTGCGGCGCACGCATCCAGACCGCGTTGCCGAGCTCGAGCGCCTGCGCGCGCGCGGCGAGCTACGGATGTGCGATCTATGGCCGGAGCTGCGTCTCGTGGTGACGTGGACGTGCGCCGGCGCCGGCATCGCCGTGGATGCCGTGCGGCGCGAGCTCGCTCCGCGCACCCGCATCCTGGAGCTGGGCTACGTCGCGAGCGAGTTCCGCGGGACGATCACGATCGGGCGCCGCGCGGGCAGTGGTCTGCCCACGGCCGATACGCACTTCTTCGAATTCGTCGAGCGCGACGCATGGGATCGCGGTGAACCGGAGTACCTGACGCTCGACCGGCTGCGCAAAGGCTTCGACTACTACGTCATCGTCACGACGCCGTCCGGCCTGTACCGGTACTTCATCAACGACCTCGTGCGGGTCACCGGCTTTCTCCACAGGATGCCGCTGCTGCGCTTCGTTCAGAAAGGCAAAGGCATCACGAACATCACGGGCGAGAAGCTGTACGAAGCGCAGGTGCTCACCGCCGTGCGCGATGTCATGGCGAGCCACGGCAGCGACGCGCGCTTCGTCATGATGCTGGCGGATGAAGCGAAGCGGCTCTATCGTCTCTACGTCGAGCCGGGTCCGGGCTCGCTCCCGTCGTCCGATGCGTTCGGCGACGCGGTCGATGCGCGGCTTCGCGGGTGCAATCTGGAATACGAAGCGAAGCGCGAGAGCGAAAGGCTCGGGCGCATCACGGCGAAGTGGCTACGGCCGGGAACGGGCGAGGCGCACAAGCAGTTCTGCGTCGCGCGCGGCCAACGCGAAGGGCAATTCAAGGCCGTTGCGATCGCGTACGCGAAAGATTTCGCGTTCGAGCTCGATACGTATGTAGACGAACGCGGTGCGCTATCAGCACACTCTACGGGCGCTACGGTCGTGGACGGCGCGTGATTCTCGACGCGATCGAAGCGCGGCCGCTGCGCATCCCGTTCAGAGGTGCCTTCAAGCACGCATCCGCCGAACGGGCGGAGACGCAGACGGTCTGGGTGACGGCGCGAGCGGGCAGCGGCATCGGGCACGGCGAGGGCTGTCCGCGCGAGTACGTCACCGGCGAAAGCCTGGACAGCGCGCTGGCGTTTTGCGAGCGCCATGCGCGCGAGTGGCGCGCCGCGATACATGGCGTGGACGACATACGGGCGTGGATCGATCGCAATGCTGGCGAAGTCGATCGCAATCCCGCGGCGTGGTGCGCGGTCGAGCTCGCGCTGCTCGATCTTCTCGGCCGTGTCGAGGGCAAGAGCGTGGAGGCCTTGCTCGGGCTGCAGGCGCTCGGCGGCCGCTTTCGCTACACGGCCGTGCTCGGCGACGACATCGGCGAGCAATTCGCCGCAGGTCTGGAACGCTATCTCGCCGCCGGCTTCCAGCTGTTCAAGGTCAAACTGTCCGGAGATGGCGCGCGCGATGCTCGGAAGGTGGCGGCGCTGAATGCCGCGGGTGTGTCGCCATGGAGCGTGCGCGCCGATGCGAACAACCTCTGGCCCGATGCAGAGCGCGCGCTCCGCGATCTTGGTGCGCTCGATTACGCGTTCTTCGGGCTCGAGGAGCCGCTCGCCGCCGGAGACGTGAACGGCATGGCGCGCCTTGCCGAAACGCTGCGGACACGCATCGTGCTCGACGAAAGCGTCGCGCGGGCAGGGCAGCTCGATCGCCTGCCCGGTCCAGCCTCGGTGTGGATCGTCAACCTGCGCGTGTCCAAGATGGCCGGGTTGTTGCGCTCGCTCGCGATGGTCCGGGCGCTGCGCGAGCGCGGGCTGAACATGATCGTCGGCGCGCAGGTCGGCGAGACCAGCGTGCTCACGCGCGCGGCGCTCACCGTCGCGGCGCAAGGCCGCGATATCCTCGTGGCGCAGGAAGGCGCGTTCGGCACGCATCTGCTTGCGCATGACGTGACGCCAGTGCCGCTCATGTTCGGTGCGGGTGGCGTACTCGACGTAGAATTGGCGCAGCTCGGGCCGCACGGCTTCGGGATCGATGTCGTTTCGGGGACCTCGGCTGATTTATAGTACGGCCTCCCCGCAACAAATCCCCCAGGAACCCTTGAAAGTCGTCACCCGTTTTCCGCGCGCGTACACCGAAACCGAAGACTGCTGGATCCCGATGCCCGATGGCGTGCGTCTCGCCGCCAAGCTCTGGCTCCCTGACATCGCCGCAAAGAAGCGCGTTCCCACCATCATCGAGGTGATTCCGTATCGCAAGCGCGACATCTACGCGCCGCGCGACGCGATGCATCACCGCTATTTCGCCGGACACGGCTACGCCACGATGCGCGTGGACATTCGCGGCTCCGGCGACTCCGACGGCATCCAGGGCGTGTTCGCGACCAGCGACGAGTCCGAGGACACCGTGCAGGTCCTGAAATGGATCGCGCAGCAGCCGTGGAGCGACGGTCAGGTCGGGATGTTCGGCATCTCGTGGGGCGGATTCCAGGGGATACAGACGGCATTTCGCGCGCCGCCCGAGCTCAAAGCGGTGATCGCGCAGTCCTACGCGCCCGACCGCTACCGCTACAGCCAGGTGTTCCGCGGCGGCTGCATCCTGATCCGCGCGATTCGCTGGTCGAGCCAGGTCTTCGGCTACAAATCGCGTCCGCCCGATCCCGAGCTCGTGGGACATAGCTGGCGCGAGATGTGGATGGAGCGGCTCGAGCACAACACGCCGCAGATCATCGCGGCGCTCAAGCACCAGACGAACGATGCCTACTGGCGGGACCGCGCGATCGACCACGACAGGATCGTCGCGCCGTTCTTCGCGCTCTCCGGCTGGGCGGATGGCGCATACGTCGGCTCGGTCAGCGAATCGATGTCGAAGCTCAAATCGCCGGCGAAAGCGGTGATCGGGCCGTGGGGCCACCGCTATGGCCATCTCGGCATGCCCGGTCCCGCGATCGGGCTCCTTCAGGAGGCGCTGCGCTGGTACGACCACTGGATGCGCGGTAAGGACACCGGCGTCGAATACGATCCGAAGCTGATCGCCTGGATCGCACGCTCCGCGCCCGCGAAAAGCTTCTATCCCGAGTCGCCGGGCCGCTGGGTTGCGGAGAAGGTGTGGCCGAGCCCACGCATCAAGCGTCAGCGCTTCTTCATGAATGCCGGCGGCGTGCTGAGCGATCGCGCCGTGCGCGCAGCCAAAATGTCGTGGAAATCGCCGCAGACGCTCGGGCTCACCTCGGGCGAGCTCATGCCGTGGTTTCAACACGGGCCGAGCCCCGAGCTGCCGGGCGATCAGCGTGCCGACGACGGTCAGTCGTTGTGTTTCGATTCGGAACCGCTGACGAAGGACGTCGACATTCTCGGCACGCCGTCAGTCGATCTCACGCTGTCTGTGAATCGACCCCTCGCGTTCTTGTGCGTACGCCTGTGCGACGTCGCGCCGGACGGCGCATCGACGCGGGTCTCGTACGAGACCTTCAACCTCACGCATCTGAGCGGCTCCGAGAAGGTCACGCGGCTCACGCCGGGCCGCGAGTACAAGGTGAAGTTCCCGCTGATCGACACGGGTTACTGCTTCGCGAAAGGTCATCGCATTCGCGTGGCGATCTCGACGACGTACTGGCCGCTCATCTGGCCCTCGCCCGAACCGGTCACGCTGACGCTCGTCACGGGAAAAAGCGCGATCGAGCTGCCGGTGCGGCCGCCGTCGCGCGCGGACGCGGCAGTCAAATTCAAGGGCCCGGAGTCGGCGCCGCCGTTCACACGCACCGCGCTCACGCCCGGCAGCCGCAACCGCACGATCACGACCGATCTCGGCAAAGGCGAGACCGTGGTGGCGATCACCGACACCAGCGGCCGCAATCGCTACGACGAGATCGACCTGATCGCGGAAGCGCGCTCGACCGAGCGCTACAGCCTGGTCGAGGATGAGCCATTGAGCGCGACGGCGGAAGTGACGTGGACATGGGAGTTCGAGCGCGGCGACTGGCGGATCCGGACGGAGAGCCGCACGCACGTCTCGTGCACGAAAAAGGACTTCGTCATCCGCGGAAAGCTGGAGGCGTACGAAGGTGACAAACCGGTCTTCGGCCGCGAATTCGAGGAGCGCGTGCCGAGGACCGGCAACTAGGTAGGCACATGCCCTCGTCCCGCAAAGCGGCGAGAGAGATAGGGTGAAGGGAAGAAAGTGAAAAAAGATCGTGTGGGAATCTTCGCCGGCGCGCTGCTCGCGCTGGCGGCCGGTCATGCGCAGGCCCAGCAGTATCCGCAGCGTCCCGTGAGTCTCGTCGTGCCGTTTCCGCCGGGCGCGGCAACGGACGCGTTCGCGCGCATCGTCGCCGAACGCATGACCAAGGTGCTCGGCCAGCAGATCGTGGTCATCAATCGCGATGGCGCCGCGGGGCTCATCGGCACCGACTTCGTGGTGCGCTCGGCGCCGGACGGCTACACGCTGGTGTGGGGCACGTCCTCGGGGCTCGCGATCATGCCGGCGCTCGGACGCAAGATGCCGTTCGAGCCGCAGCGCGATCTCGCGCCGGTGAGCCTCGGGGCGAAGCTCGCCTACGTGCTGGTCGTGCATCCGTCCCTGCCGGTCAAGACGGTGAAGGAGCTGATCGCGTTCGCGAAGACGCGGCCCGGCAAGCTCAATTTCGCTTCGGCCGGCGTGGGCGGCGCACCGCATTTGTCCGGCGAGCTTTTCAAGACGATGGCCGGCATCGACATCGTGCACGTGCCGTATCGCGGCACTGCGCTCTTCGCCACCGACCTCGTCGCCGGTCAGGTCGAGATGGCTTTCGCCAGTCCGGTGACGACGCTGCCGTTCACCAACAACGGCCGGCTGCGCGCGCTGGCGGTCACCACCACCACGCGAGTCGATGCTTACCCTGGCCTGCCCACGATGGCCGAAGCGGGACTGCCCGGTTACGAGCTCACGCAGTGGTACGCGCTGCTCGCCCCCGCGAAGACGCCGACGGAAGTAATCAACATCCTCAACGGCGCGATCCGCAAAGCGCTCGAAGACCCGAACGTGCGCACGCGCATCACGAGCGAAGGCGGCGTGCCTTCGCCCACGTCGCCGGAAGGTCTGGCCGAGTTCATCCGCGCCGAGACCGCGAAATACCGCAAGATCGCCGCGGCCGCGAAGCTCAAGATGGACCAGTAGGTTGCGTCGTGCGCGGCGGATCGAGAGGTCCGCCGGCGGATCGATAGGTGCGTCATCCCGGCGTAGGCCGGGATCCAGGAACACGGCTAACTGGATTTCCGCCTTCGCGGCTTACTGCGTGCGGTAGGCCGCTGGTCGGATTCCGCCGGGCTATCGACGCTTCAGCGCGTCGCGAATTTCGGTGAGCAGCACCACTTCTTCGCGCGGCGCCGGTGGCGGCGCGGCCGGCTTCGCTTCTTCCTGCCGGCGCAGGCGGTTGATCGCGCGCACGAGCAGGAACACGGCGAACGCGACGATCACGAACGAGATGACGTTGTTCACGAAGATCCCGTAGTTCACCGTGACGGCGCCGGCTTTTTGCGCCGCTTCAACCGTAGGATACGGCCCGGGGACCGTCCCCGCCCTCAGTACCGCGAACAGGTTCGAGAAATCGACCTTGCCGAGGACGAAACCGATCGGCGGCATGATCACGTCCTTCACCAGCGAATCGACGATCTTGCCGAACGCCGCGCCGATGATGATGCCGACGGCCATGTCGACCACATTGCCCTTGACCGCGAACTCCCGGAATTCTTTCAGCATGTTTTCTCCTTGGCGGCAAAACGGGGAGAGACCCCGGTCTTACGGTGTTCCTCGATTATTATGGCCCGTCGCGCAAATCCTCCCACGGAGCACCTCATGGACACGCCCGTCGCATCTGCCAGGCATTTCATGTATTACCCCGGCAATTACCGCTGGTCGGCGGAGATGCTGGTCGTGTTCAGCACGATTCCCTATGGCGGCGCCGAATTCTCCGAGGCCGACCGCATCGGCCGCACGCTGCGCGAGCGCGTCGGCGATGACGATGCGTGGTTCAGGGCGTGGTGCGACGGGGCGGAGCTGCTGCGCGGGCGCGCACGCACGGCGGAAGAAAGAGGGCACCCGCTGACGGCAGCGTCGAACTACCTTCGGGCGTGCTTCTACTATCAGATCGGCGACCATTTCCGCCAGCCGAAGGACGAACAGGCGCTGGCGGCGTATCGGGTCTCGCTCGACTGCTTCCGCAGATTCGCCGCGCTTACGGACGGGCCACGCATCGAAGTCGTGGACCTGCCGTCACAGGCCGGGCCGTTCCCCGCCTATTTCATCCACGCGCAGAACACGACGAAAAAGCGCAACCCGTGCATCGTGCGCTTCGGCGGTTTCGACACGCAGAAGGAGATCCAGTATCTGCGCGGCACGCCGGAGCTCGTGCGACGCGGTTTCAACGTGCTGCTGGTGGACGGTCCCGGACAGGGCGAAGCGATCCGGTTCCGGGGCATGCGCATTCGGCACGATTTCGAGATCGCCGGCAGCGCGGCGCTCGACTATCTCGAGACGCGCGGCGATGTCGATATGAACCGCGTCGCCATCATCGCGATGAGCCTCGGCGGTTACTACACGCCGCGCTGTGCGGCGATGGACCCGCGTTACAAGGCGGCGATCGCGTGGGGCGCGATATGGGACTACTACGAGACGTGGCAGCGGCGCATCAGGAAGCTGAAGGAAGCCGCGCTGCCCGTCCCCGCGGATCATCTGCTCTGGGCATGTGGTGTGGACACGTTCGAGGCAGCGCTGACGAAGCTCGAAGGCTTCCGGCTGCAGGGCATTGCCGAAAAAGTCCAGTGTCCGTTCCTGCTGCTCCACGGCGCCGAGGACGCGCAAGTGTCGATGGCCGATGCGCAGACGCTGTTCGACGCGATCGGCTCGAAAGACAAAACGTTCCGGGTGTTCACGCCCGAGGAGGGCGGTGCGCAGCACTGCCAGCGCGATTACCTCATGCTCGCGGTGGAGACGGTATGCGACTGGCTGGAAGAAAAATTCAGGTGAATGGCGGCGCGCGCTTCACAGGCCGATCTGTTCGGATCGCAGTCGCGGCTTCCCGAAGGCTTCGTTTATGAGCCGGAGCTCCTGACGCGTGACGAGGAGGCGGCGCTCCTCGCGCACGTGCGCGAGCTGCCGCTCGAAGAATCGAAATACAAGGAATACACGGCGAAGCGCCGCACCGTGAGCTACGGCGGGCAATACGACTTCAGCCGCAACCGGCTCGAAGAGGCGCCGCCCGTGCCCGGTTTTCTCCTGCCGCTGCGCGAGAAAGTCGCACGGTGGGCAGGTCTCCCACCCGAGCAATTCGTGCACGCGCTCGTGAGCGAGTATCGGCCGGGCAGTCCGCTGGGCTGGCATCGCGACGTGCCGAATTTCGAAGTGATCGTCGGTGTCTCGCTCGGCGGCCACGCGCGCATGCGGCTGCGGCCGTATCGCCCCGGTGAAAAGCAGCGTCGCGAGGACACGATCGCGCTCGATCTGCCGCCGCGCTCTGCGTATCTCATGCGCGGTGGGGCGCGCTGGGGCTGGCAGCACGCGATATCCGAGACGAAGGAGCTGCGCTACTCGATCACGTTCCGCACGGCCAGAACCTCGCCTCCTCCCAAAACGGACAAAACCACCCCGCCCCCTGAGCGGGACGGTTAGGGTGAGGGTGGTGTTCAGAAAGCTTCCGCGCTCGTTCTACGACCGCGACACCGTCGCCGTCGCACACGAGCTGCTCGGCAAGTGTCTCGTGCACCGCTCGGAAGGCGTCGAGCGCATCGCACGCATCGTCGAAGTCGAAGCCTACCTCGGGCCGCACGACCTCGCCGCGCATTCGTCGAAAGGACTCACCGCACGCACGAAGACGATGTTCGGCCCGCCGGGGCACGCGTACGTCTACCTGATCTATGGCATGCATCACTGCATGAACGTGGTCACGCAGGCCGAAGGCATCGCCTCCGCGGTGTTGCTGCGCGCGCTCGAACCGGTACGGCACGTCGAAGGCCGCACGCAGGGTCCGGGCCTGCTGTGCAGAGCGATGCACATCGACAAGCGCCTGAACGGCCACGACCTCACGAGCGACGACTTGCATGTCGCCGACGATGGCTTCCCGAAAAAATTCTCGATCGTGAAGCGGCCGCGCATCGGCGTCGATTATGCGGGGCACTGGGCGCGGCGTCTGCTGCGGTTCTACATCAAGGGCAACGCGTTCGTCTCGCGCCGATGAAGCGGAGTGGGGCCATGCGATAATCGCGCGATGACGCCTCATCACCATCTCGCTCGCGCCGCGCTCGTCTGGCTGCTGGCCTTTTGCACCGCGGCGCTCGCCGCCGAGCGGGTGCTCTACGACAAGCCGTCGAAGTACAACAACATCATCGTCACCGAAGATTCCGAAGGTTTTCGGGTGCTGCGCTTCGAGCGCGGCGGCGCGCGCCAGAGCATCACGAAACCGGGGCAGCCGGAATATCTCGGGTTCGCGTACACCAAGGTCGCATTCGCGGGGCTCGCGCTGGTCGAGAACCCGCGGCGCATGCTCGTCGTCGGGGTCGGCGGCGGCACGATGCCGATGTTCCTGCGCAAGCACTACCCCGATGCGACGATCGACGCCGTGGACATCGATCCGGACGTCGTGCAGGTCGCGCGCGATTACTTCGGCTTTCGCGAGGATGCCCGGCTGAAAGCGCACGTCGGCGACGGCCGCGCGTTCGTCGAGGGGACGCGCGAGCCGTACGACGTCGTGTTTCTGGATGCTTTCGGCACGCGCAACGTGCCGCCGCACCTGACGACGATCGAGTTCATGCGCGCAGTGAAGCGCGCTGTCAGTCCCAACGGCATCGTGGTCTGGAATATCTGGGGCCGCGGCGCGAATCCGCTGTTCGACGCCATGGCACGCACGTACCTCGAGGTCTTCGACGACGTCTACATGCTCGACGTGCCGGGCACGAGCAACAAGATCCTGCTCGCGCGTCCCCAGAAGCTCGCGCTCGATCGCCTCCAGCTCGTCGAGGCGGCGCGGCGTACCGCCAGTGCGCGCGGCTTTCAGTTCGACCTCGCCGATATCACGGACGGTCAGTTCCACCATCTGACACGCAGGAGCGTGAGCGGCCGCGTCCTGCGCGATGCCGATTCAGGCCAGCCCGTCGGCGCCGCGCGCTCCAGCAGCGGACTGTGACGTACGCCCTAATGCGCCTCCGCGGGCGCCAGTATTCTCGACCCCGGTCCAACGAAATAAGAGCTAACCCGCCATGTCGAAACTCGTGAATCACCTCCCGGCACCGGTGATGCGCCTCTGGGAGCGCTTCATCCAGATCCTCGACGCGCGTGCAGCGCGCGAAGTGAACGCCTGGGGCGCGTCGCTCGAATACAAGCGCCGCTATACGAATCCCGATACCGCCAAGCTCTACCGCCGCGGTCCGTAAAACGATCGGGCGGCGCCGCCGCCGGGATTCACGACAATGCGCCGCACGCCTTCAGGCTGCGGCGCATTTCTTTTTTCGCCCCGCCTTTTCTGCTACCTTTACCGTCGGTTCGAGCCGCCGGCGCCTTTGAGGCGCCCCGCCTGCCGGATCGCGAAGCACGGTCGAACATCCCGCGGGGACCTGAAATGAATCGCAGACATTTTCTGAAGCATGGCGCTGTTTTGCCTGCGGCTGCCGCAGTGGCCGCGCTGCCGCATTTCGCCGTCGCCAGTACCGCCGGCAGCTCGTGGCGGGTTTTCGAAGTGGTGACGCGTGTGCACGTGCTCGACGCCGACGGTGTGACGCGCGTGTGGCTGCCGGTGCCGCTCACCCGGGATACGAGCTATTTCAAGAGCCTCGGCAGCACGTGGCAGGCGGACGGCGGCGCCGCGACCTACACCGAAGAACCGCGGCACGCGCTCGGGGTGGTCTCGGCCATCTTCGAGCGATCTACGCAGAACCCGGTTCTCGTTCTCACCAGCCGGTTCGCAGCGCGCGACCGGCAGGTGAATCTCGATACCGCGCCGAGGCTCGCGCCGCGCGCAGACCGCGAAGAGCTGAAGCTCGCGCTCCAGCCCACCGAGATGATCCCGACCGACGGCATCGTGCGCGACACCGCGCTCGATATCACCCGGGGCCAACGCCGCGACGTGGACAAAGCGCGTGCGATCTACGAGTGGATCGTCGACAACACCCATCGCGACCCGAAGGTGCGCGGCTGCGGCTGGGGCGACATCAAGGGGATGCTCGAGACCGGCAATCTCGGCGGCAAATGTGGCGATCTGAACGCATTGTTCGTGGGGCTCGCGCGCGCTTCGGGCGTTCCCGCGCGGGACATCTACGGCGTGCGGGTGGCGAAATCGCAGCACGGCTACGTGAGCTTGGGCGCGAACAGCGAATCGATCACCCGCGCGCAGCACTGCCGCGCCGAGTTCTGGTCGCAGGCGCACGGGTGGGTGCCGGTCGATCCCGCGGACGTGCGCAAGGTCGCCCTCGAGGAGCCGCCGGGCAACCTGCCGCTCACGCACGAGAAGGTGCGCGTGGCGCGCGAGCGTCTCTTCGGGTACTGGGAGATGAACTGGCTCGCCTACAACCGCGGCCACGACGTGCAGTTTCCCGGCGCGACCGGCGGCTGGAAAGTGCCGTACTTCATGTACCCCGACGGTCAGACCGAGCGCGGGCGGCTCGATCCGCTCGACCCGGACCGCTTCCAGTACACGATGACCGCGAAAGAGCTGAAGACCGGCTAGCGGCGTTCAGGCAATGCAAATAAAACGGCGGCCTTCGGCCGCCGTTTTCACATGCTCGTTCCAGAGAATCAGCTCATCTGGGACTGCAGATAGTTCTGCAGCCCCACCGCGTCGACGAGGTCGAGCTGCGTCTCGAGCCAGTCGATGTGCTCCTCTTCGCTCTCGAGGATGTCTTCCAGCAGCTCGCGGCTGATGTAATCCTGAACCGATTCGCAGTAGGCGATCGCTTCCTGGTACAGCGGGCGCGCCGCGCGCTCCGCGTCGAGATCGCACTTCAGCATCTCCGGCACCGTCTGGCCGATGAGCAGACGCCCGAGGTCCTGCAGGTTGGGCAGCCCCTCGAGGAAGAGGATGCGCTCCATGAGCTCGTCGGCGTGTTTCATCTCCTCGATCGATTCCTTGCGTTCGTGCTCGTAGAGCTTCGGCAACCCGAGGTTCTGGTACATCTTCGCGTGCAGGAAGTACTGATTGATGGTCGTGAGCTCCTGCTTGAGCGCGGCATTGAGATAGGAAATGACCTTCGGGTCGCCCTTCATGTGGCCTCCGGCGGGGAGAGAGGAACGGGAATGACGCGCAGGCCGTACGCAACGGCCGCGCCCACTCTAGCACCCATGCGGGTGCGGGCGAATTAGGCCGCCAGGGGCATGGCGCCGCAGCCGGCGGAGCTGGCTGGGCGCGAATCGCCTTCGTGAAGGATCGCGGTCACCGCGGAGGCGCACATCCCGCACTGAGAAGCGACGCCGAGCTGCATCTGAAGATCCGACAGGCTGCACGCGCCGGCGCGCACGCAATTGCGGACTTCGCTGTCGGTGACCGGGTTGCAGATGCAGACGTACATCGTGTCGAGCTCCTCCGTAACGCGAATAATTATCAATAACCTCGCGGCGTCGTGCAAGACCTTTTCGGTGAAAAATCGTGATGTCCCGCACGATCATGGGCTTAGACCGCCGCCCAGCGCGTCGGGCGCAGCCGAGTTGCAGATCAAAATGAGAATGGTTATCATTTTGTCGTGCTCGACGAAGATCGAAAGAACAGAGCCGCAGAGAGGACGCGCGTCGGCGCAAGCCGTGAGCCGCTGCCGCGGACCACAAGCGCGAAGCTCCTGGGCGGCGCGCGCGAGCTGATCATCGAGCACGACGGACGCGAGTACCGCCTGCGCGTGACGCAGCAGGGAAAGCTCATCCTCACCGCGTAACACCCTTGCCCCCGCTGCGGGGCGACCCGACTATCGCCAGCCAGCCCTGCGGGGTCAGCCAGCCGAGCCGAACAAGCGAAAGGAGCTCTGCATGGCCGCAGCCCAAACCCGTCCCGATGTGATCCTCGCGGCGCTGCTCTACCTGCTGACCGCGTACCGCAGCCGTCCGTGTCCGGGACTCGCCTCATGCATCGCGCGGCATTTCAGCTATCTCGCGCAACATCCGCGCGCCGACCGGCTCGTCTGCGACGTCGCCGCCGCCTCGGTCGCGGAATGGGAAAACGCCGCCCGTGCGTCCGTGGAACATTCCAGGCCGGTCGGCTGGGTCGAGTCGCTGCTGCACTAGCGCGTTCCGGGAGCACCGAATGTCGACTCACCAGCGCCCGCTGCGCACAGGCGCGGCCCCAGAGCACGGCCTCGCGAATGCGGTGGCGTCGCTTTTTGCGCACCCAGACGCCGTCGCGTGCTGCGCGGACGCGCGCCCGCTGCCCGTCGGTCCGCACACGTGCCGCCGGCCGAAGCTGTGGGAAATCCCGCCGTCGTACCACTGCGCGTCGTCGGCACCTGTCTGCCGCTCGACGCGTTGCGCCGGCTTGCGCGCCGCAGCGGCCTCGTGGGACGGCAGGGCTGCTCCGATTACGAGCTGCATCACGGCGTGGTGAACATGACCTGCCATCGCACCGCCCTGTCGGAGCTCGTCCAGAAAGAGCTCGACGGTCGCTACGCAGGCGCGGTGCGGGCGTTCTCGCAGTTACGCACCGACGACGAGATTCGCGGGCGCTGGAACGAGGCGCTGGCCAGCGGCGACGTGCCCGGAGCGCTGCGGGCGGTGATGTCGCACCCGTGCGCCGCCGAGCCTCTCCGGGACGCCGTGTCGCAGGACGTCCATATGCTTTCCCACCAGATCGGCGCGGCGAGCCGTGCTGATTTGAGGCGCCTCGGAGAGCTCGAGCGCGAATCGCGCGCGTTGCGCGGGCTGCTGCAGCGGCAAGCGGACCGCTTCGCCGCGAAGCTCGCGGACAGGGATAGGCAGGTCGCGGCGTGCGTGCTCCTGAAGAACAGCGGCCTCGCGTCGTTCGTGAGCGGCGTGTGCGCGCTCGCGGGCACTGCGTCCGCGGCGCGCTCCGGTAGTACCGTGCTCGTCGGCGGATGAAGGGCCGCTTCGCAGGTATGGCTTTCGCGGTCGGCCTGCACGCGCTGGCCGTCTACCTGGTGCTGCAACTCGATCCCGTGCGCGCGGCGCTCACGCAGGCGGCGCCCGTCATGGTGCGCCTGGTGGCGCCGCCGCAGCCGAAGCTGGAGGAGTCGGAGACGCCGCCGAAGCCGCTGCCGGTGAAGCCGCGCGTCGTGCGGGCGAAGCCGAAGCCGGCGCCGCCGGTCATGACCGCCGTGTCCGAGGCGGCCGCGCCCTTCGTCGCGCCTCGGCCGCCACCGGAGCCGCTCATCGAAGCGCCGCCGGAGCCCGCACCGGCGGCGCCGCCCGCGCCGCCGGTCGTTGTCGCGGCGGCGCCTGCGCCGACGCCCCTCATCCCGCCGCGCTTCAACGCCGATTACCTGAAGAACCCTGCGCCGGCTTATCCCGCGCTGTCGCGCCGCATGCGCG
>DASPNJ010000017.1:0-22054 GCA_035626595.1 Burkholderiales bacterium
AGCCCCGCGCATCTCGCGATCAGCGGGCGCACGATGGAATTCGACGGCAGCGGCAAGTGCGTCGCGGGCTGTTGACCTGAGGAGACTCGAGTGGCGACATACCATCCTTCGATCACCGACGAGCAGGCCGAGCTCATCCGCAACGCGCCGCTCTTCTTCGTCGCATCCGCGGACCCGCGGCTCGACGATGGTAACGGCACCGGGCCCGTGAACCTCTCGCCCAAAGGCGGCGTTCCGCTGCACATCCTCGGGCCGAACCGCGTCGCGTATCTCGACTACAAAGGCTCCGGCAACGAGACCGCCCGGCACTGCGCTGCCGGCGGACCGGTCACGGTGATGATCGCCTCGTTCGAAGGCGAGGACGCTGCGATCGTGCGGCTCTTCGGCCGCGCTACCGTGACGCCGCTCGCGGAATCTCCGCTCGCGCCGCTGCTGCGCCAGCAGCCGGCACAGGAGCTCAAGAGCCCGCGGCAGGTGATCGAAGTGACGGTCGAGAAGACGATGACGAGCTGCGGCTATGGTGTGCCGGTGATGCAGCTCGCGCGTCAGCGCCGCGTCGTCGATCGCGGGCGGCGCTACAAGGAACCCGCAACCGCGCGCATTGCTGCATCGACATAGCAAACGTCAACTGCCGCAGGGATTGCCGGCGGCCCGAAGGCTGTCCTGCGGGCAAATGTCCAGGAAGTCCCACGTCTTGGTTTCGGGATCGCGCGCCCAAAACAGGAGTTGGGGCTCCGGCTTTGCCTTTGGATCCTGCTGATAGCTTGGGATCACGACCATCGAATAGCACTCCGGCAGGTCTTCGGGCGTATAGGCCGACAGCGGCTTGTTCTTCTTTTTGGCATCCTGTTGCCACTCCTCGAACAGCCTCTGACTGATTACGCGTTGCCAAGCTCCGCTGTTGATGACGGCCGGATTCCATGCATCCGACGGTAACTTGGCCGACAGCGCCTGCACGGGCTTGCAGACATTGTGAGCCGAGTGCGTGTGGCCGTATACGTATACCGAAAAATCCTTGTTGGGGCGTCCAGTCGCCGGAAGCGAAGCGCGGAGTTGATCGACGCGATGCTTCATCCGTTGCGCAACAGTGGTCATGAGCGCGCTCTTTATCGCTCCAAGCGAGCGTTGGCCCGGGCAAAGATCGACCGGGGCGGGCTGCGACTTTGTCCTCGCAGCCTCGTACAACGCGGCACGCAAATCGCAAAGCTCGCGGATCTGCGCATCGTCGAGCGTCGCCAGGCGTAAACCCAGTTTGCCTTCGGCGACTGCTTTTTCCGCGGCCGGGCGTATCGGGTCGGTGCGGGGTAACGATTCGACCAGAAAACTGTCGCCCTGCTTGCGTATCGCCTTCAGGTCCCAATCCGGGGCCCCGCCGCCCGCGCCGAGCATCTGATCGTCCTTGTCTCCGAGCAAGGCCGCGAACTGATCCCACGACTGCCCGAACAGGAGAAACTGAAAACCTTTCGCGATCGCATCCAGCGTCACGGCCAGGCCCGCTTCTCGCATCGCGAGCTTGGCGCCGTACAGCTCGTTCGAGAGATTGTCGACGATTGAGAATTGTTCCTCGTACTTGTTGTAATAGCTCTGCACGAACTGCTCGCCCCACGGCCGCAGCAGAAAGGTCCCGGGGTTGCCGCTGTCGCATTTCACATCCTTGCCGGATACATCCAGGCAGGAGGCCGGGAGCCGGGCGTACGCGTTCACGTCGTCTTTCCACAGGTGCCCATGCTCGCCGATGATCAGCCCGTCCGCTGACAACCAGTAACCCTCGACCGCGATGCGTACCCGGCCTGCCGAAGCACCGATTTTCTTCAGAACCTCACCGGCCACCTTGGGGTAAACCAACGCGGCGTCGTGATTTCCCGGCACGATGAAGAGTCTGTTGTCACCGCTCATCGCGTACTTCCCCAAGCGTTTCAGGGTCTGCTCGTGGGCGCCGAGCACGCGTGTCAGGCGTCTGAGCGCATCGGCCTCGGCACACGACAAATTCAGTTGGCTGTTCTTTGCGTCTTCCGCGCCGGCCGTAAGCGGCTTGCCCGATTTGTCATATATACAGTCGCGGTCGGCCCAGGGCGTTTGCCAGAGCTCGAGAAAGTCACCGAGGATCACCAGGTCCGTCGGCGTCTTCGTCCGCCGCGACCGTGCCTCGAGCTCCGACAGAAACGCATCGAGATTCGCGTGCCAGCGAAAATCCTCCATGGGGTGCCATCCGCCGACGCTCCAGGTGCCGGTGACCGGATCTTTCGCGACTCGCCCCAAGCCCAGATGCAGATCGCTGATGAACACTGTCGTGCGCGCGCCTGACGGCGGTTTCGGAGCGGGGCTCAGTACTGGTTGCGCCCAGCAGGTCGAGGCTGCGAAGAGAAAAATAGCGCAGCTCGCGTTACGCAGCGCTTTCATGATGAGTGCATTCTGGGTTTGCATATTCTGAGTCCCGAGTTTCCAAGCAGGCCGTATACCAGGACTTTCGGCCCGTAATTCTTTGCTTCCATGCACCGCAGCGTCTTCGTATGCAAGAGCCCGATCGGCTGGCCTTCGTCGGGGCCGTTCCTGACTTGTTCGACGAAACATGCGAGAAAGTCTCCGGCCATGGTCGCTTCGACGTCCGCGACGGTGGCGATAGCCGCATGCACGCCGTTTCTGTTCAACGCGTCGATGAATCCCGACGCGCCTGCGAGTCCGGTGCCGCAACCGTTCAGGATTACCGCGGACGGCGCGACAAATCGACGGCGGATGATCGACGAGTGAACGGGTGGCTCGGTCTGCTCGAAGTACACGCTGTCTCGCGCATGGTGGCTCAGCACGCTGAGGAACACGGGTGCGGGGCTGACCGGGGCGGGCTCAACGTCGCTCGTGCCGTAAAGATAGCGCTCGAAGAGATCCATCTTGTCGACGATCGGTACGCGGGCGCCGCCGATCTGCAACGTTCGATTGCGGTTGAAGCCGTCATCGAGCCCGAGCCGCAGCTTGGAGCGCGCGAGCGCGGTCGTGCCGGTCGTCGCCGGTCCGACGACCTGCCAGTCCTGCAGGCATCCGGTTTCACCGGCGTAGTTCTGATTCGTAAGTGGCGACTCGATTCTGAAGTAGCGGCCGAGGAACCAGCCCTCGTCGGGGCTTGTGCGTACCGCCATCGCCGCTAGCGGCCATACGGCCGGCTCCTGTCGCGTAGCCGAAGCGATCCGGAAAAAAATGGATGGCAGCTCGTCCCGGTCGTATGGTTTTGCATTCTTCGCGTGGCGTGCGACGAACGACACGAACGCCGTGTATGCGGCACTCGCGTCCTCGTTATCGGAGCTTTCGGGAATAAGCCTCCGCAGCAGGCCCGACCCGGCCGCGACCTGCCTCCGATAATCGCCATCCCGGAATGCGTGCAGGTCGTTTTCGATGCCCTTGCGAAGGTCTTCCAGCCGTCGCTTCAGCGGCCAGGTGTAGTACTTACCCTCGGCCTTCTGCCGGAAGACACCGAATACGGCGCCGGTCGGCAACTCGACGAGATGAATTGCGGCTTCGGGCGAATTTTCGGCCTGCGATGCCCTGAGCGCATCGAAACCGCCGTATCCATATTGTGCCGGGTATGCACCTTCGCACTTGGCGCCCGAGATACAAAGCGCGAACGCAACCTCGTCGATGGGCATCTGCGGCACGCCAGCCGCCGAAGACCACACCGAGATCGCGATCGGGGCCAACGTAGCCGTCGTCGGCAGCTTCTTCCAGGTCCGCAGCTGAAAATCGGTTTCTCCGAATACGAACGGCTGTTGCGGATTGTTCTTGAGCTTTTCCAGGGGCCGCGGTCCCTGGGGATCGAGTACTGCGAAGCGGTCTGCCGCGCGTAGACGTGTGAGATTCACCCTGAGCTTTTTTTGGACGACCGCGGGTGTGTCGAAGATCGCGCTGTCGACGATCAGCAGTGCGTCGAGCTCGACCTCGTTCTGATCCGACAGCGTTGTCAGCCACTCGTCGAACTGTCGACGTGCCGTGTCGCTTACCTTCGATGCCGCAACACCGGCCGGTGCATCGCCGTAAGCCATCGCGGACATGTGCACGCGCACGCGATATACCGTATCGGGTTTGAGTTGTTTCGCCGGTGAATAGGGCTGACCAAGGGGCTCCGCCCATGCATTCCACAGTAGCGGCGGCGGACCCGGAGGGCTCGCGGGCCCGGATGCAGCCGGCATTGTCACGGCTACCGCAGATGCAGCGGATGTGACCGCGCTTGCCGTAGCCGCCGAGAAAGCGGTGCCCGCAGCCATTAATTCCATTGCCGGCATGATCGGAGACGACAGCGCGGCTGAGATCGATGTTGACGGAATTGTCGGCGCGGATGCGAACGCCGGCATCGGCTCACCAACGGACGATGATGATGCGGACGCACTGGCGCGCGGAGCGACGGACGCACTTTCCGGTTCGGCGCTCACTGCCGCGGTCGCTGCTCGAGCGCGATCGACGGACCGGGTAACCTCGGCCATCGCGGGCCGGGCCTCGGACACGCTGGCCGGGCGCTGCTCGGCCGCAACGGAGGCGGCGCTTTCTACCGCGGCCGCAGGCACAGACGCGGGTATTCGGGAGGCTGCGCCCCCGGCGATTACGTCTGCCCCCGGGGCCCGGGCTTTAGTCGGCTCTCTCGCGGCCGGCGCCGTCACACGCTCGACAGATTCAGGTCGGGTCTCGCGTTTCTCGGCCGGCTGATATGGCTTTGGATCGACGATTGCCGGCCGCGCTTCCGACGGTTTCATCGTCATGGGCGCGCCCGCCGTCTGCTCCTGCGGCTGAATCGCAATCATTGCCGCAACGAAACCGGCGACGGCGCCGCCCGCTCCGGCACCGAACGCAGCAACCGGATGCGCGCGTATCCACGCTCCGACGAAGTTGATCGCAGCCTGCATCGCTCCCCCCTTTGGTTTCTATCCGAGCAGCTTTCGGCGACGAGAATACTGCGAACCATTCCTGAACGGGCAGTCAGGAAAACCCCGATATCGAATCGACGCGCGTTCCCCAGCTGGTGTTTGCCCTACGCGCGCGTGCTCGAGGCGTCCGCCAGGATCATCTCGGCGCCTTTCTCGCCGATCATGATGGTCGGCGCGTTGGTGTTGCCGGACACGAGCGTCGGCATGATCGACGCGTCGACGACACGCAAGCCGTCGATGCCGCGCACGCGCAGCCGCTCGTCCACTACGGCGCCGTCGTCCTGCCCCATGCGGCACGTGCCCACGGGGTGATAGCTGATGCCGCCGCGGCTGCGCAGGTACTGAAGCCACTCGTCGTCGCTCCTGAATGCCGCGTCGGGTTCGTGCGCGCGCGCTGCGTAGCGTTTCATCGGCTGCGCATCGACGAGCTTCCGCGCGATCTTCATGCCCTCGACGAGCACGTCGCAGTCCTTCGCGGTCGCCAGATAGTTCGGACGGATCGCGGGCGGTGCGAAGGGATCGGCGCTTCTGATCGAAACGCTGCCGCGGCTTTCGGGCTTCAGCAGCCGCACGAGCAGGCTGAAGCCGGAGAACGGGTGCAGCGTGTCGCCGAACTTGTCGGTGCTGTAGAGCACGAGGCCGATCTGCACGTCGGGACGCCCGCCGCCGCTCGTCGAGACGAAGCCGGTGGCGGTCGATGCGCCCATCGTCAGGAAACCCTTGCGGCTCAGGAAGTAGCGCAGTCCTTCGCGAACCTTCCTGAGCGGACTGCCGACGACGTCGTTGAGCGTGCAGGCTTCGGTGCATTCGAATACGAGGCGTCCGTTGTAATGGTCCTGGAGGTTCGCGCCCACGCCGGGCATGTCGGCGATGACGGCAATGCCGTGCTCGCGCAGCAGCGCGGCGGGTCCCAGCCCCGAGAGCTGCATCAACTGCGGGGAGCCGAACGCGCCGGCGGCGAGAATCACTTCGCTGCGCGCATGCGCGATGTGCCGCGCGCCGCCGCTCAGGTATTCGAGACCCACGGCGCGCGTACCGGAGAACAGGATGCGCGTCGCGTGCGCATCAGTCGCGACGGTGAGGTTCGGTCGCGGGCGCGCCGGCCGCAGGTACGCGACCGCGGTGCTGCAGCGGCGCCCGCGGCGCTGCGTCACCTGGTTGTAGCCGAAGCCGGTCTGCGACGCGCCGTTGATGTCGGGATTGCGCGGGTAGCCGCAAGCTTCGGCCGCTGCGAAGAACGCTTCGCACATCGGGTGCTTGTCGGTCGGATCCGAGACCGTCAGCGGGCCGCCCACGCCGTGGTATTCGTCGGCGCCGCGCTGGTTGTCCTCCGCCTTCCTGAAGTACGGCAGCACGTCGGCGTAACCCCATCCTGCGTTGCCGAGGTCGCGCCATTCGTCGTAGTCCTCGCGCTGGCCGCGCACGTAGACCATGCCGTTGATCGAGCTCGTGCCGCCGAGCACTTTCCCGCGCGGCTGGAGAATGCTGCGGCTGCCGGTCTTCTCGTCCGCTTCGCTCGTGAAGAGCCAGTTCACCTTCGGGTTGCGGAAGTGCTTGCCGTAACCCAGCGGAATGTGGATCCACGGGTCCTTGTCCTCGCCGCCGGCTTCGAGCAGCAGCACGCTGTGCTGTCCTGAAGCGGTGAGCCGGTGCGCAAGGACGCAGCCGGCGCTGCCTGCGCCGACGATGATGAAATCGAATTCGCGGGTCTTCTTCATGGGTGAGCGTCCTCCCGTTGCACTCTGGATCGCCTGAGCCCGAGAGTACGCGTGCTATTCTCGCCGCGCCATTGAAAAAAGGGAGAGAGGAGATGCGGATGAGAGCTTCGGTCGCCGCCGCGTTGCTCGCTTCGGGCGCGGCTTTGCCTGTGGCGCACGCGCAGACCGACAGATGGCCGGAGCGGCCGGTTCGCGTCGTCGTGCCGTTCGCGCCGGGCGGTGCGACGGACATCGTCGCGCGCCTCATCGGCCCGCGCATGTCGGAAGAGTTCGGTCAGGCGTTCGTCGTCGACAACCGCGCGGGCGCCGGCGGATCGATCGGCGTGGAGATCGTCGTGCGCGCGAACCCGGACGGCCACACCATACTCGTCGGCGCATCGAGCTACTCTTCGAACGCGGCGCTCTACAAGCTCTCGTTCGATCCGCTGAAGGACATCGCGCCGGTGACGCTGATCACGCGCGGCATCTTCATCATGACCGTGCACCCGTCGGTCAAGGCGACGAATATCAAGGAGCTGATCGCGCTCGCGCGCGCGAAGCCGAACAGCATCAGCTTCGGCTCCTCGGGCGTGGGCGGCGTGCCGCACCTCGCGACCGAGCTCTTCAAGCAGATGACGGGCGTCCAGATGCTGCACGTGCCGTTCAAGGGCGACGGGCCGGCGGTGCCCGCGCTGCTCGCCGGCGAGATCCAGCTCTATGCGGGTGGGCCAATCGTAGTCGGACCGCACATCGCGGCGGGCAAGCTGCGGCCGCTCGCGGTGACGAGCGCGCAGCGTTCGCCGGCGTTACCCGATCTGCCTGCTGTCAGCGAAACGGTGCCGGGTTACGAAGGGCTGACGTGGTTCGGGCTGTGGGTGCCGAAGGGCACGTCGAAGGCGATCGTGTCGCGGCTCAATCAGGCGGTCGGGCGCGCGCTCAAGCATCCGCAGGTGCTGACGCGGCTGAAGGAAAACGGCATGGAGCCCGGCTACGGCACGCCGGAAGAATTCCAGACATTCGTCGCCGGTGAGATCGCGAAATGGACGAAGGTGGTGAAGGCCGGGAACATCCGAGTGGAGTAGGGACGGCGCTCGCGCTTCGCGCTCGGGCCTCGCCGCCCCACGAACAGAGGGAAACCTTCCACGGTTTCCCTCCGTAACCTCCCTTCCCCCAATTACAAGTGGGCGACGAAGCGCTCGATCAGCGCGTTGACCTTCTGCGGAATCTCGGTCGGCGGAAAGTGTCCGGCGTCTTCGAGCTCCACGTACTCCGACCCCCGCACGGCCTCGTGGATTTCCTTTTCGTACGGCGGCGGTTTGCCGTGGTCCTGGAGCCCGCGCAACAGCAGGAGCTTCGGTTTCAGCGTGGCGATGCGATCGCGCACGTCGAACGTGTCGATCGCCATCAGATCGTGGTACTGCGACATCGGGCCCACCCGCCGGTGACGCTCCATCAGCCGCTCGCGTAAGGCGGGCTCGACGAGGTGCATCGCGCGGCGCTGGAAGGGGATCCACTCTTCCTCGTACGCCTTCGGATCCTTCGCCGCGCGCAGGCGCATCTCGTACGTGTCCGGCGCGCGTACCTTCGGCCGCGCGGCCACCGTCATGATGACGAGCCCTTTCACTTCGTCGGGATAGTCGAGGCCGTACTGCAGCGCGATCGACGCGCCGAGCGTGTAGCCGACGAGCACGAGATCCTTGTTGCGTCCCTGCGCCCAGAGCCAGCCGCGCACCCACTCGGTATAGCGCGCGACGTCGGCACAGCGCGTGCCTTCGAGATGTCCCGGAAGGTTTGGCGCAACGGCGTTCGGGAAATGCCGGAGCTGGTGCTCGTAGGCGTCGGCGCAGGCGCCGGCGCCGGGTCCGTGGATGAAGACGAGTTGGCTCATGGTTGCTGGATTTCCGCCTTCGCGGGAATGACGATTAGGCAGGAACCGCGATGCCGGCCTGCTCGCAGGTGTTCGCGACGTCGCTCACGGTGGTGCGATGCATGTCGCGCACGTAGCGCAGGTCGTCGTAATCGGTGCCGCGATGCATGGTGCAGCGGTTGTCCCACATCACGAGGTCTTTCGCGCGCCAGCGGTGCGTGTGGATGAACTGGCGCTGCGTGATGTGCGCGATCAGCTCTTCGATGAGCGCGCTGCCTTCGGCCTCGGACATGCCGATGATGCGGCCGGCGTGCGAGGCGAGGTAGAGCGACTTGCGCCCGCTTTCGGGGATCGTGCGCACGACGAGCTGCGGCACCGGCGGCAGGCGCTTCGCTTCGTCCTCCTTGAAGTCCGCGAAGCCGGTCTTGCGGCGCGAGGTCGCGATGGAGTGCTCGGCGACCAGCCCTTCGAGCTTGCGTTTCATCGAGTCGGGGAGCGCGTCGTACGCGGCGCGCTGGTCCGCGAACTGCGTGTGTCCGCCAATCGGAGCCACCGTGCGCGAATAGAGCAAGGAGCACAGCCCCGGCCTGTACTTGAACGAGCTGTCGGTGTGCCACAGCCGGTTGCCGGCCTTGTACATGCGCTGCCGGCTGTCCGCGTCCCAGATCCTGCCGTTCGGCGTGAGGTTGGAGATGTCCGCGAACGCGGGTCCGAGCCGCGGCGGCGTCACTTTCGGATCGAGCACGCGATCGACTTCGACCGGACCGAAGTGCTGCGAGAAAGCGACATGCTGATCCGGCGTGAGCTCCTGCTCGGGAAAGATCAGCACCGCGTATCTCCAGAACGCGCTTTTGACCGCCGCGATGTCGTCCTCGGCGAGCGGTCTGGAGAGATCAAGGTCGCCGATCTCCGCGACGAAATCGGGGGTGACGGGATTCACCGTGAGCGCCATATCGTGGGCCCCGTTCGGAAAGGGACGGTGCCGCTATACTAATCCGTGATGGGCGTCACCGAACAACTCGGGCGTTTCGCGGCGGAGACGCCCTCGAGTGCCATACCCCGCGCCGCAATCGAATCCGCGAAGCTGCGCTGCCTCGACATCCTCGGCGTGATGGTCGCCGGGTCACGCCATCCTTCGGCGCTGATCTCACTCGACACGGCGCGCCGCCTCGGCGGCAATCCGATCGCGAGCGTGGTCGGACATGGCGACCGTACGTCGGTCGAGCTCGCCGGGTATCTCAACGCGGTGAGCGCGCACGCGCTCGAGTTCGACGACTACACGCGCATGGTCACGCACTTGAGCGTCTCCATGGTGCCGGGAGCGCTTGCCCTGGCCGAAGAGCAGGGCGCGAGCGGCGCACAAGCGCTGGAGGCGCTGATCGTCGGCTTTCAGGTCGGCACGCACGTCGCCAAGGGCCTGCGTCCGTGGCTCTTCGATCGCGGCTGGCATCCGAACGGCATCCTCGGCGCGATGGGTGTCGCCGCCGCGGGGAGCCGGCTGATGGGACTCGATCAGTTGAAGACCCGTATGGCGCTCGGCATCGCCGCGTCGGAGGGCTCCGGCGTGCGCAAGAACGTGGGCTCGATGGGCAAGGCATTCCACGTCGGCCACGGCGTGCGCTGCGGGATTTTCGCTGCGCTGCTCGCGAGCCGCGGCTTCAGCGTCGATCCGAATGTGATCGAAGGCGTCGAGGACGGTGTCGAAGGCCACGAGCGCTTCGGCATGGCCGACACCTTCAACGGCGTGGGCAATTACGATCTCGACAAAATGGTGCGCGGGCTCGGTGAGGAGTGGGAGCTCGCGGCGAATACGACGGTCGTGCGCTTCCATCCAGGCGCGACGGGCGCGGCTTCGGCGATCGACGGCATGATCGACCTCGCGATCGAGCACGACGTGCGCGCGCCGGACGTGGAGGCGATCGAGCTCGAATGCACCGCGCAGGTGATGTCGATCGGCTCGTACCGCGAAGCGACGGACGGACACAAGGCGCGGTTCTCTCTGCCGTACTCGATGGCGGTCGCGTTGATCGACCGCAGGGCAGGGCTCGCCCAGTACACGGACGAGCGCGTGCGGCGCGCCGACGTGCAGGCGCTGATGCGGCGCGTGCGCGTGAGCGTGCCGGAAGATCTGAAGCGCCATCGCGGGCAGTGGGGCGAAGGCGTCAACTGGGGTGAGATGAGACTGGCAGTGATCATGAAAGACGGACGCAGATTTACGGCGGCGCGCTCGTCGGCGCGCGGCTGGCCGGAGCAGCCGGCGAGCTGGGATGACGTGGCGGAGAAGTTTCGCGAGTGCTGCGACGGCATTCTGCCGCCGGCTCAAGCCGAGGAAGCGATCGCGGCGATCGCGCAGCTCGAGACGCTCGACAATGTGCGCGCGCTCATCGACCTCCTGAGGCCGCGCGCATGAAGCGCATCGCAATGGCGTGTTGCTTCGTGGCGCTGGCGGCCTGTGCGCTGCCGGCGGCGTCGCAGTCGTTTCCGAACCGTCCGATCCGGTTCGTGGTGCCGTTCGGGCCGGGCGGACCCGCCGACATCGCCGCGCGCATCGTTTCAAGCAAGGCGACGGACATCCTCGGCCAGCCAATGGTGATCGACAACCGTCCGGGCGCGGGCGGCGTCACCGGTTCCGAGATCGTCGCGCGGGCGCGTCCCGACGGTCACACGCTGCTCCTGTGCAGCACCAGCGTGCTGGTCTTCAATCCGCTCGTGATGCCGAAGGTGCCCTACGATCCGCTGCGCGATTTCACGCATCTCTCGCTCGTGATGTCGGGTCCGTATCTGCTGCTCGTGCATCCGTCGTTTCCCGCGAAGGACGTCAAAGAGCTGATCGCCGTCGCGAAATCGAAACCGGGCGGCCTCAATTTCGGCTCCGCGGGCCTCGGCAGCGCGGCGCATTTGACCGGCGAACGCTTCAAGTCGATGGCCGGCATCGACATGACGCACGTGCCGTACAAGGGCTCGGGCGCCGCGGCGGTGGATCTCATGGCCGGTCAGCTCCACCTCGTATTCGAGGCAGTGGCGTCCTCGCTGCCGCACGTGAAAGCCGGGCGGCTGCGCGCGCTCGCCGTGAGCTCGCTCGAACGTTTCGCGCTCACGCCGAACCTGCCGACGATCCACGAGTCCGGCGTGAGCGGATTCGAGTCGATCACGTGGCAGGGTATTTGCGCGCCGGCGGGCGTCCCGAAGCCGGTCGTCGCGACGCTCAACCGCGCGATCGCGCAGGCGGTGCGTTCGCCCGAAGCCGCGGAGCGTCTGGCCGCGCTCGGCGGACAGGCCGTCGGCAATTCGCCGGAGCAGTTCCTCGCGCACGTCAAAGCCGAGATTCCGCGCTGGGCGAAGGCGATCAAGGAAAGCGGCGCGAAAATTCGGTGACCCTGGAGGTGCGATGAAAGAGCACGAAACGATCGGCGGCATGACGGTGTATCTGCCGACCGGCGCGGTGGACACGCAGTCGAAGCAGCTCGCGCCGAGACTCACGACGCTGCGCGGGGCGCGCATCGGCATACTGGACAACTGCAAGGAGTTCGCGGACCTCGTGCTGAAGGGCGTTGCTGAAATTCTGGAGCGCGACCACGGTGTGGCGGAGGTCACGTTCTGGCGCAAGAGCTATCTCGGAGTTCCGTCGCCGTACGCGCAGGAGATGGCGGCGAAATGCGACGCCGTGGTGAACGGCGTCGGCCACTGAGGCTCCTCGACCCCCTGGACCGCGCGTGACGCGGCCGCGCTCGAAGATCTCGGAATCCCCACGGTGACGGTGATCAGCACCGCCTTCGCGCCGCTCGCGCAGGTGGTCGGCGAAGGTATCGGGCACGTGAGCCTGCCGATCCTGGTGGTGCCGCATCCGCTCGGCAATCCGGACGAAAGACTGATCGAGCGCTGCGGCGCGGAGATCGCGCACGAATGCGCGCGCGTGCTGACGACGCCGGCGGAAGACCTTGCGCGCGAGTTCGAGGCGAAGCAGTACCCGCTGCCCGATGCAGTGATGCCGCGGTGAAAGGCGAGGCGACATCCCCGCGCAAGCGGGGGTCCAGTGGTGAGGGGCCATCCCCGCGCAGGCGGGGATCCAGTGAAACGCATTCGGCCCTCGACGACGGCTCCGTGGATGTCGTCGAAACCGACGCGTCGTTCGACCGCGTCAACGACTACTTCTACGAGCGCGGCTGGACGGACGGGTTGCCGATCGTGCCGCCGACGGAAGCGCGTGTGCAGGCGATGCTCGCCGGCATGGCGTGGCGGGCAGCCGACGAGGTCATCGGCATCGTTCCGCCGCGCATGGGGAACGCGAGCCTGCGGAGAATCGCGGTCAATGCCGTGATGGCGGGCTGCAGGCCGGAGTACCTGCCGGTCGTCGTCGCCGCGCTCGAAGCGGTGTCGGATCCGAAGTACGGCCTTTCGCACCGCCAGACGACGACGCACGCGGGCGCGCCGCTCATCATCGTGAACGGGCCGATCGTGCAGCGGCTGCGGATCAACTGCGGCCGCGGCCTGTTCGGTCCCGGCTGGCGCGCGAACGCGACGATCGGGCGCGCGCTGCGCCTCGTCCTCGTCAACATCGGCGGCGCCGGCCCGGGCGTCGATGCGTCGCAGACGGGTCATCCCGGCAAGTACACGTACTGCATCGGCGAATACGAGTCCGCAAATCCGTGGGAGCCGCTGCACGTCGAGCGCGGTTTCGCGCGCGAAGACAACGTCGTCACGGTGGTGAACACCGAGGCGCCGCACAGCATGACCGAGAACATCCAGACCGATCCGCACGAGATCGTGCGCACGTTCGCGTCGTGCATGGCCACACTCGGGGTGAACAACCTCTACTCGCAGGGCAATCCCGTGCTCGTGCTCGGGGTGGAGCACGCGCAGCACATCGCGGCGGCGGGCTGGAGCAAACAGGATCTCCAGCGCGAGCTTTTCGAACGCGCGCGACAGCCGTGGGGTCTCATGAAGAATCGCGGCAAGTCGAAAGGCCCGCGCTTTCCCGAATCCGTTGATCGCACCGACGACAGTTCCATGGTGCCGATCGTGTGGGAGCCGCGCGACCTGCTCGTCGTCGTCGGCGGCGGCGCGGGCGGGAAGTCGATGTTTCTGCCGACGGCGGGCGGTCAGAGCCTGGCAGTCTGCCGGCGGATCGAAACCGAATGAATGTCATTGCGAGGAGCGCCGATGCACGGTCCAGCCGGTGAATGGTCATCGCGAGGAGCGCCAATGCGCGACGTGGCGATCGCGTGGCGCACGTCGGCTCGGACACTCCGCGATTGCTTCGTCACGGCGTTCCTCGCAATGACGTTTAGCTGATGCCACTACCCATCGTTCACGTCATCGGCACCGGCGGCAGCATCTCCTGCATCGGCGCCTCGCGCACCGATTTCCTCGATTACAGCTACGGCGACCGCCACTACACGATTGAAGAGATGCTCGCGCGGCTGCCGGAGCTGGAAACGATCGCGAGCGTGCGCCCGGAGCAACTGGCGAACGTCTCCAGCGGCGATCTGTCGCCCGCGCACTGGCTGGCGCTCGCGAAGCGCATCAACGCAATCTTCAGAGACGCACCGGACACAGCGGGCGTCGTCGTGACGCACGGCACCGCGACGCTCGAGGAAACCGTTTATTTTCTCAATCTCGCGGTGAAATCGCCGAAGCCGGTCGTCGTCACCGGCGCGATGCGTCCGATGACCGCGATGAGCAACGACGCCGACGTGAACCTGCTCGATGCCGTTCGGATCGCCGCGTGCGCCGACGCGGGCAATCGCGGCGCATTGGCGGTTCTCAACAATCAGATACACGCCGCGCGCGAAGTGACGAAGATGAGCACTTCGCGGCTGGATACGTTCAAGACGCCGGATCTGGGATACCTCGGCTACGCCGACTCCGACGGCCGCATCGTGTTCTATCGCGAGGTCACGCGGCTGCATACTTCGCGCACCGAGTTCGAGGTCGATGCGCTCGAAGCGCTGCCGCGCGTGGACATCGCCAACGCCTACGCCGGCGCGGATGGCACGGCGATCCGCGCGTACGCGCAGGCCGGCTGTGCGGGCCTCGTCGCCGCCGGGCTGGGCAGCGGCGGCGCGCCGCGTGCGTTCCTCGATGCGCTGACCGAGCTGGCGCGCTCGGGCGTGCCGGTGATCGCGGCGAGTCACTCGTCGAGCGGCCGTGTCATGGGCCGGCGTCTCTTTATCGAGCGCGGCCTCATCCCGGCGGACAACCTTCAGCCGCGCAAGGCGCGCGTGCTGCTCATGCTCGCGCTCACGCGCACCCGCGACCACGCCGAAATCCGCCGTATGGTGGAAACCTACTGAGAGATACGCCCGTGGTGCCGCCGCAGCGGCTGCCGTCGCCGTACGATTCCGAAGCCGATAGCGCGCGCCGTGCGCTCGATGAGCTCGGCAGCGAGCTCGACTGGTCGCCGGTCGCGGCGCGTGCGAAGCAGTGGATCGAAGCCGCCCGAAGCTCGCCGGCGCCGTTCTGGGCGCTCGAGAGCCTGCTGGCCGAGTATCCGATCTCGAGCGACGAGGGTCTCGCGCTCATGCGGCTCGCCGAAGCGCTGCTGCGCGTGCCGGACCGCGACACGGCGATTGCGCTCACGGCCGATCAACTGCGGCGCGCGCATTTCGAATCGCATCGCGGCCACGGTATGGCAGCCGTGTCGGCGCGCGCGCTCGCGCTCGCAAAATCGCTGCTGCCCGACGACGGCGATCCGCCCGGGCTCGCGCGCAGGCTGGGCTCGGAGGCGGTGGTTTCCATCGCGATGCGCGCCATGCAACTGCTGGGACGCCAGTTCGTGCTCGGCGAGACGATTGCGGACGCGATGGCGCGTGCCGAGGACTGGCGTCGCGACAACCCGGAGTTCCGCTTCAGCTACGACATGCTCGGCGAAGGCGCGCGCACGGACGCTGCGGCACGCACGTATCTCGATCATTACCATCTTGCAATCGATGCCGTCGCCGCGCGCGCGGCTGCTGCCGAATCGCCCCATGCGCGCGACGGCATCTCGATCAAGCTCTCGGCGCTGTTCGCCCGTTATGAAGAGGCGCAGCACGCACGCGTCCTGCGCGAGCTCGTGCCGCGTGTCGCCGCGCTCTGCGAGCGTGCGTCGCGCGCCGGCATCAATCTCACGATCGACGCCGAGGAGAGCGAGCGGCTCGAGCTCTCGCTCGACGTGTTCGAAGCGCTGATGAAGCGCATCTTGCGCGAGCACCCGGAATGGAGCGGCTTCGGGCTCGCCGTTCAGGCCTACCAGACGCGCGCGCTCTCCAAGATCGGACACATCGTGGCGCTCGCGCGGCGGCATGGGCTCAAGCTCATGGTGCGGCTCGTGAAAGGCGCGTACTGGGATGCCGAGGTGAAACGCGCGCAGGTGCTCGGCGTCGCGGGTTATCCCGTGTACACGCACAAGCACCATACCGACCTCAGTTACCTCGCCTGCGCCCGAGCGCTGCTGGCCGCGCCCGACGCGGTCTATCCGCAGTTCGCGAGCCACAACGCCGCCACCCTCGCGGCGGTGCTGGAGCTCGGGCGCGCCGCCGACGCGCCTTTCGAGCTGCAGCGTCTGCACGGCATGGGCGAAAGCGTGTACCGCGAAGTGCTCGGGTCCGTGAGCGCGCCGTGCCGCATCTATGCGCCGGTGGGCGAGTACCGCGATCTGCTCGCGTATCTCGTGCGGCGGCTGCTGGAGAACGGCGCGAATTCGTCGTTCGTGCATCAGCTCGCCGACGACTCGATTCCGATCGAGACGCTGCTGCGCTCGCCGCTGCACGTGGCGGCGCAGCCGGCGCTGCCGCTGCCGGTCGATGTCTATGGCGAAAGCCGCCGGAACAGCCGGGGGGTGGATATCGCGGTGCGTGAAGATCGCGCGCGGCTCGTTGCGGCATACGACCGTGTGAGCGTGCCGGCCGTGATGGATCGCAGCGCTGCCGAAACGCCGGCGCTGATGGCCGAGCTCGCCGCTGGCTTTCGCACGTGGTCCGAGCGCCCGGCCAGCGAACGCAGCGCAGTCGTGCGTGCGGCCGCGGATCGGCTCGAGCACGCGCTGCCGGAATTCTCCGCGCTCGTCGTCAAGGAAGCACACAAGACGTGGGACGACGCCGTGGCGGAGGTGCGCGAGGCCGTCGATTTCCTGCGCTATTACGCCGCGGAGGCCGAGCGCATCATGACGGAGACGCCGCTCCCCGGCCCGACCGGCGAGTCGAACGCGCTGCGTCTGCGGCCCCGTGGCGTGTGGATCTGCATTTCGCCGTGGAATTTTCCGCTCGCGATTTTCACGGGGCAGGTGACCGCCGCGCTCGTGACGGGCAACGGTGTCGCCGCGAAGCCCGCGGAGCAGACGCCGGGCGTCGCGGCGGCCATGGTCGATCTCCTGCACGATTGCGGCGTGCCGCGCGACGTGCTGATGCTGTGCGCCGGTCCGGGTGAAACCGTCGGCGCCGCGCTGGTTGCCGACGCGCGCACGGCCGGTGTCGCGTTCACCGGCTCGACGCAGGTTGCGCGCGGAATCGCGCGCGCGCTCGTCGGCAGCGACGAGCGGCGGGCGTTCGTGCCGCTCATCGCCGAGACCGGCGGCGTCAACGCGATGATCGTCGACACCACCGCGCTGCCCGAGCAGGTCGTCGATTCGGTCGTCATGAGCGCGTTCCGCTCCGCCGGCCAACGCTGTTCCGCGCTGCGGCTGCTGTGCGTGCACGAAGCGATCGCGGACGCCGTGCTCGAGATGCTGAGCGGCGCGCTGATGGAGCTCACGGTGGGCGACCCTGCCGATCCGGCGACCGACGTCGGGCCGGTGATCGATGCGGCCGCGAAAGCGCAGCTCGAGAAACAGCTCGAGGCGCTCGAGCGGCGGGGTCGGCTGATCGCGCGCCGCGATGCGCCGGCCGCTGTCCACGGCGATTACATCGCGCCGTGCATTTACGAAGTCGACGCGGTCGAGACGGTCGACGAGGAGATCTTCGGCCCCGTGCTCCAGGTCGTGCGCTGGTCGGGCGAGGTGGACGCGCTCGTCGAGCGCATCAACGCGCTGGGCTACGGCCTTACGCTCGGCGTCCAGACACGGGTGGACGGCCGCGCCGAGCGCATTGCCGCGTGCGCGCGGGTGGGCAACGTGTACGTGAACCGGAGCATGATCGGCGCAGTCGTCGGCGTACAGCCTTTCGGCGGCCACGGTTTGAGCGGCACCGGACCCAAAGCGGGCGGGCCGCATTACCTGCCGCGTTTCTGCCTGGAGCAGACGGTGACGATCAATACGGCAGCCGCAGGCGGCAACGTCGCGCTGCTGACGGGCACTTCGTGATGACGCCGACAATCGTGACACGGGGTTGAACCGAAGGATGGGAGGTTACGGAGGGAACACGGCGCCGATCAGGCGCCATGCATCATCGGTTTCCCTCTGTTCGTGAGGACGATGCAAGTGTGTGGCGTAATCGCCAAGGTGACGTCACCAACAGGAGAGTGAGATGGATAAATTCAACGGCGCCGAAGCCGCCGTGCGCATGCTTCAGTTGAACGGCGTGCGGCACATCTTCGGCCTCTGCGGCGACACGAGCCTGCCGTTCTACGATGCGCTGTACAAGATGGAGCACGGCATGACGCACGTGCTCACGCGCGACGAGCGCAGCGCGGCGTACATGGCCGACGGTTATGCGCGCGTCACCGGCAGGCCGGGCATCTGCGAAGGCCCGAGCGGCGGCGGCGCAACCTATCTGGCGCCGGGCCTCGTGGAAGCGAACGAGTCGTGCATCCCGGTGCTCGCCATCACTTCCGACGTGCCGGTGCTCTCGCGCGGACGGTATCCGCTGACGGAGCTCGATCAGGATGGCCTCTATCGCCCGCTGACCAAATGGAACACGGTGTGCGATCGGGCGGAGCAGATCCCGCAGGCATTCCGCGCCGCGTTCAGGCAGATGACGACGGGACGACCGGGGTCCGCGCACATCGGGCTGCCGTTCGACGTGATGAAGGCGAACGTCGATCCGGGCGAGCTGTGGGCGCAGAAGGACCACGACCGTTATCCCGCGTGGCGCTACGTTGCTGAACCGGCGGCGATTCAAGCGGCGGGAGCGGCGATACTTCAGGCACGTGCGCCGGTCTTCATCTGCGGCGGCGGCGTGATCATCGCCGGCGCGATGCGCGTGCTCGACGAGATCGCCACGCTGCTCAATGCGCCGGTGTGCACGACGGTAAGCGGCAAAGGCAGCCTCTCGGAGCGCCACCCGCTGTGCGCGGGCGTCGTGGGCGCCAACGGCGGCGTGATCGCCACACGCGAAGTCGTGCAGCAGGCGGATCTCGTGATCTTCATCGGCTGCCGCGCGGGATCGACGACGACCGAGCACTGGAAGAACCCGTCGCGCGATATCCCGATCGTGCACATCGACGTCGATCCGTCGGTGATCTCGGCCAACTACCAGACGGCGCACGCGATCGTGGGCGATGCGCGGCTCGCGCTGGAAGGCTTGCATGCTTACGTGAGCGCGAACGTCGGGAAGCGCACACGCACCGATTTCGACGGCAGGGCCGTGGTCGCACGCGCGCGCAAGACGAAATTCGACGCCTTTCAACGGCTGGCCGCCGACAACGCGCGGCCGATACGGCCCGAGCGCGTGCTTGCGGAGCTCCATCGCGTGCTGCCGAAGGATGCGGTGGTCGTCGCCGATCCGGGGACGCCGTGTCCGTACGTCTCCGGCTACTACGAGATCCTCGAGCCGGGCCGGCAGTTCATCACCAACCGCGCGCACGGCGCGCTGGGTTACTCGATGTCGGCGGCGACGGGCGCATGGTACGGGCGTCCCAACGCGCGCTGCGTTTCGCTGATGGGCGACGGCAGCTTCGGCTTTTCCGTGGGCGAGCTCGAGACGGTCGTGCGCAACAAGGTGCCGCTGCTGATGATCGTGTTCTCGAACGCGAGCTACGGCTGGATCAAGGCAAGCCAGAAGGCGAGCTATGGCGAGCGTTACTTCTCGGTCGATTTCTCGCGCTCCGATCACGCGCGCATCGCCGAAGGCTACGGCGTGAAATCGTGGCGCGTCGAAGATCCGGAGAAGCTCGGGGATGCGATCCGTCAGGCCGTCGAGCACGGTGGACCCGCGCTGGTGGACGTGATCGCGCAGCCGCTCGAAGAAGCGGCGGCGCCGGTGCTGCAGTGGATGGGCTGATGCAGGACCGCAAACGCAAGGAGAACGTATTGTCGCTTCATCGCATTGCAACGTTGTTGGCACTGTCATTCGCGGCCGTGACCGCGGCGGCGCAGACGGCGTATCCGTCGAAGCCGCTGCGCGTGATCCTGCCGTTTCCGCCGGGCGGCAGCACCGATATCGTCGCGCGGCTGATCGGCCAGAAACTGACCGAAGCTTGGGGCCAGCCGGTTCTCGTCGACAACCGGCCCGGCGCCGGCGGGAATATCGCGGCCGACGCCGCGGCGAAAGCGCCGCCCGACGGCTACACCTTGTTGCAGGCGAACGTCGCGCACGCGATCGGCGCGTCGCTCTATCCGAAGTTGAGCTACGACCTGCTGACGAGCTTCGCGCCGGTGATCCAGCTCGCGACGACGCCGTACGTGCTGCTCGCGCACCCGTCGATTCCGGCGAAGAACACGCGCGAGCTGATCGCGATCGCCAAAGCCAGGCCGGGCGCGCTCACCTATGCGTCGGCCGGTGCGGGCAGCGCGACGCATCTCTCGGGCGAGCTCCTCAAGACGATGTCCGGCACGGACATCCTGCACGTGCCGTACAAGGGCACCGGACCGGCGGTGACCGCGCTGCTGTCAGGCGAAATCGGCCTGTACTTCACGGCCGTGCCGGCAGCGGTGCCGCTGGTGAAAGCCGGCAAGGTGCGTGCGCTCGGCGTCACGAGCGCGAAACGCTCGCCTCAACTGCCGGACGTCGCACCGATTGCGGAAGCAGGGCTCAAAGGCTACGACACGAGCACATGGCACGGCCTGCTCGTGCCGGCCGCGACGCCGAAGGACGTTGTCGGGAAGCTGAACGGCGAGGTTCAGAAAATCCTCGAGCAGCGCGACGTGCGCGACAAGCTCGTGGGGCAGGGTCTCGATCCCGTGGGGGGGACGCCGGAGCAGTTCGGCGCTTATCTCAAGTCAGAGATCGCGAAATGGGCGAAGGTGGTGAAGGCGTCGGGCGCGAAAGCAGAGTGAGCCGTTCAGTGGATTTTCACGCCCGCGGCCGCGACCACCTTGCGCCACTGGCCGATCTCGCGGCGGATGAGCTCCTGAAGGACTTCGGGCGCGCCGCCTTCCGCCGAGACGCCGTTCGCCTGAAGCTTCTCTTCGAGATCGCGCGTCTTGATGAGCTTGTTCACTTCGGCGTTGACGCGATCGACGATCGCGCGCGGCAGATTTTTGGGCCCGATCATGCCGTGCCAGTTGGTGACTTCGTAACCCGGCACCGCTTCGGATGCGCTCGGGACTTCCGGTGCGGCGCTGACGCGCTTCGGCGTCGTCACCGCGATCGCGCGCACGCGGCCGGCCTTCACCTGCGGCAGTCCCGCCTGCGGGGTGGCGAACACGACCTGGATCTGTCCCGCGATCAGATCGGTGAGCGCCGGGCCGCCGCCCTTGTAGGGCACGTGCGTCATCTGGATGCCGGCGGTGTGCAGAAAGAGCTCCGTCGCGAGGTGCACGATGGCGCCCTGCCCGCTGCTGCCGTAGGTGATCTGCCCGGGCTTCGCTTTCGCCAGCGCGACGAGCTCGCGCGTCGTGCGTGCGGGGAGCGACGGATGCACGACAATGACGAACGGTCCGCGCGCGACGAGCACGACCGGCGTGTAATCGCTTGCCGCGTCGAACTTGATCGGGTACAGACTGGGATTGATCGACCAGCTCGGCGTGATCATGTTGAAGGTGTAGCCGTCGGGCGCGGCTCTCACGCCGGCTTCGAATCCCAGCGTGCTGCCGGCGCCGGGACGGTTCTCGACGATGACCTGCTGGCCGAGCGATTCCGTCAGCTTCTGCGCGACGATGCGCGCCATGAAGTCGGTGCCGCCGCCGGGCGCCGCCGCAACGATTATGCGGATGGGTTTTACGGGATACTGCTGGGCCGACACCGGCGTTGCGGCGCCGAACGCCGCGCATGCGGCGATGATGAATGCGCGTGAGAGTGTCATACGGCCCGCCCTTGGTCGTTGTTCATTTCATCCGGTGGGTCGATGACCCACCGACAAAAGCGTAACCCAAAGGAGGAGCCATGATCTCAGCAAAACGATTTATCGCGATGTGCCTCGGTGTTGCGGCCACCGCGATATGGACGATCGCGGGCGCTGCGTCGGCGGAAGCGGAATTTCCCGCGCGGCCGGTGCGCATGTTGATCCCGTATCCACCCGGCGGCGGACTCGATCTCCCCGGGCGCGCGGTCGGCGAGAAATTCGCGCAGCAGACCGGGAGGCAGCTCGTGATCGACAACCGCGGCGGCGCGGGCGGGCTGATCGCCGGAGAGATCGTCGCGAACGCGAACCCCGACGGTTACACGCTCATCCTCGCGAGCAACGGCCAGGTCTCGATCGCCCCCGCGCTGTATTCGAAGATGCCGTACGACCCGCTGCGCGATCTCACGCCGGTCACGCACTTCGTCGATACGCCGATGTTCCTCTTCGCG
>DASPNJ010000018.1:0-43858 GCA_035626595.1 Burkholderiales bacterium
TCTGGGCTTTCGTGCCGGTCGTGCTGACCGCGCACGCCGACACGATCGGACAGGTCGAGCTGAACATCCCGCTGTGGACGTTCGCCGTCATCGCGGCCGGCGCGGTGGGTTGTGCCGGCGGCGGCGTCGTGTCGCTCAGGACCGGCAGCGCGCCGGTCGCGTTCTGGCAGTTGCTCGTCTCCGGCGCGTGCTGCGTGCTCTCGCCGCTCCTGTTCGATGCGGGGACGCCGCTCTACCTCGCGTTCCTGCTGGTGTGGGGCGTCGCGGTGGTCGGCGATTCACCGCAGTTCTCGACGCTGAACGCCCGGAACGCGCCGCCGGAGCTCGTGGGTTCGGCGTTGACGATCGTCAACTGCATCGGCTTCGCGATCACGATTCCCGCCATTCAACTGCTGAACTGGCTGGCGCCGGCGATCCCGCCGCAGTACCTGTTCGTGCCGCTCGCGATCGGACCGCTGTTCGGCGTCGCGGCGCTGATGCCGCTCAGGCGCGAAGGCGCCGGCGTCGGCCGTGACGAGCCACGCCGTTGACCTGCGGCGTCACCGCTGGCCGAGCGCGGCTCCGCTCACCGAGTTTCCATTCGTCAGCTCGGTTCTGAAAAGCACGCTCGTAAATGCCGCATTGGTGCCGAGCAGACGACCTTCGACGCTGGTCATGCAGGCGCCGCCGCCGCACGTGGCGGGGACGCTGCTGGTGGTGTATGGACCCTGACCGCTGAAGCCGTGACCGCCGCGAAGGGCACTCAGGCTGAAGCCCGCGGTCGTCGCGCCTGAAGCTATGTTCCCGATTCCGCCTCTGGGTTGGATCGTGAAGATCTGATCCGGCATAGCCACCGTCATCTGGACGCCGGCGCGCAGGCTTGCGAAATTGATCACCACCGACCCGCTCATCGTGCCGGGTGCCGTCGCGCCGTTGCCATATGTCGGCGACGTGCTCGCGACGAAGTTGTAAGTGAACGTGCCAGAGGCTGGAAACGCCGCGCTCGGCGCGCCCCAGACCAGGTGCGCGGCACGGTTGGCGCCGCTCGAGGGCAAGCCTCCGATGAAAGCGAATATGTTTCCGCTGACGTCCGTGATGGACGCGACGGTCGGATTGATGGTTCTCGCCTGAACGACGGTTCCCGCGAAATCATCGTCAGCGCTTCCGTCACCGACCCTGAGCGTGTTGGCGGACCCGCTGGTCACGGCTGTGGGGATGGCAAGCATCGCCATGCCATGCTCGGTGCTGATGCCGACTTGCTGATTCGTCTGTGTGCCGAGCGCAAGTATCTGGGCGGGGCTCGTGACATTTGTCGTGCCACCGCTGCCTGTCGTCGTGCCGCCTGTCGTACCCACCGTCGAACTGCCGCCGGGCGAGGTGGTCTGCGGGGTGCCCACGATCAAAGGCGGTGGCGGTAGCTCTATCAAGCCGCCTGTCCCGGAGTTCCCCGGCGTCGGGCCGCCCGTCGTGACGACGAGGGTGTTGCCGCCGGTGGAGCCGCCCGCAGTGTTGTTGACGATCGGATTTCCGGAGGGCGGGTTCGCAGGCCCGCTGCTGCCCGCCGCACCGGAAGCGCCGCTATTGGCCGCGCTCGAAAACAGTGGGGCATTCAGCGTCTGTGTCCCGACGAGAATCGAGACACCGGGATGGAGTTCGGCGACTGCGACCGCTACACCGCCCGAGTAAGCAGGATCGAAGGCGAAGAAATCCGCGAGAGCGGAATTGGCGCTGATGCCCGGGCTGGCCCCCGCACTGCGTGCCTCTCGCCCTGTCATTGGACTCGCGCCGGATCCAGTCATGTCCCCCACGAACACACCTGCCGCATAGCGTGGGTCGAAATCGAAGAATTGGCGAAGCGCATCAGCGGCAATCGCGGGATTGCTGCCGACTGAGGAAGCGCCGGTCATCCCGGAAAGCGGTGTCACCTTTTGAGCACCGGGCTCGTTCGCAATCAGCACGGTATTGCCTGCGCCAAGCCTTTGAGCCGACCCGACGAACGTCCACGATGCCGGCCCACCGTTGCGCTGGTCGCCGCCGGGGCTGAGCTCGTGCAACGAGACCGGTCCGAGCGCAGTGACGAGAGCGCGGCCGTCCGGGGAGATGGCACCCTCGAAGGGCCCTGACACCACGACGCCCCCGACGTACGCGCCGAAAAGCCCGCTTTGCGGCACCCCGGAAATGTCTGGAGCAACGGGCGCGCTTTGAGGAACGACGCGGAACTCCCCACGGTTGAACTCGATCCAGAACGTGCGATCGGTTACGCGCAACTTAGCGTCGGAGGACGGGCCTGCCTCGAATAGGACACGTTCGCCCAGACTCCCGTCGGGATTCAACAAGTACAGGGCACCCTGGCTGCCGGGGGGGAAGAACAGCGGGGGAAGGGCGCCCGGCGGTTCCGCTGAAGGTGCTGAAGGAGCGGCGTCAGCACTTGCAGACGTGCTGGCCGGCTCGCTGGGCTTTGCCGCGGCCGCATCGCGCCGCTGTCGGGCAAGCGCGGCGGGAGAGCTGTCGTCCTCGCCTCCAGAGCCGAGTATCAGCGGCGGAGGGAGATCAGCCGCGGGGATTTCGTCCAGGATCGATTCCGCGCCAGCGGGGTCGGGCGCAGGCGCTGGCGCGGCAGACGGCTTAGGCGCCGGCGCGGGAGAAGGCGCCGGCGCGGCAGAAGGCGGTGCCGGCGGTGACACATCATTGCGCTCGAAAAATATAAGTACGGCGTGGTCACTCCACCGATCGGTCGCGACTTCGTTCGTACGTCTTGTCCGCTCCTCGCGAACTGCTTTTTCTTCCTCCGGAGTCATGGGTTGATCGGCGGTTGATTGGGCAGCGGCTGTACCAGGCAGTATTGCCGCCAGCATTGCCGAAGCAATGAAGCTCCTCGATGACGTTTTCATCAGCGGCTCCTTCAGAACGCGTAGCGCAGCGCCAAGAACAAAGCGGTGCGCCGGTAACGGTTGAGCTCGAGGTTCGAGCGGTTGTAGGTGTGGGTGAGCTGCGGGATCAGGATCCACTGCGGCGCGATGGCGTAAAGGGCCGCGAGGCGGAAGTCGAACTGGTCGTCTTCGCGGCCCACCAGGAACAACGGATCCTGTCCACCGTAATCGCGCTCTTCGTAAGCGATCGAGGCCGAAACCGCGAAGCGCTCGCTGAACGCCTTGTCGACACCGAAGCGGATGCCTTTCAGGCGATGCCCGAAGAACGGCACGTTGTCGGCGCGCTCGTCTTCTTTTCCCGCATAGACACTGGTGAACACGATCGGTGCGCGCTCTTTGCCGAGCGCATGCGCAACGGCAATGCCGGCGACGTAGCGATCCGCGTCGCGCAGCCCCTGTGACGGATACGCGAGGCGCGCCACCTGCCCGAACGCCGACACTTCGGTCCCGGCCGCCAGCACGCGACGCCACTGAATGCTGCCGCCGGACGTCGTACGGAAGCGCTGGTAGTCGACTTCGAACTGCTGCGCGGAGAGGACGCCCGTCCACTCGTTTGGCCCGCTGGTGAACCTCAGTCCCGTCGAGCCATCGAGCGTGCGCAGATCGAACTCGCGATGCGAGCTGTTCAGCCGCTGGGACGCGCCGGCGGCAGCGACCACTGCGAGATTCGCCGTCAATGGATACTTGAGACCGACGCTGCCGCCGACCGTCGCAAAGCTGTCGCTCTGCTTCGTCGCGGCCGTGCTCAGCGTGCCGATTGCCCCGCCGAACACGGGCAGCGCGATCTGCGTCGCTCCGGTCGCGCTGTTGACGTTCGTGTCGTAGCCGACAGATACCTCGAGATGGCCGCCGAAGCGTGTCGCGCCGGCTTCTTCGGCCGCAGCGATGATGCTCAGGTACTGGTTGATGCGCTCGGCGATCTGCGCCGGCTGCTGACCTTTCTTCGCGCGGTCGAGGGCCTCGCGCGCCGGCTGCGCCTGGCCGAGCGCCATGCGCGCGCGAGAGAGCATGAGCAAGGCCGTCGCGTCGTTGGGATCGCGCCGCAGAATCCGGTTGATCGGGAACAGCGCGCGGGCCGGCTGGCCGATGTCGAGCAGCGCCTGTGCGAGCAGGTAGTTGTATTCACGGTTCGAGGCCAGCTTGGCTTCGAGCGGGTCGAGCAGCTTCAGCGCTTCCTGCGCTCGCCCGTGCAGGAGGTGCTCACGGGCAAGCGCCAGCGACTCGTCCGCTGCCCGCGCGGTGAGGGAGAGAAACACAAGCAGCAGGACGAGCGCGATGGCCCGCATGTTCTTTCCCCCTGTTGAGCAGGTCTTCGGCGATTGTAGTGACGCCGTCCCGCCGTTTCCCTACTTGAATATAGAGGTTAAGCTGACTTCTTGGAGGTAACCGATGGTGGACTGCTCCAGTGACTCCGGCAAGCGCTAATCTCAAGCACCTGCAGCGCCTGTGCTGCAGCGGGCTCTCCGGCGAAGCGCTCGTGCCCGAGCTTTTGCGGGGCTTGCGCAGCGTCGTGCCGTCGCGCTCGAACGCCTTCATGTGGTGCGACGAGCGTTGCGAGATCACGAACAGTTGCAGCGAGGACCCGGTGTTCTGGGACATGATGCCGGTCTATTTGAACGAGTTCCACGATCGCCGGAATCGCGAAGTGCTGCCGGCATTCAGCGACTTCATGAGAGAAAGACCGACCGTGACGCACGCGCGCCGCGTCGTGGCCGATGACCGCCGGCTGTACGGTTCGGCATGGTATGCGCACATTCTGCGGCGGCTCGCGTGGCGCAACGTGGCCTACACGAAGATACGAGCCGGTGCCTACCCGCTGGGGATGCTGCTGCAAGGTCTCGATTCGACGAAACCGGAAGTGACCGCCAGGGAAGCCGCGCTCATGCTGAAGCTCGCGCCGTTCATCGCGCACGGATTGACCCACACGGACGCAGGAGATGCGCACTACGCCGACTCGGACACGCACGGGCTCCTGATATTCGGGCTGCGCGGCGAGCTGCTATTCCAGACTCCGAGCGCGAGCGAGCTTCTGTTCCGCACGACATTTGCGCGCGGGTCGGCGCGCGCATACCGGCGCGCGCTGGAGAAGCCGCTCCCGCCGTTCGTGCGAAAGCTGTGCAACGATCTCGAAGCCGTATTCGCGGCTGGTGAGGCATTGGCAAACGCACCCAGCTACACACATTCGAATGCATGGGGTCGCTTTTTGTACCAGGCGCGATGGCTCGACGGGCCGGATTCCACGACGCGCGCGATCGCCGTCACGATCGAATTGCAGCTCCCGGTCGAGGTCGTACTGCTGAGGCGGATCGCATCGTTGGGTCTGCCGCCGAAGCAGGCGGACGTGTGCTTTCAGATCGCGCGCGGAGCGAGTCACGCGGCGATCGCGAAGACTCTCGGCACGAGCACGCACGCCGTGAACTGGCACCTGCGCCAGATTTATGCGCGCCTCGACGTGCACAATGCCGCCGAGCTGAACCGCAAGTTGCTGCGCGAAAGCTCATGACGGTACGGCGCAGCCGTCGACACGCGAAGTAGCGGCGCGCGTTTTGAGACAGACGCACTGCGGCGGCTCTGCAAAGCCGAGACGCTAATCCAGGCGGATCCCCGCGGCTTTTACGACTCGCGCCCAGCGCGCGATCTCGTTGCGAACGAACTCGCGCGCTTCGTCCGGCGTCGCGGTGAGCGGCGCGGCGCCCTGCGCGAGCAGCTTCTCGCGTATGTCGGGCAGTTGCACGACCTCGACCACGGCGCGATTGAGCCGCGTGACGATATCGCCCGGCACGCCGGCGGGCGCCGCAAGCGCGTACCACGTGCCGGCATCGAATCCCTTGATGCCCGATTCGGCGACGGTCGGAATCTCCGGCGCGCTCGCGCTGCGCTTCAGGCTCGTCACGGCGATCGGCCTCAGCCGCCCGGACTTGATCGCGGGCAGCGCCGTGAGCGCGTTGGCGATCGTCATCGAGACGTTCCCCGCGATCGTGTCCGCGATCGCGGGCACCGTGCCCTTGTACGGGACATGTAAGAGGTCGATGCCGGTTTCGGTCTCGAGCAGCTCCATCGCGAGATGCGGGCTGCTGGCCGTGCCGGGCGTCGAATAGGAAAGCTGGCGCGGCTTGGTCTTCGCGAGCGCGATCAGACCCTTCAGCGACCGCGCTGGGACCGAAGGGTGGACTGCGATGTAGAACGGCGCCGACGCGATCAGAGCGATCGGCGTGATGTCGCGCGCGAGATTGACGGGCACTTTCGAATACGCCGACTGGCTCACGGCCGCTGCCGCGGTCATGCCAAGGAGCGTGTAGCCATCGGGCGCCGCGCGCGCCGCGACCTCGACCGAGATATTGCCCGCGGCGCCGGGACGGTTGTCCACGAGGAAGGCACGGCCCATCGACTCGCTGAGCTTCGCGGTGACGAGGCGCATCGTGATGTCCACGCCCGCGCCCGCTGGAAAGCCGACCAGCACGCGCACCGGCTTCGCCGGATACGTCTGTCCGAGCGCGCTCGCGCACCAGATCGCGAGGATGATAGAAACGCCGGCTATTAGCATGCGAGTCCACATGGTGCGATGATCGGTGATTCGATTGTAGCCGCCGCGCCGTTAACATTTGCGAGCGTTTCCCGGAGGTTCGCATGAAACTCACCACCGAGCAGCTCGAGCGCTTCGAGCGCGAAGGCTTTCTCTTCTTTCCGGCGCTGTTCTCAACGCAGGAGATCGCCGTGCTCAACGCGGAGGTGCCGCGGCTGTACGCGCAGTGGCGGCCGGAGAACGTGCGCGAGAAGGGCAGCGACGCCGTGCGCACCAACTTCGCGGCGCATATGTACAGCTATCCGTTCGCCAAGCTCGCGCGCCACCCGCGCATGATCGACCCGGTGATGCAGATCTACGGCGAGCGGCTCTACATGCACCAGTTCAAGATCAACGGCAAGATGGCCTTCGACGGCGACGTCTGGCAGTGGCACCAGGACTACGGCACGTGGAAGAACGACGACCTCATGCCGGAGCCGCGCGCGATGAACGTGGCGATCTTTCTCGACGAGGTGAACGAGTTCAACGGGCCGCTCATGTTCATTCCGGGCAGCCACCAGCTCGGCGTGATCGACGCGAAGCACGACACCAGCACGACGAGCTATCCGTTGTGGACCATAGACCACGACACGATCTCCAAGCTCGTCGCGCGCGGCGGCATCGTGGCGCCGAAAGGCCCCGCCGGCTCGATGATTCTGTTCCACTCGTGCCTGGTCCATGCATCCACGTCGAACCTTTCGCCGTGGAATCGCGTGGCGGTCTACCTCAGCTTGTGCGCGGTCTCGAACCACATCCGGCGCTTCAAGCGTCCCGAATACATCGCGCACCGGGACTTCACGCCGATCGAGTGCCTGCCGGACGACTGCCTGCTGAAGGACTACGACGTGCCGCTGCCATGGCGAGACGGCACGCCGGAGGCGGCGCTGACAGGCGTCGCTGCGTAATCGAGCGAACAGGGACGAGAAGGACGCGCCCAATCCGGCGCACAGCCTTGGGATTACCCGCCCCACAGGGTCAGGGCCTGCGCAGCTAGATGATTCCCGTCTCCGCGTACGGCGCGTTGTCGAGCACGCGCTGATAGCCCATGCGCGTGAGGTCGATCGTCTCGTAGCGGCCTTTGACGATCAGCTCGGCCAGTGCGCGTCCGACTGCGGGCGCATGCATCAGGCCGTGCCCTGAGAACCCGCACGCGACGAAGAAGTTGTCCAGCCTGCCGGGCCAGTTGCCGAGGATCATGTTGCCGTCGAGCTCGCACTCGTCGTAGAGACCCGCCCACTCGCGTTTCAGCTTGAGCTGCTCGAATGCCGGGATGCGGCTCGCGCAGGCGGGCCAGACGACTGATTCGAAGTACTCCGGATCGACATCGAAGTTGAAGCCGCGCGGCTCGTTCGACGCGACGAGGCCGACCGAATAACCCTTCCCCTCGGGCCGGATGACGAGGCGGTCCGGGTCCTTGATGAGCGGCATGGGCGGCAGGGCCTCGGCGAGCTCTACGTAATGCTCGAAACGGCGCATGGGATTCACCGGCAGATCCATGCCGGCGAGCTTCGCGATCGAAGCGGCCCAGCAGCCCGCGGCATTGATCACGGTATCCGCTTTGAGCGCGGCGCCGGACGCGAGCTCGAGCGCCGTGACCTTGCTGCCGCTGGTGTAAACGTCGATGACGCGGTCACGCGCGAGCTCGGCGCCGAGCGCTCGAGCTTTATTTCTGAAGCCTTGCAGGACGCTGTTGGGGTCGAGCCATCCGTCCTCGGGAGAGAGCACGCCCAGCGCGAGATCGTCGGACCGCATCCACGGATAACGATCCGCAATACGGGCGCGATCCATCAACTCGACCTTCACGCCCAGGCTTTCCTGGGTCCGATAGTTCGCTTCCAGCACTCGTTCATGACCGGGCCCGACGACGAACAGATAACCGCCCTCCCGCCATTGCACGTCGGGCGCAGTGCCGTCCACCGCCACGTGCTTTGCGAAGGACTTGAAGAATTCGATACTGAATTGCGACATCCGGATGTTTTCCGGACGTGCGAAGAGGCGCCGGCACCCGCCTGTGGCGACCGGCGTTGCGGCTTTCGCATAGGTCGGATCCGGCTCGACGACGCAGATACGCTCGACCCCGGCGACCTTCAGGAAATAGGCGGCCGCGCAGCCGATGACGCCGCCGCCGATGATCACAACCTCGTACTGTGTCGCAGCCATGCTGGAAACCTGTGAAGTCGCGATGGGTGAATCGCGCGAGTGCGCTACTCCAGCACGATTTTGCGGCTCGACGCGATCTTCTTCCACTGCGCGAGCTCCTGCTTTACGCGTCCGGCGAACGCGGAGGGACTCATCACCACCGGCACCATGCCGTCGGGCTCGAAGAGGTTGCGGAGCTCCGGCGTGGCGGCGATCTCCGAGATCTCGCGGTTATAGCGCTCGACGAGCCGCGCCGTCGTGCCCGCCGGCGCGAGGACGCCGACCCAGACCTGGTTCGCGAATCCCGGCACGGTGCTCGCCACCGGCGGTATGCCCGGGAATGCGGGGTGCGGGTTCGGCGATGTCACGCCGAGCACACGCACCTTGCCGCTCTTCACGAACGGGTTGAGCGTCGCCGAGCTCGAGATCATCACGAAGATCTGCCCGCCGGCGAGGTCGATCGCGGCGTTCGCGGCGCCCTTGTAGGGGATGTGCGTCATGCGGATCTTCGCGGCGTCGGCGAGCAGCTCGGTCGCGAGATGCGTGATCGAGCCCACGCCCGCGGTTCCGTACGTGATCTCACCGGGTTTCGCGCGCGCGGCGCTGATGAGCTCGGCAGTCGTCTTGAACGGTGCCGCGCCGGAAACCGCGAGCAGGGACGGGTTCTGAACGACGGTCGCGACAGGCGTGAACGAGGCGATCGGATCGTAAGGCAGCCGCGGCGTCGTCGCGGCGACCGTGAGAAACGTCGAGGAGGTCAGCAGCAGCACGGAGCCGTCGGCCGGCGACTTGGCGACCGCATCGTTGCCGATCACGCTGGCGGCGCCCGGCCGGTTCTCGACGATGAAAGACGTCGCGAGGCGCTTCGACAGTTGCGGCGCGAGCGCGCGTGCGATCGCGTCGTTGCTCGCGCCGGCCGAAAACGGCACGACGATGCGCACGAGCTTCGGAACGGGCGCTTCCTGTGCGAGCGCGCACGCGGCGCCGAAGAGCGCGGCGATCCCGAGCGTTGCCTGCAATCCGAGCCGTGTCATGAGCCTCCCCGTCACACCGCGCTGTTTGATAGAAAACGTTTCACATCGTATCATCGTGAAATAAATATTTCATCAGCGCGATGCCTGCCGACGCACCCCTCATACGACGCCTCAAGGACGGGGCGGACGCTTTCTCGAAGAATCAGCGCACGCTCGCGCGTTACGTGCTGAAGAACTACGAGTCCGTCGCGTTCGCGACGGTGTCGGAGCTCGCGGCCCAATCGGGCGTGAGCGAGGCGACCATCGTGCGATTCGCGAAGGCGCTGGACTTCAGCGGCTATCCGGCGTTCCAGAAGGAGATCCGGCGCCTGCTGCGCGCGAATCTGCGCGGCGTCGAGCGCTTCAAGCTCGGTGCGGAGCCAAAGGCGGCACGGCGCACACCGCTCGACGCGGTGACGGAAAAAGAGCGCGAGAACATCTCCGCGCTCTACGATGCGTTCGACGCGCGTGCGTTCGAGAAAGCGGTGCGCATGCTGCGGCGGTCCTCGCAAGTCGTGATCGTGGGCACGCGCAGCACGGCATCTCTCGCGCACCATCTGTGGTTCGCGCTCGACAAGATCGGCATCGAGGCCGTGCGCGTGACGACGATCACCTCCGAAACCTACGATCGGCTGGGGCGCATCGGGAAGCAGGCTTGCGTCGTGGTGATCGGTTTTCCGCGCTATCTGCGCGAGCACGTGAAGGTGCTCGAGTTCGCCAAAGCGCGCCGCCTCGCGACGCTCACCATCACCGACAGCACGTTTTCGCCGCTCCAGGGCGAGGTCACGCTGCATGCGCCCGCCGAATCGGCCTCGTTCGTCGCTTTCCACTGCGCGCCGCTGATCCTCGTCAATGCGCTCGTGCACGAGGTCAGCGTCGCCGATTCGACGAGAACGCTCGAAGCGCTGAAGAAATTCGAGGTTGTCGCCGACAGCCAGCAGTACTTCGTCAAGGATTAACGATGGCACAAAGCACCCGGCAGGAGCTCAAGGTCCTCATTTCCACCGGTCACCTCGGAACCGCGCCGTCGAACCCCGAGAGCTTCCATCTCGGCATGGAGGCCAATCCCGATTTCGTCGTCGCCGACGGCGGGAGCTCCGATCCGGGGCCTGTGTATCTGGGCGAGGACACGACGCTCGGGCATTTCGTGCGCGAGGAGCTCGAGCTCTTCCTGACGGCCTCGCGCAGGAAAGGTATCCCGCTCGTGATCGGCTCGGCCGGCGACACCGGCAGCAACCGCGGCGTGGACGAGTTCGTCGGAATCATCAAGGATCTCGCGCAGGAGCACGGGATCCCGAAGTTCAGGATCGGCTACTTCTATTCCGAGGTGCCCGGGGATTACCTCAAGCGCAAGCTTCGCGCTGGACAGCAGCTCACCGGTCTCGGCGGCTTTCCGGACCTCACCGAGGCGGAGATCGACAGCGCGACCCGTGTCATCGCGGTGGCCGGCGTGCACCCGTTCCTCGAGCTCCTCGACAGGGGCGCGGACGTGATCATCGCCGGACGCTGCGGCGACATCAATTTCACGGCGGGCCCGTGCATCCATCGCGGCTTTCCGGAGCCGCTCGCCTATCACATGGGCAAGATGATCGAATGCGCGTCGCTCGTCGCGGAGCCGTTCATGGGCAAGGAAACGATCATCGGCACGATCTCCCACGACGACATCCGGATTACGCCCTATCACCCGCAGCAGCGCTGCACGGTCGCCTCGGTCGCGGGCCATTCGATGTACGAGCGCGAGAATCCGTACTACGAGCGCACGCTGGGCGGCACCCTCGATATGCAGGAGTGCCGCTACGAGCAGCACGACGAGCGCACCGCGCGCATCACCGGCGCGAAATGGATTCCTGCGCGGGAGCTTCGCGTGAAGATCGAAGGCGCGAAGAAGATCGGCGAGCGCTACATGGGTTTCGTGGGCTTACGGGACCCTCACATGGTGCGCAATGTCGATGCGGCGATCGAATGGTCCAGGACCGCCGTCGCGAAGCGCTTTCCGAACGCGAAGTACGAGCTCTACTTTCACGTTTTCGGACGCAATGGCGTGCTGAAGGAGCTGGAGCCGGTGAAGCACACCGCGGCGCACGAGCTCGCGGTCGTCGTCGAGGGTCTCGCGGCGAACGACGCGCTCGCCGAGAAGATCACCGATTTCGCCGTGCGCATGTTCTTCCTCGCGCGCATCCCCGGTGTCAAAGGCACGGCCGGCGCCGCCGCGACGACCAAGAAGACGATGAAGTCTTCGCCCGGCTACATGTGGAACGTGAACCATACGGTGCCGATCGACGATCCGATGGAGCTCTTCCCGGTCCACATGACCGAGGCCGGTATCTGAACGCATTCCCGCGCAGGCGGGAATCCAGGAATGGACATGACAAGACTCTACGACCTCGCGAGCACGATCCGCAGCAAGAACGCGGGCGTGAACCAGATCACCTTCGACATCATCTTTCCCGATCCGCAGAGCTACCGCCGCGCGCTCGCCAGCAGCGCGCTCACCAAAGAGCGCATCGCGAAGCTCTTCGGCATACCGCTCTCGCGCATGTCCGACTACGTGACGTTCGATCCGGCCAACGCCATCAAATTCACGATCTACCGGCTGCGCCCGAGCGGGAGCCCCGGCGACTGGGATATCCTCGGCTGCCAGCAGTACGGTCCCTTACTCGAGGTCGAAATACCCTAGAACGATGGCCAATGCGCGTCCCGAACGTATCCGCTACACGTTCCGGGACGACGCTATCGGCGCCACGCCCGTGCCGCTGCCGGAGCGCCGCATGTGGCCCGCGGGCCTCGTGGTCGGCGTCTTTTTCCTGATCTTCGCGGGCGTGGAGGCCGTGATGATCGCGAAGATCGGCATGCACGACGTGCGCGGCGTGTTCGATCTCGCCTTCGTGCTCTTCGAGCTGTTCTGGGTGATCGGATGGTCGGTCGGCGTCCTCATCCTGGGCGGCCTGACGGTGCTCTTTCTCTTCTACCGCGAGTCGGCGCGGATACAAGGCAACCGGCTCCTGCACGTGCCGGCGCTCGGACCGCTCAAGATCGTCTGCGAGTACGAGCTCGCCAGGATCGAGAACCTCCGCCTCGAGCCCACGAAGAGCGGCAAGCAGGTGCGCGTGCGCTTCGACTACGGCGGCCGTACGGCGCGGATCGGCGATGCCATGCATCGGGTGGATGCGGAGGACATCGTGGCGCAGATCGAGCGCGCGCTGCCGGCAGCTGTGTCGCGAGACCCGGCAGCCCCTCACCCGCACGCCGACCTTCCTCCCTCAACGGGGGAGGAGGTGCCTCGACCCCCGCCTGACGTTCCGGCGTCGAAGGGGCAGGAGAGGCCCGCTCTCCGCGGCGCGGGCGGGCAGGGGTGGGGGTGGAGCAATCCTTCGACCATCGCGCTCCTCGCCGCGAACCTCCTCCCGCTCGCCGGCGTGCTCGCCTTCGGCTGGCAGCTCGCGCACGTGATGGTGCTCTTCTGGGCCGAGAGCGCGATCATTGGCCTCTACGCGGTGCTGCGCATGTTCGTCGTCGCGAAGATCGTCGCCGTGCCGGCCTCGATGTTCTTCGTCGGGCATTTCGGCGGCTTCATGGCGGCGCACTTCATGTTTGTGTACGGGCTGTTCGTGCGCGGCCTCGACAAGACGGGGCCGGAGCCGCCGGTCGGTGAAGCACTCGCGGAGATCTTCGGGCCGCTCTGGCTCGCGCTCGCCGCGCTCGCCGTGAGCCACGGCGTCTCGTTCGTCGTGAACTTCCTCGGCCGGCGCGAGTACGAAGGTGCCTCGCTGAAGGCGCTCATGACGGCGCCTTACAAGCGCATCTTCGTCATGCATCTCACCATCATCTTCGGCGGCTGGCTCGTGATGCTGTTCAAGACGCCGGTGCCGGCACTGGTGCTGCTGGTGTTGCTCAAGATTGCCGTGGATACTCGCGCACACGTACGCGAGCACGCGCGTGCGGCACCGCCTTCGGGAGAGACAGCGACATGAGCGACGAGACGTTCGAGATCGGCCTGGTCGGAGCGGGCGCCATATCGGCCGGCGCCTACACGGCAGGGGTCATCGATTTTCTGGTGCAGGCGCTCGACGAGTGGTACCGCGCCAAAGACGCCGGAGAGTCGGTGCCCGCGCACGACGTGAAGCTCTCGGTGTTCTCGGGCGCCTCGGCGGGTGCGATCACCGCAGTGCTGGGGGCGGCATATCTCGCTTCGGACCAGCCGCCGCTGCCGACGCCCGACGCCGCCGCTGCGAACGACGGCCGCAACAAGCTCTGGGACTGCTGGGTCGATCGCATCGATATCGAGCATCTGCTCGGCCGGCGCGACCTCGAAGCGGCGGAAGCGCCGGTCGCTTCGGTGCTCGATTCGACGGTGCTGGGCGATATCGCGCGGGTCGGGCTCGACGTGCGCGTGCGTGCGCAGCGCCGCCGTTACGTCGGCGATCCATTCGAGCTGGTGGCGACCGTCACGAACATCCGCGGCGTGCCGTACGTGATTCCGCTCGAAGGCCATCCGGCGGGTCACACGATGTCGCTGCACGCCGATTACATGCATTTCGAGCTGAGCGACAGCGGACAGGCGTCGGCGCCCGACCGTTACGGGCTGCGCTGGTCGGACCTCGAAGATCCGGCGAAGAAGGCCCCGCTCGCGCAGGCGGCGCTCGCCTCCGGGGCGTTTCCGGTCGGCCTCGCGCCGCGTGCGCTGACACACACGATGAGCGGCAGCCCCGATCTCTACAGCGCGCGGAAATGGCGCGTGCCGCAGCCGGATTCGAACCCGCACCAGTGCTTCGTGGCGCAGAGCATCGAAGCGGACTGGAAGCTGCCGCGGGATTACAAGTACGAGTTCCTGTGCGTGGACGGCGGCGTCATGAACAACGAGCCGCTCGAGCTCGCGCGCGAGCTCCTCGCGGGCGAGGCGGGCTACAACCCCCGCGGACCCGACGCGGCGCGCAGGGCGCTCGTCATGATCGACCCGTTTCCTAGCGAGTCGACGTTCGACCTGCATGCCAAGCCGGAATCGCCGGACCTCCTCAACGTGCTCTTCAAGCTTTTCGGCGCGCTGAAGAACCAGGCGCGCTTCAAGCCCGAAGAGCTCGCGCTGGCGGCGCATCCGCAGATCTATTCGCGATTCATGATCGCGCCGAGCCGCGGCGGCAACAAACACACGATCGCGTGCGGCAGCCTCGGCGGCTTCGGCGGATTCCTCAAGCACGACTTTCGCGCCCATGATTTTTTCCTGGGCCGCAGGAACACGCAGAAATTCCTGCGCGATCACTTCGCGCTGCTCGAAACGAACCCGCTGTTCAAGGGCTGGGGTCAGGATACGGCGATGAAGGACCGCTTCTGCGTGCGCAGGAACGGCGCACCCGAAAGAGAAGACGGGAAGCTGTTCCTGCCGATCATCCCGCTGGTGGGCGCGGCTGCGCGCGAATGCTACGACCCCGAATGGCCGCACTATCTGTTCCAGGACCTCGACAATTTGTCCCGGCAGCTCGACGCGCGGCTGGACATCGTTCTCGAGCGGCTCGTGGCTCAGTATTTCAAGGACAAGAACTGGTTCATGCGCCTGGGCGCGCAGTGGTTCCTCGGCAGCAAGAAAAGCGATCTGCGCGACGAAGCGCTGAAGCGCGTCGAGGCCGACCTCCAGAAGATGGGACTGATGGCGCCGCGGCCGCCCGCACCCGATGCGCCGGCCGAGCCGCCGGTGATCGGCGACTAGGGCGGCGCTCTAGTTGTCGTGACTCACAAATTCGGGCCATTTTCGTCACCCCCGCGCAGGCGGGGGTCAGGCGAAGCCCACTCTGGATTCCCGCCTGCGCGGGAATGACGGCGTGTGAGCGCGCTAGAAACCGAACAGGCGCGCGGGGTTGTCGGTCAGCACTTTGCGCCGCAAGCCTTCGTCCGGTATCCATTCGCCGAGCAGGTTGTAGAGCTCGATGCTGCCGACCTTGTCGGCGAACGACAGATGGGGGTGGTCGGAGCCCCAGATGAGCCGCTCGGGCACGGCATTCACCAGCGTCTGAACCATCTCTTTCGCCCCGGGGAAATCGGGCGCGGTGGAGAAGCGGTACGCGGCCGTGAGCTTGAGCCAGCAGCGTCCGGTGTTCGCGAGCTCGATCATTTCCCGAAAGCCCGGCTGCTGCGGCCCGTCCTTCGCGAGAAACATCCCGATATGGCACAGGATGTAATCCATCTCCAGCTCGCGCATGAGCGGCATCATCGCGCGCGTGAGCCACGACGGTCCGAGAAATTCCAGCATCCAGCCGAGGTGCCTGGTGCGGCGCTCCAGCGTGCGCACGCGTTTTTCCAGCGCCTGCGGCCGGCCGGCGTCGTAAGGCGCAATCGGGGAAGTGTTGATGCGCACGCCGCGCACACCCTGCAGGTGCAGCGACTCGATCAGCTCGTCCGGCGCATCCTCGTCGATGTCGACGATGCCGCGGCACGGCGCATTCACCTGCGCCATCGATTCGAGCATGTACCGGTTGTCGGTGCCGTACGCGCTCGGCTGCACGAACACGAAGCGCTCGATGCCGAGCTTGCGTGCGAGCTTCAGATAACCCTCCAGCGGCGCGCGCGGCGGCTCGTATCGCGCCGACGACGCCGGATAGCGCTCGATCGGACCGAACACGTGGAAGTGCGTATCGCAGGCGCCGGGCGGCGCCCGGTATGCGGGTTCGATGTTCTCGTCGTGCATGCGGCTCACCGTCCGAAGAATTTGCGGACCGTATCGTCCGCGATCTTTTGCAGGAACGCTGTCGTGTCCTTGTCGATCCTGCCGTGGTAGTCGTACGAATTGCCGAGCGGCGACTTGCCGTAGACGCTGGCATAGACGACGCACGCGGCGAGATACGTGCCGATGAGCTCCGGATGGCTGCCGTCGTAGTCCTGGTGCAGCCGGATATCCGGGCGCTGGCGGTACGCTTCTTCGAATGCGAGCGCGACGGGAATCACGAGAGCGCCGACCTCGTTGCCGACCGAGATGTACATGTCCTCTACCTTGCGGACCATGTCGGGGCTCGCGAACCGGCTCGGCTTCACGTGCGCGTGTGTCATGTACAACGCGGTGCGGCCGCCGCGCTGCGAAATCACCGCGCTGAACTCAGCCGCGGTTTCGCGAAACTTGGCGCGCCCATTCTCGGATAGCGCGCTCGTGCTGTTCTCCACCAGGATCACGACCTCGAACGGCTGCTTCATGCCGAGCTTCGCGGGGTCGGTGAGATGATCGATGTCGTGGTACCAGAGCGGTGCGCCGCCGATCGTGGCCGACCGGTACTGCAGCCGCTTCGCGAGCGACGGATCGTCGGCGATGGCGAGTCGACGCAAATGGTTGTGCAGGCTGTTGTTGTAATAGAGATAGCTGTGACCGACGAATAGGATGCGCGTCGGCGTATCGAGCGGCTGGGTGATCCTGGGCTTGTCTGCTGCGCATGCCGTCGCTGCAATCAGCGCGAGCGCCACGAGCCATGGGAATCGCATCAGACAGTTCGGTGCTGTAGCGCGGTCCACACGCGCGCCGCCGAAAACGGCATGTCGAGGTGCGCGATGCCGCGCGAGCGCAGCGCATCGTTCACGGCGTTCGCGAGCGCCGGCAGCGAACCGCTGCAGCCGGCTTCGCCAACGCCTTTCGCGCCCAGCGCATTCGTCGGCGTCGGCACGTTGTGCTCGTGCACGTCCATCTCGCGGATGATTCCCGCGCGCGGCATGTAATAGTCGGAAAAGCTCGCGGTCAGAAGCTGCCCGCTCTCGGCGTCGTAGACCGCGTGCTCGCCAAAAGCCTGGCCCGCGCCCTGTACTACGCCGCCGTGCACCTGCCCCTCAACGAGCGTCGGGTTGATCACGTGTCCGAGGTCGTCCACTGCCGTGTAGCGCTCGATCGTCGTGCAGCCGGTGTCCGGATCGACCTCGACTTCGGCGATGTGGCAGCCGTTGGGGAACGACAGGCCGAAGACGCCTTCGGCCGTCGTATCGAACGGATGCGGTTGTTGTGTCCCGAGCTCGCGGGCGAGCTCGACGAAGCCGACGGAGCGCTCGCCCGCGTGATAGCGGCCGTCGGCGAACCGCAGCTCGTTCTCCGGCGCCCCGAGCTTTTTCGCCGCGTGCGGGCGCGCCACGTCGATCAGCTTCTGCGCGAGGAGCTTGAACGCGCTGCCGGTGCCGAGCGCGCCGCGCGAGCCGCCCGTGCCGTTCCCGACGAGATCGCGATCGGGCGGGCGCGGATGGAAGCGCACGCCCGCGGCATCGATCCCGAGCGTCTCGGCGACGATCTGCGGGAACACCGTCTCGTGACCCTGTCCGGAAGACTGCGTGACGGCATAGAGCGTCAGGCTGCCGTCGCCGTCGAACTTGACCGCCACTTCGTCCTTCGGCGCCGCACCGCCGCCGCCCGCTTCGAGATAGGTCGCGATGCCGATACCGCGGAGCTTCCCGGCACGCTCGGACGCCGCTTTCCGCGACGCAAACCCGGCCCAGTCGGCGCGCGCGAGCGCATCGTCCATCACGCCCTCGAAATCGCCGGAGTCGTAGGTGGTGCCGTTGGCGGTCTTGTAAGGCATCGCGTCGCGCCCAATGAAGTTGCGGCGCCGCAGCGCGATGCGGTCGAAGCCGTGCTCGTTGGCGGCGTAATCGACCAGGCGCTCCACGGCGAGCGCGATGTCGGGGCGGCCGGCGCCGCGGTAGGCCGAGACCGGGGTCGTGTTCGAGTACGCGAGCCGCGTGCGTCCGTACAAGGCCGGGATGCGGTAGACGCCGCCCATGGTGATCGTGATGTTCTTCGTCGCGATGAACGAGCCGAAGGGTCCGCCGTAGGCGCCGAGATTCGCGCGATCGTCCCACCGGATCGCGAGGAAGGTGCCGTTCTCGTCCATCGCGAGCTCGCCGGTCAGCGAGAGCCCGCGCCCCTGGTGGTCCGCCATGAACGTTTCCGCGCGCGTCGATACCCACTTCACCGGCGCGCCGAGCTTGCGCGCGGCCATCATCAGCGCGAAATATTCGGGGTACGCGCCGCCGCGCACGCCGAAGCTGCCGCCGACGTCCTGCGCGACGAGCACGATGTTGTCCTTGTCCACGCCGGAGACCGCGGCGAGCTGCCCCTTCATGCCGCCCACGCCCTGGAGCGGCAGGTGAAGCGTGTAGCGCCCGCTCGCCGCGTCGTGTAAGACGAGACACGCGCGCGGCTCCATCGCGTTGCCGACCAGCCGCTGGCTGTCGATCGTAACCTTGCTCACGTATTTCGCGCGCGCGAAGGCGGCATCCACGGCGGCGGCATCGCCGGAGTCGAATTCGAACGCGAGGTTGCCGGGCGCGTCGTCGTGGAGCTGCGGCGCCCCCGGCGCGACCGCGTCCTCGAACGTGCTGACCGCGGGGCGGTCGCGGTACTCGATCTCGATCAGCTCGCGCGCGTCTTCGCCGATCGCCGCCGTCTCCGCCACGATCATCGCGACCGGCTCGCCGACGTAGCGCACGCGGCCGGTCGCGAGCACCGGGTGAAACGGTTTGCGGATCTGCTGCCCGTCCTTGCCGGGATAGGTGACGATGTTCGGCAGAGATTTGAAGCCGGCCTCGCGCGCGTCGGCGCCGGTGAACACCGCTTTGACGCCCGGATGACTGAGCGCACGCGTCGTGTCGAGCGTCACGATGTCGGCGTGCGGGCGGTCCGATCTCAGGAATACCGCATGGAGCTGGCCGGCGACGTTCCAGTCGGCGCTGTAGCGGCCCTGGCCGGTAACCAGTCGGGAGTCTTCTCTGCGCAGTATCGTCGCCATCGTGGAGTCTCGAGTCGAATCGGTTATTGTGCCGCGCTTTCCTGCGCGCGTAACACCAGACAGTAGAGCATCGAGCGGTCCTTCTCCGTCATCACCGGGCTGGAATCGCTCGGGGCGAAGCGCCGTTTGAATGCCGCGATCGCCGCGTCCAGGTTCCACACGCTGTAGCCGAACGTCTGGAGCAGCAGCGCGTCGTCGAGCCCCGGCGGCACCGCGGGATACGGCGGATCGCACCAGACGCCGAAGCCGTGCTGCGCCAGCCGGCGCCACGGAAAAAGCGCGCTGGGGTCCTGCTTGCGCGCCGGCGCGACGTCGGCGTGGCCCAGAAACGCGGTGGGCGGCAGCTTGTAGCGCGCCTGGAGATCGGCCAGCAGCGCGAGCAGCGTCTGTATCAGCGGCTCCGGAAACGGCTCGCGGCCGTTGTTGTCGAGCTCGATGCCGATCGACGCTGAATTGAGATCGCGCTGCCCCGCCCAGTACGATTCGCCGGCATGCCATGCGCGGCGGCGCTCGTCCACGAGGTAAAGCAATTTTCCGTCTCGTGAGATGAGATAGTGCGAGCTCACCTGCGAGCCCTGCCGCGTGAGCGTGCCGAGCGCGCGCTCGACCGTGTCGTTGGTCGTGTGGTGGAGGATCACGAAATTGGGACGGCGCGCGTCATGATTCGGCGAGCGATGCACGGCGGCAGGAACGGCCGGCATGATGAAATCGGGCGCCCGCTCCAGCGGCGCGCACGCCGCGAGCGCGACGAGGAGCGCGCACGGTGCGCACCATCGCGCAGCGGCTCGCAGGAGCGCAGGTTTCATCACGTGCCGTGGTTTGACCCTCAGAATCGCGGAGCGTAGCATCAACCGCAAACTTCGCGCCCGGAGCGAGACCATGACCGAACGCACTGTCCGGCAGATCATCGAAGGCCAGCAACCCGTCACCGCGCCGCCGACCATGAACGTGATGGAGGCGGCGAGTCTGATGAAAGAGCACAACATCGGCGCGCTCATGGTGTGTGACGGCGACAAGCTCGTCGGCGTGTTCACCGAGCGCGATGCGCTGTTCCGCGTCGTGGCCGCCGGGCTTCCCGGCACGACGAGGCTCGCGGACGTCATGACCGGCAATCCGCAGACGATTCCGCCGGACAGCGGTTTCTCGACGGCGCTGCACATCATGCACGACGGTCACTTCAGACACCTGCCAGTCGTCGAGGACGGCCGGCTCATCGGTATCGTATCAGTGCGCGACGCGCTCGGGCCCGAGCTGGAATCGTTCATATTCGAATTGCTGCGCCAGGATCAGGTGCAGGAAGTTCTTGCGTGATGCGCGAGAGGTGACGGGGCTATCGCAAGAGGTGATAGGGCTATCGCCAGAGGTGACGTACGGCCGGTTTTCGTCACCTCCTTTCGTCACCTCCTTTCGTCACTTCTTCTCGTCACTTCTGCTAGCAGTAGGCCTGCTGCCGCAGCCTGCGGCAGCACAGGCCGACTACCCTTCCAGGCCCATCCGCTTCATCGTGCCCCTCGTGCCCGGCGGCGCGGCCGACATTCTCGGGCGCACGCTCGGACAGAAGCTCTCGGAACGGCTGAACCAGTCGGTCGTTATCGACAATCGCCCCGGCGCCGGCCAGACGCTCGGCACCGAGATCACGGCGCGCTCGGCGCCGGACGGCCACACGATCATGATCGCGGCCTCGGCGCACGCGATCAATCCGTCGCTGTGGAAGCTGCGCTACGACGCGAACCGGGATTTCTCGCCGATCGGCATGGTGGCGATGGTGCCGAACGTCATGGTGATCCACCCGTCGGTGCCCGGGCGCACCGTGAAAGACTTCATCGCCACCGCGCGCGCAAAGTCCGCCAACTATACGTTCGGCTCTTCCGGCATCGGCTCGGCGAGCCACCTTTCGGGCGAGCTTTTCAGGCTCTCGAGCGGCGTTCAGTTGACGCACGTGCCGTACAAGGGGCAGGGGCAGGTGATGATCGACATGCTCGGCGGACGCGTGCAGGTCGCGTTTCCGTCGATTCCCGCATCGATCAACCACATCAAATCGGGTAAGTTCGTCCCGCTCGGCGTGACGACGAAGCGCCGCTCGCCCGCGCTGCCGGACGTGCCGACGATCGACGAGTCGGGCGTGCCGGGATACGAAGTGAGCGGCTGGTACGGATTGCTCGGACCGGCGGGCATTCCGAAGCCGATCGTGAGCCGGCTCAACGCGGAGCTCACGCGCGTGCTTCAGGAATCGAGCGTGCGCGAGATGCTCGCGCGCGACGGCGCGGAAGCGCTGACGAGCACGCCGGAAGCGTTCGCCAAAGTCATCGCCTCGGATATCGTCAAGTGGGCGAAAGTCGTCAAAGCAGCGGGGATCAGGATTGAACAGTGATGCGAGTGACGTGGTGACGAAGTGACGCAGAACAGAAAACTGGAAGGCAAGGTGGCGTTCCTCACGGGCGCCGGCGCCGGCATCGCGAAAGCGGCCGCGAAATTGTTCGTGACGGAAGGTGCGAAGGTCGCGATCGTCGAGATCAACCGGGAAGCCGGCGAACGCGCCGAGCGCGAGATTCGGGACGCGGGCGGCGACGCGCTGTTCGTGCAGACGGACGTGATACAGGATGCGTCGGTGAAGAACGCGGTGGCGGCAACGGTGGCGCGCTTCGGCCGGCTCGACGTGCTCTTCAACTGCGCCGGCGGCTCGCTGCAGGAAGACGTGCCGGTGCACGAGATGGACCTCGAGATCTGGAACCGCACCATCGCGCTCAACCTGCTGCATCCGTTCCTCACGTGCCGGCATGCGATTCCGCACATGATCGCGGCCGGCGGCGGCTCGATCGTCAACGTGACCTCCCACCTCGGCCTGGTGGGCTCGATGAAACCGGCGTATGCGGCGACAAAGGGCGGCATCATCTCGTTCACGAAAACGCTCGCCGCGCAGTACGTCGATTACGGCATCCGCGCGAATGCGATCGCGCCCGGCTCCATTCGCACCGAGCGCCAGATCAAGCGCTACGAGAACCCCGAATTCATGTCGGCTGAGAAACCGAACGCCGCCGCGCGCACGCGCGCCGCGATGCAGAAGCTCTACCCGTTTTCCAAAGGCGAGCCCGAAGACATCGCCGCAATCGCGCTCTTTCTCGCGTGCGATGACTCGCGCATGCTCACCGGCACCACGATCGCCGCCGACGGCGGGCGCTCGAGCTATCTCAAGGTGCTGGCCGAGCCGTAGGCTCGATCAACGACGCACCCGAGCTCGCGAGCCAACGTAGAAAACCGTCACCCCGGCGAAGGCCGGGGTCCAGAACCGTGCTCGGTTCCGGCCTTCGGCGGAATGACGAGTTACGCCGTTTCTGGGTCCCCGCCGCGCCGGAATGACGATCAGGCGGGTTCGAGGCCTTTCGCGCGGAACGCGCGCGCCGCCGCGGGCGTTGTGAGGAATTCGAGCGCCGCCCGTGCCGCCGCGCTCCGTTGCGACGTGGCGAAGATGCCCGCAGTGATCACCGAGATGCTCTGAAGCTCCTGCGGCAGCGGCCCGACGACCTCGATGCCCGGCACCGCCATGAGCTCCGGGATCTGCTGGATCGCGATCTCGGCTTTGCCGGCGATCACGAGCTCGCCGATGAGCCCGCCGGGATTGTTCACCGCTTTGGCCCGAACGGCGTCCGCGATGCCGAGCCGCTCGACGAGCCCCGTGAAGTGAATGCCGCTCGCGCCCTGCGTCGTGTGCGCGATCGATTTCGCTTCCAGCATCGCGCGCTTGAACGCATCCACCGTGCTGATGTCGGGCTTCGGTGCGCCGGCGCGCACACCCACCCCGACGCCGCAGCGCGCGAGCGTGCGGCGGCTCTCCGGCAAGAGCTTGCCCGCGGCGGCCAGCGCGTCGGTCGCGGCCTGATTGAGGATCGCCAGGTCCGCGCTCTCGCCGGCCGCGACGCGCTTCAGCATGATCTGCGCGGGATCGTAACTGATCGTGATGCGAGCCCCGCTCGCGCGTTCGAGCTCGGGCTCGAGCTCATCGAGCACGGCGCGGGTCGCGTTCGAAGCGAATACGCTGAGAGTGTCTGCCATAATCCGCGGATACTAACCGCTCTCCAATAACAGTCGCAATCGATGGTCAGACCGTTCGCTTTTGTCTTCCTGGTATCGCTCGTCGTCGCCACACCCGCGCTCGCGCAGGAGCGCTTCTCGCTGTTCGTGCCCACCGAGCAGGACGACGTCCCGCGCATGCTCAAGCTCGCGGGCTTGCGCGACGGCGACGTCGTGTTCGATCTCGGATCGGGCGACGGACGCATCGTGCTCGAGGCGGCGAAGTCGAATCCCACCGTGCGCGGCCGCGGCATCGAGATCGACGAGAAGCTCGTGTTCGAATCGCGCAAGACGGCGCAGGCGGCGGGACTCGCGAACCGCGTGCAGATCCTGCACCAGAACGCGTTCGACGCCGATCTGAAGGAGGCGAGCGTCATCGCGATGTGGTTGTGGCCTGAGTTGATGCGCATGCTTCGGCCGAAGATCCTGAAAGAGGCGCGGCCGGGCACGCGCATCGTCACGCGCATCTGGGACCTCGGATCCTGGAAACCGGACCTGGTCGACACCGACGGCGCCGCGATCCACGTCTGGGTGGTGCCCGCGCAAGTGGAGGGCTACTGGAGCTGGACGCTGAATGTCGCAAACACGAAGCGCAATTACGCCGCCGTCGTCGAGCAGCGCTTCCAGGAAGTCGAAGGCGTCGTGCGGGTGGGCGACCGGCGCGGCGTGCTCGACTCGATCAAGCTGAACGGCGACGACATCGCGTTTACGCTGCTGATCACGCTGCCGGGGACCAAGATCGTGAGGCACGCGTTTCACGGGACGGTGAAAGGCAACGTGATCGAAGGCACCGTCAGCATCCAGCACGAGGGCTCCGACGATACCGTCGTGCTGCCCTGGCGCGCCGAGCGCACGACGACCAGCGCGTATTTCGCGCCCACCGGAGTCAACTCGAAATGAAAGAGATCCGCATTCTCTCCGCGACCGGCATACTCGGGTCGGGATTCAAGGAAGAGACGCTCCAGCGCGCCATGCGCCTCGAGCCGCACTTCATCGGCGCCGATTCGGGCTCGACCGATCCCGGCCCGCATTACCTCGGCTCGGGCGACACGCTGTTCTCCGATTCGGCGTACAAGCGGGATCTCAAGCTCATGCTGCTGGCGGCCCGCGCGGCGAAGATTCCCGTCATCGTCGGCTCGGCCTGCACCTCGGGCAGCGACCCGCAGCTCGCGCGTCTCCTCGGGATCGCGCGGGAGATCGCGAAGGAAGAGAAGCTCTCGTTCAAGCTCGCGGCGATCCACAGCGAGCAGGACAAGGGGTATCTGAAGCGAAAGTTTCGCGAAGGCAGGATCACGCCGCTCGCGAACGCGCCCGAACTGAACGAGCAGGTGATAGACCGCAGCACGCACATCGTCGGCATGGCGGGTATCGAGCCGTTCGTCGAAGCGCTGGAGAACGGCGCGGACGTCGTCATCGCGGGCCGCTCCAGCGACACCTCGGTCTTCTCCGCGATGCCGGTGATGAAAGGGCTCAATCCCGCGACGGTGTGGCACGCCGCCAAGATCCTCGAATGCGGCGCGGCCTGCGTCGTGCTGCGCAAGTACCCCGACTGCAATTTCGCGATCGTGCGCGACGATCACTTCATCGTCGAGCCGCCGAACCCGGAGTACCGCTGCGATCCCGAGAGCGTCGCCTCCCACAACCTCTACGAGAACTCGAGCCCGTACGATCTCGTCGAGCCTTCGGGCGTGCTGAACACCTTCAATGCGCGTTACGAGGCGGTGTCCGACCGCGCGGTGAAAGTCTCGGGCAGCACGTTCAAGCCGTCGGAGCGCTACACGATCAAGCTCGAAGGCGCCGAGCTCGCGGGCTACCAGAGCATCATCGTCGGCAGCGTGCGCGATCCGATCATCCTGCGCCAGCTCGATTCGTGGCTCGAGGGGCTGATCCGCGCCGCGAAGGACCGCATCGCCGCCGTCTACGGCGCCGGTGTCGAAGAAACGTATCGCCTCGACGTCCGCGTGTTCGGCAGGAACGCCGCCATGGGGCGGCTGGAGAGCCAGACCGATATCGGCCACGAGGTCGGGCTCCTGTTCCAGGTGACGGCCGACACGCAGGAGCGCGCGACGGCGCTCATCAAGTCGGTGAGCCACATCGCCGTCCACTATCCCGTGCCGGAGTGGACGGGGCTCATCACCTCGATCGCGTATCCGTATTCACCCGCGGAGATCGCGCGCGGGCCGAGCTATCGCTTCAACATGAATCATGTCGTCGAGCCCGCGTCTCCGATGGAGATGTTCTCGATCGAGTACGAGAACGTGAGGAACTGAGATGGCGAAGCTCTGGCAACTGACGAAGCTCATCCGCAGCAAGAACTCGGGCCCGTTCGAGCTCACGTTCGACGTGATCTTCAAGGACCGCGAGGCGTACGAGAAAGTGCGCGACGCAAAGATCATCAACGCCGAATGGTTCGCGCGCACTTACCGGCTGACGCCGGAGGTGGTGGCTATCATCAACTACGACGCCGCGAACGCGATCAAGATCACGATCCCGCGTCCGGCGATCTCCGGCGACATCGACGACACCGACGTCTTCGGCGGCCAGCAGCACGGGCCGCTGGTCGACGTCGAAGTGCCCTGATTCCGTGGTGCCCATTTACCGTAGGGTGCGCCAGTGGCGCACCGCGGTGCGTTATCAACGCACCCTACGGTGCCTTCCCCTGTGAGATATCCATGATCATCCGCGCGGCGAGATAGAGCCGCGGCTCGATCGATTCGAGCAGGATGTATTCGGCGCTGGCGGAATGCGCGCCGAAGCCGCGCAGGCCGAAACCCTCGACGACCGGCGCTTTGGTCTTGAGCGCGGCGAACGCGGCGTCGGTGCCGCCGCCCAGCGGCCGGTCGAAGACCATAAGCTTCTTGCCGAGCTCCTTGTAAATGCGCTGAGCGTGCGCCGCCAGCGCGCGCGAGGCCTCGGTCGCCTGCAGCGGCGGCCGGCGCCGTTCGAAGACGAGCTCGACCTGGGATTCGGGCAGCAGCTTGTTCTTAACGCGCTCGCGCAGCTTCTGCTCGATCCCGTCGTAATCCTCTATGCGATCGACGCGAATGTCGGCGAAGGCCTGCGCCGTCGGCGGAATCATGTTGCGCACGACGCCGGCGCTGGCGATCGTCCAGTTCACGCGCAGACCGACCTGCGGCTGTGAAAGATCGCGCGCCTGCAGGACCTGGTGCGCCAGCTCGTACAGCGCGTTCACGCCACGTTCGGGCGCCGCCCCGGCGTGCGACGCCCGGCCGCGCACGTTGATGCCCGCCATCGCGATGCCGCTGGTGGCAAGGCGGATCCGGTCCGTCTTGGGGCCGCCGCCACCCTCGAACGACAGGACGGCATCGTGCTCCGCGCCAAGGCGCGTGATGACGGCGCGCGTGCCGGGCGAGCTGATTTCCTCGTCGGCGTTGACGAGCACGGTGAGCGTCCCGTAATCCCGGAAGCTCATCGCGTTCAGCATCGCGATCGTGTGCAGGATGAGCGCGACGCCGTGTTTGTTGTCCGCGATGCCCAGGCCCCACGCGCGGTCGGCTTCCAGCTTGAAGGGCTGCTGCGCGAGCATGCCGCGCGGATAGACCGTGTCCATGTGGGCGAGCAGGAGAATTCTGCGCGTGCCGGTGCCGGTGAACGTCGCGCGCACGGCCTTGCCGATTTTCTCTGGCGTGTCCTCGAGCTTGACGATCTCGGCCGCGGTGGGCTCGATCAACTCGACCTTGCCGCCGAGCGCCTGCAGCTTGCCCGCGATGAGCGCGCCGATGCGATCGAGCCCTTCGATGTCGCGGCTGCCGCTCTCGATGTCGACGAGCGCCTTCATCGTGTCGACCATCGCGGGGCGCTCCTTCTTTGCGAGCGCCATCACGGGCTCGACCGGCTGCGCGCGGGCCGCGGCGGCGAGGCAGGTCAGCGCTGCGGCGACGATGCAGCGTGTGTAGAGCCCGGACTGCAATCGTTTCATGACGCCTCCCGTTTGCACGTGTGAGCGCTTGTTATCGGACGGCGATCGCCGTTTCGATCGTGGCGACAAGGTTGGCGAGCGCATGCAGCACGAGTGGGACGTACAACGAGCCGGTGGCGGCGCGCGCGGCGCCGAGCAGCAGCCCGAGAACGAAGATCGTGACGATGCCGTACGCGTCGTATTGCAGGTGCAGGACCGCCCAGAAGAGTGTCGACACCATGATGGCGCCGACCGGCCCCATGAAGCTCGCGGCAAAACTCTTGAACAGGAAGCCGCGGAAAAACGCCTCCTCGAACAGCGGTGCGGCCGCGATGAGCGCGAGCCAGAAGAGCCACACGGGTCGTGCGGTCGCGTACGTGTTGGACATGAACTCCGGCACGATCGGCCGCCCGAGCGACCACGTGAGCAGGTCCGAGGCGGCGACGAACACGGCGAGAACGGCGACCCAGTTGAAGAGCGTCGCCGCGGCGACCGGCTGCAGTGCAAGGTAATCGGCGAGCCGCGCACCGCGCTTCAGCTTGACGATGATTGCGATCAGCGTGCAGCACGCGAGCGTCGTCGCCAACGTCGCGAGCGAGATGAGATAGCCGTTCTCTTCGGCGCTTCCGAAAAACCGCTCGAGCTCGGAGGGGCTCGCCTCGACCTGCGAGGCGAGGAGCGCGACGACAACGGTCTGGGCAGCGACGAAGACGGCCGCAATGAGCGCCGACCATGCAACGGTTCCCCACAACCCCCAGTGCGCTGAATTCGCCGCGGCGTCGCGCCTCACGTCATTCCGCGCGCATGCCGCGCTCCTTGATCACGCGGCCCCATTTCTGGACTTCGCTCTTGAGATGCGCGGCGAGCTCCCCCGGCGTGCTGGCGATCAGCTCGAGGCCGCGGTCCGCGAATTTCTTCGTCCCTTCGGGCGTGCGCAGCGCCGCGCGCAGCCGCTCGCTGATGGTCGAGATCACAGCCGGCGGCGTTCCGCGCGGCGCGAGCAGCGCGTGCCACGTCGTGAACTCGTAACCGGGAATCGTTTCCGCGATCGCGGGCAGCTCCGGCATGAGCGGCGTGCGCTTGAGACTCGTCACGCCGAGCGCGCGCAGCTTCTTCGCCTGCACCAGGCCGACCGTCTCGGAGATGTTCGAGAACGTCACCTGCGTCTCGCCGGCGAGCGTGGCGACGAGCCCCGGTCCGCCGCCCTTGAAATGCACGACGACGATGTTGGTCTTGCCGAGATAGTTGAAGAGCTCGCCGGCGATGTGCGGATTGGTCGCCGGACCGGCGGAGGCGTAGTTGAGCGCACCGGGCTTCGCGCGTGCCAGCGCGAGCAGCTCCTTCACCGATTTGACCGGCAGCGAAGGATGGACCGTGAGCACGTTCGGTGAGGCCGAGATCAGCGAAATCGGCGCGAAATCCGCGATCGGATCGTACGGCGCCTTGCTGTAGAGAAATTGATTCGTGACGAGCGGCATCGTGTTGAGCACCAGCGTATAGCCGTCCGGCGGCGCGTTCTTCGCGAGCTCCATGCCGATGTTGCCGGAAGCGCCGCTGCGGTTGTCGACGACGATCTGCTGGCCGAGCGGCTTCGTGAGCTCGAACGCGACGATGCGCGCCACGGTATCGACGCTGCCGCCCGGTGGAAACGGCGAAATGATGCGGATGGCTTTGGCCGGATACGGCGCCTGGGCGTACGCGTGGCTGGCTGCAGCGAGCGCGAGCGCCAGCACGACCGCCGGCGCGAGGACCTTCTTAGACATTGTGGACTCCTTCTGAGTCCGCATAGCGTAGCGCAGCCGAGTATATCGGCGGAGATATGCTGCCATTCCCAAAACATCTTGTGGGTTATACATGCAGGCGGTACAGTCGGCGGCTCCCCGAGGTTGTTTCGTGTACGTCTCGTCACTCCCCGAAAACTCCGAGTTCGACTACGTCGTCGTCGGCGCCGGATCGTCCGGCTGCGTCGTCGCGAACCGCCTGAGCGCCGATGGCCGCCATCAGGTCCTGCTGATCGAGGCCGGCCGCCGCGACAACCACATCAATATCCACATCCCGATGCTGGTCGCGAAGGTGCTGATGGACGAGCGGTTCACGTGGCCGTTCCGGACCGAGCCGCAGACGCACCTGAACGGGAAGCAGCAGCTCTGGGTGCGCGGCCGCGTGATCGGGGGATCGAGCTCGATCAATGGCAATCTGTTCGTGCGCGGCGACCCGAAGGAATACGAGAAGTGGCGCGCGTCGGGCTGCGAAGGCTGGGGCTGGTCGGACCTGCTGCCGTACTTCAAGCGCATCGAGGATTTTCCCGAGGGCGACCCGGGCGTGCGCGGCACGGGCGGCCCGGTCGGCGTCACGCGCCTGCACAAGTTCGATGAGCTCGCCGACTCGTTCATCGAGGCGTGCAAGACGAACGGCTCGCGCTTTCTTGACGACTACAACGACGGCAGCTACGAAGGCACGTTCTATCTCCAGTACTCGACGCGCAAGGGCCTGCGCTCCAGCGCCGCGGTCGCGTATCTGCGGCCGGCGCTGAAGCGGCCGAACCTCACCGTCATCACGGAGGCCACCGCGACGCGCGTGCTGATGGACGGCAAGCGCGCCACCGGTGTCGAAATCGCCTGCGGCGGGACGCTCCAGCAGGTGAAGGCGCGTCGCGAAGTCGTGCTCTCGGCGGGGCCGCTCAAATCGCCGCAGATTCTCGAGCTTTCCGGCATCGGCAACGCCGGGGTGCTTCAGCAGCACGGTATCGAGGTCGTGCAGCACCTGCCCGGCGTCGGCGAGAACCTGCGCGATCACCCGAACGTGCGCGTGACCTACGAGTGCGCGAAACCGCTCACCGTGAACGACGTGCTGCGCAACCCGTTGCTCAAGCTGCGCGAAGGACTGCGGTTCCTCTTCAGCCGCAAAGGCTTTCTCACGATCTGCTCGTCGACGGCACAGACCAATCTCCGCAGTGACGAGAGCGTGGGCCAGCCGGATCTCGTGCTGCGGTTGATGCCGGTTTCGGGCAAAGACCGCTACGCGCGGACCGCGCGCTACGGCCTCGACCCCTGGTCGGGTTTCTCGATCGGCATCACGCCGCTCCAGCCGCATTCGACCGGGACCGTGCACATCCGCTCGCGCGACCCGCACGAGCAGGCGGCGATGGATCCGCGGTATCTCTCGCACGAAGCCGATGCGCAGCTCTTTCTCGACGGCGTGAAGCGTGCGCGCACGATCGCGGAGCAGCCGGCGATGAAGTCGCTGATCGTGCGCGAGACGCGACCGGGCCCCGGCGTTACCGACGATGCGGGGCTGCTCGATTACATCCGCGACGGCGTCAACACGAGCTGGCACATGGTCGGGACGTGCAAGATGGGCATCGACGCGGATGCCGTGGTGGATCCGCAGTTGAGAGTGCGCGGCATCGCGAACCTGCGGGTCGTGGACTCGTCGATTTTCCCGACGATCCCGTCGTCGAACACCAATGCGCCTTCCATCGCCATCGGCGAGAAGGGCGCGGACATGATTCTGGCTGGTTACTAACGTGCGCCACGCGATTGCTTCGTCACTACCGTTCCTCGCAATGACACGTCGCGCATCGAGGTCGCGTCGCATCGTCATTGCGAGACGGCACATTGCCGGCGAAGCAATCCCGTGGCGCACGGAAAACCCAACGGAGTGTTGATGGACAAGCAGGAAACGAAATACGACGTGATCGTCGTCGGCGGCGGCAATGCCGCGCTGTGCGCGGCGATCTCGGCCGCGGACGAAGGCGCGAAGGTGCTGCTGCTCGAGCGCGCGCCGGAAGACGACCGCGGCGGCAACAGCCTGTACACCGAAGGCCTGATGCGCTGCGTGTACAACGGCTCGGAGGACATCAAGGCGCTTTCGCCCGACCTGTCCGAAGAGGAGATGAAGAGCGACTTCGGCGCCTACACCGAAGACAAGTTCTTCGACGACATGGCGCGCATCACGCAGAACCGCACCGACCCGGACCTCTGCGAGCTCCTCGTGCGCAACAGCAACGCGATGATGCACTGGCTGAAGGACAAGGGCGTGCGCTGGCTGCCGCAGTTCGGGCGCCAGTCGTTCAAGGTCGACGGCAAGTACACGTTCTGGGGCGGCGCCACGCTCGCGGCGGTGGGTGGCGGCCCCGGCCTCGTGAATACGCTTTACAAGGCCGCCGAGAAGGCCGGCGTCACCGTGCTGTACGAGGCGTGGGCGCGCGACCTCATTCATTCCGACGCCGGCGTGCACGGCGTCGTCGTGAACCTCAAAGGCACGACGCGCGAATTCCGTGCCGATAGCGTGATCCTCGCGTGCGGCGGGTTCGAGTCGAACGCCGCGTGGCGCGCACGGCACCTCGGTCCGGGCTGGGATCTCGCGAAGGTGCGCGGCACGAAATTCAACACCGGCGACGGTCTCGAGATGGCGATGAAGATCGGCGCCCAGCCGTGGGGACACTGGTCCGGCTGCCATTCGGTGGGCTGGGAGCGCTATGCATCGGATTTCGGCGAACCGGCGACCAGCGACGACTACGAGCGCGACAACTATCCGTTCTCGATCATGGTGAACGCGGAGGGAAAACGCTTCGTCGACGAAGGCGCGGACATCCGCAACTACACCTACGCGAAGTACGGCCGCATCATCCTGCAGCAGCCGATGCAGTTCGCGTGGCAGATCTTCGATTCGTCGGTGCTGCACTTCCTGCGGCCGGAGTACCGCTCGAAGCACGTCACCAAAGTCGTCGCGAATTCGATCGAGGAGCTGGTGGACAAGCTCGACGACGTGAACAAGCCGCAGCTCCTGAAGACGATCCGCGAGTTCAACGCTGCTGTGAAGCGCGACGTGCCGTTCAGCCCGAACGTGAAGGACGGCCGCTGCACGGTCGGCCTCGAGCTCCCGAAATCGAACTGGGCGATTCCGATCGAGAACCCGCCGTTCGAAGCTTACGCGGTGACCTGCGGCATCACGTTCACGTTCGGCGGCTTGCGCATCACCACCGAGGCGCAGGTGATGGACACGAACCACCGGCCGATCCCGGGCCTGTATGCCGCCGGCGAAATGGTGGGCGGCCTCTTCTATTTCAACTATCCCGGCGCGACCGGCCTCATGAGCGGCACGGTGTTCGGGCGGATCGCGGGCCGCAGCGCGGCGTCGGCGGCGAAGCTGGCGAAGGCCGCTTGAACACCTACCTGTCATCGCGAGGAGGCGCGTGGCGCCGACGTGGCGATCTCGTGGCGCACGCCGGGTCTTCTCGGACGTTCCGCGATTGCCGCGTCACGACATTGGTCGTTCCTCGCAATGACCTGATGGAGACAACATGACCAAAGCAACGAAAGAGACCACCCGCGTCGGCTTCATCGGCGTCGGCAACATGGGCAATCCCATGGTCGGCAACCTGCGGAAAGCCGGCTGGAAAGTCACGGTGTACGACACCGACGCCGAGAAGGTGCGCGCGGTGACGAGCGCGCACGGCGCCACCGCTGCAGCTTCGCTCGCCGAGCTGGCAAAGGGCTCCGACATCGTCATCACGATGCTGCCCGACGGGCACATCGTGCGGCGGGTGGCGCTCGGCCGCGAGGCCGGTGACGACTGCCTCGCGAAAGGCTTCGCGAAAGGCGCGCTCATCATCGACATGAGCTCGTCGGCCCCGGTCGGCACGCGCGAGCTCGGCAAGGATCTCGCCGGGCGCGGCATTGCGCTCCTCGACGCGCCGGTGTCCGGCGGCGTCAAAGGCGCGATCGCGGCGACGATGTCGATCATGGTCGGCGGCGACAAAGCGCTGGCCGAACGCTACGACGATCTGCTCGCCGCCATGGGCAAGCGCTTCTACGTCGGCTCGCTCGGCTCCGGCCACGCGGCGAAGGTGCTCAACAATTACGTGTCCGCCGCCGGTCTCGCGGCCGCGGCCGAGGCCGTGCTGGTCGCGCAGCGCTTCGGCATCGATCCGCACACGCTGATCAGCGTCATCAACGCGTCCACGGGCCGCAACAACAGCACCGAGAACAAGTTCGAGCAGTTCATCCTGAACGAGAAATTCAATTCGGGCTTCGCGCTCGGGTTGATGGCGAAGGACCTTTCGCTGGCGATGGAAGTCGCGCAGGCGGTCAACGTGCCGGCCGAGCTCGGCAAAGCGACGCTGGCGCTGTGGAAGGACGCCGAGAAAGCGCTCGGCGGCACGGCCGATCACACGGCGGTCGCGAAATACGTCAACGAAAAGAAGTAGGTCAACAAAGGAGGAAGTAGATGCAACGAGCGACAAGGCGTCGGCCGCGCGTGTGGGGCGCGCTGCTCATCGCCGCGGTGCCTCTGGCGGCCAGCGCCGCCGCGGCGCCTGACTACCCCACCAAACCGGTGCGCATCGTCGTGAGCTTCGCGCCCGGCGGCGGCACCGATATCTTCGCGCGCGCGATGGCGCAGAAGTTTTCGCAGGCGTGGGGTCAGCCGGTGATCGTGGACAACCGCGCGGGCGGCGGCGGCAACATCGGCTCTGACCTCGTCGCGAAAGCGCCGCCCGACGGTTACACGCTGCTCATGACGACCAACGCGCCGATCGCGATCAATCCGAATCTCGACAAGGTGCCGTACGATCCGATGAAAGATTTCGCGCCGGTGAGCCAGCTCGCCGTGCTGCCGTTCCTGCTGTCGGTGCACCCGAGCTCGCCGGCGAAGTCGGTGAGCGAGCTGATCGCACTGGCACGCGCCAAGAAAGGCGAGCTCAACTTCGCGCACTCCGGTTTCGGCGGCGGCGCGCACCTCGCCGGCGAGCTCATGAAGCAGATGGCCAAGATCCAGATGACCGCGATCGCCTACAAGGGCGGCGGCCCGGTCATGACCGCGCTGGCGGGGGGACAGGTTGACCTCATTTTCTTGAGCATCTTCACCTCGATGCCGATGGTGCAGCAGAAGCGCGTGCGGCCGCTCGGCGTGACGAGTCTCAAGCGCTCGCCCGTGCTGCCCGAAGTCCCGGCAATCGCGGAGACGCCGGGGCTGGAAGGCTTCGAGTCCGATCTCTGGTATGGCCTGCTCGCGCCGGCGAAGACGCCGCCGGCGATCGTCAACAAAATCTACCAGGAGACGCAGCGCACGCTGAAGGAGCTCGAGCCGCAGTTCGAGCCGCAGGGCGCCAACCTCGTGGCGACTTCGCCTGCCGTGTTCGCGAAGACGATCAAGGCCGACCTCGCGAAATGGGGCAAGCTCATCAAGAGCGCGAACCTGAAACCCGACAAGTGAGTCTCGCAACGCCACCGGTGAACCTGCGCCAGCTGAGATACGTGCTCGAAGTCCACCGCCGCGGGAACCACATTTCCGCGGCGGCGGAGGCGATGCACACGTCTCAGCCGGGCATGAGCAAGCAGATCCAGCTGCTCGAGCAGGAGCTCGGCTTCGAAGTGTTCCAGCGCAAGCGCAACCGCGTCGTGGGGCTCACCGATCCGGGCCGTGAAGTGATCGAGATCGCGCAGCGGATCCTGAACGATGTCGAGAACCTGCGCACGATCCGCGACGACTACCATGCCACGGCGCAGGGCAGCCTCACGATCGCGACGACGCACACGTACGCGCGCTACGTGCTGCCGCGGGTCGTCGAGAAGTTCGTCCAGCGCTATCCGGACGTGCGGCTGGGTCTGCAGCAGGGCAACCCCACGCAGATCTGCGAAGCCGTGGAGAAAGGCGAGGCCGACCTCGCGCTCGGCACCGAGACGATGCGGCCGTTTCCGAGCCTTGTCATGCTGCCGTGCTTCCCCATCGCGCGCAGCATCATCGCGAAGAAGGGGCACCCGATCCTGCGCGTAAAAAACCTGACGCTCGAGGAGCTCGCGAAGTATCCGATCATCGCCCACGACCGCGCGCGCAGCGGCCGCTGGAAAGTGATGGACGCGTTCCACAAGCACGGCATCGAGCCGAACATCATCTTCGGCGCGGTCGACGCGGACGTGTGCAAGACCTACGTCGAGCTCGGGCTCGGTGTGGCGATCCTCGCGACGGTGGCGGTGGACCCGAAACACGACCGGGACTTGCGCGCGCGCGATGCGAGCCAGCTCTTCGAATCGAGCACCACGTACATCTCGCTGCGCGCGCACAGCTACCTGCGGCGCTACGTTTTCGATTTCATCCGTACGTTCGCGCCGAGCCTCACGCCGGATGTCGTGCGCGCGGCGATCCAGAACGGCCACAAATCACCACTGAATGGAGTCCAACGTGAAAGCAGAAACTCCCGCGCGCCCCTGGGCGAGTGACGTATTCGCCGCGCTGAAGCGGCTGCAGATCGAGCAGGTCGCGTTCGTTCCCGACGCCGGCCACACGCAGCTCATCCTCGAATGCCACAAGGATCCTTCGATCCAGGCGGTATCCCTCACGACCGAGCAGGAAGGCGTCGCCATGCTCGCCGGCGCGTGGCTCGGCGGCCAGCGCGGCGCGCTGCTCATGCAGTCTTCCGGCGCCGGCAACTGCATGAACATGCTCTCGCTCGCGCAGGAATGCCGTTTCCCGATGCTGATCCTCGTGACCATGCGCGGCGAATGGGGCGAGTTCAACCCGTGGCAGATCGCGATGGGGCAGAGCACCGGCAAGCTCCTGGAAGCTTCGGGTTGCGTCGTGCAGCGCGTCGATCATGCCGGAGAGGTCGCCGAGGTCGTATTCGCGGGCGGTCAGATGTCGTTCAGCACCAACCGCCCGGTCGCGATTCTCATGGGCCAGCGGATCATCGGATTCAAGGACTGGAGCAAATAATGGGCAGCCTCGCGGAACACGTCAGCACCGGCAGTCTCGACCGCCGGGAAGTCATCAAAGCGATCCTGGACAAGCGCGGCGACGCGCTCGTCGTCACCGGCCTCGGCTCGAGCTGCTACGACGCCGGCGTCTACGATCATCCGAACACGTTCTACCTGTGGGGCGCGATGGGCGCGGCCGCGATGGTCGGCCTGGGCCTCGCGCTCGCGCAGCCGAAGCGGCGAGTGGTCGTCGTCACCGGCGACGGCGAGATGCTGATGGGGCTCGGGGCGCTGGCGACGATCGGCGCGCAGAAGCCGTCGAATCTCGCGATCCTCGTGATGGACAACGAGCTTTACGCGGAGACGGGCATGCAACCCACCCACACCGCGCGCGGCGTCGATCTCGCTGGCATGGCGAAGTCAGCCGGGTTCGCGGTCTCGGAAACGGTGCACACGCAGGCCGACCTCGACCGCGCCATCGGTGCGCTCTATGGGACGTCTTCGCCGGTGTTCATCGACGTGAAGGTGAGCAACAAGCGCTACCCGATGTCGATCCGGATGCGCGACGGTGCGCACATCAAGAACCGCTTCCGCGAAAACCTTTTGGGCTCCAAAGCATTCGATTGAAACCCGAGGCACTTCCGTCGCGTAGCACGTCGCGCGAGCTCACCGACTTCCTCCACGCGCTCTCCACCGAGCGTGTGCCGGCGAGCGCGCTCGACGCGGCGAAATGGTGTCTGCTCGACACGATCGGATGCATGCTGTTCGGCGCGCCCGAGCCGTGGTCGAAGATCATGGCGGCGGAGGTGCTGGAGGAGGGCTCGCAAGGGCGCAGCACGATCGTCGACCACTCCGAGACGGTCGCCGCGCCCGCCGCGGCGCTGTGCAACGGCACCGCCGCGCACGGCTTCGAGCTCGACGACCACCTCGACGAAGCGATCGTGCATCCCGGCGCGATCGTGGTGTCGGCGGCGCTCGCCGCTGCCGAGTCGGTCGATGCGTCCGGCGCGCGGCTGCTGCTCGGCATCATCGGCGGCTACGAGATGCTGAACCGCCTCGGCCTGGCGATGGGCGTGAAACCCTCGCAGCACGGCTGGCACAAGACTGCGGTTGCCGGTCCGGTCGGCGCAGCGGTCGCGGCTTCGATCATCAAAGGACTCACCGCGGATCAGCTTCACACGGCCGTCGGCCTCGCGTGCGCGTGCGCCTCCGGCACCAAGGCCTACGCGTCGAGCGAAGACGGCGGCATGGAGAAGCGCATGCATGCCGGCCGCGCGGCCGAAGCCGGCGTGCGCATGGCGCAGCTCGCACGGCGCGGCTTCACCGCACCCGCGAGCGCCGTGGACGGACGCTTCGGTCTGCTGCACGTCATGTCCGGCGCGACGGCAAAGCCGGAGCGCCTCACCGCGGACCTCGGCAGCCAGTGGGCCGTCGAGCACGTCTACGTGAAGCTCTATCCCTGCTGCGCGTGGATCCAGGCCGCGGCGCAGCAGCTCGTCGAGCTGCGCGGACCGTCGCCGCTTCGGCCCGAGCAGATCGAGCGCGTTCGCGTCGGCGTGTCGGAATACGCCGGCGCACAGAACGGCAATCCGGCACCGAAAGACACGATGGGCGCGCAGTTCAGCATTCCGTACTGCGCGGCGCTCGCGCTCACCGGCGACCCGGCCGACGCGACGTCCTACGCGGCCGAGGCGGTGAACGAAGCCTCGATACGGAAGCTCGCGCAGCGCGTCGAGATCTACACCGATCCCGAGATGGAAGCGGCGTATCCGCGCCACTACGGCGCCCGCGTCGAGCTCGAGCTCGCGAGCGGCGAGCGCAAAGTGAGCAGCAGACTCGATCCGCACGGTATGCCGGCGGATCCGTGCACGCCCGAGGAGCTCGTGGAGAAATTTTCGAAGCTCGCGTCGCGGGTGAAATCGAAGGACGCCATCGAACAGATCATCGCGAAAGCGCGCGGTGCGGATCGGCTGGCAAGCGTGCACGAGCTGACGGCGTTGCTGAGGGCGTAGAGATGCTGTTGCCAACTCGTCATTCCCGCGCAGGCGGGAATCCAGGGCCGCATTTCTGGACCCCCGCCTGCGCGGGGGTGACGGTGTATTTACCGAGTGAATGGGGGAGATCGTGAGATTCATCGCTAGACTTCTGCTGTTGCTCATCGCGTGCGTGGCCGCGGCCGATGCGCAGCAATACCCGGTGAAGCCGGTGCGCATCGTCGTCGGCTTCGTCGCCGGCGGCCCGTCCGATCTCGTCGCGCGCATGGTCGCTCAGGGACTGTCCGAGCGTATGGGCCAGCAGTTCATCGTCGAGAACCGTCCCGGCGCGACCGGCATGATCGGCGCGGAGCTCGTCGCGAAAGCGCCCCCGGACGGCCACGCGCTGTACCTCGCAAGCCAGACGACGCACGCGGTCGCGCCTGCGCTCTATCGGAAAGCCTCGTACGACCCGATCCGCGACTTCGTGACCATCGTGCGCGTCGCGCACAACCCGCTGCTGATGGTCGTGCACCCCTCGATGCCGGTGAAGCAGTTCAAGGACCTGGTCGCGCTCGCGAAGTCGCGGCCCGGCCAGATCAACTTCGCCACCGGCGGCATCGGCTCCTCGCCGCACATGTCGATGGAGCTCGTGAAGAGCATGACGAAGATCGACATGGTGCCGGTGCACTACAAGGGCGACGGCGCCGCGATCATCGATGTCCTCGGCGGGCACGTGCAGGTGTTCCAGGCGAGCATCGGCACGCTGCTGCCGCACGTGCGCAGCGGCAAGATGCGCGGCATCTCCGTGACGAGCCTCAAGCGCTCCGCGATGGCGCCGGAGTTCCCTACGCTCGACGAGTCCGGCCTGAAAGGCTTCGAGGTGCTGACGTGGTTCGGCATCCTCGCGCCCGCCGGCACACCGCAGGCGATCGTGGACCGGCTCAACAAAGAGATCCTCCAGGTCGTCGCGCAGCCCGCGCAGCGCGATCAGCTTCTGAAGATGGGTTTCGAGATCGTCCCGAACACCCCGCAGGAATACGCGGCCTTCCTCAAGAGCGAGCACGCGCGCTGGGGCAAGGTCATCAAAGATCTCAACCTGAAAGTTGAATGACGTCATCGCGAGGAGGCAGCATGGCCGACGTGGCGATCTCGTGGCGCACGCAAGAACATCGGACGCTCCGGGATTGCTTCGTCGCTGCCGCTCCTCGCAATGACAACGACTAGGGAAACACATATGGGTCAGACGATCGCCGAGAAAATCCTCTCCCGGCACAACCTCGCGGGGACGCCGGTGAAAGCCGGCGACTTCCTCGCCGCGCGCATCGACGGCGCGATGTGCCATTACCAGTTCATGGACATCCTGCGCCTCGGCACGGAGGTGGGCCTGCCGCACGGCATTCCACGCATCTGGGATCCCGAGCGTTTCTACCTCCTGGTCGATCACCACCAGCCCGCGCTCGCGCAGGCGTACGCGGACGAGAACGTGCTCATCCGCAAGGAAGCCGAGCGCCTCGGCGTCAAGTACTTCCACGACGCAGAGCCGGGTATCGCGCACCAGATGATGCCGGACTACGGCTACGTGCGGCCCGGCGAGCTCGTCGTCGGCAACGATTCGCACACGATCGCGTACGGCGCGCTCAACGCGGGCTCCACCGGCATGACGCGCGCGGACATGCTGCACGTGCTCACGTTCGGCGAGGCGTGGTTCCAGGTGCCGCAGTCGGCGAAGGTGGTGCTCAAGGGCCGGCAGCCGAATTACCCGATCGCGAAGGACATCATCCTGCACCTCGCCGGACAGTACGGCGACGAGTTCGCGCAGGGCATGTCGATCGAGTTCACGGGGCCGCTGGTGCCCGAGATGCCGATCGACAGCCGCATGTGTCTCGCGACGCACGGCGTGGAAGTCGCCGCCAAGTTCGCGTTCTTCGAGTTCGACGGCAAGACGCGCGAGTACCTGCGCACGCGCACCGACAAGCCGTACGAGCCGGTCGCTGCCGATGCCGACGCCGTCTACGCGAAGACGATCGAGCTCGACGTGGACACGATGCCGTTCGCGATCGCCAAGCCGCACAACTTCGGCAACTGGAGCCCGGTGGACGAGGTCGCGGGCATCAAGGTCGATCAGGCGCTGATCGGCTCGTGCTCGAACGGCCGCTTCGAAGACATCGAGATCGCCGCGCGCATGCTCAAAGGCCGCAAGGTCGCGAAAGGCGTGCGTTTCGTGATCTCGCCCTCGTCGCAGCAGGTCTATCTCGACTGCATGAAAGCGGGGCTCATCCAGCAGCTCATCGAATCCGGCGCGCACGTCGTGACACCGGGGTGCGGGGTGTGCCAGCCGAAGGTGGCGTACGTATCGGCGGGCGAAGTCTGCATCACCGCGACGACACGCAACTTCAAGGGCCGCAAAGGCAGCCTCGATGCGCAGCTCTATCTCGGCGGTCCGCTGACCGTTACGGCGGCGGCAGTCGCCGGCAGGATCGTGAACCCGAAAGAGGTGTTCGGTGAAATTTGATCTGAACCGCGTCATCCGCGGGCGCGTCTGGACCTTTCCGGACTCGGTGGATACCGACGCGATGAACCCGTACTACAAATATACGACGATGGAAGACCTGAAGGCGCACACGATGGAGGCCTTCCGGCCTGAGTTCCCGAAGGAAGTGAAGCCCGGCGACATCATCGTGGCGGGTCGTAACTTCGGCTGCGGCTCGCATCGGCCTGCGACGGTGCTGCGTGAGGTCGGCGTTGCCGCCATCCTCTGCGAGTCGGCTTCCAGATTGTTCCTCAGGAACACGATCGCGCTGCCGATGCCGATTTACGTCGTGCCCGGCATCAACGAGGTCGTCAAAGACGGCGAGACGCTCGAGATCGATTACGCGGCGGGACGCGCGACGAACGTGAAGACGGGAAAAAGCATTGCCATCCCGAAATTTCCGCCGATGATCGAGAACATCTACGAAAGCGGCGGGCTCCCGCAGCTCGTGAAGGACCGCTACCTCGCCGAGACGGCGCAACGTTAAGGACACGCGCATGGACACCGTGAACGCATCGCTGGCGCGCTACAAGATGTTTATCGGCGGCGAGTGGGTCGATTCCGCATCGGGACAGACCTTCGAGACCGCGAATCCCTATACGGGCAAGCCCTGGGCGCTGATTCCGCGCGGCAACCGGGAGGACGTCGATCGCGCGGTGCGCGCGGCGCACAAGGCATTCACCGAAGGCGAGTGGCCGAAGCTGACCGCCACGGCGCGCGGCGCGCTGCTGCGCAAGCTCGGCGATCTGATCGGGCCGAAGGCGCGTCAGCTCGCCGAGATCGAAGTGCGCGACAACGGCAAGCTCATCTCGGAGATGGGCGCGCAGACGCAGTACATGGCGCAGTGGTACTACTACTTCGGCGGTCTCGCGGACAAGATCGAAGGCTCGGTCCTGCCGACCGACAAGGCGGACACGTTCAATTACACGCGCCACGAGCCGCTCGGCGTCGTCGCGTGCATCGTGCCGTGGAACTCGCCGCTCCTGCTGACGGCGTGGAAGCTCGCGCCCGCGCTCGCGGCCGGCAACACGGTCGTCATCAAACCGTCGGAATTCACCTCGGCTTCCGCGCTGGAATTCATGAAGCTGATCGAGGAAGCGGGTTTCCCGAAAGGGGTCGTCAACGTCGTCACCGGCTTCGGCGCCGACGTCGGCTCGCCGCTGGTCGATCATCCGCTGGTCACGAAGGTCGCGTTCACCGGCTCGGACGCGACCGGACAGAAGATCTACGAAGCGGCCGCGCGCGGTTTGAAGCGCGTCAGCATGGAGCTCGGCGGCAAGTCGCCGAACATCGTGTTCGACGACGCGCATGTCGACAACGCGGTGAAGGGCGCGATCTCCGGCATCTTCGCCGCGACCGGCCAGACGTGCATCGCAGGGTCGCGTCTGCTCGTGCAGCGCTCGATCCACGATCAGTTCGTCGAGAAGCTCGTCGCGTTCGCGAAGACCGCGAAGATGGGCGATCCGATGAGCACCGAGACGCAGGTCGGTCCCGTCACCACGCCCCCGCAATACAAGAAGATCCTCGACTATCTCGAGATCGCCAAGAGCGAGGGTTGCAAACCCGTGCTCGGCGGTAACAAGGCCGAGGAGTTCGGCACCTGGTTCGTCCAGCCGACGATCTTCACGGGCGTGAAGAACACGATGCGTATCGCGCAGGAGGAAGTGTTCGGCCCCGTGCTGTCGGTGATCCCGTTCGAAGACGAGGAAGAAGCCGTCGCAATCGGCAACGACGTCGTGTTCGGCCTCGCCGCCGGTGTGTGGACGCAGAGCATGAAGCGCGCGCTGACGATGGCGAACCGGCTCCAGGCCGGCACGGTGTGGGTGAACACCTATCGCGCGGTCAGCTTCATGTCGCCGTTCGGCGGCTACAAGCGGAGCGGCATCGGCCGCGAGAGCGGGCAGGACATGATCCGCGAGTACCTGCAGACGAAGAGCGTGTGGATTTCGACGGCGGCGGAAGTGCCGAATCCGTTCGTGATGAGATGAGCATGAGCGAGCTCATCCTGATGGGCTGCGGCGACGTCGGGCCGATCCATGCGCCGATGTCGAAGTACACGACGCTGGCGAAGCCGGTGCTCGCGCAAGCCGACATCCGTTTCGCACAGGTCGAGCGCGTGTATTCGGAGCGCGGCAGCCTGCAACTGCATTCCGGCGACAGCCACAGCCGCGTCGCGCCGGAGCTGGCGTCCATTTTCAGCGACTGCGGCTTCGACGTCGTCTCGGTCGCGAGCAACCATGCGATGGACTGGGGCCCCGATGCGCTCCTCGATACCGTCGAGCTCCTCCGCAAGCAAGGCATCCGGGCGATCGGCGCCGGGCGCAATCTGGCCGAAGCGCGCGAACCCGCGATCGTGGAGAAGAACGGCACGCGCGTCGCGTTCCTCGCGTACTGCTCGGTGCTGCGCGAAGGTTACGCGGCGGGCCCGAACAAGCCCGGCGTCGCGCCGCTGCGCGTCCACACGTATTACGAACCCTCCGAGTACCAGGCCGGCATGCCGCCGCGCATCGTGACGATCCCGTACGAGGAGGATCTGGCCGGCGTGGTGCAGGACGTCGCGGCGGCAAAGAAATCCGCGGACGTGGTCGTCGTCATCCTGCACTGGGGCCTGCACTTCATCCCGAAAATGGTCGCCGACTATCAGCCGGCAGCCGCAAAGGCGATCCTCAAGGCCGGCGCGGATATGATCGTCGGCCATCACGCGCACGTGCCGAAGGCGATCGGGATGCACGACGGCAAGGCGTGCTTCTACAGCGTCAGCAACTTCATCATGTCGGCGCCGGCGGCCAGCGAAGAGAAAAAGCGCATGTTCGAGCGCAAGTACGGCGTGAAGATGGATCCGGACTATCCGCACCTGCCGTATGGGAGTGATGCGAAGAAAAGCCTGATCGCGAAGGCGGTGATCAAAAACAAGCGCATCGAGCGCGTCTCGTTCCTGCCGGTACTCATCGATCGGGAGCTGCGGCCCGAGGTCCTGCGCGCAGGCGACGCCCGCTTCGACGACATCGTGCGCTACATGGACTGGGCATCGGAGGATTTCGACCACCGGTTCCGCATCGAGGGCGATGAAGTGGTGGTCGAGGCGCGAGCATGAACCTGCTGTCATTGCGAGGTGCGTCAATGCGCGAGCTGTCATCGCGAGGCGCGCGGCAACACCGGGTGTCATCGCGAGGAGCGCCAATGCGCGACGTGGCGATCTCGTGGCGCACGGCCGGCTTTCCGGACGCTCCGCGATTGCTTCCGATGCGCAACCACCGCGTGGTGCGCGTGCGCGTTTGTCTGCTTCTCGCAATGACGGCGGTG
>DASPNJ010000019.1:0-30743 GCA_035626595.1 Burkholderiales bacterium
TCCCTGTTCTTCGGCAACGTGCGCGGTCCGGCCAACTTCAAGTTCAGCTTCAACGATGCTGGTGACCGCACTGGGCAGGCCACGGGCATCGGAACGAGGACCTACACGGCGAACTTGTCCAGCGGCAGCACCAGCATGACTTCGGTCTCCTCCACCGTCGGGCTTAGGAAGGGCATGCTGGTCTTGCCGATCGGCGCGGGGAGCCTTTCTTCTGGCACGCACATCACGAATATCTCCGGAAGCACGATTACGCTGAGCGCCGCTGCGCTCAGCAACCAAACTGGGCAGACGTTCGTTTTCTGCGATGCGGTCAAGGTGGGTGGGTCGTGGATTCCTACGGATCGCTTCGACCAGCAGGTGGCGATCTACGAGTTCAACGAGCTGCAGGCCTATCGTGTGACCCCGCCTGAGGGCGGGTACAACCGAACCTACGTCGTAGAGACGCTGTCGCGCGCGGCGTCGGCACAGACGATTCAGGCAACCCGCGGCTCGGAGTTCACTCCGACCATTCCGGACTTCGACGGAACTCCGTTACCGCTTTCCCAGGACGTTTGGCCTGGCGGTCTGATGTGGTCAAAGCCGGACGAGCCAGAGCATGTGGAGCCGTTGAGCTATCTCTTTGTTGGCGATCAGAGCAAGGCCATCCTGGCGCTCGTCCCGACGCGCGACGCGCTGTTCATTCTGAAGGAGGACGGAATCTTCCGCCTGACCGGCGCCAATGGTGTGTGGCGCGTCGATCCGTTCGACCCGACCGCGCGCTGCATGCTGCCCGGATCGGTGCGCGCCGTGCGCGGCCGCGGTGTGTTCCTCGGCGATCGCGGCATCGCCATGGTGAGCGACGAGGGCGTAGAGATGGTCTCTGCGTCCGTCAACGACCTGGTCAAGCCGCTGATCGATCAGATTCAGGCGAGCTGGCTCTCGACGGGCTTTTACGAGCTGCCCGGGATGCAGGGCGCGCACGCGTCGTGCGTGTTCGAGCGAGAGAGCGAGTACACGCTCGCCCGCGGGAGCTCGACCGCGCCGCTTGTCTTCAACGACATCACGGGCGCGTGGACCACGCTCGCGTACTACGCGCACGCGAACGAAAGCCTCGCGTACAAAGCACTGTTCAACTTTGAGCGAGCCGGCAGCTGTGTGCTCTCGATGGGCGTCAGCTACTACAAGACGCTGCTGAGCACCGACGCTGGCGCGGACTACCTGCGCTACGACCGCGCGACGGCCGTCACCGTGAACAGCTACGTCGCGCCCAACGCCACGCTCGCGTCACCGGTGAACGCGCTCGAGGACGACATCATCAAGGACTCGGCCGGGCGCTACTGGCGCGTCACGGCGGACGTGTCCAACAGCGCGACCGTGCCGGTGGTGCTCGGTGGTGGCACAGCGGCGATGGCCACCGGCGCGGGCACGCTCTACCGCTCGCTGCGCTGCTCGGTGATTGCCACCGGCTTCGGGGTCCCGCTGGCGTCGCAAAAGCAGTGGGGAGCATTCAACGCTGCGTGGACAAAGCTCGTGGGCGTCGCGCGCTTGCGGTACGGCTGGCAGTCGAGCGAGAGCCCCACGTTCGTCGAGCAGGACGTTTACACATCGTTGGCGCGGCCTGCGCTCGCTTCGGGCAACGGCGTCACGAACTACCCGCTGGGGCTCGCGGAGCCGGCGGACATCGTGAGTGCGAGCGCGCGCGCGTGGTTCTTGCGCGCCCGGATTCGCTGGGCGATGGCGCATGGTGATGCGCAGCTCGAGGGCATCTTTGCGGACCTCATTGCAGGGCCGCCGCCGCGCGGAAAGCAACAGGTGGCGGCATGAACAGGGAACCGCGATACAGCGCCACCGAGGAGCAGCGCGATGTCCGTGAGGCGCTCGAGCAGAAGCTCGAGGCGCGGCCCGTCGTTATCGAGCGCTACACGGCGGTGGGCTCGACGTCGGCAAAGATCCCGCTGGCTGCGCGGCGGTTCCCTGTCGCCGTGGTGCTGATCGATGCGCGCGCGTTTTTCGACCAGGGCGCGCCGCTGACGTTGACGCCGAACTACAGCTTCGTCTGGGACTCGGTCTCCAAGACGGCGCAGGTCTATGAGCCCAGCGGGCTCGTCGCGAACACGGTGTACCGGCTCGCTTACCTGGTGATCGGAGGCTGACGTGGGAGAGCGGACTCGACAAAGAGCTGGTGATGCGGCGTTCGCGATCTTCCGCCCCGGGAAGTTCATGCAGTCCAAGGCGGACGAGAAGGCCGCGGCCGCGAATCTTAGGAATGCCGAGCGGCTGCGCGCGGAGGGCATGGACCTCGCGAAGCAGCTGAACTGGGAGCCGGACTACGTCAGCGACATCATGCCCGCGTACCAGAAGGCGCAGTCACCGGTGTCGCGCGCGTTCCTCGAGAGCATCCTCACGGGCGCGAACCCGTCGATGGTGTCGAGCACGCGCCACGGGGCAGACCGGCTGCGCCGCGGCGCGCAAGCGGGCTTCGATCAGCAGTTCGGCGGCTGGGAGGAGCTGCTGGCGCGGCAGCGTGCGGCCGAGCAGGCGATGCCCTGGGCGCCCGGGAAGTTCTCGGCGCCCGCTGTGATGCCGCTCGGCGGCGCGTACGCCGGCCCGAAGGTATCGGGGATCAGTAGCGCGGGCGCGCCCGGCTGGGGCGGTGTTGGGGCGGAGACCAGCGACGAAGAGCTCCAGGCGCTGCGGGAAGAGCGCCTGCGCAGGATGACGGGGGTCTGATGCCGGTCAGCCGCATCACACGCGCGCCGTCTGGCTGGAGTGAGGTAGGCCGCTCCGCGACGGCAGCGCAGCCGACCGTGGCCGCAAACAGCGGACTGCAGGGCGGCATGTTCGGTCAGAACACGGGCGCGCTGATGGCGCTGTACGACCGCGCGATCGCGGCCGGCATGAGCCCGTCGCGCGCGTCGCAGCTGATCGGCTCGGACATGGCGCCCGAGCAGTTCCTCGCGCAGATCCAGCAGCTCGAGCAGACCCGTGCCACGCTGGGCGAGCCGGTGTTCACGCCGGCGCGGACGTCCGAGCAGACGCAGGTGCGCACGCAGGCGCAGGCCGAGGGGCTGCGTGCTCTCTACGAACAGCTGGCCGCGGCGGAAGCGGCCTCGCAGCAGCTCACGCCCGAGCAGCAGGCCATCGAGGATCGGTACGGGCATGACATGGCCTGGCTCGATCCGAGCTTCCAGTACCAGGCCCAGACAGTCGCGCCGATCACGACGCGGGATGCGCTGCAGTACGGCACGACGGCCGACCCGGCAGCGCAGGCGCTCGAGCGGCAGGCCATCGAGCAGCTGTTCGCCCGCGCGTCGGCCGGGCCGTCCGCGGACGAGCGGAACGCGCTGGCCACGCAGCAGCGCGCGGTAGACGATCTCTTCGCGCGCTCGCGCCAGGGACCGTCTTACGGCGAGCAGGAAGGGCTGGCGCTGCAGCGCAACGCGATCGACCGCCTCAACGCGGTAGCTGACCGCGGCGCGACCGGGGAGGAGCGCTCGTCTCTGAATCGGGTGAGCGAGGTTGCTGGCGAGCTTCGGAACCGCGCCGCGATCGGAGCGACCACGGAAGAGCGCGCGGCGCTGGCCGACCAGCGCCGAATGATGGAGTCGCTGTACGGCGACTATGAGCAGGGCGCGAGCGACGTCGAGCTCGAGGCGCAGGCCGCTCAGCGCGAGGCGATGAACGAGCTGTTCGGCGTGTGGCGTGGCGGCGGCGCCACGGCGCTCGAGCGCGCGCGGCGGGCACAAGCCCGGGCGGAGTCGGAGAACTGGCTCCAGGGCCAGCGCAAGGCCGACATGCAGGACCTGGCCGAGCGCGGCATGTCCGGCTCCGGCGCCGAGCTCGCGTCGCTGCAGGCCGATCGGCAGGCCGCCGCCTCGCGGCTCTCCATGGCGGACCTTGAGACCGACGCGGCGCTCGAGGAGCGCGCGCTGCAGGCGCTGCTGAGCGGTAGCGGCGTCGCCGGGGAGCTGCTGCAGGGTGAGGGCGGCATTCAGGCGCGTCGGCTGCAGCAGCTGCTGGGCGCCAGCGATGCGTCGCGCGGCATCTCGGGCACGCTCGGGGACATCGAGGCGCGGGGCACGCAGCAGCTCGCGGCCAGCGGAGGGCTCGAGGGCGATGCTGCTCGCGCCTGGGGTGATATCGAGGCGCGGGTGCTGAACGCGCTGCAGGGTGCGAGCACCGGGGCAGCCAACCTGACCGGCGCCTATGGCGACATCGAAGCCCGAGCTCTCCAGGCGCTTCTCGGCGCGAACCAGGGCGCGGCCAGCATCACCGGCGCCTATGGCGACATCGAGTCGCGCGGTCTGCAGGCTCTGCAGGCCGCGCAGAGTGGCGCTGGTGCGATGCGCGAGGCGTCTGATCGCTACGTGTCGGGCAACGCAGACCGTCTGCTCGATGCGGCGACGTTCAACGCGAACGCCATCAACCGGTCGGCCTCCGAAAATCGGGCGTTCATCCAGCAGGCCTATCGCGACACGATGGCCGACCGGATGCGGTGGGACCTGCAGACGCGCGACCTTCAGGCGCAGGTGGCGCGCAGTCTGCTCGGCTCGGACGTGCAGGAGAACCAGTTCGGGTTCGATCAGGGCTGGGACACCGCGGCCTCGGATGTGGCGGCGCGGAACCGGGCGCAGGGCAACTACAACACCAGCGTGCAGGGCGCGCACTCCGGCTCGGCACCGGTCATCTACGACGCGCAGGCCGGCGTGAACAACGCCGCTCAGGCCGGGCTGCGCACCGGTGGGCAGACCGTGCAGCAGGCCGGGAACGCCGTGCTCACGTACTTCTCGGGCGGCGCGGGTGGCATGGCGATGGGGCGGCAGCCCTACAGCTCGGGCAGCACCGGCAGCGCGGTGATGAACCCGACCGATGCTCAGAACCCCTACCGGAACTACGGGAGGTACTGATGCCGCCGCGCACCTTCCGTGATCTGACCGAAGAGGAGCTCGAGGAGCTCGAGCGTGACTTCGTGCCGCGCGCGCGCGTGCCGAAGCTGCCCGCGGGTGCGCTTGCGTCCGTGGACACGACGCCGCTGTCTCGCATGGAGATCGGCGACATCGAGATGGGCGGGCCGGGCAGTGACGACGCCTGGCTCGACGAGCTGATCGCCAACCCGCCGCAGACGGCGCAGCGCCCGATGTTCAGCGCGGCCGGCCCGGGCGGAGCGTTCGCCGGCGAAGACACGCCCCAGGCGCGCGCGCTGGCTGCGCAGCGCGGCATGCAGGTCACCGATCGGTCCGCGCCGAGCGACGAGGAGCTGCTCGACCCGAGCGTCTTCAAGCGCCCGGCGACGATGCCAGATCTCGAGGATGAGGGCTGGCTCGACGAGTTGATCGCTGCGGAGGGCGCGGAGATGGACCGCGAGCAGCCGGCGCCCTTCGCCAGCGGCGGCGCAGGCGCGCCGCAGCGGCGTTCGCGCGAGGATGAGCTGCTCGAGGTGCTGCAGCCGCCCTCGAAGCTGCAGGGCTGGCTCGCGGTGCTCGGTGACTCCCTGTACGGCGGCCAGATGGTGGAGGGCGTCAATGCCCGGCAGCGCTCCTTCGAGGGCGCGCGCGCTCAGGCGCGCCTGCAGGACATCGCGGCCGGCGAGCGCGCCGACGAGCGTGCGGCAGATCGCGGAATGACCGACGCTCGCCTGGCGGTCACGCTGCGCGGCCAGGACCTGGCGGACGCGCGCGCCGAGCAAGCGCGCAGACAGCAGCTCGAGCTTGCGGAGCGGACCGACAAGCGCATCCGCGAGGAGAGCGCCCTCGGGCGCAACGCCGCGATGGAGCGCGCCCGCATCATGGCCGAGGGGCGCGCGCGCAACGAGGCACCAGTGCTCCCGCCAGACCAGGAGCGCGCGGGGCTCGCTGGGTACCTCGCGGGCGAGGCCAACACGACGCTGGCGGAGGCGGAAGCGTACCTCGCGGGCAAGACCGAGGGGCTGGCTCCCGGCAAGGCGGAGCGACTTCGCGGTATCGACGCGCAGCTCAAGACGCTGCCGCCCGCGCTTCGCGCCACCACGAGGGCGCAGGCAATGGGGCGCGTCGCCGCGGACCGCGACCGCAAGGAGCCAGAGAGGCTCGAGTCGCGAAACGAACTGCTAGCGCTCCACCGGAAGGTCAACGAAGCCGAAGCGGCATGGAAGGCGATGAGCGACAAGGACAAGCGCGTGCTGGCCCAGGTCGGCGGCGGCGACTCGTGGCTAGCCAGCACGGCTCGCGACGCGATGCTGAGCGCGGAAGGACAGAAGCTCGCGGCCAGCATTCAAGCGCTCGCAGACATGCAGATCAAGCTGCAATCCGGCGCATCCGTCACGGCCAACGAGTGGCGGCGCGTGGCCACGGAGATCGGCCTGCCAAAGGATGCATTCTCGCCGTTCAACGCCACCGACTCGATCGATTCGTGGATCAAGAAGTCCAAGGACGGGTTCCGCGACACGTATGACAGCACGCTGTCGACGTACCCGGATCTGTTCGATGACATGCAGGGGGCGCGCTGATGCCGGGGCGCTTCCTCGACTTCGACGACGATGACGAGACGCAGCCGCGCGCTGCGCCGTCGTCGCGCATGCAGGTGGGAGAGATCGAGATGAGCGGGTCTGGCGGCGCGCCAGTAGAGAAGCGCACGCGCCGGTTTCTCGACTTCGACGAGGACGCGCTCGGCGCAGGCGAGGCAGAGGCGCAGCCCGCGCAGCAGCCCGCGCCCGCCGAGCGCAGCATGGGCGACGAGGCGGCGGACTTCTTCCTCGGCGCTGAGGAGGGGCTCACGCTCGGCAACACCGCCAACCTCGGGCGCATCGGCGCAGGCATCGCTACGCGCGTCTCGGACGTGCTTTCGCCGTCCCTCGAGCGCGACGGCATGGAGCCGGAGTTCGTGGGGGAGCGCGGGGCGTGGGACTGGATTTCGGAGCTCACGGAGCAGGCGCAGCAGAGCGGCGCCGGGAAGCTCGGCCGCGCCGTGGGGACGGGCGTGACGGCGCTCGGTACAGGTGGCGCGGCCGGGCCCAGCGTTGCTGGCCAGGCGGCCGTGGGGACGAGTCTGAGCAGCGCGGCGGCGGCGGGTGCGTCGGATGGCGACTGGGAGGCGATGCTCGCCGCGATGCCGGCCGGTGCGGCCTTCGGAGCCGCAGGCGGCGCGCTCGGGTCGCGCATGGGCGTACGCCCCACCGTCCAGCAGCTTGGCAAGAGCGCGATGTGGGGGGCGGGGATCGGTGCGGCGACGTCGCCAGGGGACCCGATCGGCGGTGCATCGCGCGGCGCGTTTCACGGCGCGCTGGGGCGTGGGCTGATGGGTGTGGTGCCGGCGTCGCTCGGCACGGCTGTCCGCCAGGCGGGGCAGCTCGGCGCGGTGGGCGCGGGCACTGCCACCGGCGTGCTGGGCGGCGCCCTGGGCGGGCCGTCGCGCGCGGCCGCGCAAGACGTCGCGTACGGCACGGCGCCGACGATGGCGTGGGGCATCCAGAGCGTGCTCGCGAGCGGCGCATCGGGCCTCCCGCCGGCCGACGAGCAGCGGCTCACCGAGGCCGTGCTCAGCGGCGACATGGACAGGCTGATCAGCGCCAACTTCGCGCTGCAACAACGCAACCCCGCCTACGCGGCGCGCCTGCAGCGCGAGCTCGAGGCGCTGCAGGAGGAGGACGAGTAGTCATGGCGGACATCACCCAGAGAGACGCAAACATTCGCTTCCCGTTCGCTGCGGCGGCGGGCGGCCGCGGCGGGCACCGCATCGCAGTGACCGGCGCGACGCAGAGCTTTCAGCTGCCCGAAGTGATGAAGGGGAAGTTCCTCTACTTCGCCGTGGACGCCGATGGGACGGCGCTCACCAAGGTCCAGGTGGCGGCGGCAATCTCTGCGCAGACCATCGCGCTCGATGCGACGACGGGGATCACCGTGGGCATGACCGTGCCGGCGGGGCAGTATCTCGATCGTCTCCTCTGCGATGGTGCCACGCACGTTTGCTGGATCGGCGACGCCGCGGCCGGCTTCGTCGAGTTCTACACGTCCGAGCGGCTCGGGAACTGAGGAGATCGTCATGCAGCTTTGTGATGCACGTGTGCACGAGGCGCTCGACGCCATCGCCAACGAGGCCAACAGCGGCTTCCTCCGCCTGTACAGCGGCTCGGTGCCGGCCAACGCGGACGCGGCGCTGGGCGGCGCCACGCTGCTCGCCGAGCTCACGCTCAACGCGACGGCCTTCGGCGCCGCGGCGAGCCGTACGCTCACCGCCAACGCGATCACGCAGGACTCCAGCGCCAACGCGTCGGGCACCTGCAGTTTCGCGCGCATCTACCAGAGCAACGGCACCACCGTCTGGTCGCAGTTCACCAGCATCGGCACGTCGGGCACGGAGGTGGTGCTGAGCACCACGAGCATCGTGGCTGGCCAGCCGGTGAGCTGCTCGAGCTTGACCGTGTCCATCCCCGTGGGGACGTGAGGTCGCGTGAGTGTCAGTCCAGCCGAACACCGATGGTTACCTCGTCCGCACGTCCAGCCTGCCGGTCAACGGCACCGGCTGGACGGCGGGCTTTTGGTTCCAGCGCATCGGCGCGGTGGGCTCCGGGCTGGTCGAGACGCTGTTCGAGCTCGTGGACAACGGGGACGGCGACTACATCAAGATCTTCGTCAACGACGCGAACGAGGTGCACTTCCAGGGGATCAACGACTTCGACGACGTCAGCCTGTTCACGGCCACGCTGAACACCTGGTACTACATCGCGCTCGTTACGACGTCGTCGACGACGGGGAATGTGTACTGGCGTGCGGACGCGTCCGGGAGCCTGTCGTCCAGCACGGGACGGAAGTTCCAGACGGACAACGGCTGGGACAGCCTGACGCTGCTGAACAACGCAGGGACGCTGGAAGTCGCCGAACACTTCCGGATGACCTCCTACAAGGAGTGGGCGTCGGCGTTGTCCTCCGGGCAGCTCCTCACGGAGTCGCAATCGCGCGCGCCCGTGGCCGGCAGCAGCGTCTGCTACCTGCCCTTCACCACGGCGAGCGGAACGGACCAGAGCGGCTCGGGGCGCAACTTCACCGTCAATGGAACGCTTGCAGCAAACGCGAGCGAGCCGTCGTCCATGGCGGACGGTGTGACCAGCTCGGTCGCTGGCGCGCTGAGCCTGACGGCGGCCGCGAGCGTGCAGGTGCGCAACGCGGCGACGATCGCGGGCTCGCTGAGCTTGACCGCTGCTGCGCAGATGCCGGTGACCAACAGGGCGCAGGTTGCGGGATCGCTCTCGCTCGCGGCCTCCGCTGCGATGCCCGTGACGAACCGCGCGCAGGTCGCGGGCGCGATGGCCCTGGTTGGCGCGGCGACGCTGCAGACGACCCTGCCCGTCAGCATCGCGGGAGGATTCAGCCTTGCGGCCGCGGCGAGCATGCAGGTCACGAACCGCGCGCAGATCGCTGGTGCGCTCAGCCTAGTGGCTTCAGCGAGCATCAACGCGGGCGCGGGTCCAAGCGTCAGCAGGCGCCCGCGCGTAGACGTGCGGCGCAACCGCGGCGGGAGGTATAGATGAGGCGTCGCAGTCAACGAGAGCGGCGCATTCCCGTGCGACGGGGGCCATCGGTGCCGCTAACCACTTTCCAGCTCGTCCTCGCGCTGAGCGCGGGCAAGCCGTTCTTCACGTTCGACAACTTCGAGGACGATGAAGTCGATGGCGAGCTCGTGGCGCTGGTCGACTGGAACAACCCCGCGATCAAGCTCGAGCAGGGCGACGACACGAAGCGGATCGCCACGCCAGCAGCGCACGCCGACTTCGGTGGCGCGCTCTGTGGCACGTTCACCGGCGTCGAGTGGTATCCATGCAACAACGTCGCGGCGTACAACTTCGCGCACGACGGCAGCGGCATGACGATCGTGCCGGTCTACACGCGCACGAACGCGGGTGGGTTCCACGTCATCTGCGCGTCAAACAACTTCCTCTCGACCAGCAACCGCGGGCTCGGCGTCGCGGGCCTCGCCAATGGCAACACGCAGGCGTTTGTCGGCACTGGTTCGGCCGCGATGTGGAACACGACCTCGGGCGGCGCAACGGCCGCCGACGTGCCTACCTACCGCGACGTCTCGTGGCAGAAGGCAGCGAACGCGTGGAACGTGCGTAACAACGGCACACTCGCGGCGAGCGGCACCACGCCGAACACACCGAGCGCGCTGGACCCCGTCACGACGATGACCCTGGGCGCGGCGGGCAACGGCACGCTCGGCTTTGTCGGGCGCATCGCCGCTTTCCCGAGTTTCCCCTGGCTCGACGCGAGCGGCCGCGCGCTCGTTCAGCAGTGGATCAACGAAGAATACGGGATCGCGGCATGAGCAACCATCTCGTCGGCACCGTGGCAGAACTCGTCGAGCAGCGCGATGCCATCGGTCGCGCGCGCGGCTTTCCGCGCCGGCGGCGTCGCTGGCGCCGCAACCTCATCACCGGCGTGCTCGAGAACGTGACGGGTGACCCGCGCTACGACAACGGATCGCCGATCTATCTTGGCCGCGGCACGCCCGGCTGGAGCGACTACGACCCCGAGATCGTGGTGTCGGATGACGGGACGGTTGCCGCCTTCGCGCTGTCAGCGAAAGCCGAGGAGCAGCTCGGCAAAGCGGTGCAGATGGCCGATGGCCGCTCGGTGCTGGTCAAGGCGCGCGCGGACATCGTGCAGGACACAGCGCTGCCGCAAAAGGTGCGCGAAGTGCTCGAGCGACGCCGCGGCGCGGCGGCGGGGCTCGAGCTCCCGATCGACATCACGAGGGTAGGTGGACGATGAGACGAGTTCTCCTTCTGGCTCTGCTCGCGATGGCGTGCGCTCCCGCGCCGTCCGACGAGCCCGCGATCACCGCGGCGTGCGTGCGCTCGTTCCGCCCCACGCTCGCAGCCTGGGAGTCAGTGCACGGCCGCGTGCCCGAGGACTGCGCGTACCTCGACGCCGAGCTCGACGTCCAGCTCGCCAGCGAGGACGAGATTCCCTGCGCGCCTGAGGCGAGCACCGAGCTCGTGGTCGGATGCATGGTCCCTGGCGACGCGATCTACCTGCTCGAGGGGCGCGACGACGTGCAGCTCGTCGACACCAGCGTGCACGAGTGGGTGCACGCGCTCGCGCACTGCGTCGACGGCGACGCGGACCGGTACCACCTGCGCGGCGAGCTCTGGGCGCAGTACGGCCCGGAGAGCGTGGAGCTTCAGGCGCAAGCCAGCGCCGAGATCGGAGAGTGCTTGTGAGCAGTTCAATCGTACGAATCATCGCGTTCATCGGCGGCGCCGTTGCAGCGATCGCGGCGGCCATCGACATGGCGCTCGAGGCCGGCGTGCAGGTGCGGCCGGTGCATTTGATCGCGATCGGCGGGACTGCGCTCGCCACCTACGCGATGAAGTGGATCGGCGATGTGACTGCCGCGGACGCGAAGGAGATCGAGGCGCGCGCGCGTCGGGAGAGCATCATGCCGCCGCCGTCGCAGGAGACGCGCGATCTCGTCGACCTGCTGCGCGACGCGAAGATCAAGGAGCGCGAGCCATGAACCGCGAGGAGTTCAAGCAGCTCGCGCGCGCCGAGCTCGCACGCCAGGCCCCATCGCTCGCGGTGGGCATCGCAGAACGGCTGATCGAGGCGCCGGTCATGCAGCGCTGGTTCGACCGCATCGAGAAGAAGCGCCCGCGCGGCATCGTCGCGCTGGTGCGCCGGCTGCGCGGCAAGCAGCGCGGGCTCACCGAGGAGCAGCGCGCCGAGCTCGAGCAGCTCGTCGAGAAGACGCTCGAGAAGTACCGGTGATCAGGGTGCCGCTCCCAAGGCGGCTTTGGAGGATGCGAAGATGGAGAACGTCAGCGCGCTGAGACCTACCATGCCGCCCGAGCCGGACGCGCAGCAGCGATGGCTGCTCGAGCGGCAAATCGAGGCCATGGTGCGCCTCTCCACCGCCACCGAGCAGCTCACCGTCGCGGTGGGCGAGCTCCGCCAGCTCGTCTCGGTGCTGCTCTCCCGGGAGCCAGCCGAATGAAGCGCGTGAGCGATCCCGCCGAGCTCCTCCCGCCGTTCCGGCGCGCGGTGGAGCAGCTGCTCGAGCGCATGCGCGCGCGCGGCTTCTCGCCGACGCTGCATGAAACCTACCGCACGCCGGAGCGCAGCAAGGCGCTGGTGAAGGCCGGCACCAGCCGCGTCCACGGCCTCTCGATGCATTGCTACCGCATCGCGGCCGACGTGATCTGCGGTGCGCACGGCTGGGACTGCGAGAAGAATGGGTGCACCTTCTACACACGCCTCGGCTTCGAGGCCAGCCGGCTCGGCCTTACGTGGGGCGGCAACTGGGACGGCGACGGCGTGACCCGCGAGCAGCGCGAGCACGACCTGCCGCACGTCCAGGGCGTGCCGTTGGCTGTGCAGAACCGCGTGCGGCAAGCGCCCGTGGCTGACCTCGAGGAGCTGCTCAGCGAGTACCTGAGGGCCAGCTGATGGACGAGCTCGCTCCCTACGCGGTCGGCATCTGCGGGCTGCTCGCCGGCATCGGCGCGCTGCTCAAGGGGCGCGGCGCGCAGAGCCAGGCGCACGCGGCGGCCGTCTCCGAGCTCATCGTGCAGATCGGCGCGGTCCGGCGCGACCTGGAGCGCGAGACGCAAGCGCGCGTCGGGCTGCAGAAGCAGGTCGACACCCTGGAGACGCAGCTCGGGGAGGCGGTCAGCCGCGGTGCGCACCTCGAGGGGCAGGTCCACGTGCTCACCCTCGAGGCGCAGAACGAGCGCGCCGCGCGCGTCCGGGCGGAAGCTCGGGCCGAGGCCGCGGAGGCGCGTGCGGAGGCACTGGCGGCCGAAATGCGCGAGCTGCGGACCGCCGTCTCAGGTGGGCACACCACGATCACGCTGCCACCGCCGCGGGGCTAGCGTTTCTTCGGTCGCTTGCGCTTCCGCTCCGCCTGCAGCCGCTCGTACTCCTCGTCCTCGGGCGCGTCCGGCGGCAGGCCCGCCTTCACGCGCGCCTCACGGGCGGACTGGCGCGCGTGCTCGAGCTCGGCGGCGGTGGGCTGGCGGCGCTTCATGGGGTGAGCGTACCGTGCTCGAAGAGCTCGCGCTGGGCGAGCCGTCCGCGCGCAAGCTCGCAGTAGCTGGCGTCGACCTCCCAGCCCTCGGCCGATCGTCCGTGCTCCTTGGCCGCCACCAGCGTGGTGCCGCTGCCGGCGAAAGGGTCCAGAACGAGCTCACCCGGCAGCGAGCACCAGCGCACGAGCCAACGCACGTGGTCGATGTCGCGTGGGCACGGGTGGGCCGTCCGCCCCTGTCCGAGGCGCCCGTTCGCGATGCACCGGCCGGGCAGGATGCGGGCGCCCTCGGGGTAGCGCTGCTTGCCGTAGACGTAGGCGATGTCGCTCCCGATCAGCGTGCACCCCCGTCTCGCCGGGATCTGGTAGTCCAGCCAGCATGTGCGCCAGAAGGGCCAGTGCTCCGGCACCGCTCGCGTGAAGCGCGGGTCGGTCGTGCAGCCCAGGTGCAGCACCACATGCGAGACCTTGCCGATCAGGGCCGTCAGGACGTCGTGCAGCAGCTCGGCGGCGTCCACACCAGGGAAGAGCTCCTCGGCTCGGTTCGGCCAAACGGGGTCGGTGATTACCACGGTTGGCGCCGGAGGCTCGAAGGCGCGCGCGAGCTGCCGCGCGTCCCCTTGCTGGACTCGCTGCCGCGCCCCCGACTTGCCCCCGTTCGTCGCGCAACCGCCTGTAACCACATCCACTCCCGCGCGGTTTTGAAAACCGCCGCCTCAATCCCCACCAGCTTGCCCACCAGGCCTGGCAAAACGTGGCTCCGCGGGGCAGAGCGCCCTCGACGGAACCGCCGCTTTCCCCGAGAAACACGGCCCACCATGGCCGGCCGTAGCCCGCACCTGCATCATGTTCATCAACCAAGTTGCCATCGCCCAGCCTTGTTTTGCGGGACTTCCGTCGTTGGCGGCAGAATCTTGCCCACCAGTTTGCCCACCAGGGGGCGCGGCCTCGCTCAGCCGTAGTCCTTGATGCGCTCCGGGAAGCCCTCTCGCTCTGAGACGCGGTTGAACGTGTCTGCGATCGCCCGCGCCATGTTGATGCCCAGTCGGCGCGCGAGCAGGTCGAGGTACAGGAACGTGTCACCGATCTCCTGCGCCACAGCGGCGATCGCCTCCTCACGAGACTTAGGCCCCTTGGCCGACACGATTCCGTGCTCGATGCGGTTCAGTTTCTTCACCGCGTTGCAGACCTCGCCCGCCTCCCCTGCCATCGCGCATGCCCAGTCGGACGGCGACCATTCTTCCAAGCCGCCCTTATGCCAGCGCTTCGCGCGCTGGTGGTTGATCGCGGAGATCATGTCTAGGTCTTTGTACTCTGGGGTTCCGTAGCTCATCGAGTTCCACCTCTCTTCTTCGCCGCCTTCGCAGGCCGCATCACCACGCGCTCGACCTTCTGCGCGAACGCGATCACCTTGGCCGCGCCGTACCGCGCGTTCGTCTTCTCGTCCGCGTGCCCGACCACGCTGCGCATGACCGCCGCCGCCGCCTCGCCCCGCATCAGCCCGATCAGCGTGTGCCGGCAGACGTGCGTCGCGTTGACGGTGTGAATGCCCTGCGCGCTCATCACCTCGCGCATCGCGTCGCCCACCGTCCAGAGATTCCAGAGCGGCGACGGCCGACGATGGCGCACGTTGGGGCGCTTGGGGAACAGCCACTCCTCGTGACCGGGCCACTTCAGCCGGTCCATCTCGGCGACATGCCCGCGCAGCACCTCGAGCGCCGCCGGCGGAAAGGCGGCCTCGCGCGCCTTGCCGTTCTTGGGCGGCCCGATGCGGCCGTCCACCTGCCCGCGGCGGATCACGACGCGCCCGGTGGTCCAGTCGACGTCGCTGCGCTTGAGCGCGCTGGCCTCGGCGAATCGCGCGCCAAGCACCAGCATCGCCAGCACCAGCTTGGCCATGATGGGGTCGCGCGCCTCGAGCGCGGGCATGAAGCGGCCGAGCTCCTCGGGCGTCATGTCGCGCTTGTCTGGGTCGGGCGCGTCGCCCTCGGCCTGCCGCTTCTTCTTGGCGGCGCGCAGGCGCGTCTGTGCGGCGATGTTGGGGCGCTTCACGTAGCCCTCGTCCGCCGCCCACTCCCAGATGTTGACCAGCACCGTGCGGTGCCCGCCGACCACGGGCGGGGAAAACTTCTTGCTCGCCGCGGCCAGGTGCCGCTGCATGTCGTCCACGTCGATCGCGTCGAGCCACATCGGGCCGAAGCGCAGCTTGAGGTGCTTGACGTGCGTCCGGTACGTCTTCTGCGACCCGTAGCGCGTGACCGTCTCGAGCCACGCGTCGGCGGCGTCGCAGAACAGGATGCGCGCCTTCTGCACGCGGCCGAGGCGCGCGTCGACGAGCTCCTTGCGCAGCGCGTCCTTCTTGGTGAGCGCCTCGGCCTTGTCCTTCGCCCACAGCGTGCGCGTGGTGTCGATGAGCTTCTGGCCGGTGTCCGGGTGCCGCGCGACGATGCGCGCCTCCCAGCGGATCAGGCCGTCCTTCGAGCCGATGCGTCGTAGGCCGTCGCTCACGTCGACCTCCGCACCATGCCGCCGAGCGGGTCCACCACGAAGTCCGATGACGTGGCGTGACGCTTGTCAGCGCCCGCGGCCCACTCGGTGGAGCAGTCGTACTCGGCGTTCTCGGACCAGCCACAACCGAGGCAGCCGTATGGGCCGTGAATCACGCCCACGCCGACATCGACGCTGTCGCGGTCGCACTCGGAGCCGCACTCCGGGCACTTCATCGGGAGTGCTTTCGCTTGTACGCGTCCAGCGTCGACTGCGTGAACCCGTTGGTGCGGAAGCCGTCGCGCCCCCCGCGCTGATCGGGGACGATCTGCCCCTTGCACACGCGCTTGTGCAGCGCGTTCGGGCTGATCCCGAGCTGCCGCGCGGCCTCCTCGTGCGACAGGATGACGTCTGCCGCGGCGCGCACCGAGATGGCGCGCAGCGCGGCCCGCTCGAGCATCGCCTCGAGCTCGTCGGGGGTCAGGACCAGGACATTCACAGCTGCGCCCATAGTGGTCTCCTCACCAAGCGATGTCGTCTTGAGGTGCGACAGCGGCCTGCATGTCCGCGTGCTTCTGTCGCGCCGGTGGCCTGCCGGTGGCCGCCGGCGGCGCTTCCGGCTCGCTCGAGGCCACCGCCGGGCCACCGGCGAGCTCGCGCATACGGTCGACCAGGCCCGTGTTGCGCTTCGGCGGATCCTTCGCCGCGGTGGCCGCGTGCAGCCCCTTGCGGTTGCCGACGATGATCACGCCCTTCTTCGCGCGCGTGATGCCCGTGTAAAACAGGTTCCGCGTCAGCATGTACGTGTGCGAGCTGTGCACGACGCACACGACCCAGGGGAACTCCGAGCCCTGGCTTTTGTGGATCGTCAGCGCGTACGCGAGCTCGAGCGCGAAGGCGTGCTCGCGCGTGTACGCGACCTTCCGGTCGCCGAAATCGACGGTCATGAACGCGCCCTCGGGGAACGCGCAGACATCGCCCACCTCGCCGTTGAAAACCTCGAGCTCGTAGTTGTTCTTCGTCTGGATCACCCGGTCGCCCAGGCGCAGCACGCGGTCGCCCGACTTCCATTCGTTCTTGCCGTCCGCCGGCGGGTTCAGCCGCTGCTGCAGCGCTGCGTTGAGCGCGTCCACGCCGCACGCGAGGTTGCGCTGCGGCGTGAGGATCTGCGCCCCGGCCCAGGGCTGCCCGACGTCCGCCACCAGGCCCGCGGCGTAGCGCGCGGCATCCTCAGCGCTCTCACACTCGACGAACCGGAAGTCCTGCTTGTCGCCGAGCTCGAGCTTGTCGCCGGACAGCACCCGCGGCGCGTTGCGGCAGATCCAGCTCTCCGCGGCCGCGCGGTGCACCGTGGTCAGGCGCGCGACCGGCACCGCATTGGACTCCACCAGGTCGCCCAGCACGCGCCCCGGGCCGACGCTCGGCAGCTGGTTCGCGTCGCCGATGAAGATCACCCGCGTGTCCGCACGGCAGGCCCGCACCAGCGAAGCGGCGAGCTCGACGTCGAGCATGCTCGACTCGTCCACCACCACCACATCGCTCTCGATCGGGCTCTGCTCGTTGCGCAGGAACTTGCCGCGGTACCACTCGAGCAGCCGGTGGATCGTGCAAGCCTCGCGCCCGGTCGCCTCGCTCATGCGCTTCGCGGCCTTGCCGGTTGGCGCGGCCAGGCGGTACCGCTCGCCGACGATGTCCATGCGATCGAGCGCGGCGCGTAGCGTGGTGGTCTTGCCTACGCCGGGCCCGCCGGTGACGACGCAGAACGGGGAGGCCAGCATCAGGTCGACGGCTGCCTGCTGAGACGGATCGAGCTCCACTACGCGGCTCCCTTCATCGCGGCCGCGCGCGCGGCGAACTCTCTAGCCAGCTCGCCCTCAGCGCGGTCGATCCGCGGCAGGTAGACGCGCGCGCCCAGGCGCACGAGCTCCTCGTCCTCGATGAGCTGCTGCAACCCCTTGCGCACCGCGTCCTCGGGCACGCCCAGGCACTTCTCGCCGGCGGCCAGCGCCACCAGCTTCCCGCTCGGCACGAAGCAGTGCCCCGCGAAGCAGCTCTCCTGCATCGTGTGCAGCAGGCCGGCGGCGATCCGCGCGGGCAGTGTCCTCGGCACGCCCATGCGCTGCGCCACCTGGTCCGCGCGCGCCCAGCCGAAGCCGTCGACCTTGGCCATCAGCTGGTACGGGTTCGAGGACAGGATGCGCTCCGCGTCCGCCCCCCACTCCTTGATCACCTTCGCGCACTGGTTGTCCGTCAGGCCGAAGCTCTTCAGGCGCACCACCTGGTCGCGCCCGGCCTTCGCCTGATGGTAGGCGTCGAAGATCTCCGCCGCGCGCGCGGGCGTGATGCCGTCGAGCTCGACCAGCGCGGCCTCGTCGCGGCCGTCGAGCACGCGCCACGTGCCCTCCACACCGTGTCGCTCGACCAGCGCCTCCGCGCGCCGGCGGGAGACCTGGGGCAGCGTCGCCGCCAGCCAGCCGATCACGCCCACCGCGTCCTGGGGCACCACCACCGCGCACGTATTCACCGTGAACTGCCGGCCGTAGCGCTCGTGCACCTTCCAGTTGCCGGTGAGCTCCAGCGTGTCGCCCACCTTCGTGCCCAGCAGCTTGCCCGTGATCTTCACGAAGCCGCCGTCCTGCGTCGTGCGCACCTCACCGACGCCCCAGTAGTCCTGCCCGCGAACGTTGAAGCTCACGAGCTCGCCGCGGATCGTCTCGCCCTGCTGGGCATGTCGGGAGGTGCGCACGGGATTAGTTCCTGTTCTTGAGTCGCGCTTCCGCGCGGGCGATACGCGAGTCGATGCGGATCGACTTGCGTGCTTGTCGGGCCGTGTTTCTGCGGCCGGCCTCCAGTTCGTGGATGTTGCGCTTGATGCGCCTGCTGACGGTGCTGCTCCTGGTCAGCTGTCCGCGAAGTCGTCCTGGCGGAAGCCGCCACCACCGCCCGAGCTCTCGCCGGTGGTGTCCATCACGTCGGTGGTGGAGTGGCGCGCGTCGTCCGCCTCGCCCTTCTTCACGTACTCCTCGCGGATCTCGAGGAACGTCTGGCAGAGCTCGGCGAGACGCTTGACCGTCTCTTCCGGAAGAGGCCGGCCCTTCGTGAGCACGGGGCGCGCGAAGTTGCCGCCCTTGTCGACGTCGAGCGTGAGCAGCACCTCGTAGACGAACAGCGGCAGGTCCCGGCCGCGCAGCTTCGGGTGCTTCTTCACGTGGTGCTTGCCGAGGTACTCGGTGAACGGCGGCGCGCTCGTCTTGGCGAAGCGCACGAGGAACTCGCTCTCCACCTGCAGGTCGGCGCTCAGCAATGCACCGAACACGTTGAACACCTCGTTGCAGTTCTTCCTGTTCTTGCCCTTCTTGTCCTTGAACCACTCCGCATCGGGGCAGTCCTCGCAGCGGCGCACCGCGCCCTCGTTGACGGCCAACGTCGGATGGTCGCGGCGCATCGTGCCCGTCTTGCGATCGTACGAGGAGCAGATCAGCTCGTTCCGGTTCGTGTCCTCATTGAACACGCGGAAGCTGCGCGACTTCGCCATTGCCACGAGCGCGACGCGCAGCTGCTTGTGGTACGTCCCGGTGTCGGTCACGAGGAACTCGTCGAGCTGGCGCAGGCGCCCCGTCTCCTCGTCCTTGCCCTTCAGGTTGAACAAGATCGACGGCGTACGGATGTCGCCGGCGTCGAGCCCCTCGAGCCCCGTGAACCCGAAGTCGTAGTCCATCACCATCGCGAGCTCCGTTGCCGGCTCCTCGGGCAGCACTGCCGCCGCACTGTCACTCTTCTTCGCCATGTTCCGTCCCTTCCGCGCCACGCGCGTTCGTCAGCCCAAGTCCAATCCAGCAAGCGCTGGATCGATCCCCTTCAGCGCGTCGAGCACGGCTTGCGCCTCGTCGCCCGTCGCGCGGTAGCCCTCGGTCAGGCAGCCCTCGCGGAAGGCGCAGCGCGTGCACTTCTCGCCGAGCCCCGTCTCGGGGAACTTGCCCATGCGCACCCAGCCGACGATCCCGCGCAGCAGGTGCTCGAGCCGCGCGATGTCCTCTTCCGCGCGGCGCACGTGGTACCAGGCCGGCCCACGCTGCTGGCCCTTCGAGTACGCCACCGCTCCGGTAGCCGGATCGAACATGCGCGGCGGCGGCGCCTTCGGCTTCTTGGGTTTCTTCTTCGAGCCCATTTTCTGCGGCGCCGCAGGCTCCACGTCCACGAAGTCATCGTCGGTGGGCGCCTCCTCGTCGGCGCCGGCGAGCTTCACGCCGCCCTCGGACAGACGCAGCCAGTGCTCGATCTCCTCGGCACGCTCCACCGTCTTCTTGCCCGCCTTCACGTACGGGATGTAGTCGCGCAGGTGCGTCAGACGGATCACGCCGGGGAACTCGCCGAACTGGATGACGCCCTCGGGCAGCTCGTAGTGCTCATGCTCGAGCCGGTTGGCCAGCGAGCGCAGCACGATGTGCATGGCAGCTCGATCATCGCGCGCGCGCAGCAGGGCGTCAGTATCGTAGTCGATGAGGGGAACAGAGAGCCCATCGCGCGCGCGCTGCTGCCACTGCGCCACCAGCTCGACCGGCACGCAGATACCGCTGCGCAGCGCGCTCGAGTAGAAGCCGCTCTCGAACCCGTGGTCGAGCACGATCGGGTGCGGCTTCGTGGCGCCCGTCTTCCAGTCGGTCAGCGCCAGCGCGTTCGGCGCGTGCGCCGGGCGATACACGAGGTCCAGGTGGCCCTCGGTCCAGAACGGCCCGACCATGGAGATGAAGCCCGCCTCGACGAGCTCGACCTTGGCCACGTGCCGGTGCAGGTCGCAGAGCAGCCCGGTCACCATCGCGGTGATCTCCTCGAGCACCTCGTCCTGCTCGGCCTTGCCGTACCAGGCGACGTCGAGCCCGCGCGTCGCGCGCCCGAACTCCTCGGCCAGCACCCGCGGCACCGAACTCGCCACGAAGCCGACGTCGCCGCCCAGGATCCGCTCCCGCGCGGCCGGGTTGCGCAGCGCACGAGCGATCGTCTCGTGCCCGGCCGTGCCCGCAGCCGTCTTGCCGGCGATCCGGTTGCTCACCTCACCGCGCACCTCCGCCTCGCGCGTGAGCCGGAAGCTGCGCAGGCAGGCGTACTCGCCCACCAGCCAGCTCATGTGGCTCTTATGGATGGGGTCGGCGAGCGTCCCGTATTTCCGCCAGTCCCAGCGCGTGGGCGCGGCCGGGGGCTGGTCGGCCATCGGCAGCTGTCTTGCGGCGGCGGTCACGTGTTCGCCTCGGACACCGATACGACGGGCACCAGGTAGTCGAGCGTGTCCTCGCGCTGGGGCACGTCCGTGAGTCGCAGCCGGTCCGTAACGAGCTGAGCGGCACGCGTGGGCCCGTACCCCAGATCGAGCAGGTGCGCGTGCAGCCGGCAGGCCGCCTCCGCCGTGCCGCGCGTCGGCCAGTCTGCGTGCTGCCCTTCGCGATCAACCGCGTCGATCGGCAGGTCCCGCTCATCCGGCCGGCGCTTGACCCAACGGAAGCGCACCGACCAGCCCTCGTCGCCGCAGCGCTCGATGTAGTAGGTGCCGTGCCCCTCGAACTCGGCCTCCAGGTCGACGGCGACGAACTCGAGCACGACCGTGCTGGGCACCGGCGCGGCCGCGCGGCGCTTGAACCACCCCTTCTTGAGCATCATGGAATCCCCCACCGCCGACGAACGTCGGCACCATCCTTGTGGCTCGGCAGCACGAACGGCGAACCGGCTTCGGCCATCACGGTGTCCGGCCGGTGGCCCAGACCCAGCGCGTGCCCGAGCTCGTGGCCGGCAGTGCTCAGTGCAGCGCCGCGGGCGTACTCGATGGGGATCACGCACTCGTCGCCCCACTCCGTCTCGGCGAGCGTGTCGTCGGGCAGGTCATCGGTGACGCGCACGTAGACGCCGCAGCGCCCCGCCGGCTTTTCGCGCACCAGCACCAGCACGGGCTCGCGCTCGACGGCGCTGTTCCAGCCGTTGATCGCGGTCTCCCAGTGCCGCACGTCTTCGTCGGGCACCTCGACGAGATAGACGTCGTGCGGCGGCGGCGGGATCGTCCAGCCCTCCAGGCAGCCACCCAGCACCAGCAAACAGAAGGCCGCGAGCAGCGTGATGAAGTGGCGCACGCGCGAGGCCCGCAGGTCGAGCTCGGCAGCGCGCACGTAGCGCTGCTGCGCCCGCGCCAGCTTCGCGTCGAGGTCGATGTAGAGCACGAGGTTGCCGAGCTCCTCGCGCATGTCGGCGCGGTCCTTCTCGCTCAGCTGTGGCTGGTCGGCCGCGCGCCGAGATGCGTCGTCACGCGCCCGGGCGATCGTCTCCGCCACGCGGACCTCGACAGGCAGAGGGCTGCAGCCCGGCGATACCGTCTGACCGTGCAGCGCGCGCTGCGCGGCCTCGAGGTCGTGGATCGTGTAGGTGTCGTTCAGCACGGTGACACCTCGTCGTCGTCCCCGTACTCGGCCAGCTGCTCACGATCACACTGCGGGCAGAGCGTCGCCTCAACGCCGTCGCCGGTGATGTGGGCGAGAGTTGCGCCGCACACGTCGCACCGTTCCGCCGGGCGATTCGCCTCGATCTGCTCAGGCATGGCGGACACCTGCGACTCGAGCTCAGCGATGCGCGCGCGCAACCGGTCGTTCTCCTCGAGCTGCCGGCCGCACAGCTCATGCAGCGAGACGATGCCCGCCACAATGGCGTTGCTCTGCTCCTTTACCGGCGCGTCGGCGTGACGGTCCCACCAATCCGGCGGGCCCTCGTGCGGCTCGCCGGGAGGAAACGTCGCGTCAACGACTGCGTCGATGAGCCGGTCGTACTCCATGAGGGCCCGCTCTTGGCGGAGCCACTCTTCCCTCAGCTCCTCGGCGCTCATGGCGAGGACGTCGCGCGGGTAGCGCGTGGCGGGCGCGGGGCTGCTGTTGGCGAACGGCAGGCCGGTGAGGAGAGACTCGCTGGTCGACATGCGTGCGAATATAAGAGCACGTTATACGAAGACGCAATCAACAATCACCGTTCGCCGGAAAAATCAGCCGTGCGCGATACCGATATTGACGGTCGAGCGCGAGGCGTTTCAGGATGCGCGCATGCGCTATCTCCTCGCGTTATCGTTGGGCCTTTGCGCCCTGATGCCGGCCCCTACCGCGCGTTGCGTCTACTGTCCGACGTACCCATGCTTCGGCAGCTGTGGCGGCCGTGACCAGTGCTTCTGCATGCGCACGGGTCCTGGTCCTGGCCAGTGCGTCTCCCTCTCCCGCTGAATTTCAGCTGACTGCGCGATACGCAATGCCTGATTTGCGCGAGCGCATCTCACGAGCGGGTTCGTAGAGGAATCCGTGCGTTTGCACGAGTTCCTCCACGTGCCTCTCGTCCACCACGAGGCCGTCCTGCCTCAACTCGTATCGGCACGCGATCGTAGCGATCGCGTCCGGTGACGCGTCAGGCCCTACTTCGAGCACGCCTCTTACGAGGCGCACTGCCCCACGATCTGCGACGCTCACAACAGTAAGCCCCGCATCCCGCGCCAACTTTCTGGCTCGGCTCCCCCACATGGCCAACTAGGCTACATTGTGGCGAATTGGCGTCGCAAGATGGACTTTGCCTGACAAAGCTGCGTCAGCGTGACTTCTTGTGTGGTCCCGCCGACTTGCGCATCCGCTCTTTTTCGAGAGCCTCGTTATCAGCCGCCTCGAGCTCGAGTGCGTCAAGGAGCTGCGCGGCAGTGTATCGACCCTCCATGGTCAGGGTGAGGATCTGGTAGAGCTTCGCATTCGGCAGGTATTTCCCGAGCCATTGCATCGACTTGAGAATGCGGTGCGTCTCGGGGTCTGCAGTTCGACCGATCTCGCTGCGCAGATACTTCTCGAACTCCTGCCGAATGTACGTCTCGCGCTCCAACGTCTTGGCGGGATCGCGGAAATGATCCTTTGGCCACTGAAGCGCTTCCGCGATTTGCTCGAGCTTCTCGTCAGTTAGCCTGGTTCTCTGGCTCGAAAACAGGTCGTAGTAAGCTTGGTACGTCGAATAGCCCAACTTCTTCACGAAGTCGGTCTTTGTCAGGCCCAGCTCTGCCAGCCTCGCATCGACCAGTTCCTTTATGGTTGCCATACCTTGCGACTGCAAGGATGAGGCGTCGACGTATAACATCGCAATCTAAGCTATGTCCTACATCCGTGCGTAGGCAATAGGATTCGTTGTTGCGTTTGCCCTCACGCGTCTATAAGAAGCTCTTATATGGACGCCGAAGGGAAAGAGCTCACTGCGTGGGGCAAGTGGGTACGTGAGCAGCCTCGCGGGACCCTCTCGAGGGCAATGTGGGCCACGGGATACGCCTGGGTCAGCGTCTCTCGAGCTCAATATCACCTCGTAAGCACCGACCTGGCTGAGGCGCTTTCGCGGTTCACCGACGGAGCGGTCAAAGCTTCGGAGATGCGCAGTCGGCCGAGCGCGGCGGCGCGTGCTCGAAGGAAGAAGCGCGTCGCATGAGCCGCCGCGACTCCGACCTGGCGGTGCTGATCGAAGCCGCGGCCTTCGTGGCGCTGCTCTGGCTGGTGCTGCGGTGAGCGCGCCCGCGCGGCGGCTGCCGCTCGGGCTGACGCCCGAGACCCAGAAGCGAGGGGCGCGCACGGCTGCCCGGAGACGCCAGGAGCACAGCGTGCGCACCCAGGCGCTCGCGCTGGCGCAGAAGGGCGCATTCACGCTCGCCGAGCTGCATGCCGAGGCGGGGAGGACGCGCCAGGCCTGCTACCTGGCCGCCAAGGGGCTCGTGAAGGAGGGGTTACTCCGGCACGTCCCTGGCAAGACGGCGACCGCCGCGGCGCAGTACGCGCTGACCGCTCCCGCGACCGTGCGCGGCATGGCGGTGGTGAACAGCGGGCACGCGCGTGTGCAGCTCGGCGTCCAGCGCGCCGCCGCCGAGCAGCTCTCCGCGGCCGAGGCCTTCCTGGCCAGCAAGGAGCCGCTGCCGCCGGCGCGCCCGCCGGTGTTTCACGAGAGAGGAGCGCGCCATGGGTAATAGCCATGCGGTCACGCCGGTTCACGAGTTCGATGGCTGGAAGCGTGAGGGCGAGCGCAAGCTCCAGCAGCTGGTGAGCTACCGCGAGGGCGCCGAGCAGCGCCTGCAGGATGCGCGTGAGGAGCTGGCCAAGGTCGACGCCGCGATCGCCGAGCTCTCGGAGCTCCTGACGCCAGGTGCGAGCCCGCTGCATCACCGAGTCACGCAGCTAGAAGCGCTCCTGCTGGCTGCGCACGGCGACTTTTCGCCGCTGCACCCTCTGTACGCAAAGATCGGCGAAGTGCTCCGCATCACCGTGGGGCCCGGATGAGCCGCGATCCCGTCGCGACCGCGCTCCGCGCTGCTGCGCGTCATGGCGTGCCTTACGTGCACCGCGACGGCTGCTTCGTGGTGCTGGTGATCACGGGCGGCGGCAGCTACGCCGCTGAGCAGCTGACCGGCGACGTGCGCACCCGCATGTGCTCGAGCGCCGGGCTGGCCCGCTTGGTGGCGGCGCGGGCGCTCGCCGACCTGAAGCTGTTCCCCGACGCGCGCGACTCGCTGCGCGTGAGCGAGCTGTACGCGGAGGCCGCGCTGAGACACGCGCTGCGCCGAGCTCGGCGCGATTGGAGGGCTGCATGACCGAGCAGATCGCAACCGTCGCGCTCAGTCGCGACGAGCGAAGCCTGTACACCGTGACCATCACGTTCACGGACGACACGCAGCGCGAGGTCACATCGGCCGAGTGGAAGACGCTCATGTCGGCGATGGACTTCGCCGCGAAGCTGATCGCGGGCGAACTGTCCAAGCGCCAGACGCTCGGCGAGGTCCCGTGAGCGCGCAGGCCCACCTGTTCGGCGAGCCCGAGCTCAAGCCCACGCTCTCGCAGTGGCACACGCCCCCGTGGCTGGCGCGCCGACTCGCGGGCTGGGTCTCTCGCGGCGCGCGCGTCCTCGAACCGAGCTGCGGCGGTGGCGCGCTGATCGAGGGACTGCTGCGCGCCGGGCACGCACCCGCGCTCATGATGGGCGTGGAGCTCGACCTGGACTGGGCCGACTACTGCAAAGAGTTCGGCGTCGCCATCTACGGCGGCGACTTCTTCTCACGCCATGCCCAGCAAGCCGTGGAGCGCTTCGCCCCCAACGTCGTGGTAATGAACCCGCCCTTCGAGGACAACGGCCACCTGCGCTTCGTGCTGCGCGCGCTCGAGATCGCGCCGGTGGTGATCGGCATCTTCCCAGTGTCCTTCGAGTTCAGCGGGCAGCGTGACCGCGAGCTGTGGTCGACGCGCGGCGTGGTGACGCGTCGCGCTCGGTTGCCTGAGCGCGTGGACTACGGCGGCGATCAGTCGCCGAGCTTCGACTCGGTAGCGTTGCGCATCGAGCGACGTCCTCACGCGCGCGCGCCGGGCGAGACGATGCCGGTGATCGAAGAGGTTTGGACCGCAAACGCGGCCTGAAAGGACAGCTCCATGGACAACGACACCCCCGAAGATTTCCCCCGCGAGCGTTTCGTCGAGACCCTGCCCGTCAAGCTGACGAAGAAGGAGGTGCTCTCGAAGAGCGCCGACTTGATGACCGCGCTCGACAAGCGCTCGGCACTCAAAGACGAGAAGAAGGCCACCTCGGCGATGTTCCGTGAGGAAGAGAAGAAGATCGAGGCCGAGATCGAGGAGCTCGCGGCCAGCATCAAGTCGGGCAAGGAAAAGCGCCCGGTCGAGTGCTTCCAGCGCACGCGCATCGCCGATCGCATGATCGACACGATCCGCTGCGACACGGGAGACGTCGTGCGCTCGCGGCCCATGACGATCGACGAGCGCCAACTCGCGCTGAAGGACATCGAGCTGCACCAGGCGAGTGGTGAGGGGCAGACCTTCCACGAGAAGCCCGGCGACAACGAGGATGAGGAAGAGCCTGCCGAGCCAGAGGAGGAGGCCGAGCAGGAAGAGGAGGAAGGCGAGGCGGAAGAGCTCCCCGCCGCCGCCGCGCCGCACTGAGCCAGCAGCACGGCTTGTTCCAGGCATCAGTTTCGGGGGAGGTCGCTGGGCGTGACGAACGAAGAGCTCATGGCTATCGCGCAGGAGATGGCGCTGCCGCTGCCGCTCGTAGAGGAGCTGGTGCAGGGCAGCGCCATCCCGCCTGGCGTACTCAAGCGCGCGGGCATCTCCTACGTGAACGACGCCAAGGAAGCGTCGAAGGCCTTCGGCAAGACGCGCGAGGAGTGGGACGCTGGGCGCCTGCCCGCGTGGACGGTGCCCTACCGGCTCTTCTTCCAGCAGGACCCCGTGCTGGTGCGCGCGAAGCCCCGCAAGCCGTTCGAGCTCCGCGCCAAATCGAGCGACGGGAAGATCGAAATCAAGCTCCAGAAGTACGCGCAGGCCGCCAAGACGGGCGTGCACGTGTACTTCGGCCCGAGCTTCTTCGACACCGAGGCGGCGACCGATCCCAAGATTCCCCTCGCCATCACCGAAGGCGAGAAGAAGGCGCTCTCGTGCGAGGGCGCTGGTGTCAGCTGCATCGCCCTGGGCGGCGTCAACGGCTGGCACGTCAAGGGCGAGAAGCGCCTGCACCCGTACTTCGCCCACGTCCAGTGGGACGGGCGCGTGGTCTATCTGGCCTTCGACGCGGACTCGCTCGGCAACGCCAACGTGCGCCGCGAGGAGCTCACGCTCGGCCGCGTGCTCGAGGCCGCCGGCGCCACCGTCTACGTGGTGCGCTTCCCCCAGGACACGCCCAAGCTCGACGACTACCTGGCCGCCCACGAGGTCAGCGAGTTCCACCAGCTGCTCGAGCTCGCGCGCCAGCAGGGGCGCCTTCCGCCCGACGTGCTGGGCTCCCAGGGCGCGCCTGTGGCTGCCACCGCCCAGACCGACCTGGGCAACGCTGAGCGCTTCGTGCGCCAGCACGGGGCCGGGCTGAGGTACTGCGAGGAGCTCGGCGCCTGGTTCGTCTGGAACGGCATCCGCTGGGAGCGGGACACCACGAAGACGGTGTGGCGCCGGGCGATGCGCACCGCGCGAAGCATCTACGAGGAGGCCGACTCGCTCTCGAGCGAGGACGAGCGCGCCAAGATGCGCCTGCACGCCAAGACGACCGAGGCGCGGCACAAGATGGCGGCGATGATCGAGCTCGCCGGCAGCATGCGGAGCGTCATGGTCCGCGCGGCGGACTTCGACCGTGACCGCTGGCTGCTCAACTGCGACAACGGCGTGGTCGACCTGCTCACCGGCGAGCTCAAGAAGCACGACCCCGCGCTGATGATCACCAAGACCACGGGCACGCGCTTCGACCCAGAGGCCAAGCACGAGCGCTGGGACGCCTTCCTCGAGCAGGTCACCGGCGGTGACGGCTCGATCGCCAGCTACCTGCAGCGCGCCGGCGGGTACTCGCTCACCGGCGACACGTCGGCCGACCGGTTCTTCTTCCTGTACGGCGACGGGGGGCACGGCAAGGGCACGTTCGTCACGGCGATCACCGCGGCCATGGGCGAGTACGCCCGCACGGCGAGCGCCAAGACGTTCCTGGAGAACAAGAACGACACCGGGGGCGACAAGGCGCGGCCGGACCTCGTGCGCCTGCTGGGCGCCCGCCTGGTGCTCTGCGACGAGGTCAAGGAGGGCGCCAAGCTCGACGAGGAGACCGTGAAGACGATCACCGGCGGTTCGCCGCTGTCCATCCGCGACCTGCACGCCACCGGCTTCGAGATGTGTCCGAGCTTCAAGCTCTGGCTCGTCGCGAACGATCCGCCGCGCATCAGCCCCGAGGACACCGGCATGTGGCGGCGCATGGTGCGCGTGCCGTTCGACCACGCTCCGAAGGAGAAGGACACCAGCCTGCGCGGCCTGTTCAAGGAGGACGCGGGCGTGCGCACGGCGGTGCTCGCCTGGCTCGTGCGTGGCGTCAAGGAGTGGCGCGAGCACGGCCTGGTCGAGCCCAGCGCCGTCCAGGCCAGCACGACCGCCTACCGCCAGGAGATGGACCCGGTGGGCGAGTTCCTGACGCGCCACTGCACCCACGATCCCGCCACGCGCACGCCCCGGAAGGACATCCGCACGGCCTACGAGCGCTGGTGCAAGGAGCACGGCCACACGCCCCAGCTCGGACAGCGCTTCGCCAAGCGCGTGCGCACTCAGCTCCGCGCCTGGGGCATCCCCAACGAGCTGCACGAGGTCAACGCTAGGGTCACGCGCTGGGAGGTCGACGAGGCCTCAGGCGCCCGAGAGAAGGTCAGCACGTGGCAGGACGCGTGGCGCGGAATCCGCCTGCTGACTGACTCAGAAAAGGCCGCTCGGAGCAACTGGAACGGTGCGTCACAAGCCACGCCTGTTGGGGAGATTGGGGGAGTTGGGGAGGGGAATTTACATCTCTCCAATTTACAGACACTAACAACAGCACCACAAATTGCACCGAATACAGCAATTAATCCCCAATATCCCCAATATCCCCAAAAAGAGGATATAAGTAATAGAAAAGACTCAGAATCGGTCCCCCAAAACCGGTTGGGGACTTTTGATGAGTTGGGGACCTCAGAAGACCCCAACACTGACCCCGAGTGCGGGCCTGACACGGACGGCCAAGAAACGGGCTCCGAAGAAGCTCCCCAAGGCCCAGAAACTCTCCCCAACAGCCCTCCACAAGCCCCCAACTCGCCTGAGGGTCAGCAGACGGGAGGCGTATGGCTGTTCTGAGCCATTTTGGCCGCGCCCACGCCCTTCTGGGCGCCTTCGCCGCGCAGGGCTCGACGCTCGCGCTGCTCGAGGGCGACCAGCCACGCATCAGCGTCACCGGCGCCGCGCCCGCAGAGCCGCTCGGCGCCGCGCTGAGGGCGTTCCTCGGCTCCGAGGATGGCCGGGAGCATCAACCGCCCTTCCGCGCCATGGCAGCCGTGCTGCGCGCGCCCGCGCAGGCCGCGCGAGAGATCCTGACGGTGCCCGTCGCGCATCTCGGAGCCTATCCGGTCGCGTACACGGCCCGCTGCAGCGCGCGCGGCGGCCAGAAATGGGCTTGGACCACGTCCAAGGGCTCTTTCGAGGCTCTGTTGGCCTCCTCGTGCTCCCCGTTCTTGGTGCGGGAGCTGGAGGCGGCGGCGCTGGCGGTGGAATCGGGGCGCGCGGGGCCCGCGGACATGACGCAGTGGCTCGCGAACAAGCGCGGACGCGACTGGCGCCTCACTCCGCAGCTCGCGCGGATCGCGGAGATGCCCGATTACCGGCCTGACACGCGCCCAAAGCTCTGCGTCGGGGAGCTCCTCGACGCGCTGGACTGTGATTTGACCGCGGTGGAGCTGCACGAGCCCAAGGAGAGCGCATGACAACCATCATCGGATTCGATCCATCGCTCTCTCACAGCGCTGCGCACTGGGCGCCGCGCGCGGACCTGCTCGAAGGCGCCGTGTTCGGCGGGTACGGCACATTCGCGATCAAGAGCGAGCCCAAGCACTTCGCGCATCGCCTCGCGCGCCTGCAGGAGATTCGCAGGCAGCTGCTCGATCACGTGCACAGCATCACCAAGAAGCACGGCGCGGGCGTGATGTTCGTCGAGGGCTACGCGTTCGGCGCGCGCAACGATCGCGAGACCCTCGGCGAGTGGGGAGGCCAGCTGCGTCTCACCATGTTCGATCTCGGCTGGGATGTCGTCGAAGTCGCTCCGGGCACGCTCAAGAAGTACGTGACGGGCAAGGGCAACGCCGAGAAGGACGGGATCCGCATGGAGGTGCTCAAGCGCTGGCGCTACGAGAGCACCGACAACAACGACGCCGACGCGTACGCGCTCATGCGTCTGGGCTTCGACTGGTTGCGCTGGCGCGACGGTGTGCAGACCACCAAGGCGCTCGCCGAGACGTGCGCGAAGCTCGTGGTGCTGCGCCATGACGCGAAGGTCGAGCTGCCGCAGAAGAAGCCCAAGCGGCGGAAGCTCGCAGGTGTGCCCGTGAACGAGCACGGGATCGCGATCTGACAACGAAGGGGAGACCAGCATGCACATCAACAACGTCCGCGACTACGCGCCCGAGGGGCACAAGTACATCACCACCGAGTATGCCGAGGGGCGCACGCGTCACGTGTTTGCCTCTCTTGCGAATGGGCAGGAGATCGCCCTCGAGCACATGGCCAAGGACGCCGACGAGGAGCGCGGGCTGCTCGAGGTGTTCAAGGCGCAGCACGAGGGCAAAGAGGAGCCCGAGGAGGGCGAGAAAGAGCCTGAAAGCGATAGTTTCGAGGCCTTCGAGCGCCCCTCAGAGGTGCCTGAGGAGGCCGAAGATAACCCCCCGGGGGTGGGTTAGAAGAGCCGAGCAGACGGAAGGG
>DASPNJ010000020.1:0-29808 GCA_035626595.1 Burkholderiales bacterium
AACGCCGATGCTGCAAAGGACGCAAAAACGAGTACGACGATTGCCATTCGCATCATGTGAGTCTCCTTTCCTCTCATGGAATGGCGCCCGCAACGCTGCGGGCGTCGATGTGACCGACGCCTCAAGCATCCGACGTGCCCATCGAATCCGGTATCCTTTCCGCTGTCGTCGTTCCCCCGAAGAAACGTCAGCTTGGCGGGCGTTCGTCGGGGGCGCGGATCCAGTTTCAATCACCGGAGTCCATGCATGGCGAAGATATTCATCGTGGTGCCGGAAGCGCCGCTCGAGGCATCCGAGCAGCTCGAGCCGAACCGCAGGCTCGGCAGCGGCGGCATCCGGCTGGGCGTGCTCGATAACAGCAAGGCGAACGCCGATCACCTGCTCAACCTGATCGTCGACGGCGTGAAGCGGGAGTTCAAGGTCGACTCCGTCGTCTACAAACGCAAACCCGCCTCGAGCGCGCCGGCGACGCCGCAGCTCCTCGACGAGCTCGCGCAGGAAGCCGACCTCGTCGTGAGCGCGATGGCCGACTGAGGGTCGTGCACGTCGTGGAGTGTCCACGACATGGCACAGCTCACGAAGCGGGGTTTGATCGCGGCGGTGGTGTGTTCCGACACGTTCATGAAGCTCGGCAGCGCACAGGCGAAAGTGTTCGGCGTACCCGATCTGCCGCTGCTCAGGATCCAGCATCCGCTCGGCGGACTCGCAATGGACAAAGTACGGGAGCGCGCTTCGGTCGCGCTGCCGCAACTGCTCGCGCTCGTGAAAGAGAAGTCTTGAGCTGACTCCACGCTCCGGCGCGAACAGCGATCCTCGGCGACACGCGCGTTGAAGCGCGTAAGTAACGTCGATATAGTCGGCGCAAGGCACGACATAAGATGCCTGACCATGATCGCGAGGAGGATTCAGATGAACAGGCTTTGTTCGTTCGGGATCGTTGCTGCTCTGGTTTCGACGCTGACCGCCGGCATCCCGGCGGTGCACGCCGCGCAGAAGGTCGATTTCTCCGGCAAGCGCATCGAGATGATCGTGCCGTTCAACCCCGGTGGCGGCAGCGATGTCTACGCCCGGGCGCTCGCGCCGTACCTCGAAAAATATCTGCCCGGCAATCCGACGATCGTCGTGCGCAACGTGCCGGGCGGCGGTTCGATCACGGGAACGAACCAGTTCCACAACCGCGCGAAGCCGGACGGCACCTACGTGCTCATCAGCTCCTCTTCCACGGTGATGAACTACGTGTTCCAGCGCAAGAAATTCGAGTTCGATCTCAGCAGGGCGCAGCCCATCGTCCTTTCGCCGCAGGGCTCCGTCGTGTACGCCGCGACCAGCCTCGGCGTGAAATCGGCGAAAGACATCGGCAAGCTCAAAAGCCAGCAGCTCACGTTCGGCGGCAACACGCCGACGGGCGCGGAGCTGCGCGTGACCACCGCGTTCGAGCTGCTGGGGCTCAACGTGAAATACGTCTGGGGCATCGAGCGCGGGCCGGCGCGGCTCGCGTTCGAGCGCGGCGAGCTCACGATCAACTACGACACGACGCCCGGCTACACCAAGAACGCCTCGCAGCTCGTGAAAGCAGGCAAGGCCGTGCCGCTCTTCACGCTCGGCATCCTCAATGAAAAGGGCGAGCTCGTCCGCGACCCGAACTTCAAGGACCTGCCGAACTTCGCAGAGGTCTACGAGATCGCGCTCGGGAAGAAGCCGTCCGGTCCCGCGTACGAAGCGTGGAAGGCGGTCCTGAAGATGGGCGTGATGGCGAACAAGGCGATCGTGCTACCGCCGGAGACGCCGGCGCCGGTCGCCGATGCGTGGCGTGAGGCGGTGCGCAAGACGCTCGCCGATCCCGAGTTCGACGCGAAAGCCGGCAAGGTGATCGAGGGCTATCCACAGTTCGTGGGCGAAGCGGCGCGCCCGATTCTGAAGGACGCGACCTCGCTCAAGCCCGAAGTCTGGGAATGGCTCAAGAACTTCCTCAAGACCGAGCATAACGTGACGCTTTAGCGCGCACCGCACACGAGCGGCGCCCGGTAATGCCGGATGTAATTCTCGCAGCGCTCGTATCGCTGTTCGACCCGCGGCACTTTCTTTTCCTCGGTCTGGGCGTAGTGCTCGGCATGGTCGTGGGCATCCTGCCGGGCCTCGGCGGGACGGCGATGCTCTCGCTCCTCCTGCCGTTCGTGTTCGGCAAGGATCCCGCGCCCGTGCTCGCGATGATGGTGGGCCTGCTGGCGGTGAACAACACGTCGGACACGTTCCCGGCGGTGCTCATGGGCATACCGGGGAGCTCGTCCTCGCAGGCGACCATCCTCGACGGGTTTCCGCTCGCCAGACGCGGCGAGGCCGCGCGCGCCCTCGGCGCCGCCTTCTCCGCCTCGATGCTCGGCGGCCTCTTCGGCGCGTTCGTGCTGACCCTCGCGATCCACTTCGCGCGGCCGATCATTCTCGGCGTGGGCTTCGGCGAGCAGCTCATGCTGATCATCCTCGCGCTCTCCATGGTCGGCATGCTGACCGGCGCGAGCGCGCTGAAAGGCCTCGCGACCTGCGGCGTCGGGCTGCTGCTCGGCTCCGTCGGCGCCGCCCCCGCCACCGGCGAGCACAGGCTCGCGTTCGACACGATCTATCTCGGCGACGGCATCAACGTGGTCATCGTCGGGCTCGCCATGTTCGCGATTCCCGAGATCGTGGACATCCTGCGCCGGCACGTGCGCATCTCATCGACCCAGAAGCTGGGCTCCGGCACGCTGCGCGGCTTCGCTGAGACACTGCGCCATCTGTGGCTGGTCGTGCGCTGCTCCTCGATCGGAACGGCGCTCGGCGCGCTCCCCGGCATGGGCGGGCCGGTGATCACCTGGGTGGCCTACGGTCACGTGGTTCAGACCGTGCGGAACCGCGAGAACCTCGGTAAGGGCGACATTCGCGGCGTGATCGGACCGGAATCGGCCAATAACGCCGACAACGGCGGCGCCATGATTCCGGCGCTCATGTTCGGCATCCCGGCCTCGGGCAGCATGGCGATCTTTCTCGGCGGACTCATCCTGATCGGCATCGAGCCCGGCATCGGCATGCTCGAGCGCCACCTCGATCTCACCTTCACGATCATCTGGTCGCTCGCGCTCGCGAACGTGATCGGCACGGGCCTGTGCCTCGCGCTCGCGAAGCCGATCTCGCGCATCACGCTGGTGCCGTTCGCGATGGTCGCGCCGTTCATGATCGCGATCGTCTACTTCGCGGCCTATCAGGTCACGCGAAGCTGGCTCGATCTCGTCGCGCTGTTCGTGCTCGGCGTCCTCGGCGTCTACATGAAGCGCTTCGGCTGGTCGCCGCCGGCGCTGCTCATCGGGTTCGTCGTGGCGAAGCGCCTCGACGCCTCGGTCTATCAGTCGGTGCAGGTCTACGGCATGAGCTTCCTCGAGCGCACCGGCGTGCAGATCATGCTCGCGCTGATCGTCGTTTCCATCATTCTCGCCATGCGCTTCAAGCGGGCGCGCACGCCGCTCACCCCGGAAGGACCGCACGGCGCCGCCGGCCGCACACCGCAGATGATCTTCCTCGGGCTGATCCTCGCGTGTGTCGTGTACGCGATCTACGAGATGACCCAGCTCACCTTCCTCGCGCGCGTCTTCCCGCTGTCGGTGGCGCTGATCACGCTCGTCCTGCTGCTCGCCGCGGCTGCGCTGTCGCTGCGCGGCAAGCCGTCCTACGTGCTGACCGACGCCGAGCGCGAGTGGAGCGCCGAGGAGCGTCCCGCGCATTCCGTATGGCATTACCTGGGCTGGATGCTGGGACTGCTGGCGGCCTCTGCCGTGTTCGGGTTCGTGCTCGGCATCTTCGTGTACATCACCGTCTTCCTCCGCGTGAAGGCGCACGTCGCGTGGCACAAGGCCGCGCTCTCGGCGTCGGGCGCGGTGATCGTGCTGAGCGTGCTCTCGTACATCCTGGTGCTGGACTATCCGGGAGGGCTCCTGCAGTATCTCGTCGCCATGCCCTGGCCGCTCGATTGAAAGGAGACGTGACTCACGTGAGCTCGCTCGTCCAAATGCTGAACGCCCCCGGCGCGATGCTGGAGGTCGACGACGATCCGGAAGCCGTTTACGAGCTGCTGTGCTCGAAAGGCTGGAGCGACGGCCTGCCGGTGATTCCGCCGACGCCGGAGCGCGTGGAACGCATGCTCGCGTACTGCGACCGCGACTTCGACCAACCGGTCGTGAAGATCCCGCCGCGCTACGGCGCAGCGACGCCGATCCGCGTCGCCGCGAACGCGGTCATGGCGGGCTGCAAGCCGCAGTATTTCCCGCTGGTGCTGCTCGCGCTGGAAGCGATGGCCGAAGAGCCGTACAACCTATACGGCACGCAGGCGACGACGCATCCGTGCACGCCGTTTCTCGTCTTCAACGGTCCGATCGCCGAGGAAGTCGGCATCAATGCAGGCTCGAACGCAATGGGCAACTACTTCCGTGCGAACGCCGCGATCGGGCGCGCGGTGCGGCTGTCGCTCGTGAACATTGGCGCTGCCATTCCGGGAACCGGCGACATGGCGACTGCCGGCACGCCGGCGAAATTCACGTTTTGCGTCGCGGAGAACGAAGACGCGAGCCCATGGGAGCCGCTGCACATCGAGCAGGGCTTTCCGAAGGCGGCGAGCACGGTCACCGTCATCGCGGCCGAGGGTCCCCACAATATCAACGACCACGAGAGCATCAGCGCCGAAGGCATTCTGACGATGGTCGCGGGCACGATGACCACCACCGGATCGAACAACGCGTACTACCGCGGGCAGCCGTGCGTCGCGTTCGGTCCCGAGCACGCACAGACGGTTGCCGGCGGCGGCTTCAGCAAGGCGAACGTAAAGCAGTGGCTGTACGAGCATGCGACGCTGCCGCTCTCGCGCTTCTCCAAAGAAGGCATCGAGCGCCGCTTCCGGCGCAAGCTCCCCGACATGTATGCGAAGGCACCGCTGGACGCGCCGGTACGCATGACCCAGACGCCGGAGGACCTCGTCGTCATCGTCACCGGCGGCGCGGGCAAGCACTCGGCATGGATCCCGACCTTCGGCAACACGCGTGCGGTCACGCGGGCCTTGAAGCGTGCTGACGGCGAGCTGGTGAGATCGATCGAGGATCTCAAGCGCGGCTGAAGGCGTGAGCGAAGCGCTCGACATCAACGACGCCTTCCGCGGCGGCGGCCGCTCGGTCGAGTTTCTCGACCATATCAATCAGGCTTCGATCGTCATGCTGGCCGAGACCGGTCTGGTCCCGCGTGAGACTGCGGCCCGGATCGCAGCCGGCATCGCCCAGGTCGCCGCCGGCGAAAGGCTGTCGGGCGCGCGCACCTCGGCCGACTACCTCGATTACGAGCCGAAGCTCACCGCCGCCGTCGGCGCCGACGCTTCGCGCCTGCATACCGGACGCAGCCGCCAGGACATCGCCTCGACGATCGCGCGCATGAACCTGCGCGACGGTCTCCTGAAGGAGATCGAGGCGCTCGTCACCGCGCGCGAGAAGCTGCTCGCGCTCGCGAGCAGGCACATCGACACGATCATCCCGGCGTATACGCACGGCGTGCAGGCGCAGCCCACGACATTCGCGCATTACCTGCTCGCGTTCGCTTCCGCGGTCGGACGCCAGGTCGACCGCCTGAGGCAATCGTATGCGCGCGTGAACCTGAACCCGCTCGGGGCCGCCGCGCTGGCGACATCGAGCTTTCCACTCGATCGGGCGCGGCTCGCGGCGCTGCTCGGGTTCGAGGGGCTGGTCGAGAACGCCTACGATGCGAACCATCTTGCGCCGGTAGACAGCGCGCTCGAAGTGGCCTCGGCGCTCGCGATCGCCGCGGTCGAGATCGCCCAGTTCGCGCAGGACATGCACGCCCAGTACGCGGAGCCCACGCCCTGGTTCATGCTGGCGGCGGGCGAATTGACGGGCGTCTCGAGCATCATGCCGCAGAAGCGCAACCCGGCTGCGCTGGAGCAGCTGCGCGCACAGTCGAGCATCCTCGTCGGCGAGATGCACACGGTGTTTCTGATCGCTCACAACAACCGCACGGGCATGTTCGATTACCGCATGTACGACCCGGTGCCGTGCACGCGGCCGCTGCAGGTGTTCAGGCTTTTTCAGCAGGTGGTCGATGGCATCGTCGTGAACAAGGCGCGCGCGCTGGAAGAAGTGCGTGCGGACTACTCGACCACGACCGAAATCGCCGACGCCCTTATGCAACGCGCGAACGTGCCGTTTCGCACCGGTCACCACTTCGCCTCGAAGCTGACGGATTACGGCCGCGGCCGCAGCCTGCGGATCGGCGAGATCCCGTACGCGGAGGCTGCGCGGCTCTATCAGGAGCAGACGCAGCAGCCGTTCCCGCTGAGCGCGCCGCATTTCGCGGAAGTCATCAGCGCCGAATACATGGTGTTCGGGCGCAAAGGCACGGGCGGGCCGCAGCTCGCCGAAGTCAATCGCATGCTCGACGTCGAACGCGGCCGCGTCGCGACGGACCGCGAATGGCTCGATGAGCGCCGCGATCGCCTCGTGCAGGCCGACGCGGCACGCGAACGCGCGTTCAACGCTCTCGCGCGAGCGTAGGCTGAATCTTCGACGGGAACGCGCTGGTCGCCGCATCCTGCATCAGTCGAGCTTCGCCCCCGTCGCGCGGATCACCTTGCCCCACTTCGCGCTCTCGTCGCGGATCATCTGCGCGAACTCGGCCGGCGTGGTGCCGTACAGCTCGAGCCCGAGTCCGCGCATGCGTGCGGCAAACTCCGCGTCCTTGAGCGCGCGCGTGAACTCGGCGTGCAAGCGGTCGATCACGGGCTTCGGCGTGCCGGCCGGCGCGACCGGGCCCTGCCACGTGATCGTCTCGTAGCCGGGTATCGCCTCGGCGACCGGCGGCAGGTCGGGCAGCGCCTGGATGCGCTTCGCGGTGGAGGTGGCGAGCGCGCGGAGCTTCCCGGCCTTGATGAACGGCATCGGCTCCGGCATCGGATTCAACATGAAGTGAATCCGCCCGCTCACGAGGTCGAGCACGCCCGGCGCCGAGCCTTTGTACGGCACGTGCTGGGTTTTGATGCCGGCCATCATGTTGAAGAGCTCGCCGGAAAGATGCATGGACGTGCCGTTGCCGGCCGACGGGAAGTTCAGGTCACCCGGACGCTGCTTCGCCAGCGCAATCAGCTCTTTCGTGCTTTTCACCGGCAGCGACGGGTGCACGCACAGGATGAGCGGCGATGCGGTCACCATCGAGATCGGCGCGAAATCCTTCTGCGCGTTCCACGTGAGCTTCGAGTAGAGGCTCTCGTTCGTCGCGAGAAAGAGCGTGCCCATGAGAATCGTGTAGCCGTCCGGCGCACTGCGCGCGACGTACTCCGAGGCGATGTTGCCGCCGGCGCCGACGCGGTTCTCCACGGTCACCTGCTGGCCGAGGTACTCCGTGAGCTTCTGCGCGAAAGCGCGCGCGACGACGTCGCTCGCGCCGCCGGGCGCGAACGCGTTGATGAGCCGCACGTTCTTCACGGGATAGCTCTGGCCGAGCGCCGGCGTCGCGATGAGCGCCGCAGCCACGACAGAAAGCGCGATGCTTGTGCGAATCATGAGTGCCCTCCCCTGGTTTTTTCCATGCCCCTGTCGATGGCGGCCGCGAGCATCCAGCCGTCGCGTATCGCCGTCATGAAGTCGCCGATCTCGTTGCAGTCGCCCGCGAGCGCCCAAGGTACACCGGCGCGCTCGACTTCGGGCAGCACGTCGCGGTTCGGCAGCGGACCGATCGCCGAGACGATGAGCGCTCCGGCTTCGATTGCAGTACGTTTACCGTCGAGCGTGGCCCAGACGGTGTCGCCGTCGATCGATTCCACGGGCGCGCCCGTCAGCACGCGCGCGCCGGCCTTCCCGAGCCGGTCGAGCACGTCGTAACGATTATTGCGCGCCATCTCTTTCGCGATGACAGGCAGCGCCTCGATCACCGTGGCTTTCACGCTTCGATAGTGGATCAGCGTGTCGGCGGTCTCGATCCCGACCATGCCGCCGCCGACGATGGTCACGTGCGTTCCGCGTGCCACGCGCCCGCGATCCGCGAGCACGTCCCACGCGTGCACGACGGGTATGCGCGTGTGCACCGGAAACGGCAGCGGCCGCGGATTGGCGCCGGTGGCAACGACGACGAAATCCGGCGCGAAGTCCCGGATCGCCTCGGCGGTGACCGTCACCGAAGTGCGCACCGGCACGCGCAGGCTTTCGATCTGCGCCCAGCGATAAGTCCACACGCCGGCGACGTCACCCTTGTCGGGTGCGGCGAGCGCGAGCGGCATCTGGCCGCCGGGCTTGTCCGCTTTCTCCCAGATCGCGACGTCATGGCCGAGTGCGGCAGCCACGCGGGCGGCTTCGAGCCCCGCCACGCCCGCGCCGAGCACGAGCACGCGCCTGCGACCGGCGGCACGCTTCTCGCGCGCGAAGCGCTGCGGCTCGGCGAATTCGGGCCGCTCGAATTCGAGGCCGACCATGGGGTTCGTCACGCACGCGACGTCGCGCTCGAGCGTGAGACGCTCGAAGCAGACGTTGCACGAGATGCACTTGCGGATCGGCGTCGCGATCTCGCCGAACGCCTTGCGCGGCCAGTACGCGTCCGCCACGAGCGCGCGGCACACCGCCACGAAGTCAGCGCTGCCGGCCTGCAATATCCCTTCGGCGTCTTCGGGGGTCGATGACGCGGCCGGCCATGATCGTCGGAATGCCGACGGCTTTCGCGATCGGCCGCGCGTACGGCTCCAGGAAGCGGCGTGCGAACGACGGCGGCTGTATGCAGTAGCGCGAGAGCTCCGGGCTTTCATTCGTGCCGCCGGACATGTCGATCGCGATCACGCCGGCGCGCTCCAGCGCCTGGCAAAGCGCGATCATGTCGGTTTCGCTGTAGCCGCCCTCGCAGTACTCGGTCGCGGAGACGCGCACCATCAGCGGCAGGCCGGGCAGCTCTGCGCGTATCAGCGCGACGGTCTCGAGTAGCAGGCGCATGCGGTTTTCGACCGACCCGCCGTAGCGGTCTTCGCGCCGGTTGATGCGCGGGCTGCAGAACTGCTGGAAGAGATAGCCGTTGGCGGCGTGCAGCTCGACAGCATCGTAGCCGGCGCGGTAACAGCGGCGCGCGCAGTCGAGATACGCCTGCTGGATCTCACCGATCTCGGGTATCGAAAGCGCGCGCGCAGGCTCGTTCGTGTTCGGGTTGTGCCAGTCCGACGCGGTCACCGGCTCCATGCCGAGCACCGAGCGCTTGAGGAGCGCGCCGCGATGGTTGAGCTGCGCCGTGGCGAGCGCGCCGCCTTCATGAATCGCGTCCACCACCGCCGCCAGGCCGGGAATGTAACGGTCGTGAAACACGCACAGCGAGTTCGTATGATTGCGCGCGCCCGGCGTGATCACCATCGCTTCGGTGATGATCATCGCGGCGCCGCCTTTCGCGCGCTCGCCGTAGTAGAGCTTGTCGCGCTCGGTGGAGACGCCGTCGGTGGTCCCGTAGTTCGTGCCCATGGGACCCATGATGATGCGGTTCTTGAGCGCGAGCGGCCCCATGCGGCCGGGTTGTGCGATCAGCATCCCAAGCTCGTCATCCCGGCGTAGGCCGGGATCCAGTGAATGTCCTCCGATCATAACGTGCTAACCTTTTCCCGCATCCCAGGAGGTCCACATGTCATTGCCCGTTTACGAAGTCTTCGCCATCCGCTACGCGCGCCGCGACGCGAGGCGCCACGAGCATTTCGTCGGCGGCGATCCCCACGACGCGCCGATGAACATGGATTATTTCGTGTGGCTGATCCGCAATGCGGACCGCACGATCGTGATCGATACAGGCTTCACGGCCGAAGTGGCGGCCAAGCGCAAGCGTGAGTACATCCGCACGCCGAAAGCCGGGCTCGCGCTGATGGGCGTCAAAGCGGACGAGGTGCGCGAGGTCGTGATCACGCACATGCATTACGACCACGTCGGAACCTTCTTCGATTTCCCCGCCGCGACCTTTCACATCCAGGACGAGGAGATGGCCTTCGCCACGGGGCGACTCATGCGCCACCCGCGTTTTTCACACTCGATCGAGGTGGAAGACGTCGTCGGGCTGGTTCGCGTGCTGTTCAAGGGGCGGCTCGCGTTTCACAAGGGCGACGACGAGCTCGCCCCGGGCGTCACGCTGCACCACATCGGCGGGCACACGCCGGGGCTGCAGTCGGTGCGGGTGCACACGCAGCGCGGCTGGGTCGTGCTTGCGTCCGACGCGACGCACTACTACGAGCACTTCGAGCAGGGCCGCTGCTTCACGACCGTGGTCGATATCGGGGCGACGCTCGAGGGTTACGACAAGCTGCGCCGCCTCGCGGCCTCACCCGAGCACGTCATTCCAGGCCACGACCCGCTGGTGATGGCGCGCTACCCCGCCGTCAACAAGGAGCTCGAAGGCATCGCGGTGCGGCTGGACGTCATGCCCAGCCGCGAGCACGCCTGATTCGCGCGCCTAGTTCCGCTCGTTCGCCGTCGCCAGGGCCTTGGGCGGCGCGTAGTGCGCCGGCACCTCGCCCGTCAATGATTCGAGGAACGCCACGATGTCGCCCGCCGTCTTGTCGTCGAGCGTGCGGCCGAGCTGGACGGCTGCCATCACGCGCACGGCGCGATCTAGCGTCGGCACCGAACCATCGTGGAAATACGGCGCGGTCTTCGCGATGTTGCGCAGCGTCGGCACGCGGAAGACGAACCGGTCTTCCTCTTTCTTCGTGGACCTGAAGCGCCCCTCGTCGATCTTGTCCGACCCGGTCTCGGTCCAGTAATCCTTGGTCAGGCCGAACTTGTGTAACGCGGTCCCGCCGACGAGCGCACCGCTGTGGCATCCGGCGCATCCGGTCGAGACGAACGCGCGCAACCCCGACTTCTGACGCGGCGTGAGCGCGGCATCATCTCCGGCGAGAAAACGATCGAATGCGGCGGGTGTCACGAGCGTCGCCTGATAGGCCTGGAGCGCCCGTCCGTAATTGCGCGGATTCAGCGGCTCCGGATCGTCGGGATACGCCTTGCGGAAGAGCACGATGTACTGCAGCTCTTTCATCTTCGCGACCGCGGCCTCTTTGGAATCGAAGCCCATCGACCCCGTCATCGATCCTTCCGCCTGATCTGCACCGGTCTTGCGATCACCGACCCATCGCAGCGCCGGCTGACCCATCGTGTTGAACACGGTCTGCGAGTGGCGCGACGTGAGCTTGCCGCGCGCATCCGTCGAAAACCGCCGGCTGTCCGCACCCCACGCCTGCGGGACGTGACAGCTCGCGCAGGCGGTCTTGCCGTCGCGGGAGATCCGCGTATCCCAGAAGAGCGCGCGGCCCAGCTCGGCCTCGGCAGTGAGCGTCGCGGCCGGCGGTTCGAGGCGCCCGAACAGCCGCAAAGCTTCGGCGCGCAGCTCCGGGTCCGCGAGCGCAGTCGGCGCCAGCATCAAAAGTGCAATCAGGACGATGAGCGTGAAAGATTTGCACCGCGTGAGCGGGGCGAAGCTGCGGCTCGACGACATGGCTCCTCCTCTGGAAGAAGCGTGTCCCCTGTGCAGTCGAATTATTTTTGGATTCGAGGCGTCGAGCCGGAAGCAAGCGGCGCGCCTGACGAGGCTGCGCTACGACCGCCGGGCGAAGCGACGTTAAATGAACGCGTAATCCGAAGCGTCGATCGAAGCCGCGTTGATGAACGCCACGATCTCGTGCACGGTGCCATCCGCGGAGTCGATGCGCCAGCGTGCAGCACCTATCTGTACGAATGTCGCGCCTTGCGCGGCCGTGCCGTAGCCATGGAATACAAGCCGGTCACCTGCCGCCGCGCCGTTTCCTGCGAAATCGATCAGCGCGTCGCCATGCGCTTCGCCGCGCGTGAAGGCGAACGCGTCGTTTCCTGCACCCCCCGCAAGCCGGTCGGCGCCTGCGCCGCCGTCGAGCGTGTCGGCGCCGCTCATGCCTTGCAGGACGTCGTTGCCGCCGCGGCCAGCGAGCAGATCGTCACCATCGAATCCGGCGATCACGTTGGAGGCGTTGTCACCCGAAAGAACATCGGCGAATTGCGAGCCCAGCAGACCTTCGATCGCGAAGTAGCTGTCGCCCGCGGGATCTCCGCTGTTCGCGGCCGGAGCCAGGAGATCCACGGTCACACCAGCAGCGGCGTAGTAGTGAGCCGCGTAGTCCACGCCCGCTCCGCCGTCGAGAATGTCCGCGCCTGCGCCGCCTTCCAGCCTGTCGCCGCCGCTGCCACCGCGAAGCGTGTCATTGCCGGCCAGACCTTGCAGATAGTCCTCGCCGTCCATTCCCTGGAGATCGTTCACGCTCGCATTGCCGACGATCGTGTCGTCGAAGCGTGAGCCGAACACGCCCTCGATCGACAGGTACGCGTCGCCGGCCGCATCGCCCGTGTTGACCGATGCGCCGCCGAGACGCGCAAGCACATTGCCGTTCGCGCTGGCGTAGCTCGCGTAATCGAAGCCGGCACCACCGTCGAGCGTATCGGCACCGGCGCCGCCGATCAGCGTGTCATTGCCGTTCGCGCCCTGCAGGTCGTTTGCTTGGACGTTGCCTTCGAGCGTGTCACCGAGCGTGGAGCCGATCAGGCCTTCGATGGAGCGGTAGCTGTCGCCTGCGGCATCACCCGTGTTCTGCGCTGGCTGCGCCAGGCTTGCGCGCACTGCAGCCGCCGCACTGCCGTAGCTCGCATGATCGAGGCCTGCGCCTCCGTCGAGGCGATCGGCGCCCGTGCCACCGTCGAGCGTGTCGTCGCCATCCAGTCCCAGCAGCCCGTCGTTTCCGCCGCGTCCGGCGATCCGATCATTGCCGGCGAGTCCGCCGATGATGTTCGCACTCGCGTCGCCCGAAAGAACGTCGTTGAATACCGAGCCGATCAAGCCTTCGATCGACGCGTAGCTGTCGAAGGCAGCCTCGCCCGTATTGCCTGCCGCGTTCGCGAGATCCGCGGTCACCGCACCTGCGGCGTAGTAATAGGCCGCGTAATCGGAACCGTCGCCGCCATCGAGCATGTCGGCGCCCACTCCGCCTTCGAGGCGATCGTTGCCCGCGCCGCCTGTGACGATGTCGTTGCCGGCGATTCCCTGCAGATAATCATCGCCACCGATGCCTTGAAGACGGTTCATGCCGTTGTTGCCGACCAGCGTGTCGTTGAACGCCGAGCCGATGAGTCCCTCGATCGACGCGTAGCTGTCGCCGAGCGCCTCGCCAGTGTTCTGAGCAGGTCCGGACAGACGTGCAACGACACCTGTGGGTGCCGCGCCGTAGCTCGCAGTGTCGAACCCGGCGCCGCCATCCAGATCGTCGGCGCCGGCTCCGCCGATCAACAGATCGTCGCCGCCGCCGCCGAAAAGCGCGTCGTTGCCGCCGAGCCCGATCAACTGGTCATTGCCGGCTCCGCCGCTGAGCGCGTTCGCTGCACCATCGTTCGCTACGGCCGTCGTTGCATCGCCGACGAGCAACATGCTGCCATCGGCGAACGCGATGTTGCGCGCGGTGATGGCTGCGACATCGATCTGCACCGTGACGGTCTTGCCCAGATGCGAGAACAGGGTGCTGGCGCCGTCGGGCGTGACCTGGACCGACGCGGCGGAGATCGACGTATCGTCGAAGCGCAGAATGCGCGAGGCCGGATCGACGGGGCCGATCACATGGCCGTCCACGAGCTCTGACCAGAGCGCGGCGGGTTGGAAGACGATCGTCACGTCGGTACTGCCGCTCGCTACACGTGCGCCGCCGCTGCCTTGTGCGCCCGTGTTGCCGTCCGAGAAGTGCCAGTCGATCAGCCGCGACGAGGGCGGCGTTTGGCTGATGTTGGAATAGGCGATGGCTTCGAGCACGCCGTTCACGCGCGCTTGTGTCGCATTGCCGTTGAACGTGAGCACAAGCGTGCCGCCGGAGTTCGTTGTGACCGTGCCGACGATCACACCCGAATACACAAGTGGGGAGCCTTCAGTAAGCGCATCGAGCGCGCCCGTCCCGGAGAACACATCCATTGCGTTCGCGCCGGAGTGCGCGACGAGCCTGAGCGTTGCGCCGGTGTAGCTGCCCTGCGCCGAGAGCTCCGCGTCCAGCACTCCTACGTCGGCGTCAAGCACGACAGGCGCATTGCCTTCGGTATATGAAACGCCGCCACCGAGCGCAGCGAACACAGGCGTGTCGTTAATCGCCCCGATCGTTACGATGGTGCTGCCGAGCGCAGACGCTGCACCCCCGGTACCCTGCGCGCCGGTGTTCCCGTCTGTGAAGATCCAATCGAGCTCCACGGCCGCCGGTGGCGCATCGCTGCTGTTCGCGTACGCGATCGATTGCAGAACGCCATTAACGCGCGTTTGCGTTGCGCTGCTGTTGAACGTGAGGACGAGCGTGCCACCGGAATTTACGGTGACAGTGCCGAGCGTGACACCGGAGTAAACAAGCGCCGCGCCCTGGGTCAGACCGGCAAGACTTCCGGTTGCAGTAAAGACGTCCTGCGCGTTCGCGCCGCCGTGCCGCGCGACGGAGAGCGTCGCGGCACCGTAATTGCCCTGCGCCGCAAGCTCCGCGTCGTAGATCTGCACGTCGCGATCGAGCACTACCGCGGGTCCGTTCTCCAAGTACGTCGCCGCACCTTCTAGCGAATCGACGAGCGGACCGAAGCTCCGGTCGAGCGATCCGTCGCTGTTGTAGCGCGCGAGAGCGAAGTCCGCATGTGGCGCGGTCTCATCGTACCTGGCGCCGGCCACGACGATCCTGCCGTCCGCTTGCAGTGCTACTGCATGGGCGCGGTCTGACGTACCGAAGTCGGTAGTGAGCTTTCCGCCGGCGCCGAAGGTCGCGTCGAGCGTACCGTTCGAGTTGTAGCGAACCAGCGCGAAATCCGGAGGCGAGCCTGCATCCCCGACAACGACAATGCGCCCATCCGGTTGTACGACAACGTCCCACGCGACGTCATTTCCGGTGCTCACCGGAGTCTGAACCACTCCGGTGCCACCAAAAGTGCTATCGAAGCTCCCATTCGTGTTGTAGCGCGCTACGGCAAAAGACCCGCTCGAAATGGTAACGACAGACTCGCCGACCGCAATGATCCTGCCGTCGGGCTGCAGCGTTACGCCGGCGGCAGCATGCGTGGCAATCGGTCCCGTAACCCTGCCGCCGGTGCCGAAGGTCGAATCCAGAGTGCCATCCGTGTTGTAGCGCACGAGCGCAAAGTCGAGGCCGCCCGACGGCGACGCGTCCGCGGCGTATCCCGACAACACGATCTTGCCGTCCGGCTGAAGGACCATTCCGGTAGCTTCACCACCGCGCACGCCCACAGGCGTGACGACTTTGCCGTCGCCATCGAACGTCGTGTCGAGACTTCCATCCGAGTTGTAGCGCACGAGTGCGAAAGCGCTGGTCGAGGGATCGAGGTCGGAACGACCGCCGACCAGTATCTTACCGTCGGCCTGGATGATCACCGCCTGCGCGACGTCGTGGCCGGTGCCAACCGCAGTCGTGACCCTGCCGTCTCCACCGAAGCTCGTATCGAGAGAACCGTCGGGGTTATAGCGGACGATCTGCATCTCCGCATTGCTGTTGTCGACGGAGCCGACCACCACAATTTTGCCGTCGGACTGCAGCGCCATGTCGTGAACTTCGTTCTGCGCGCCGGCGCGCACCGACGTCGTCACTTTGCCGTCGCCGTCGAAGGTCGTGTCGAGCGTACCGTCGGCGTTGTAGCGCACGACCGTGAAGGTGTTCTCCCCCGTCACGGTCCGGCCGGCGACGAGAATCCGTCCGTCAGGTTGTATCAGAACAGCTTCGCCGAAATCGAACGTGCCGATGCTCGTGGTGAGCGTTCCCGCGATAGTGAAAGTTGGTGCGGTGTTCGATGCCACGTGGGTGTTCCTCAGAAGGGCCGGTCCGGCACGATTATGGGCTCATTACGGCGCGGCAAGCTCGCGCGGGGCTCTGGTCGCACCTGCAGGCGGGAGCAAGCCGCGACCCCGGGGCGGCTTCTGGATTGCCGCCTGCGCGGGAATGACGACGGCTAAGGGATACCGCCGGCGCGCGCGAAGATGTCCGCGAGTTGCTTGCGGTCCTTTGTCACGCCGAGCGCGACCATCAGCAGGATGCGCGCTTTGAGCCCGCTCAGGTAACCAGCGGCAATCGCGCCTTTCGCGGTGAGACTCGCGAGCGAGCCGCGATAGGCTTTGCCGAAATGCGTCGGCCCCGACGCGACGCGCGTTGCAACGACTACGGGAATCCCGGCGGCGAGCGCGTCGCAAATCGCCTCGTAGAACGGCACCGTCACGTTGCCGCCCGCGGAGGCTTCGACCACGATGCCGGCAACACGCGCACTGATGCACGCGCGCAGCAGCAGATCGTTGCCGCCCTGCGGCATGCGGATGAGCTGGACGTTTTCCTCGATGCGCTGGGCGTCGAGCTGAATGCGCAGATCGGGGCGCGCGAAAAACGTCACCGCGCGCTTGCTGACCATACCGATCGGTCCGCCGTCGCGGCCGCCGAAACAGCTCGTGTCCTCGGTGTGCGTCTTGGTGACGTCCCACGCCGGGAAGATCGCGCCCGCCAGCGCCACCATCACGCCTCTGCCGCGCGCTTCGGGGCTCGCCGCGATCTTGACCGCGTGCAGGATGTTGCGCGGCCCATCGGGGTCGGGCTCGTCGAAGTTGCGCTGCGCGCCGGTGAAGACGATCGGCTTGTCCGTCGCGACCGTGAGATCCATGAGATAGGCGGTCTCTTCCAGCGTCGCGGTGCCGTGCGTGACGACGGCGCCGTGCACGGCCTCGTCGGCGAGCGCCTTGCCCAGCGTCGCCGCGAGCGCGAAGGCAGTGGGCGAATCCATGACGGCGCTGTTCACGTTCGAGTGCTCGACGACGCGCAGCTCGGCGACCTCACCGATGCCGGGGACACCGGCGACGAGATCCTCGGCCGTAGCAGCCGAGACGTGCCCGCCGAGCTTCGCGTCGTATTTGGACGCGATCGTGCCGCCGGTGCCGACGACACAGACGAGAGGTTTCGCCATCACATGTACTTCCCGCCGCCGCACAGGATGCGATCACCCGTGACATACGAGGACTGGTCGGACGCGAGAAAAACCGCGACGTTCGCGACTTCCTGCGGTTTCCCGGCACGCTTCATCGGAATCGCGGCGAGCTCCTTCTCGCTGTAGCCCGGCTGCTTCGCCTCCGGATACCACTCGGGATTCGCGCGCACGTTCTCGATCGTCATCAGCGCGATCAGATTGGCGCGGACGTTATACGGCCCGAGCTCCAGCGCGAGCGCCTTGATGAGGCCGAACAGCCCGTGCTTGGACGCGATCACGTGCGCGCGCTGGGACTGGGACGTGACCGAGGCCTGGCCGCCGAGCGCGATGATGCTTCCGCTGCGGCGCTCCATCATCTGCGGCGCGACGGCTTTCGCGAGATAGAACGCCGAATCCAGATTCACCGCGAACGTCTTGCGCCACTCTTCGTAACTGATCTCCCAGAAGTCCTGGTGAGCGCGGCGTCCCGCCGTGCACATCAGCACGTCGATATGCTCGAACTTCTCCAGCCCCTGCTGCACGACGCGGTTCACCTGCTCGTGGTCGCTCACGTCGGCGAGCGCGGTCATCACTTTCGCGCCGAGCTTTTCGCATTCGTGCGCGACCTGCTCGAGCTCCGTTTTGCGCTCGCGCGCGAGCAGGATCAGATCGGCGCCTTCGCGCGCGAACGCGAGCGAGATGGCCTTGCCGTTGTTGCGTCCCGCACCGCCGACGAGCGCGACCTTGCCTTGCAACAGTCCCATGATTGCTCCTGAAAACACCGTCGTCCCCGCGTAGGCGGGGACCCAGAACGTCCTAGATTCCCGCCTTCGCGGGAATGACGAAGTGGTTAACGAATCCCCACCCCCGCGGCCTTGAACGCCTTACCTACCCGATCGATCTCCGAGCGCATGATCGCGGTGAGCTCTTCCGGCGTTCCGGGCGAGGCTTCGATGCCGGCCTTCATGAAAATATCGCGCGCCTCCGGCGACAACAGATAGCGCGAGACCTCCTGGTTGACGCGCGCGACAACGGCGGGGGGCGTTCCCGCGGGTGCATAGAGCGCGTGCAGCGCTTCGGAGATGAAGCCGGGCATGCCGGCCTGTTCGAGCGTAGGCACGCCCGGCGCGAGCGCCGAAGGCTGCGCGCTGCCGACCGCCAGCGCGCGCAGCCGTCCCGACCGCACGTGCGGCGCGGCACCACCGGCCGAGCCGAACATGGCATGGACCTCGCCGGTAACCACCGCCGCCAGCGCCGGACCGGTCCCCTTGTAAGGAATGCGAACGGTGTTCACGCCGGCAATGTAGTTGAACAGAATCGCCGCAATGAAATTCGACGTGCCGGGGCCGCCGACCGAGAAATTGAGGTCGCCCGGCTTCGCCTTCGCGATCGCAATGAGCTGCTTCACCGACTTCACCGGCATCGACGGATGCACCACCAGCACGCTCGGCGAGCGGTCGATCAGCGTGATCGGCGCGAAGTCGCGGATCGGATCGTAATTCACCTTCTCCACGAGCGGTCCGATCCAGTGCGCGCTGCCCGTCACCAGCAGCGTGTGCCCGTCCGGCGGCGCCTTCGCGACGAGGTCCGCAATCAGCACCGTGGGCCGGTTGTCCACGATGAATTGCTGCCCCATCGTTTTCGGGAGCGCCGCGGCGATGAGCCGCGCCGGGAAGTCGTTGCCGCCGCCGGCGGGCGAGGTCACGATGCGCACGGGCTTGGTCGGATAGTTCTGCGCCACGGCCGGTGCTGTCATTGCGAGGAGGCACAGAGCCGACGAAGCAATCGCGGAGCGTCCGGCAACCGGCCGCGCCGGGATCGCCACGTCGGCCTTGCCGCCTCCTCGCGATGACAACCAGCGCGGAACTGCGAGGCTCGGCTTATGCGCCGTTCGCGATGACACGCTATTGGATCCCGAGCTCATCTTTCACCGCCTTCTCGACGACCGTTCCCGCGAAAAACGCCGGATTGTTCCGCGTGTGCAGGCGCGCCGCATTGAGGAACGTGAACTCGCGGAAGTCCTGCTCGGTGACGTACTTGCGCTCGAGCAACTCGTACGCCTCCGGAATAACGTCTTCGAAATCCGGCACGTCGAAGTGCGTGAAGTCGGAGCTGAACACCGGCCGCAGCCGCACGCCCATGCGCGTATCGAACGCCATGACGGTCGCGCGGTCGTCGGCCTCGCAGCCGAAGTAGAAGTTCTCGGTGAACACCGCGCGTATGTCTTCCTTCGAGTTCACCCCCGAGGCTTCGAAATCGTCGACGACGTGCTCGGGACGGGAGAGCTCCTCGATGCTGCACTCGGGCCGGAAGGCATCGAGGCTCCCCATGATGTCGTCCGCCCGCGCCTTGAGTCTTGCATCGCCGTAGCGCGCGATCAGCTCGCGCAATTCGGCGACGTTCGTCTCTTTCGGGTATTGGAGGCCGGCGCGGCGGCGCTTCTCCCAGTGCTCGATCAGGTCCGCGCACATCTGCGATGCCCAGCTTATGCCGCCTTCCATGAATCCGAAGTTGAGCTTCGGATGGCGCTTCACGACGCCGCCGAGGAAAACGCTGCGGCAGAAGGCGTGATTCGATTCGGCGAAATGGCCGACGTGGTTGAACGTGAAGTTGGTGATGGAGGCACGGTCCGACCAGCGCGTGCTGCCCGAGTGCTGGGTCACCGCGACGCCGAGCTCGACGCAGCGTTTCCAGAACGGGTCCCAGTCGTACGGGCTGTCGAGCCCAATCGTGTCGCAATAGAACGGCGCCTTCTGCGGATCGATATCGGCCGCGGCGGGGACGATGCGCTCCTGGTTGCCGCGCAGCATGATGCCCTTGAAGCCGCGCTTGCCGACGGCGTATTCGAGCTCGTTCAGCGCGGATTCGGGCGTGCGCGCCGGAATGATCGCGACCGGCGCGAAGCGGCTCGCGTACGGCGCGAACATGTCCGCGGTCATGTTGTTGTAGGCGCGCGCCGCGTGCCGCGAAAGCTCGTCGTCGTTGATGCCGTTGATGGTCAACCCGAAGCTCGGATACATGATCGCGAAATCGATGCCGAGCTCGGGCAGCCGCTCGTTGAGCAGCGCGGGCAGGAGCGCCGTCGCCTTGTCGCGCGTATTCGTCGTGACGCCCCACCAGATGAACCGGCGCATGCGATGGTGCTGGCGCTCTTCCGGCGTGGAGCGGTACCAGACGTCGTTCCGTCGCCAGCTCGCCCGGATCTGATCGACCGCTTTCGGGCCGCCCGCCTCTTCGAGGTATTCGAGGAACACCGGAATCGGCTCCATCCAGTGTCCGTCGCCGTCGATCACCGGGTGTCCGAGGCTTGCCCGGATTGCTGCCGCTTTCTGCGTCATGGCCCCTCCCGAAGGTGCGTTGCGCGAACTTTAGTGCATGGCGCTAACGATACAGCCGGTCGTGCGTGATGTAACCCTGCACGAGATCGTCTTCGATCCGCGTGCGGCTGCGGCGGCCGGGTTCGCCCAGCCCGCCGCCGCCCGGCGTGGCCAGAAGGATCGTGTCGCCCTTGTTGATCACGTGCTGGCGCTTGGCGTGCGCCGGTTGGCCGTTGATCTCCAGGACACCGCAGGCGGCGGGCTTGCCGCCGGCGATGCCCCGCGCCGGAAAGAGAATGTGCTCGGTGAGGAACGACACGGCGATCGGCGTATCGGAGCGGTTCTCCAGCAGGATCTCCTGCCCGAGCCCGCCGCGGAATTCACCGGCGCCGCCGGAATCCGGACGCAGCCGCTTGTACTTGATGCGAAAAGGCGCGATCCGCTCCGAGAGCTCGATCGGCGTATAGGCGGTGTTGCCCGGCCACCCGAGACAACTGATTCCGTCGCGGCGGCTGTTGGCGCCCAGGCCTCCGCTGAAGAAAAGCATGTTGGCGTAAGGCTTGCCGTTGCGGACACCGGACTGGTTGACGCCCCAGTGGGGAGAGCCCGGCGCCGCCATCACGCGCTCCGGCACGATGTCGCCCAGCGCCTGCAGCACCATGCTCCCGAGGAAGTGGCCCGTCAGCATGCGCGAGCCGCCCGAGGCCGGGAACACCGGATTGACGATGCAGCCTTCGGGTGCGCGCACCGTGATCGGTTTGAACGAGCCTTCGTTGTTCGGCAGATTCGGCGCGAGCATGCACTTCACGCCGTACACCGTCTGCGCGAACGTAAAACACATCGCGGAGTTGATCGCGCGATCGACCTGCGGCGAGGTGCCTTCGAAATCGATGTCGATCGTGTCGCCGGCCACGCTCACCGCCATCTCGAGATGCACCGGTTCGTCGAGCTGCCCGTCGATGTCGAGCGCGGTGCGGTACACGCCATCCGGGAGCTTGCGAATGGCGCCACGCATCACCGACTCGCAGCGCCCGTGTATCTCGGCCGCAAGCTCCCGCAGGCTCGTGAGCCCCGCGTCCTTCAGCATGGCGATCGCGCGCGCCTCCATCACGTCGAGCGCGACCACCTGCGCCCAGAGGTCACCCATCGTCTGCTCGGGTGTGCGCACGTTCTTCCGGATGATCTCGACCAGCGTCTCGTTCACCTCGCCGGCCTTGATCATCTTCATGATCGGGATCTGCAGGCCTTCCTCGAACACTTCGCGCGGCTCGGGCGAGCGGATCTTGCCGCCGATGTCCGGCGCATGCGCGGTCGTCGCCGCGTAGCCGATCATGCGGCCCTCGTAGAACAGCGGCTTGCCGAGACTGATGTCCGGCAGGTGCCCGGTGCCCTGATACATGTCGTTGGTGATGAGCACGTCGCCCGGCGAGAGCTGCTCGATCGGGTAGCGCTGCAGGAAGTGTTTCACCGTCGCCGGCAGCGTGCCGATGAACGATGGAATGCTCTGCGTCGCCTGCACCAGCGACTGGCCCGATTCGTCGGTGATGATGCAGGAGAAGTCGTAAGACTCGCGCACGAGCGTCGAGAACGACGTGCGCACGAGCGCCGCGGCCGCCTCGTCGGTCGCCGAAATGAGCCGCGTCCACAGAAGCTCCAGCGTCACCGGGTCGAACTTCATCAGCTCCATCTGCAAATCTCCTTCGGCGGCAGCGTCCAGGGTCCTGCGGCGGGGTTCACGCCCCCGCCGCGGGAAGTGTCAAAACCAAACTACCGCTCTCATGTACTTCGCACACCGCACGCGGCCCGAAGACCAGCGTCGATTCCTTTTCCTCGACCACGGCCGGCCCCTCCAGCCGCGCCCCGACCGGCAGTCGATAGCGGTCGTAGACGTCGCTGTCGATGAAACCGCCGGCGTCCGGGAAGTACACCTTGCGGTAGCCCTTTCGCGCCTCGGCCGCCGAGCCGCGCCTGCTGCCTCGCAGCGCCATGCCGCCGCCCGGCACGGGTGCCGATACCGAAACCCGCACGTTCACGAGCTGAATCGCGACCTGCGGCGGCGTGCGCACGAACAGGTCGCGATACGCGGTCTCGAACGCCGCTGCGATTCCGTCGCGTGACGCTTCGGAATACGGCCCCCGCGGCAGCGCCACGACGACTTCGGACTGCTGGCCGAAGTAACGCATGTCGGCGAGCCGCTTCACCTGGAAGCCCGACATGTCGGCGCCGGTTCGCGCGAGCACCGCGGCGGCCGCCGATTCGAGCTCGCGATACGTCTCCTCGCAGCTTTTCCAGTCGAGCCGGTCGAGGAGACTCACCATGCTCGCGACGCGGTCGATGCGCGCCGGCGCCATCAGCAGTCCCATCGCCGAGCCCACGCCCGCAGCGGGCGGGCAGACCGCCTGACGCACGTTCACCTTTCGCGCCACGTGATACGCGTGCACCGGCCCGGCGCCGCCGGTGGCCATGAGCGTGTAATGGCGCGGGTCGCGGCCGCGGGTCGCGATGTGCACCCGCGCCGCCGAAGCCATGTTCTCGTTCACGATGTCGTGTATGCCCCACGCGAGCTCGACGGTGGACATGCCGGTCTTCCGCCGAAGGTCCGCGAACGCCGCCTCTGCCGCCTGCTTGTCGATCCTGATCGTGCCACCCAGAAAAAAATCCGGATTGAGATAACCGAGCAGCAGATCGGCGTCGGTGACGGTGGGCTGCGTGCCGCCGCGGCCGTAGCACGCCGCGCCCGGCATCGCGCCGGCGCTTTCCGGCCCGACCTTGAGCAAGCCGAGCTCGTCGATATGCGCGATCGAGCCGCCGCCCGCGCCGATCTCGATCAGCTCGATGGTCGAAGTCTTGATCGGGAGCCCGCTGCCTTCGGTGAAGCGCTTCTCGCGTGCCGCTTCGAAGCGATACGCGATGAGCGGCTCGCCACCGTCCACCAGACTCGCTTTCGCCGTCGTGCCGCCCATGTCGAACGCGAGCTGCCGCTCGATCCCGCTCTCGCCGCCGAAATACGTCGCCGCGAGCACGCCCGCGGCGGGGCCGGATTCGAGGAGCTGGATCGGCGTGCGCTTCGCCTCGGCGACATCAGTGAGGCCGCCGTTCGAGAGCATGAGCAGGAACGGCGCATCGATGCCGAGCTCACGTATTTGTCCGGCGAGCCGATCGAGATAGCGTTGCGCGAGGGGCTTGATGTAGGCGTTCGCGACCGTGGTGGAGAGCCGCTCGTACTCGCGAATCTCGGGGGCGACTTCGAACGAGGCGGTGAGATGAAGTTGGGGGTGACGCCGGGCGAGCGTGTCGAGCACCGCCTGCTCGTGCGCCGGGTTGACGTACGAGTGCAGGAACATGACTGCGACCGACTCGATGCCGTGCTCGACGAGCAGGTCGGCTTCGCGCTGCAGGGCGTCGATGTCGAGCGGCGTCTCCACCTCGCCTAACTCGCTCATGCGCTCCGGCACTTCGCGACAGAGCAACCGCGGGATCAGCGGCCGCGGCATCTCGATGAAGATGTCGTAGAGCTCGTACTTGCGCTCGGTCTGGATCTCGAGGACGTCGCGAAAGCCCTCGGTCGTGATGAGCCCGCACTTCGCGCCCTTGCGCTCGATCAGCGCGTTGGTGAAAAGCGTCGTCGCGTGGACGACGCGCTTGATCGAGGACGCAGGGATCCGGTCGCGCTCGAGCAGCGCCCGCACGCCGGTGAGCACCCCGCGCGCGGGATCGTCCGGTGTCGTGTATTCCTTGTAGATGTAGTGCCGGGAAGCCTGCGGGTCGTAAACGACGATGTCGGTGAACGTGCCGCCGATGTCTATCGCCAGCGAGAGTGCGGTCATGGAGCGTCAGAAATGCTCTGAAGAAGTGTTATGCGTCATTGCGAGAAGCGATAGCGACGAAGCAATCCCGGAGCGTCCGCTGCTCTTCCGTGCGCCACGGGATCGCCGCGTCGCTAGCGCTCCTCGCGATGACAGACGTTCCTTAGCCGAAGCAAGCGGCGCTACTAATCCGCCCGGATGTTGGCTGTCTTGATGACCTTCGTCCAGGTCGCGGTCTCGAGCGCGTTGCGCTTCACCGCCGCTTCCGGCGTTCCGCCGAGCGGCGTGATGCCGAGCTCGTTCCAGCGCGTGGCGAGCTCGGGATGCCGCACGATCGCATCGATATCCACGGCCAGCTTGCGCACGATGTCCTGCGGCACTTTCGCGGCAGTGGACATCGTGTAATACGGGACCGCCTCGTAGGCGGGCAGCCCCGCCTCCGCGATCGTCGGTACGTCGGGCAGGTTGTGGTCGCGCTTGCGGCTGGTGACGCCGAGCGCGCGCACCTTGCCCGCCTTCACGTGCGGCGCGGCGGTCGAGACGTTCTCCACCATCGTCTCGACGTGTCCCGAGACGAGATCGATCATCGCCGGGCCGCTGCCCTTGTACGCGATGTGCGTGAGCTTGATGCCGCCGACCATCTTCAGAAGCTCGGCCATGAGGTGCGTCGCCGACCCGGGTCCCGCGGACGCGTAGTTGAGCTGGCCCGGCTGAGACCGCGCGAGCGCGAGAAACTCCTTCACGGTCTTCACCGGAAGCGTCGGATGCACGAGCAGCACGCCCTGCGACTCCGCGAGCAAGACGATGGGCTGCAGGTCTTTCGGCGGGTCGTAGGCGAGCTTCGAATACATCGCATACGCCGCGTTGTGCGTCGTCGTGCCGAGCATCAGCGTGTAACCGTCGGGCGCGGATTTCGCCGTCAGCTCGCCGCCAACGTGACCGCCTGCGCCGGGACGGTTGTCGATCACGATCTGCGTGCCGTACTGCGGCCCCAGCCGCTGTCCCACGATGCGGCTCAGGAGGTCCGCCACGCCGCCCGGCGCGTACGGCACGACGATGCGTATGGGTTTTCCTTTAGTCGGATACGTCTGCGTGAAGCCGGTCGATGCGGCTGAGATTGCGACTGCGAGCACCACACATTGCAGCAAGCCTTTCACGACTCCTCCTTGTGATGTGTTATTTGGACGGGAAACTTGTTTACAGGCGATCGTCCCGCCTACAGCGCTTTGCGCCGCTGATTGATCCGCGTCAGCGGGAACGGTTTGTTGGACGCCAGCCATTCGTCGGCGCGCTTCGCGACCGCCGGCTCGACGCGGCTCAATCGCTCGGACTGCGGATCGAGGTAGCGCGCGATCGCGTACGCCTTGGCGCGCTCGGCTGCGCTCGTGCCGTGCAGCGCCTCGTAGGCGTAAGCCCACGCTGACCACGGCTCCGTCACCTGGTGCGCTTTGGCGACGCTTACGCCGAGGTCGAGATAGTCGCGCCGCCGGTGTTCCGCCGCCAGCAGCTCGCAGACTTCGGCGTAGACGTAAGCCGGAAAGAGCAGTCGCGCGCTGATCCCCTGGTGGTAAGACACCGCGAGCTGAAGCTGCTTGCGCGCGGCGGCGTGGTCGCCCGCCGCCGCCGCGAGTATCGCGCGCGAGAGGTACATGTCGTACTTCACGAGATATTGCGGCGGCTGATTCAGCGGCGTGTGCTTGAGCGGCTTGTCCCAGCGTGCGAGATCTGCCGCGAAAGCCTCCGCATTGCCGGTCTTGACGGCAGCGTAGGCGTGATACGGCATGGCGGTTACGAACGCGTCGGTCGCACGGCCGCTCGAACCGGGAACACGGAAGTTCTGGAAGACGTGCCACGCCGCTTCGAAGTCGCCGCGCTTGTGGGCCGCATAGCCCGCGACGAAGCGGTCGATATAGTCGATCCGCCCGCCCTGCCACGACTGCGCGCGAACGCTGTCGGCGGTGAGCGCCTTCGGCGGCCGGTTCGGCAGCAGGTTCTTACGGATATCGGCAAGGGCTTCCATCGACGCCATGCTGCGGTCGACCGAGAGCGCCTGAATGGCGATTCCCAGCGCGTCGAACGCGCTGCTGTTGCCATCACCGCTTCTGTAGCTTCGCGCCGCCTCGGCTGCCCAGCTCCCGATTGCCTTGGCGTCCGCCTTTTCCATGCGGAAGGCGACCGGAACCGAGAACCACAGCGTGGAACCCGGATAACGATTCATGGCTTCGCGCACCGCCGGCCAGGCGGTTTGCGGGTCGCCCGTCGCGAAGAGCAGCGCCGTGTACATGTACGCGCTGGAGTCGCCGGGGTAATGCTGTGCTGCGCGTAACGCCACATCCAACGCATCCCCGAACCGGCGATCCATGAACGCGAGCGCCATGAGCGCCTGATAGTGCAAGTGGGAGCCGCTTTCGTGCCGTGCCGAGATCTCGTAGTAGTGGCGCGCATCCTCGAGGTGGCCGCGGTGCGCGAATGCCGATCCGATCCATTGCGCGTCGTTGCTGATGCCGACGATGTTCGCGCCTCTTGCATCGCTCAATCCGGGATACGCCCTGAAGATCTTGCGCGCTTTTTCGAGCTCACCCATGCGCAGGTACAGCCCGCCGAGGTCGAGGTAGAGCCTCGAGCGCTTCGGTGCAATCTCGATCGACTGCTCGGCGATCGCGCGAGCCTCGTCCAGCCTGCCGACGCGCTCTTTTGAGTCCAGCATGTAGCGCGCAAGATACTCGTTGCCGCGAAATCGGCGTCCGAGCTCCTCCTCCATCGCGCGCGCCTCGTTCGCGCGGCCGGTCGCTTCGAGGCCGTTGCGCCAGGAGAAGCACGCGGACATGCCGAACACCGCGTACAGGCAGGAACGCCGCAGCACGTCGATGTCGCCGTCGAGCTCGAGCGCCGCCTTGTACGCCTTCGTCGCACGCAAGGCGAAATGCGTCTGCGGGAAATCGGCTTCGAATTGGTTGATTTCCGGGTAGCCGTTGCTTCCGCCACGATCGGCAAGGTGCACGTGCGCCGCATTGTGCTCGTAGTAAATCGCGTTCACGACCGTTTCAGAGTCGGCTGTCTCCCATTGACGGACCTGCTTCGCCGTCTCGTACAGCCGCTTCGCGCGCGCAGCCTTGTTTTCCGCGGAACGCTCCTTGTTCATGAGATTCCAGATGATGCTCATCGTGCGATGCTGAAGTTGCGGATGCGAGCCCTGAAGCGCGGTCTCGCCGAGCAGGTCTGCCATCATCAGCGCACGATCCGGATGCCCCTGCATTTCGCTGACATGCGTGACCTGATGCAGCAGCATCACCTCCGTGAGAGACGAGAGCAGCAGCAGGTACTGGAATGGGCGCGGCTGCCAGCCGGCGCTCATGCAGCACCATTCAGCCCCGCGCTCCCGCAGCACGCGGCGCGCGTGCTCGATGGCCGAGCCCTCGATCTCGTAGGCGAGCCGGGGATTCTGCGCGAAGCCGGTCACCGATTTGCCGCGCAGGAGGTCCTCCGCCGTAAAGCCCGCGACGGGAAACTGCACGTCGAGCACCTGCTTCATCTCGGCGCCGCTGCGTGCGTGCCACGGGCTCATCAGCATGACGTTCCACACGATCGCCGGACGCCAGCCCGCCGGTGCGCCTTTCGCCGCCTCCTCGGCCATCTCGATGATCTCGCCACTCTTGAAGTCGTACGCGCGGCCGACCTGCGCGAGGTCGAGGCGGGCGAGCAGCTTCGGCAGCGGCCGTTTGATCCTGTCGATCGCGGCGGCGAGATCGGGTGCATTGCCGTTCAGGTACTCCAGCAGCGCACGCTCTTCGGCTGTACGTGGGGTGCCGAGCGCTTCGAGCGCTGCCGGACGGCGGTTGAGGCGCACCAGGGCGCGTGCCGTCAGCACGCGATAATCCGCCGAGGCGGGATCGACGAATTCCATGCCGGCGAGCGCCCGCTCGTAGGTCCGCCCTTCGCCGCGAAATCCGCTGCCGGTGTGGAGCGCGCCGATGAGATGCTGGATCCACAACCCCGCTACCGCGTTGTCGTTATCGGTCGCGGCCTTCACGGGATCCTCGGGGAAGAAGTCGTCCGCGACGGCAAAACGCCGTGGGACCGGCGGCTCGGCGATGCCGATGTCGCGCATCAGGCCGTCCACGATTTTTCGAAACGCGACCTCCGGCGGTTGCGCGTCGGAGATCGCGACGTCGGCGGCTGCCGTGCGTTCCTCAGCGCCGCGCTGAGTGCCTGCGCGCACGATTTTCACCGAGAGGTGCCCCTTGCCGTCGTGCGACGCGAGCCCGTAAACGAGCGTGCTCGCGCCGACCGAGCGCGCGAATGCAAGCGCTTCGTCGCGCGTCATGTGGCGGGGCTCTCCGGTGGCGAGTGCCGCGAGCTCGACGTCGGCGACTCTGGTTCGCTCCGCGAGCGCGAGCCGCTGCGCGGTCATGAAAGCCATCACCATGCGCGCAGACACATCGATGCCGAGCTCGCTTTTCCCGGTGGGGATCTGGTACGGCAGCACGATCACGTCCGGTTTGGCCTCGGCGAGCAACGCCGTGAAGCGCTTCTTCTCGGCCTCCTTCCACGGTGACGGCGCGACCGCGGCGCGCGCCTCTGCGGCCAGCGACGGGTTCGCGGCGTCTTCGACCTCCGGGCCGTACAGATTGACCTTCGCCCAGAAGCGGAATCGCTCCCCCACGTCGTAATACAAGACCGCACCGAGCGTCGCTACGAGCAGCAGCAACACGGTCAAAGACAGCTTGTCTCGCCGCTTCATTCTTTATCCCCCTCGATCGCTGGCGTGCCGGTATGCTACCGCGTCAAATACGATAGCGGAGCAAATCCCAGGGAGGTCCAGACATGGTTGCATCTCTTAGCTGCGCGTTCATATTGATTGCCGCCGTGATCGCGGCTGCGCCGGCCGCCGCGCAAACAGCATTTCCATCGAAAGTCGTGCGTCTCGTGGTGCCGTTCGCGCCCGGCGGCTCCAATGACGTCGTCGCGCGCACGATGGCGACGCCACTGAGCAAGGCTCTCGGACAGAGCGTGATCGTCGAAAACCGACCCGGTGCCAACACGATCATCGGCACCGAAGCCGTCGCGCGCGCGCCGGCCGACGGTCACACCGTGCTGATCGCGGGCTTCACGTTCATGTCGAACGCCGCGCTGCGCTCGAAGCTGCCGTACGACCCGCACAAGGATTTCATCCCGGTGACGGGCATCGGGTCGCAGCCGTTCGTGTTCTCCGTGCACCCGTCGCTGCCCGCCCGCAGCATCAAGGAGCTGGTGGCGTTGGCGAAAGCACGGCCGGGCGAGCTCGTCTATTCGATCAACGGCTACGGCACGGGACAGCATCTGTCCGGCGAGCTGCTCAAATTGAAGTCCGGCATCAACATGAAGCACGTGGCTTTCCAGGGCGGTGGCCCGGCGACCGTTGCGGTGCTGGGCGGACACGCGTCGATCCTCATTTCGACCGCGCCGCCGATCGTGCAGCACCTGCCCAGCGGAAAGCTGCGCGCGCTCGCAGTCACCACCCGCACCCGGTCCACGCTCATGCAGGACGTTCCAACGATGATCGAAGCGGGCTTTCCGGACTTCGACATGAGCGGCGCCATGGGCGTGTTCGCGCCGGGCGGCACGCCCAAAGACACCGTGGACCGTCTGGGCGCCGAGATCCTTCGCGTGCTGCAGCTCCCGGAGCTTCGCGCG
>DASPNJ010000021.1:0-40559 GCA_035626595.1 Burkholderiales bacterium
CCGCGACGGCTATGTGGTCAACGATCAGACGATCGAGGTGCTCTGCCGCCAGGCGCTGGTACAGGCGCAGGCCGGCTGCGACGTGATCGCCCCGTCGGACATGATGGACGGCCGCGTCGGCACGGTGCGCGACGCGCTCGATGCCGCCGGCTTCGAGCATGTGCGGATCATGTCCTACGCCGCCAAGTATGCCTCCGCCTTCTACGGTCCGTTTCGCGACGCTGTAGGCTCGGCGAAGCAACTCGGCCGCAGCAACAAGCACACCTACCAGATGGACCCGGCGAACAGCGACGAGGCGCTGTGGGAGGTCGGGCTCGATCTGGAGGAAGGGGCGGATATGGTGATGGTCAAGCCGGGCATGCCGTATCTCGACGTCGTGCGGCGGGTGAAGGACGCTTACAAAGCGCCGACGTACGTCTATCAGGTGAGCGGCGAGTACGCGATGCTCAAAGCGGCGGCCCAGAACGGCTGGCTGGACGAGGACGCGGTCGTGATGGAAGCGCTGCTGGCATTCAAGCGCGCGGGCGCAGACGGGATCCTCACTTACTTCGCGGTCGACGCGGCAAAGCGTCTCAAGAGCTCACGCTAGCGCGTAGCGTGCGCTGGCAGCGCACCGCGGTGCGGCAGTGGCGCACCCTACGTGGTCTCCAACAAAGCTTCGACCGCCTGCGCGCGTGCGCGCTCGACGGGTTTGCCTTCCGGCGTCGTTCTCACCGGCATGCGCAGATCGTCGAGCGCCAGCACCGCGATCTCGACCTCGACACCGTCGTCGTCTTCTACGGTGAATGTCGGCACGACGCGCACTTCTTCGCCGCACCATAGGCGCCGCTGTCCGGCACGGTAGTCGATACCGTGCTCGAGCAGATAGAGCTCGACGCCTTTGCCGTTGTCGGTGTAGAGCTGCAGATTGATGTCCGCGTACTTCCCGGGATTGCCGGCGAGCACCGATCCGGTGAGGTAGGGATTGAACCGCTCCAGCTCGCGCATCACTTGCAGCGCGCGGCCGCGCAGGTCGCGCAAGCGCTCGACGTGAGCCTCACCGCCGTAGAGCGACTGGTGCGTGCGCAGCGCCGCGTCGATCTCCTCGTTCGTGGGGAGCTGCCGCGTGTCCGGCACACCGGCCTGTCGCGCGGCCTTGCGCTTCGCCGCGGCATAGTCCGCGACACCGTCTTCGGCGATCAGACGCGCGGCGAGATGCGCGATGCGGGTGCGCTCGTCGTTGCGGCCTCGATCCTTGGGCATGGCGCCTTTAGAAAAGCTGGTTGCGCACTTCCTCCGGCGGACGATCCGCGCTCGAGGGGAACGGAATCGCCGGCGCGCCTTCCGGCGGCGGAAACTCCTGGTAGAAGTAGTCGACGATGCCAGGCTCGCCGTCGAGCGCGCGCGCGCCGGTCTCGGGACTGACTTTCGCAACCATGACGCCGCCCGGCGGCGTGAACGGCTGCTCCGGCACGCCTTTCAATGCTGCGCCGACGTAGCCCATCCAGATGGGCAGCGCGGCCGTGCCGCCGGTTTCGCCGCGGCCGAGCGTCTGCGGCTGATCGAACCCGATCCACGCGATCGACACGAGGCTCGCGTTAAAGCCGCAGAACCACGCGTCGACGAAATCGTTGGTCGTTCCGGTCTTGCCGGCGAGATCGCCGCGCCCGAGGCGCATGGCGCGGCCGGCCGTACCCATGCGCACCACGTCGCGCATGATGCTATGCATGATGAATGCGTTACGGGGGTCGATGACCCGTTCGGCGCCTTCGCCCGCACGCTGCGGCTTCGCCTGCGCGAGCACGTTGCCGCGATTGTCTTCGATGCGCTCGATGTAGTACGGCGGCACGCGATAGCCGCCGTTGGCGAACACCGAGTACGCCTGCGCCATTTGCATCGGCGTGACATTTCCGGCACCCAGCGCCATCGTGAGGTACGGCGGATGGAGCTTCGGGTCGAAGCCGAACCGGGAGATGTACTCCTGCGCGTACTGCGGTCCGATCGCCTGCAGGATGCGCACGGACACGAGGTTTTTCGATTTCACGAGCGCCGTGCGCATGCGCATCGGCCCCTCGAACTTGCCGTCGTAGTTCCTGGGCTCCCACGGCTCCGAGCCGGTCTGCGCGGCGGAGAACGTGAGCGGCGCGTCGTTGATGATCGTCGCGGGCGTAAAACCCTTCTCGAGCGCCGCCGAATAGATGAACGGCTTGAAGCTCGAGCCCGGCTGGCGCAGCGCCTGCGTCACGTGGTTGTACTGGTTGCGCGCGAAATCGAAGCCGCCCACCAGCGCCCGAATCGCCCCATCGCGCGGATCGACCGATACGAGCGCCGACTCCACCGTGGGCAGCTGCGTGATGTGCCAGCGTTCCTTGTCGTCCTTCTGCACCCGGATGAGCGCGCCGCGCCGGATGCGCTGGTTCGCGTTCACCTTGTCGCCGAGCATGCGCGCGGCGAACCGCAGGCCTTCTTCGGAGACTGTGATCGTCTCGCCGCCGCGGCGATACGCCTTCACCAGCTTGGGGCTCGCTTCCGTGACCACGGCGACGAAGAGGTCGTCGATATCCGAGACATCCTGCAGCGCCTCTTCCAGAGCCTCGTCGGTGAGCTTCGCCGGCAGCTCCGCGTAACCTTCGGGGCCGCGGTAACCGTGACGACGGTCGTAGTCCTGCACGCCGCGGCGCAAGGCGCGATACGCCGCTTCCTGATGGCGCGCCGACACCGTGGTGTAGACGCGGATGCCGCGGCTATACGTCTCGTCCTTGTAACGCTCGTAGACCGCCTGCCGCACCATCTCGGCGAAGTGCTCGGCGCGCACCGGGAAATCGGTCGAGCCGCGCCGGACCACGATCGGCTGTTTCTCGGCCTCCGCCCATTCCGCCTCGTCGATCATGCCGAGGTCGCGCATTCGCCGCAGCACGTACTGCTGGCGCAACTGGGCGCGCTTCGGATTGGCAATCGGATTGAACGCCGATGGCGCTTTAGGCAGCCCGGCGAGCATGGCGTACTCGGCGAGCGTCAGCTTGTCGAGCGGCTTGGCGAAATAGATCTGGGACGCCGCCGCGAACCCATAGGCGCGCTGCCCCAGGTAGATCTGGTTGATGTAGAGCTGCAGGATCTCGTCCTTGGAGAGGCTCGACTCGATCTTGAACGCGAGCAGCATCTCGTTGAACTTGCGCGTGAGGGTGCGCTCCTTCGTGAGAAAGAAATTGCGCGCGACCTGCATCGTGATCGTGGAGGCGCCCTGCCGCACGCCGCCCGACACGAAGTTGGAGAGCGCCGCGCGCCCGACCCCGATGTAATCGACGCCGCGGTGCTGGTAGAAGCGCTCGTCCTCGGCGGCCAGGATCGCGGAGATCATCGGCTTGGGCACGCTCGCGATCGACACGAACGCGCGGCGCTCCTCGCCGAATTCGCCCAGCAGGGTGCCTTCCGAGCTGTAGACGCGCAGCGGGATCTTCGGCTGATAGTCAGTGAGCACTTCCAACGACGGCAGCGTGGGGTACACGACGACCGCCGCGAACATGATCAGGATGACGCCCATGAGGAACGTCGAAACCACCAGTAATAGTGGAAAAGCCCACCACCTGACCAACATCTTGGGACCTATAGCTCGAACAGGAAAGTGAAGCGCGCCGGGGGCTTACGTGAGATACCGAACATGGTGTAACGTTCCGAGAGGCGCCGCGGGAGAGGCGCGATCGAGCGCAGGGGCTCGATGCATTATAGGTGCGATCAAGGCCGAAAGAAACGCCGCCGGAAAAGTTTACGACCCGCGGCCTTACTGCTAGGATTTAAAGTAAAATCTGGGCCTCTTGCCCAACGCGCTTATGGCTAAAGGGAAAATCAACTTCGACGCCTCGAAGCTGAAGTTCGATCCGGCGGTGCTGGAGCGAATCTTCAAGCCGAAGGCGCCCCCCCTGATCGGTGCAGACCTCTCGTCCTCCGCGATCAAGATGGTCGAGCTGGCCGAAGCGAGCAAGGGTTTGTATCGGGTGGAGCGCTACGCGATCGAGCCGCTGCCGAAGGATTCGGTGGTGGACGGCAACATCAATAATCTCGATACCGTGAGCGACGCGCTCAAGCGCTGTCACAAACGCCTCGGCACGAACATCAAGAACCTCGCGCTGGCCCTGCCGAATGCGGCCGTCATCAGCAAGAAGATCCTGGTGCCCGCGGGACAGACGGAAGAAGAGCTGGAGTACCAGGTCGAGACCGAAGCCAACCAGTACATCCCGTTCTCGCTCGATGAGGTGAATCTCGATTTCCAGGTGCTCGGACCGGCGCCGAACAACCCCGAGGACGTCGAGGTCCTGATCGCGGCCTCGCGCAAGGAGAAGATCGAAGACCGCGTGGCCGCGGCCGAGGCCGCCGGACTTAAGGCGACCGTGATGGACGTCGATCTCTACGCCGCGCAGGCGGCGTTCGAGCTGATGGGCATCGGTGCGGCCGACGATGAAAAAGATCAGAACATCGCGATGGTCGACGTAGGCGCGACCACCATGGCCGTGAACGTGATGCGTAACGGCCAGTCGATCTACCTGCGCGAGCAGCCGTTCGGCGGCAACGAGCTCACGCAGGAAATTCAGAACAAGTTCGGATTGACGCCTGAGGAAGCCGAGGTCGCCAAGCGCGACGGCGGATTGCCGGAGGAATACGAAACCGAGCTGCTGCAGCCGTTCGTCGACAAGATGGGGCTGGAGATCGCGCGCGCGTTGCACTTCTTCTTCAGCTCGACGCCGTACAACTCCGTCGCGCAAATCGTCCTTTCGGGCGGGTGCGCCGCGATCCCCGGTGTCGACTCGGCGATTACCCGCCGCACCCAGGTGCCGACGCTCGTGGCGAACCCGTTCCTCAACATGGACGTTTCGCCGAAGATCAAGCCGAAGAGCCTCGCCCAGGACGCGCCGTCGCTCATGGTGGCGTGCGGCCTGGCGCTGCGCAGGTTCGATCCGTGATCCGCATCAACCTGCTGCCGCATCGCGAGATGCGGCGCCAACGCCAGCAGAAGCAGTTCTTCGTTGCGCTGGGGGCCGTGGTCGCGGCCGGTGTGGTGACCTGGCTGCTCGTGCATACCTCGCTCGCCGCCACGCACGAAGACCGCATGGCCCGGAACAAGTATCTGGAAGACGAGATAGCCAAGCTCGACAAGGAAATCGCGGACATCAAGAAGCTGAAGGAAATGATGGCCTCGCTCCTTGCGCGCAAGAAAGTCGTCGAGACGCTGCAGGCCAACCGCTCCGACGTCGTGCACCTCATGGACGAGCTGGCACGCCAGCTTCCCGAGGGTATCTACCTCAAGCAGGTCAAGCAGGCGGCGAGCCGCGTCACGATCAACGGCTATACCCAGTCTCAGGCGCGCGTATCGACGCTCATGCGCAACCTCGAGGCCTCACCCCATCTCGAGAACGCGAACCTGGTCGAGATCAAGTCCGTCACACAGCCGATCCGGATCAACGAGTTCACGCTGAACGTGAGTCTCGAGCGGCCCAAGGAAGAGCCTGAGAAAGGGAAGCCGGCGCCGAAGAGGGCGGCGGCGAAATAATCATGACGCTAGACGAGCTCAGGCGTTTAGACCCCAAGAAAATCGGCTCCTGGCCGCCGGCACCCAAGATCGGCGTGCTGGTCATCGTCTTCGCCGTGATCGTCGGCGCGGCCTACTGGTTCGACTGGAGCGCGCAGGCGGAGCAGATCGCGGCCGAGGAAGCCAAGGAAGAGCAGCTCAAGAAGACGTTCGTCGAGAAGAAAACGGAAGCACTCGACCTGCCGCTCTACAGGAAGCAGCTTGAGGACATCGAGAAACAGTTCGGCGCGCTCCTCAAGCAACTGCCGGGCAAGTCCGAGATCGACGCGCTGCTGACCGACATCAACCAGGCCGGGCTCGGGCGGGGGCTCCAGTTCGAGCTCTTCAAGCCGGCGGCCGAAGAAACGGTCCGCGACTTTTATGCCGAGCTTCCGATCAGCATCCGCATCACCGGCACCTACCACGACCTCGGCGCATTCGCGAGCGACGTGGGCAAGCTTTCGCGCATCGTCACGCTGAACGACGTCTCTCTCACGCCGGCCAAAGACGGCGCCCTCATCATGGACGCGACGGCCAAGACGTTCCGGTATCTCGACGAGGACGAGATCGCCGCGCAGCGCAAGAAAGACAAAGACAAGAAGGGAGGCAAGTAGTGCGGCCTCTCACGCCCGCCGCGGCAGCCATCGCGCTCATGCTCCTCGCAGCCTGCGGCGGCGAGGAGCATGGCGATCTGCGCAAGTGGGTGAAGGAGCAGGAGAGCCTCCCGCACGGCAAGGTGCCGCCGCTCCCGCAAGTGAAGCCGTACGAGCCGTTCGAGTACACGTCCGCGGATCTCATCGATCCGTTCAAGGCGCGCAAGATCGAGCCGCCGAAAGGCGCGGCCGCCGGCGGGATCGCACCCGATCTGAACCGCCGGCGCGAGCCGCTCGAAGCCTATCCGCTGGAAGGCCTGCGCATGGTCGGCACGCTCGAGCAGGGCAAGCAGATGTTCGCGCTCATTCGTGCGCCGGACAACACGCTCTACAGGGTGAAGGCCGGCAACTACCTCGGACAGAATTTCGGCCGCATCGTCGCGATCTCCGAAGCCAGCGTAAAGCTGAAGGAGATCGTGCAGGACAGCGGCGGTAACTGGGAAGAAAAAGAACAGGTCCTCCTGCTCCAGGAGGAGGGCTCGGAGGCCAGGAAATGACTGCGATGACGAACTTGATGACCCGCGCGCTGCATGCGCTGTGGATGCTCGGGCTGCTGCTCGCGCTCGCTCCGGCGCATGCGCAGACCAACGCCATCGAATCGGTGCAGGTGTCACCGCAGACCGGGGGACGCGTGCTCGTGCGCGTAACGCTCAAGCAAGCGCCCGCCAACCCCCCGGCCGGATTCACCGTGCAGACGCCGCCGCGCATCGCGCTCGACTTCCCGAACACCGCGAACGCCCTCGGGCGCACGGTGCAGGAGGTTTCCGAAGGCGACCTGCGCCGCATCAACGTCGTCCAGTCCGGCGATCGCACGCGGATGGTGCTCGAGCTTTCGCGGCCGATCCGCTACGACACGCAGGTCGACGGCCGGACCGTGCTCATCACGCTGGGCGGGCCCGAAAGCGCGGTTGCGGCGTCTTCCGGCGCGCCGGTCACGCAGACCTTCGCGCAGCCGGTGCCCGGCGAGCGCAGACACGCGCTGCGTGACATCGACTTCCGGCGCGGCGCGGCTGGAGAAGGCCGCGTGGTCGTCGATCTCTCCGACAGTCAGGTCGGCATCGACATGCGCACACAAGGCCGCAGCATCGTCATCGACTTCACCAACACCGCCGTGCCGCGCAATCTCGAGCGCCGTATGGACGTGACCGACTTCGGCACGCCCGTCCAATTCATCGAATCGTTCCCGCAGGGCGGCAACGCGCGCCTGGTGATCACCCCGCGGGGGAACTGGGAGCATGCGGCGTATCAGACGGACAACCGCTTCATCATCGAAGTAAAGCAGGTGGTGGAGGACCCGAACCGGCTGGTTCGCCCGGGCTACGTCGGCGAAAAGCTTTCGCTCAATTTCCAGAACGTCGAAGTACGCGCCGTGCTGCAGGTGATCGCCGATTTCACCGGGCTCAATATCATCACGAGCGACACCGTGACCGGGAACCTCACGCTGCGTCTGAAAGACGTGCCGTGGGACCAGGCCCTGGACATCATCCTCCAGAGCAAGGGTCTCGACATGCGCAAGACCGGCAACGTCGTCTGGATCGCTCCGCGCGACGAGCTCGCGACCCGCGAGAAGCTCGCGCTCGAAGCCCAGCAGCAGATTTCGGAGCTCGAGCCGCTGCGCACCGAAACGTTCCAGTTGAATTACCAACGGGCCGAGAACTTCACGAAGATCCTTACCGACGAGAAGCAGCGCATTCTCTCGAAACGCGGCAGCGCCGTGGTCGACCCGCGCACGAACACGATCTTCATCCAGGACACCCCGTCGCGGCTCGAGGAGATCCGCAGGCTCATCCGCAAGACCGATATCGCGGTGCGTCAGGTATTGATCGAATCGCGGATCGTCGAGGCGCTGGACACCTTCAGCCGTAATCTCGGCATCCGCATGGGGTTCCACGACATGACCGGGCGGGGCAATCGGCTGTCGGGAACGGGACTGCGGTGGAATCTCGGCAGCCAGATCACCGACATGGCGCTGCACAGCGGCCAGATCGCCGAACAGGTGCCGTTCATCCCCGACGCCTTGAGTCTGAACCTTCCGGCCAACACGATACGCGGCGTGCAGCCCGGGTTCTTTTCCTTCCTGCTCTTCAATAATCAGGGCACGAAGTTCCTGAACCTCGAGCTCTCCGCGCTGCAGGCCGACGGCCGCGGCAAGGTGATCTCGAGCCCGCGCGTCATCACTGCGGACCAGGTCGAGGCGACCATCGAGCAGGGCGTGGAGATCCCGTACCAGCAGGCGACCTCCAGCGGCGCGACGAGCGTGCAATTCAAGAAAGCCACGCTGTCGCTCAAGGTGAAACCCCAGATCACGCCCGACGACAACGTGATCATGAGCCTGAATGTCCACAAGGACAGCGTAGGCGAGATCGCGGTCGCCGGGCAGCCCACGATCAACACGAACCAGGTGGTGACTGAGGTGCTCGTCGAAAACGGCGGCACCGTCGTCGTCGGTGGGATCTATATCCAGGACGAGCGCACGACGATCAACAAGATCCCGGTGCTGGGGGATCTGCCATATCTCGGATTCCTCTTCAGGCAGACGCTCAAGCAGGACAACCGCAACGAGCTGCTGATCTTCGTCACCCCTCGGATACTGAAGGAGACGCTGCGCGTCGCGCAGTAGCCGTATAACAGGACTCCGGCCCGAAGCGGCGCCTACCGGCGCCGTTTTGCGTTTTTGCGACTAAAATCCGCATGATGGCGATCGACAGCGCGGAGCTCCGCGTCACGCGCGCGCACGGTGGCAACGTCTTTCTGGTGGGCTTGATGGGCGCCGGCAAGACCTCGGTCGGCAAGCTCCTCGCGCGCCGGCTCGGCAAGACGTTCTACGACTGCGATCACGAGATCGAGCGCGCGACCGGCGTGCGCATTCCAATCATTTTCGAGATCGAGGGTGAGGCCGGGTTCCGCGCGCGCGAAAACAGGATGCTGGCCGAGCTCGTGCGCCGCCCGAACATCGTGCTCGCCACAGGCGGCGGCGCTGTTCTCGCCCCGGAGAACAGGGACATGCTCAAAGCGAACGGAACCGTGGTTTATCTCTGCGCGGCGCCCTCCGACCTCTGGCAGCGCACACGCCACGACAAGAACCGGCCGCTCCTCCAGACGGAGAAGCCGCTGGAGAAGCTGACCGCGCTCTACCGCGAGCGCGACCCGCTCTATCGCGAGGTCGCCGACGTCATCGTCGACACTGGGAGCCAGAGTCTGAGCGCGCTTACGCACCGGCTCGAGCAGCGGCTCGCGTCCGGGACCACACGTACGTGCGCACGCTGACGGTAGCGCTCGGCGAGCGCAGCTATCCGATACACATCGGGCCGGGGCTGCTCACGCACCCCGACCTCGTCGTCTCGCGCCTGCCGCAGAAGCGCGTGGCGATCGTCACCAATGCGACCGTCGCGCCGCTGTATCTCGACGCATTCGTCAACGCGCTCGCACGCGCAGGCACCGCCGCCGTGCCCATCGTGATTCCGGACGGCGAAGCGCACAAGGACTGGCGCACGCTCAATACGATACTCGACGCGCTCCTCGAGCACCGGTTCGAACGCCGGACCGCCGTGGTCGCGCTCGGCGGCGGCGTCGTCGGCGACATCGCCGGTTTCGCGGCGGCGATCTACCAGCGCGGCGTGCCGTTCGTGCAGATTCCGACGACGCTGCTCGCGCAGGTCGATTCAGCCGTAGGCGGCAAAACCGCGATCAACCATGCGCTCGGCAAGAACATGATCGGCGCGTTTTACCAGCCGCGTGTGGTGGTCGCCGACACGGACACGCTCGTCACGTTGCCGCAGCGGGAGCTCGGCGCGGGCTTGGCCGAAGTAATCAAGTACGGCCTCATCCGCGACCGTATCTTTTTCGCCTGGCTGGAGGAGAACATCGAGCACCTTGTCGCCAAGGACGCGAACGCCCTCACCTACGCCATCGAACAGTCGTGCCGCAACAAGGCCGAGGTGGTCAGCGAGGACGAACGCGAGGGCGGCGTGCGCGCGCTGCTCAATTTCGGCCACACCTTCGGACATGCGATCGAGGCCGGCACCGGGTACGGCACGTGGCTGCACGGCGAGGCCGTCGCGGCGGGAATGGTGCTTGCCGCGCGTCTGTCTGAACGCATGGGCCTGATCCACGCGGCTGACGTGAGTCGAGTCAAAGAGATTCTCGTGCGCGCGAAGCTGCCCGTCGAGGCGCCGGATCTCGGCATAGAGCGCTATCTGGGCCTCATGGGCCACGACAAAAAGGTGGAAGGCGGACAGCTCAAGTTCATCGTGCTCGACGCGATCGGCAGCGCGTCCGTCACGGAAGCGCCGGCGGACGCAGTGGCCGACGTCCTCCAGCGCCCGGTTGTGCATGCTTGAGGCGCGGGGCCGTGCCGGTTCGCGCGTGGTCGCGGCTGCGCCGGCACTCGCCTCTTACGCCTGCACGCCCGAGCACACCCGCGGACGGCGTCATGCCGAGCCCCCACCGCGCGGGCGCAGCGAATTCCAGCGCGACCGCGACCGCATCGTCCATTCGACGGCGTTCAGGCGCCTCGAATACAAGACTCAGGTGTTCGTGAACCACGAGGGCGACCTTTTCCGCACGCGGCTCACCCACAGCCTCGAGGTCGCGCAGATCGGCCGCTCGGTCGCGCGCAATCTGGGACTCAACGAGGACCTCACCGAAGCGATCGCGCTCGCGCACGATCTCGGCCACACGCCGTTCGGGCACGCCGGACAGGATGCGCTGAACGCCTGCATGCGACCGTTCGGCGGGTTCGAGCACAACCTCCAGTCGCTGCGCGTGGTCGATCTCCTCGAGCAGCGCTACGCCGCTTTCGACGGGCTGAACCTCACGTTCGAAACGCGCGAGGGCATACTGAAGCACTGCTCGGTGAAAAACGCCCGCGAGCTGGGCGCGGTCGGCGAACGCTTCCTGCAGAAACGCAGGCCGTCGCTTGAAGCGCAGATCGCGAACGTGGCCGACGAGATCGCGTACAACAATCACGACGTGGACGACGGGCTGCGCTCCGGGCTGCTCGACCTGTCCGAGCTGTGCGAGGTGGCGCTCTTCAAACGCCACCGCGCCGCCGTGCTCAAGCTCTATCCGCGGCTCACCGGCCGGCGGCTCGTGCACGAGACCGTCAGGCGCACGATCGACACCCTGGTCACCGACCTGATCGACTCCAGCGAGGCCCGCATCCGCAAACACGCGCCGGAGACGCTCGAGGACGTGCGCGCGGCGCCGGCGTTGATCGGCTTTTCGGATGCGATCCGCAAGGAACAGCTGGAGCTCAAGCGGTTCCTGCACGAGAAGCTCTACCGGCACTACCGCGTGGCGCGCATGAGCAGCAAGGCGCGCCGCATCATCACCGAGCTCTTCGACGCGTTCGTCGCCGAGCCGCGCCTGCTCCCGCCGGAATTCCAGACGCGGGCAAACGAGGACAAGGCGCGCGCGACCGCGGACTACATTGCCGGGATGACCGACCGCTACGCAATGCTCGAACACCGCCGCCTGTTCGCGATCGAAGAGGTCTGACAGGTCGGTCGCGGCGCCCGCCGCCGCGATTACTCGTTGTAGTAACCCCTTGAACTCGATAGAATTAACGGGTTTCACTCCGCGCTTGGCATCAAAGCCCCGCCCCCGGCTGGTCGAAGGGGTGTGCGGCATTGCAGCACGGCGACCAAGCGGTTGAGTCCACGCTATTTTGGAGTATTCCCGGTGAACGGTACAGGCGCCCCCGAGCGGCAGGGTCTCTACGACCCCGCGAACGAACACGATGCGTGCGGTGTCGGCTTCGTCGCGAACATCAAGGGGCGCAAGAGCCACAGCATCGTTCAGCAGGGCCTGCAGATCCTGCGCAATCTCACGCACCGGGGCGCGGTCGGCGCCGATCCGCTCGCGGGCGACGGCGCCGGTATCCTGGTCCAGATTCCGGACCCGTTTTTTCGCGAGGAGCTCGCCAAGCAGGGCGTGCGGCTGCCGCCGCTGGGTCAGTACGGCGTCGGCATGGTATTCCTGCCGCAGGAACCGGCCTCACGGCTCGCGTGCGAGTACGAGATCGAGCGCGCGATCAAGGACGAGGGTCAGGTCCTGCTCGGCTGGCGCGACGTGCCGGTCGACCCGACCGGGCTGGGCGAATCGGTGAGGAGGATCGAGCCCTTCATCCGGCAGGTGTTCATCGGACGCGGCAGGGGCGTCACCGTCACCGATGCGCTCGAGCGCAAGCTCTACATCATCCGCAAGTCCTCCGGCCACGCGATCCAGGCATTGAAGCTCGCGCATGGCAAGGAGTTTTACGTGCCGTCAATGTCGGCGCGCACCATCGTCTACAAGGGCCAGCTCCTCGCGCACCAGGTCGGCACGTACTACAAGGACCTCCAGGATCCCCGCGTCGCCTCGGCCCTCGCGCTGGTGCACCAGCGTTTCTCGACCAACACCTTCCCGACCTGGGACCTCGCGCACCCGTTCCGGCTGATCGCGCACAACGGCGAGATCAACACGCTGCGCGGCAACGTGAACTGGATACGCGCACGCCAGGGCGCGATCTCAAGCCCGATACTGGGCAGGGACCTGGACAAGGTGTGGCCGCTCATCTACGACGGGCAGTCCGATTCCGCCTCGTTCGACAACGCGTTCGAGCTGCTGGTCATGAGCGGCTACTCCGTCGCGCACGCGATGATGATGATGATCCCGGAAGCGTGGGAGAACCATCAGCACATGGACGCCTCGCGCCGCGCGTTCTACGAGTACCACGCCGCGATGATGGAGCCGTGGGACGGCCCCGCCTCGATCGCGTTTACCGACGGCCGCCAGATCGGCGCGACGCTCGACCGCAACGGCCTGCGTCCTTCGCGCTACATCGTGACCGACGAGGATCTCGTGATCATGGGCTCGGAATGCGGCTGCCTGCCCATCCCCGAAGAGCGCATCGTCAAGAAGTGGCGGCTGCAGCCGGGCAAGATGTTCCTGGTCGACCTCGAAAAAGGCCGCATCATCGACGACAAGGAGCTCAAAGACACGCTCGCCTCGGCACGTCCGTACGCGGAATGGATCGATCGCATCCGCGTGAAGCTCGACGATCTTCCGCCGCCCGCGGAGAAGCGCGCCGTACTCAACGAATCGCTGCTCGACCTGCAGCAGGCCTTCGGCTACACGCAGGAAGACGTCAAGTTCCTGATGACGCCGATGGCGGCGAACGGTGAAGAGCCGGTCGGCTCGATGGGCAACGACTCGCCGCTCGCGGTGCTCTCGGGCAAGAACAAAACGCTGTACCACTACTTCAAGCAGCTTTTCGCGCAGGTCACGAACCCGCCGATCGACCCCATCCGCGAAGAGCTCGTGACGAGCCTCGTCTCGTTCATCGGCCCCAAACCGAACCTCCTCGGCATCGACGAGATGAACCCGCCGCTGCGGCTCGAAGTCTCGCAGCCCGTGCTCGACTTCGACCAGATGGAGACGATCCGCAATATCGAGCGCCACACCGACGGCAAGTTCAGGTCGCACGAGCTCGACATCACGTATCCGCTCGCGTGGGGCAAGGAGGCGATCGAAGCGCGGCTCGCGAGTCTCGCGGCGCAAGCCGAGGACGCGGTGCGTGCGGGCTTTTCGATCATCATCATCTCCGATCGACGCGTGCATCGCGACCAGGTCGCGATTCCCGCGCTGCTCGCGCTTTCGGCGATTCACCAGCATCTGGTGAACAAGGGCTTGCGCACCTCCACCGGCCTCGTGGTGGAGACGGGCTCCGCGCGCGAAGTGCATCACTTCGCGCTCCTCGGCGGCTACGGCGCGGAGGCCGTGCATCCGTACCTTGCGCTCGACACGCTGTGTGAGCTCGCGAATGCGAACCTGCTCGGCGGCGAGATCGAGCCGAAGAAGGCGTGCAAGAACTTCGTGAAGGCGATCGGCAAGGGGCTGAAGAAAGTCATGTCCAAGATGGGGATTTCGACTTACATGTCCTACACCGGCGCGCAGATTTTCGAGGCGGTGGGGCTTTCGAAAGCGCTGGTCGAGAAGTATTTCGCCGGCACCACCTCGAACGTCGGCGGCATCGGCGTGTTCGAAGTCGCCGAGGAAGCGATCCGCGTGCATCGCGCCGCGTTCAGCCGCGATCCTACGCTGGAGGGCGCGCTCGACGCGGGGGGCGAATACGCCTGGCGCGTGCGCGGCGAAGAGCACATGTGGACGCCGGACGCGATCGCGAAGCTCCAGCACGCGGCGCGCGCGGCGAGCTACAGCACGTACAAGGAGTACGCGCAGATCATCGACGATCAGTCGCGGCGGCACATGACTTTTCGGGGACTCTTCGAGTTCCGGTTCGGCCAGTGCACGCCGGTGCCCATCGAGGAAGTCGAGCCCGCCGCCGAGATCGTCAAGCGGTTCTCGACCGGCGCGATGTCGCTCGGCTCGATCTCGACCGAAGCGCACACCACGCTCGCGGTCGCGATGAACCGGCTCGGGGGCAAATCCAATACTGGAGAAGGCGGCGAGGACCGTAACCGCTACGCGCCGGTGAAAGCGGGTGAGACGCTCGCGACGCGCCTCGGGCAGGGCACCGTCGAGAGCGATATCGAGCTTCAACCCGGCGATTCGCTCAAATCCAAGATCAAGCAGGTCGCGTCGGGCCGCTTCGGAGTGACCGCGGAGTACCTGGCGAGCGCCGAAATGCTCCAGATCAAGATGGCGCAGGGCGCCAAGCCGGGCGAAGGCGGTCAGCTACCGGGCCGCAAGGTCTCCGAGTACATCGCGCTGCTCAGGTATTCCACCCCGGGCGTGGAGCTGATCTCGCCGCCGCCGCACCACGACATCTATTCGATCGAGGACCTGGCACAGCTCATCCACGATCTGAAGAACTCGAATCCGGCGGCCGCGGTTTCGGTGAAGCTCGTGTCGGAAGTCGGCGTCGGAACCGTCGCGGCGGGCGTAGCGAAAGCCAAAGCGGACCACGTGACGATCTCCGGCCATGACGGCGGCACCGGCGCCTCGCCCTGGTCGTCGATCAAGCATGCCGGCACGCCGTGGGAGCTCGGGCTCGCGGAGACGCAGCAGACGCTCGTGCTCAACCGTCTGCGCGGCCGCATCGCGGTGCAGGCCGACGGCCAGATGAAGACCGGCCGCGACGTCGTGATCGGCGCGCTGCTCGGCGCCGACGAGTTCGGGTTCGCGACGGCGCCGCTGATCGTCGAAGGCTGCATCATGATGCGCAAATGCCACCTGAATACCTGCCCCGTCGGGGTCGCGACACAGGACCCCGTGCTGCGCAAGAAATTCACGGGCAAGCCGGAGCACGTCATCAACTACTTCTTTTACGTCGCCGAGGAAGTGCGTGAGCTGATGGCACAACTCGGGCTACGTCGCTTCGACGATCTCATCGGGCGCTCGGATCTGCTCGACACGAAGAAAGGCATCGAGCACTGGAAGGCGCGCGGACTCGACTTCAGCAAGATCTTCTACCAGCCGCAGGCGCCGGCGGAGGTCGCCCGCTATAACAGCGAGCGCCAGGACCACGGGCTCGAGAAAGCGCTCGATCACCGGCTGATCGAGCTCGCGAAACCGGCGCTGCAACGCGGCGAAAAAGTCGCGATCGACATGCCGATCCGCAACATCAACCGCACGGTCGGAACGATGCTGTCCGGCGAGATCGCAAAGCGCTACGGCCACGAGGGCCTGCCGGACGACACGATCCACATCCGTTTCGCCGGCTCCGCGGGCCAGAGCCTCGGCGCGTTCCTCGCAAAAGGCGTGACGATCGACCTGATCGGCGACACCAACGACTACTGCGGCAAAGGCCTCTCGGGAGGCCGCATCTCGGTGCAGCCGTCACCGAAATTCCGCGGCGACCCGCGCGACAACATCATCACCGGGAACGTCGTCCTGTACGGCGCGATCGCGGGTGAGGCGTACTTCCGCGGCGTCGCAGGCGAGCGCTTCGCGGTGCGCAATTCCGGCGCCTCGGCGGTGGTGCAGGGCGTCGGCGACCACGCCTGCGAGTACATGACGGGCGGCACGGTCACCGTCATCGGCATGACGGGGCGCAACTTCGCCGCCGGGATGTCGGGCGGCATCGCGTACGTGCTCGACGTCGACGGCACCTTCGCCGGCCGTTGCAACACCGCGATGGTCGATCTCGAGCCGGTGCTCACCGAAGTCGAACAGGACGCCAAGGTGGCGCGCGAGCTGTGGCACCTCGGCACGTCCGACGAAGTGCTGCTGCGCGGTCTCCTGGAGAAACACGCGCGCTACACCGGCAGCACGCACGCGCGCGAGATCCTGGAGAACTGGGCCGAATACCGGACGCGCTTCGTCAAGGTGTTCCCCAAGGAATACCGCCGGGCGCTCACCGAATGGGCACAGCGCAGCAATCGCATCGCGGCCTGATCACAACGCGTGAGCGCATGGCGCCGCGCGAACGGCGCTCCGCCAACCGATCGTAATATCGAGCACGTTGCTATAAATAGAAATCGCATGGGCAAAATCACGGGATTCCTGGAATTCGAGCGGCTTGCGGAGGCCTACGAGCCGCCGCAGGAGCGCATAAAGCATTCGCGTGAGTTCATCGCGCGGCTCTCCGACGAGCAGGCGGGGATACAGGGCGCGCGCTGCATGGACTGCGGCACGCCGTTCTGCATGAGCGGCTGCCCGGTGAACAACATCATCCCCGACTGGAACGATCTCGTTTACCGGCAGGACTGGAAACAGGCGATCGACACGCTGCACTCGACGAACAACTTTCCGGAGGTGACGGGCCGCGTCTGCCCCGCGCCGTGCGAAGCCGCCTGCACGCTGAACATCATCGGCGACCCGGTGGGCATCAAGTCGATCGAGCACGCCATCGCCGACCGCGCATGGGAAAGCGGCTGGGTGCAGCCGCGCCCGCCGGAGCGTAAGTCGGGGCGGCGGGTGGCCGTGGTCGGCTCGGGGCCCGCGGGTCTCGCCTGCGCGCAGCAGCTCGCTCGCGCGGGTCACGGGGTCGTGGTCTTCGAGAAGGAAGATCGCATCGGAGGCCTGCTCCGTTACGGCATTCCCGATTTCAAGATGGAAAAGCATCTCATCGACCGCCGCATCGAGCAGATGGCAGCCGAAGGCGTCGAGTTCCGCGTGAACCAGCACGTCGGCGTGCACGTGGACGCGCGGGCGCTGATGGACGACTTCGACGCAGTCGTGCTGGCGGGCGGCGCCGAGCAGCCGCGCGACCTGCCGGTGCCGGGGCGCGAGCTCGACGGCATCCACTTCGCAATGGAATTCCTGCCTCAGCAGAACAAGGTCGTCGCCGGCGATGCGGTGCCGGGACAGATCCTGGCAACCGGCAAGCACGTCGTCGTGATCGGCGGCGGCGACACCGGGTCCGACTGCGTCGGCACCTCGAACCGTCACGGCGCGCTGTCGGTGACGCAGTTCGAGCTGCTGCCGCAGCCGCCGGAGCAGGAGAACAAACCGCTCGTATGGCCCTACTGGCCGATCAAGCTGCGCAGCTCGAGCTCGCACGAGGAAGGCTGCCACCGCGACTGGGCGGTCGCCACCAAGCGCTTCGAAGGCTCGAACGGCAGGGTCGAGAAGCTGATCGCGGCGCGCATTGCGTGGCAGAAAGACGACCAGGGGCAGATGGTGATGCGTGAAGTGCCCGGCAGCGAGTTCGAGATGAAAGCCGATCTCGTGCTGCTCGCCATGGGCTTCACCGGCCCGGTGCAGAGCGGCCTGCTCGCCGCCCTCGACGTGGCGAAGGACGGCCGCGGCAATGTGGCCGCCGATACGGAAAGCTACCGCACGTCGCTCCCGAAGGTCTTCGCCGCCGGCGACATGCGCCGCGGCCAATCGCTCGTCGTCTGGGCGATCCGCGAGGGGCGGCAAGCCGCCCGCGCCGTTGACGAGTTCCTGATGGGAAGTTCCACGCTGCCCCGGTAGTGGCTCACACCGGCCTCGAGAACGACACACTGATCCGGGCGCTGCTGCGGCAGCCGACGCCGTACACGCCGGTGTGGATCATGCGCCAGGCCGGCCGCTATCTTCCCGAATACAACGCGACGCGCGCGCGCGCCGGCAGCTTTCTCGCGCTCGCCAAGAACCCGGATTTCGCCACCGAAGTGACGCTGCAGCCGCTCGCGCGCTATCCGCTCGATGCGGCAATCCTCTTTTCCGACATCCTGACGGTGCCGGACGCGATGGGTCTGGGCCTCTATTTCGCGGAGGGCGAGGGGCCGAAGTTCGAGCGGCCACTGCGCAACGAGTGGGAGGTGCGCAACCTGTCGGCTCCGGATCCGCACGAGCACTTGAGTTACGTGATCGACGCCGTGGCGCAGATTCGCAAGGCGCTCGATAACCGGGTGCCGCTCATCGGTTTTGCGGGCAGTCCGTACACGCTTGCGTGTTACATGGTCGAAGGCGGAGCGAGCGCTGACTTTCGTTTGATGAAAGCAATGATGTACGGCCGACCCGAGCTCCTGCACCGGATTCTGGAGGTGAACGCGCGCGCGGTGACGGCGTACTTGAACGCGCAGATCGAGGCGGGTGCGCAGGCGGTGATGATCTTCGACACGTGGGGCGGGTCGCTCAGCGCCTCGGCGTATCGCGAGTACTCGCTCGACTACATGCGGCGCATCGTCGGCTGCCTCACGCGCACGCGCGACGGCGCAACCGTGCCGCGCATCGTGTTCACCAAGGGCGGCGGGGCGTGGCTGGAAGAGATCGCGGGGATCGGCGCGGACGGCGTCGGTCTCGACTGGACGATCGATATCGGCATTGCGCGCGAACGCATCGGAAGTCGCGTCGCGCTGCAGGGCAATCTCGATCCCGGCGTGCTGTTCGGTACGCCGGAGCGCATCCGCGCGGAGGCACAGGCGGTGCTCGCCTCGTACGGCGAAGGCCCGGGACACGTATTCAATCTCGGTCACGGCGTTTCCCAGCACACCGACCCCGCGCACATCGGCATTCTCGTCGACGCCGTGCACGATCTCTCGCGCGCGTTCCACTGACGCGCTTCCAAAATAATTATGCACAGCAAGGCTTTAGCGTGGCCCTCCCCGAGCGCTGCAGGGCGGGTCCTCGGGCGGCGCGGCGTAAGCCCCTGATTCAAAGCATCATTTTATACCGCGCGAGGCGGGCGACGAAGCCGCGCGTGGCGGGCGAGCGGTGTAACGCGCGTTTTGCGACCAGCGCCATTCACACAACTATCCACAGGGCGCTGTGAACAGCTTTCGATTCTTCAAACGTGGAAGTCGCTTGCGCGCAAATCCCGACAATCGCCTTCAGAACGTGGCGATAAGTACGTCGAGCTTCTCTCTGCGTTGCAAATGAAAATCGCCCGCGTCGGCCTCGACGTGCCCGTGCAGCCGCTCTTCGAGTACGCGCTCGAGGACGGCGAGGAGGTGCATGTCGGCGAGCGCGTGCTCGTGCCGCTCGGCCGGCGCCACGCCGTAGGCGTCGTGCTCGACATCGGCGGCGCGAGCGCGCTGCCGCGCGAGCGCCTGAAGCGCGTGATTCGTGTGCTGCGCGATGCTGCGCCGCTGAGCGAGCACGACCTGCGTCTCCTGCGATTCGCCGCCGACTACTACCATCATGCGGTCGGGCAGGTGGTGATGGCTGCGCTTCCGCAGCGGCTGAAGCGCACGCGGGAGCCGAAACGCCGCAAGACCGGTGTCGAAGCGACCGGTGCGCCCATTGCGGCGCCGCCGCCTGTGCGCGCGCACGCGTTGACGGCAGCGCAATCGAATGCCGCCGATGCGATCCGCGTGAGCCTCGGCGCGTTCAAAGCGCTGCTCCTGTGGGGTGTCACCGGCAGCGGCAAGACCGAAGTGTATTTGCAGGCGGCGCAAGCCGCGCTCGCCGCCGGCGGCCAGGTGCTCATCCTCGTGCCGGAGATCGCGCTCACGCCACAGCTCGAGGCGACGGTATGCGGGCGGTTTCCGGGTGTGCGGGTCGCGACCCTGCACAGCGGACTCAATGAAAGTGAGCGCTTGCGCAACTGGCTTGCCGCCCAAGCGGGTGAGGCGCGCATCCTGCTCGGCACGCGTCTCGCGGTGTTCGCGCCGCTGCCTGACCTGGCGCTGATCGTGGTGGACGAGGAACACGACGCGTCGTTCAAGCAGACCGAAGGCTTCTGCTATTCGGCTCGCGATCTGGCGGTGGTACGTGCGAGCCAGCGGGAGGTGCCCGTGGTGCTCGCCTCCGCGACTCCCGCGCTCGAGAGCTATTACAACGCGACGAGCGGCCGGTACGTGCTCGTCGAGTTGCCCGAGCGCATCAACGAGCGGCCGCCGCGGATCGAATGCATTCGGCTGGACGGCGCGCGCAACGGTCTCGCGCCGCGCCTGCTGGAGGCGATCGGCGAAAAGCTGCGGCGCGGCGACCAGAGCCTCGTGTTCATCAACCGCCGCGGTTACGCGCCGGTGCTCATGTGCCATGCCTGCGGCTGGCTGTCCGGCTGCCACCGCTGCTCAGCGCAGCTCGTGCTGCACCTCACCTTGCGTGAGCTCCATTGCCACCACTGCGGACATCGAGCGCCCATACCGCCGGCATGCCCGGGCTGCGGCAACGCGGATCTTTCACCGATCGGGCAGGGCACGCAGCGCGTCGAGGAAACGCTCGCGCGCGCGTTTCCCCAGGCGCGCATCGTGCGCATCGACCGCGATACGACGCGCCGCAAGAACGCGTGGGCAGGGATGCGCGAACGCATACAAGCAAGAGAAGTCGATATCCTCGTCGGCACACAGATCGTGGCGAAAGGCCACGACTTTCCGCACCTTGCGCTGGTTGGCGTGCTCAACGCCGACGCGATGCTGTACAGCGCCGACTTTCGCGCGTCGGAACGACTGTACGCGTTGCTCACGCAGGTCGCGGGCCGCGCCGGCCGCGGCGAATCCCCGGGCGAAGTGCTGATCCAGACCGAGTTTCCCGAGCACCCCCTGTACGCCGCGCTTCGAGATCAGGACATGCATCGGTTCGCGACTCAGCTTCTCGCCGAGCGCGGCGCGAGCGGATTCCCGCCGTACGTGCACCAGGCGCTGCTTCGCGCCGAAGCGCCGCAACTCACGGCGGCGGTCGATTTCCTGGACGACGCAAAGCAGATTGCCGCCCGGCTCTCGAGCGACGTAGAGCTCTTCGACGTCGTACCTGCCGCGATGGTGCGTCTCGCGGGCCGCGAGCGGGCGCAGCTCCTGGTGCAGTCGCACGCGCGCCCGGCGCTGCACGCCTTCCTGCGGGCATGGACCGCCCGTCTCGGGGAGCGCAAGAGCAGTGCCGCGCGCTGGACACTCGAAGTCGATCCCCTAGAACTGTAAAATGCCGCTCTTTCAATCGCTTGCCACCATCGCCGACATCCGTCGGCGCACCTGAGCCCATGTCGGAACACCGTCCCGCGGACGCGAGATCGCTATGCGCGGAGCTGCTCGGCCGCGCACTCGATGTCGCGTGGCCCGATGCCGCGATCGCCGGCATCGTCATCGATCGCCCGAAGGATCCGCAACATGGCGACTACGCCTGCAACGTGGCGCTGCAGCTCGCGCGCGCGTTGAAGCGGCCGCCGCGCGACATCGCCCAAGCGATCGTCGAAGCATTGCCGCCGTCGCCGTACGTGGCGAAGGCCGAGATCGCCGGCGCGGGCTTCATCAACCTGTTCCTGAAGCCGTCGTTCAAGCAAGGGGTCGTCACCGAAGTGCTGGCGCAGGGCGAGCGTTATGGCCGCAGCGCGCTGGGGCGGCGTAAAAAGGTGCAGGTCGAGTTCGTCTCCGCCAACCCGACCGGGCCGCTGCACGTCGGCCACGGGCGCGGCGCCGCATACGGCGCAAGCCTCGCGAACCTTCTAGAGGCCGCGGGCTTCGACGTGGCGCGGGAATACTACGTGAACGACGCCGGCCGCCAGATGGACATCCTCGCGTTGTCCACGTGGCTGCGCTATCTGGAAGCCAGCGGCGCGAGCGTCGATTTCCCGCCGAACGCCTATCGCGGGGAGTACGTGCGCGACATGGCGCGCGCGCTGCGCGGGGAGCGGGCAGACCGGTATACGCGGGCGGCAGCGGAGATCACGCACGGCATCGCCGACACCGACCCGGAAGCCCGCCTCGATGCCCTGATCGCACGTGCGAAGGAACTGCTCGGCCCGTTGTACGCGGAGGTACACGCCTATGCGCTCGAAGCACAGCTCGCCGACTGCCGCGCCGATCTGACCGAGTTCGGCGTCGTATTCGACAACTGGTTCTCGGAGCGCTCGCTGATGGACTCCGGCCGCGTGGACGACGCGATCGCGAGGCTGAGCGCGGCAGGCCACGTCTACGAGAACGACGGTGCAAAATGGTTCCGCTCGACCGCATTCGGCGACGAGAAGGACCGGGTGGTCCAGCGTGAAAACGGCCAATACACCTACTTCGCCTCGGACATCGCGTACCACGCCGACAAGTTCGCGCGCGGGTTCGACATCGCGATCGACGTCTGGGGCGCCGACCATCACGGCTATATCGCGCGCGTGAAGGGCGCGCTCGAAGCGCTGGGGCTCAATCGCGAGCAGCTCACGGTCGCGCTGGTGCAGTTTGCGGTCCTGTACCGGCATGGCGAGAAGGTCTCGATGTCAACGCGCGCCGGCGAATTCGTGACGCTGCGCGAGCTGCGAGCGGAAGTCGGCAACGACGCCGCACGTTTTTTCTACGTGATGCGCAAGAGCGACCAGCATCTCGATTTCGATCTCGATCTCGCGAAATCCCAAACCAACGAAAATCCCGTGTACTACGTGCAGTACGCGCACGCGCGCGTGTGCAGCGTGCACGAGCAGTGGGGCGGCGATGCCTCGGCGCTTGCGCACGCCGACGCTTCGCCGCTCACATCGGAGCACGAGCGCGCGCTGCTGGACCGGCTGATGGCGTATGCGGAAACGGTGGAGACGGCCGCGCGCGAGCTCGCGCCCCACGCGATCGCGTTTTACCTGAGAGAGCTCGCAGCCGAGTTCCACAGCTACTACAACGCAACCCGCATCCTGGTGCCGGAAGAGCCGGTGAAGCTCGCGCGGCTTGCGCTCGCGACCGCCGTGCGGCAGGTGTTGAGCAATGGCCTCGGCCTCCTCGGAGTGTCCGCCCCAGTGAAAATGGTTAAGATTGACTGATGTCGAAGGATTACAAAGGCAACGAGCGGCGGCGCGGCCGCGGCCGCGCCAGCGGTAGCGGCAGCTCACTCCTTGCGGGGATCCTCATCGGTCTCGTGCTCGGCCTCGGCATCGCACTCGGCGTGGCGTGGTACATCAACAAGATGCCGAGCCCCTTCTCGACGCGGGGTCAGTCGTCGAAAGCCGATGCACCGAAAGCGCCTCCCGCGCAGACCCCCCGCGTGGACGACAAAGCCGCAAAGCCCGACGATGCTAAGCCGCGCTTCGACTTCTACAAGATCCTGCCAAGCGAGGATGCGGACAAACAGCCGAGGGATACGCAGAAGCCGTCAACGGCCGCGGGCAAGGAAGCGTTTTTCCTGCAGGCGGGCGCGTTTCAGAACCCACGCGACGCCGACGACATGAAAGCGCGGCTCGCGCTGCTGGGCATCGAGGCGCGGATCGAGACGAGCACGACTTCCGACAAGGGCATATTGCACCGCGTGCGCGTCGGTCCTTACACGAGCGTCGAAGAACTTAATCGCACGCGCGATACTCTGAAGCAGAACGACGTCGCGACCACGCTCATCAGGGTGCGTGAGCCCGAGCGGTAGCGTCGCAATACCGGAGCTTTCGAAATGAGTCTTTTTGCGCGCCTCCCGCGGCTCGCGGCTGCGTTCCTGTGTCTCGCCCTGGCGACGGCCTTCGCTTACGCGCAGGCGCCGGGCAAGGATTTCAAGCCGATCAATCCGCCCCAGCCGACCCCGCCCGGCAAGGTCGAGGTGATCGAGTTCTTCTCGTACGCGTGTCCGCACTGCCATTCGCTGGCCGGGCCGCTGAGCGAATGGCTCAAGCGCAAGCCCGCCGATGTCGAATTCAAGCGGGTGCCGGCGGTGTTCAACGACACCTGGCTGCAGTACGCGCGGATCTACTACACGCTGGAAGCGCTCGGACTGGTCGACAAGCTGCACCACGACGTGTTCGCGGCGATCCACAAACAGAAGATGCGGCTGAACGACCCGAAGGTGTTCGAGGATTGGGCGGCCTCCAAGGGCGTCGACCGCAAGAAGGTCGCCGATACGTACAACTCGTTCGCGGTGAAAAGCCTCACGCAGCGTGCGGTCGAGCTGACCAAGCGTTACGGGATCGACTTCACGCCGTCGATGGTCGTGGATGGCCGCTACATTACGGGACCGTCGATGACCTCGACCGGGAACGAAGTCGATTACGGGCGGTTCTTCAAAGTCGTCGAGCAGATGGTTGCGAACGCGCGCCGGCCGGGCGCGGGAAAGAAATAGCATGGGCTTCGCCGCCGTTCGTGCGTTGTTCGTCCTCATAGCGGCAGCGCTGCTCGCGCCGGCCGCGGCGCAGGCGCAGCAGCAGTCGCCGCTGCGCGAAAAAGTCGATTACCTCCTGATCGCGCCGCAGCCGGTGGCGACCGGCGATCGCATCGAGGTGGTCGAGTTCTTCTGGTACGGCTGTCCCCACTGCAACAACCTGCAGCCGTCGCTCGAAGCGTGGCTGAAGCGCAAACCTGCGGACGTCGAGCTTCGCCGCGTTCCGGCGATTTTTCGTGACAGCTGGATCAATCACGCGCGTATCTACTACACGCTCGAAGCCCTCGGCGAGCTTCCGCGTCTGCACCAGGCCGTGTATCGCGCGATACACACGGAGAACGACTCGCTCACGAGCCCGGTCGCGGCGACCGCGTGGGCGGCACGCAACGGCATCGACGCCGCGCGCTGGAGCGCCGCGTTCGCCTCGCCCGAGGTCGAGAAGAAGGTCCAGCTCTCGCGCGAGCTCACGCGCGCTTACAGCGTTCCCGGTACGCCGTCACTCATCGTGGATGGGCGCTTTCTGACCTCGAGCGGCATGGCCGAATCGATGACCGGCGTCATCACCAACCTCGAATGGCTGATCGTGATGAGCCGGGAGCAACGCCGCGGGCGCTAACCGCTCCCGCGCGGGCCGGTAAACGAACAGAGGGAACCCAGGTTCCCTCCGTAACCTCCTTCCTCACACCGACGCTACATCGACGCGGCATTGAGGCCCAATCGTCACTCGACTGTGACGGACTTTGCGAGATTCCTTGGCTTGTCGACGTCGGTGCCGCGGTGCAGGGCGACGTGATAGGCGAGTAGCTGCAGGGGCACCGTGTGCAGGATGGGCGAGAGCATGCCCGCATGGTCGGGCATCGTGATCACCCGCACGCCTTCGCTGGAGGTGAGCCCCGCGTCCTGATCGGCGAAGACGTAGAGCTCGCCGCCGCGCGCGCGAACTTCCTGCAGGTTCGATTTGAGCTTCTCGAACAGCGCGTCCTTGGGCGCGATCGCCACCACCGGCATGTTGCGATCGACGAGCGCGAGCGGCCCGTGCTTGAGCTCGCCCGCGGCATAGGCTTCCGCGTGGATGTACGAGATCTCCTTCAGCTTGAGGGCGCCTTCCATCGCGATCGGGTAGTGGATCCCCCGGCCGAGGAACAGCGCGTCATCGCGCTGCGCGAAGAGCTCCGCCCATGCTTCGACCTGCCCCTCGACCTCCAGCACGTGCGTGAGCGCCGCGGGGAGATGGCGCAGCGCCTGCATGAGCTGCACCTCCTGCTGCTCGGGCAGCCGGCCGCGCAGCTTTGCGAGCGTCATCGTCAGCAGCACCAGTGAAGTGAGCTGCGTGGTGAATGCTTTGGTAGACGCGACGCCGATCTCGGGACCGGCGCGCGTGAGAAACCTGAGCTTCGACTGACGCACGAGCGCCGATTCGGGAACGTTGCAGATCGTGAGCGTACGCTCCTGGCCGAGCGCGCGCGCATGGTGCAGCGCCGCCAGCGTGTCCGCGGTTTCGCCCGATTGTGAGATCGTGACGACCAGCGTGCGCGGATTGGGGACGGACTCGCGGTAGCGGTACTCGCTCGCGATCTCCACGTTGCACGGCATGCACGCCACCGCCTCGATCCAGTAACGTGCGACGAGGGCAGCGTGGTAGCTGGTGCCGCAGGCGAGGATGAGCACGCTGTCGACGTCGCGCAGGAAGGCTTCGGCTTCGGCGCCGAAGATCTGCGGCGCGACCCCGTGCGCATTCACGATCGTTTCGAGCGTGTTGGCTACGGCCATCGGCTGCTCGAAGATCTCCTTCTGCATGTAGTGCCGGTAAGGTCCGAGCTCGACATCGGCCGACGAGAGACTGCTCACGTGCACGTCGCGCTCGGCGCTGTTGCCGGCGGCGTCGATCACGCGCACGCGATCGAGCGCGACTTCGGCGGTGTCGCCTTCTTCGAGGTACACGACGCGCGAGGTCACCTGCACCAGCGCCGAAGCGTCGGAGGCGGCGAAGTTCTCGCCTTCGCCGAGACCGAGGAGCAGCGGCGCGCCCATGCGCGCGACGACGAGGCGCTCGGGGTCTTTTTCATCGACGACTGCGATGGCGTAAGCGCCGGTGAGCTCTTTCACGCTCGCGCGGACGGCATCGAGGAGCGTCGCGCCGCCTTTCATCTTGGAATGCACCAGATGCGCGATCACCTCGGTATCGGTGTCGGACGCGAACGCATAGCCCAGCGCCTGCAGGCGCGCCCGCATCTGCTCGTGGTTTTCGATGATCCCGTTGTGAACGACGGAGAGGCCGCCCGAGACGTGGGGGTGCGCGTTGCGCTCGGAAGGCACGCCGTGCGTTGCCCAGCGCGTATGTGCGATGCCGAGGGGACCCGAAAGACCGCGCTCCTCCGCGCGCTTCGCGAGCTCGGCGACGCGGCCGGTGCTGCGAAGGCGCGTGAGCGCGCCGTTCACGACCGCGAGACCGGCGGAATCGTAGCCGCGGTATTCGAGTCGCCTCAGGCCTTCGAGCAGGATGGGAACGACGTTACGCCGTGAGATCGCACCGACTATGCCGCACATATCAGGCCTTTTTCTTGACGGGCCGCTTCCAGCCCGCAATCGTCTTCTGCTTCACCCGCGTCAGGGCGAGCTCGCCGGGCGGCACCTCGCGCGTTATCGTGGAGCCCGCTCCGATCGTGGCGCCGCGCCGGACGACTACCGGCGCCACCAGTTGCGTGTCCGAGCCGATGAACACGTCGTCTTCGATCACGGTGCGATGCTTGTAAGCGCCGTCGTAATTGCACGTGATCGTGCCGGCGCCGACGTTCACGTCGCGGCCGATGGTCGTGTCCCCGATATACGCCAGATGGTTGGCCTTCGATCCATCGGCGATGTCGCTCGCCTTCACTTCGACGAAATTGCCGATGTGGACGTCCTCGCCGAGCCGCGTGGCGGGCCGAATTCGCGCATAAGGTCCGATCCTGCAATGCGCGCCGATCTCGGCGCTGTCGATGTGCGTGAACGCTTCGATGCGCGCGGAGGCGCCCACGGTGACGTTTTTCAGCACGCAGTTCGGACCGATCTCCACTCCGTCCCCGAGTGTTACGGACCCCTCGAACACGCAGTTCACGTCGATGCGCACGTCCTGGCCGCACGAGAGCGCGCCGCGCACGTCGACGCGCGCCGGATCGGCGAGACTCACGCCGTCTTCGAGCAGCCGGTTCGCGTATTCGCGCTGATAGATGCGCTCGAGCTCCGCGAGCTGTGCGCGGCTGTTGACACCCAGTGTCTCCCAGCCGCGCGGCGCGCGGACGCCGGCGACGGCGAGGCCATCCTGCTGCGCGAGCTTCACCACGTCGGTGAGGTAGTACTCGCGCTGCGCGTTGTCGTTCGAAAGCCGGCCGAGCCAGCGCGGCAATCGCGCGGTCGGAAGCGCCATGAAACCCATGTTCGTTTCGCGCACCTTGCGCTGCTCGGCGCTCGCGTCCTTTTCCTCCACGATCGCGGTCACCAGGCCGTGCGCGCCGCGGATGATGCGTCCATACCCGGTCGGATCCTCGAGCTCCGCGGTCAGGATCGCGGCGCCGTCGCGCCCGGCCGCGAGCAGCAGCTTCAACGTGTCCTCCCCGATGAGCGGCACGTCGCCGTAGAGGACGAGTGTCGTCGGCGCATCGGTCAGCGCCGGCAGCGCCTGCAGCAGCGCGTGGCCGGTGCCGAGCTGCGGCTCCTGGCGGGCGAACCGCAGATCCGCGCCCGCGAGCGCGTCGCGCACCTGCTCGCCGCCATGGCCGTAGACGATCACGATGCAGCGCGGCTGGAGCTTGCGCGCGGTCTCGACGACGTGCGCGATGAGCGGGCGGCCGGCGAGCGTGTGCAACACCTTCGGCAGGCGCGAACGCATGCGCTTCCCGAGTCCCGCCGCAAGGATCACGATATTGAGTGACATGTCCGCAAATTATCGCATGGCAGCATCGTGCAGCCGGCCGTGCAGGTAATGCGCCAGCCGCGCCTGCCCGTTAGCCGTGATGTGCAAACCCGCTTTCGTTCGACGCCAGAGGATGTCTTCTACGTCACGCGCCCATTCGTGGGTTATGAAATAGTCGACCTCCCGTGCGTAAAGATCGGCGCCGAAGTGCTCGCCGAGGTCGGATGTGTCGTACGCCGCGTCCAGAATGTCCGGCGCACGCGTGCCGTGGCGCTGCACAAGCGCGCGCACGAGCCGTTCCGGCAAAGCGCGGTAGCGCTGGCACAGACTCCGCGCATAGCTTTCAGGATCCCGCGACGGCACGTCACCGCCGGGCAGCACCGCGGCGGCGGTCCATGGCGCCTGCATGTGCGCCAGCGCAGGCCGCAGCTTCTCCAGGGCGCGTTCCGCGAGCTTGCGATAGGTCGTGATCTTGCCGCCGAAGACCGACAGTAGCGGCGGGCGTTGCGCGCCGCCGTCGATCTGAAGCAGGTAGTCACGCGTCACTTTCGAGGGATTGCTGCTGCCGTCGTCGACGAGCGCGCGCACGCCGCAGTAGGACCACTTCACGTCTGCGGGCCGGCTCTGACGCGCGAAATAGCGGTTCGCCGCGCGACACAGGTATTCCACTTCCGCTGCGCTGACCGCGCACGCGCCGGGCTCATCGCCGCGCGCGACATCGGTCGTGCCGATCAGCGTATCACCCTCGTAGCCGTAGACGAACACGACGCGCCGATCGTCGTTCTGCAGGATGAACGCGTGGTCACCCTCGTACAGGCGCGGCACGACGATGTGGCTGCCTTGGACGAGCTTCACGCGCGCGGCCGTCGGCTCTCCAATCGCGCCGGTAATGAAACGCTCGACCCACGGCCCGGTTGCGTTCACCAGCGCCCGAGCACGCACTTCGATGTCGCCCGCGTGCCCGCTCAGCCGCGCTCGCCAGCGCGGACCGTGGCGCTTCGCCTCGACGCACCGCGTGCCCGTCAACACCTGCGCGCCGAGGTCTGCCGCGGCACGTGCGTTCGCGATCACGAGTCGCGCATCGTCGACCCAGCAATCGGAGTAGGCATATCCGCGGCGATACCTCGGTTGCAGACTGTCGCGATACGGCGGGCGTGCGAGGTCGACCGACGACGACGCTTCGAGCGTATCGCGGCGAGCGAGCCAGTCGTACAGATAGAGGCCGCTGCGGATGACCCATGCGGGGCGCAATGCGCGGTCGGAGGGCATGACGAAACGCATGGGCCGCACGATATGCGGCGCGGCCCGAAGCAGCACCTCACGCTCGTGCAGCGACTCCGCAACGAGGCGGAGTTCGAGCTGCTCCAGATAGCGCAGCCCGCCGTGCACGAGCTTGCTGCTCGCGGAGCTGGTGGCGGACCCGAGATCGGCCTGCTCGACCAGCACGACCGCGAGGCCGCGGCCGGCAGCGTCACGCGCGATGCCGACGCCGTTGATGCCGCCGCCGACGATCAAAATGTCCGCTTCCATCGCGCGTGCCTGGGATCGCGTGAAAGGAAAGGAGGTTACGGAGGGAAACCCCAGTTTCCCTCTGTTCGCGGCGCGCCGAGGCCCGAGCCTTCAGGCGAGCGGCGCGACTACCGCCGCTTGCGAAGTTTCTGGATGGCCGCGAGCTGGGCCACCGCGGTCGCGAGCTCCGCCTGTGCCTTGGCGATGTCGAGCTTCGAAGTGCGGTTCTGCATGGCCTCCTCGGCCTGTTTTTTCGCTTCGAGTGCCTTCGCTTCGTCCAGGTCGTGGCCGCGTATGGCGGTGTCGGCGAGCACCGTGATCGCCTTCGGCTGCACCTCCAGAATACCGCCGGCGACGAAAATCAGCTCTTCTTCGCCGCCGCCCGCCGGTTTGATGCGGACCTCCCCGGGCCTGATGCGCGTGATGAGCGGCGTGTGTCGCGGGTAAATCCCGAGCTCGCCCGCTTCGCCCGGGAGCACGACGAACTCCGCCTCGCCGGCGTAGATCGATTCTTCGGCGCTGACGACGTCGACGTGAATGGTGTTGGCCATGAATTACTGGAGCGTTTTCGCTTTTTCGAACGCTTCCTCGATCGGTCCGACCATGTAGAAGGCCTGCTCGGGGAGCGCATCGCACTCGCCGGTCACGATCATCTTGAAGCCCTTGATCGTCTCTTTGAGCGGCACGTACTTGCCCGGCGAGCCGGTGAATACCTCCGCGACGAAGAACGGCTGCGACAGGAAGCGCTGGATCTTGCGCGCGCGCGCAACGACGAGCTTGTCTTCGGGCGAGAGCTCGTCCATCCCGAGAATCGCGATGATGTCGCGCAGCTCTTTGTAGCGCTGCAGCGTCGCCTGCACCGCGCGCGCCGTCTGGTAGTGATCTTCGCCGACGACGTGCGGATCGAGCTGGCGCGACGTGGAGTCGAGCGGGTCGACCGCGGGGTAGATTCCGAGCGAGGCGATGTCGCGCGAGAGCACGACGGTGGAATCGAGGTGACCGAACGTCGTGGCGGGCGAAGGATCGGTCAGGTCGTCCGCCGGCACGTACACCGCCTGGATCGAGGTGATCGAGCCGGTTTTGGTCGAAGTGATGCGCTCCTGGAGACGACCCATCTCCTCCGCGAGCGTCGGCTGGTAACCCACCGCGGAAGGCATACGTCCGAGCAGCGCGGACACTTCGGTGCCGGCGAGCGTGTAGCGGTAGATGTTGTCCACGAAGAAGAGCACGTCGCGGCCTTCGTCGCGGAAGTATTCGGCCATCGTAAGGCCCGTCAGCGCCACGCGCAGCCGGTTGCCCGGCGGCTCGTTCATCTGGCCATAGACCAGGGCCACTTTGTCGAGAACCTTCGATTCCTTCATCTCGTGATAGAAATCGTTGCCCTCGCGCGTGCGCTCGCCGACGCCGGCGAACACCGAATAACCGGAGTGCTCGATCGCGATGTTACGGATGAGCTCCATCATATTGACCGTCTTGCCCACGCCGGCGCCGCCGAACAATCCGACTTTGCCGCCCTTGGCGAACGGGCAGATCAGGTCGATCACCTTGATGCCGGTCTCGAGCAGATCCTGCGAAGGCGAGAGCTCGTCGAACTCGGGTGCCTGGCGGTGGATCGACATCGTCTTTTCGGCGCCGATGTCGCCGGCTTCGTCGATCGGGCGGCCGAGCACGTCCATGATGCGTCCCAGCGTTTTCGGGCCGACCGGCACCGAGATCGGCGCGCCGGTATTGATGACTTTCATGCCGCGGCGCAGACCGTCCGACGAGCCGAGCGCGATAGTGCGAACGACGCCGTCGCCGAGCTGCTGCTGAACCTCCAGCGTGAGCTGCGAGTTTTCCGCGTCGAGCTTCAGCGCATGGAAAACGTGCGGCATGCTCTCACGCGAAAATTCCACGTCGATGACCGCGCCGATGCATTGGACGATGGTGCCTGCGGTGTTGCGTTGTTGACCCTGAGCTTCTGCCATGATGTGTCCCGATCCCGTGTTCTTGACCTATACCGCTGCCGCGCCGCTGACGATCTCCGAAAGCTCCTTCGTGATAGAGGCCTGGCGCGACTTGTTGTAGATGAGCGTGAGCTCGTCGATGACGTTGCCAGCGTTGTCCGAAGCCGACTTCATCGCGACCATGCGCGCCGACTGCTCGGACGCCATGTTCTCGGCGACCGCCTGGTAGATCAGCGCCTCGATGTAGCGCGTCAGCACCTGGTTGAGCACCACCGCCGCATCCGGCTCGTAGATGTAGTCCCAGGTGCCGAGCGGCGTCGCGCTGCTGCTCTGAGGCGCTGCGCTGATGTGCTCGGCCGACAGCGGCAGGAGCTGCTCCATCACCGGTTCCTGCTTCATCGTGTTGATGAAGCGCGTATAGAAAATGAGAAGGCGGTCGAAGCGGTCGCTCGTATAGCCGTCGAGCATGACCTTCACCGCGCCGATCAGCTTCTCCATGTGGGGCCGGTCGCCGAGTCCGGTCACCTGCGAGACGACATTCGCCCCGAGGCGCTGGAGAAAACCCAGGCCCTTGTTGCCGATCGCGCAGGCTTCGATCTCCTCACCGGCCGCTTCCCACTCGCGCATCTTCGAGAGCGCGAGTCGCAGCACGTTGGTGTTCAACCCGCCGCACAGACCTTTGTCGGCGGTCACCACGATGATGCCCACGCGCTTCACGCTGTCGCGCTCGACGAGGAACGGATGGCGATACTCCGGATTCGCATGGCTGATATGCGCGGCGACGTTGCGGATCTTCTCGCCGTACGGACGCGCGTGGCGCATGCGCTCCTGCGCGCGGCGCATCTTCGACGCGGCGACCATCTCCATCGCCTTGGTGATCTTGCGCGTGTTCTGCACGCTCTTGATCTTGGTGCGGATCTCCTTGGAGCCCGGCATTGCGGTCCTTCTTCAGCCCTGTGGGATAACGATGTGAATACTAATAACGTTCGAATGCTGCGTTCGCGGCTGAGGTCCTAGTAGGTGGCGGTCGTCTTCCAGTCCTTCGCCGCCTGTTGGAGCTTCTCCTCGTCTTCCTTGGAGAGGTCCTTCGTATCCTCGATACGCTTCACGAGGTCCGGGTACTTGCCCTTGATGTAATCACGCATCGAACGCTCGGCGGAAAGTGCTTTCTTCACGTCGATGTCGTCGAAGTAGCCGTTGTTGACGGCAAAGAGCGTGAGCGCCATCTCCCAGACCTGAAGCGGCTCGAACTGCGGCTGCTTCATGAGCTCGGTCACCATGCGGCCGCGCTCGAGCTGCTTGCGGGTGGCTTCGTCGAGGTCGGAGGCGAACTGCGCGAACGCCGCGAGCTCGCGATACTGCGCGAGCGCGAGACGGACGCCGCCGCCGAGCTTCTTGATCGCCTTGGTCTGCGCGGCGCCGCCCACGCGCGACACCGAGATGCCGGCGTTGATCGCGGGCCGGATGCCGGCGTTGAAGAGATCGGTCTCCAGAAAGATCTGGCCATCGGTGATCGAGATCACGTTGGTCGGCACGAAAGCGGTCACGTCGCCCGCCTGCGTTTCGATGACGGGTAGCGCGGTGAGCGAGCCCGTCTTACCCTTGACCTCACCCTTGGTGAAGTGCTCGACGTATTCCTCGTTCACGCGGGCGGCGCGCTCGAGCAGCCGCGAGTGCAGGTAGAACACGTCGCCGGGATAGGCTTCGCGGCCCGGCGGACGCCGCAGCAGCAGCGAGATCTGGCGGTACGCCCACGCCTGCTTGGTCAGATCGTCGTAAATGATGAGCGCGTCCTGGCCGCGGTCGCGGAAATACTCGCCCATCGTGCAGCCGGAGTACGGCGCGATGTACTGCATCGCGGCCGAATCCGACGCCGAGGCCGCAACCACGATCGTGTAATCCATCGCGCCGTGCTCTTCGAGCTTGCGCAGCACGTTCTTGATCGTGGACGCCTTCTGCCCGATCGCGACGTAGACGCAGATGAGGTCTTTGCCCTTCTGATTGATGATCGTGTCCACCGCAACGGCGGTCTTGCCGGTCTGGCGGTCGCCGATGATGAGCTCGCGCTGGCCGCGGCCGATCGGCACCATGGAGTCGATCGCCTTCAGGCCGGTCTGTACCGGCTGGGATACCGACTTACGCCAGATCACGCCCGGAGCGACTTTCTCGATGACGTCGGTCATCTTGGCCGGGATCGGGCCTTTGCCGTCGATCGGCTGACCCAGCGCATCGACCACCCGGCCGATCAGCTCCGGCCCCACCGGCACTTCGAGAATGCGCCCCGTGGTCTTGACGGTGTCGCCTTCCGTGATGTGCTCGTACTGACCGAGAACCACCGCGCCGACCGAGTCGCGCTCGAGGTTGAGCGCAAGGCCGAAGGTGTTCTGCGGAAACTCCAGCATCTCGCCCTGCATCACGTCCGCGAGACCGTGAATGCGGCAGATGCCGTCGGTCACCGAGATAACGGTGCCTTGCGTGCGGGCTTCGAGCGTGCCGCCGAGGTTTTGAATCCGGCTCTTGATGAGCTCGCTGATCTCGGAAGGATTGAGTTGCATGTACGACTCCTAGTGAGTGAGGGCGGCCGCCATGGCATCCAGCCGGCCCCGCACCGTTGCATCGATGACTTTGTCTCCGAGGACGATACGCGCGCCCCCGATCAGCTCCGGATCCACCTCGACCTGCGCGTTGACCTTGCGCCCGTACTTGGCCTCGAGTGCGGCGAGCAAGGGACGCACCTGCTCGTCACCGATCGGCATCGCCGAGATGATGCGTGCTTCGACCACGCCCTCGTGATCGCGTCTGAGCGCGTCGTACAGCCCGCGGATGTGCGGCACGAGGTCGAGCCGGCCGTTCTGCACGAGCACCTGCACGAGATTGCGGCCATGGCCGTCGAGACGCTCGCCGAGAATGCCGAGAATCAGGCCTTCGAGCGCCTGCTCCCCGACATTCGGATCGCCGATGCGCGAGGCGACGTTCTCGTCGCTCACGACGGCATCGATCAGCTCGAGCATCTCCGACCACTGCTGAAGCTTCCCGTTTTCGAGCGCGAGCCGGAACGCCGCTTCGGAGTACGGACGGGCGATGGTGGCGGGTTCGGCCATTAGAGCTGGCTCTGCACGCTCGCGAGGAGATCGGCGTGCGCTTTGGCGTCGACTTCGCGGCGAAGAATCTGTTCCGCGCCCGCGACAGCGAGTTGTGCCACCTGCGTGCGCAGCGTCTCCCGCGCGCGCGAGACTTCCTGCTCGATCTCGGCTTTCGCCCCCGCGATCATGCGCGCGCCTTCCTCGCCGGCGGCGACCTTGGCTTCCTCGATGATCTGCGCGGCGCGTTTCTCGGCCTGCGCGAGGATTTCCTGCGCCTGCTGGCGTGCATCGCGCTGCATATCCGCGGCGCGTACCGACGCCTGCTCGAGGTCCTGCTTGCCGCGCTCGGCCGCGGCAAGCCCCTCGGCGATGTGCTTCTGTCGCTGCTCGATCGCGCGCGAAAGATAGGGCCAGACGAAATGCGCGGTGAACCAGATGAACGCCGCGAACGTCAGCGCCTGCGCGATCAGCGTGAGATTGATGTTCATAACATCCTGCCGGAAATGCGGCTCTAGCTGACGACGCCGAGAAGCGGATTGCCGAACGCGAACAGCATGGCGAGACCCACGCCGATGATGAACGATGCGTCGATCAGGCCCAGGAGCAGGAACACTTTGGCCTGGAGGGCGGGAATCAGCTCGGGCTGGCGCGCGCCGGCTTCCAGGAAGCGGCTGCACATGATGCCGATGCCGATACAGGCGCCGGCGGCACCCAGGCCGATCATGAGGCCGATGCCGACGCTGGTATAGGCCTGGATCAGGGCCAGTGCTTGCATTTTTTCCATCTTGCTTTCCTTTCTGCGAAGAAGCTTTGCGTGTTGGTGATGCGGTTCTCGATGCTCTAGTGGCTCTCGTGCGCCATCGACAGATAAACCACCGTCAGCATCATGAAGATGAAGGCCTGCAGCGCGACGATCAAGATGTGGAAGATCGCCCAGCCGAGGCCGAGCACGGACCCGAAGATCGTGCCGGCGAGGCCGGTCGCGGCCCACAGCCACAGAAGCAGGAAAATGATCTCGCCCGCGTACATGTTTCCGAAGAGCCGCAGCGAGTGCGAGAGGGGCTTCGAGATGTACTCGACCAGGTTGAACAGCAAATTGGCGGGCCACAGGAGCGGATTGGAGCCGAATGGCGCAGCGAAAAGCTCGTGTATCCAGCCGCCGATCCCCTTCACTTTGATGCTGTAGAAGATCATCAGCAGCCAGACCGAGAGCGCCAGCGCGAACGTGGTATTGACGTCGGCGGTCGGCACGGGACGCCAGTAGTGCTGGTGAAACACGTTCTCGAGCACGAGCGCGATCCAGTCGACCGGCAGAAAATCCATCGCGTTCATGAAGAGCACCCACACGAATACCGTGACGGCGACCGGCGTCACGAACTCACGGCTGCCATGGAAGATCCCTTTGACCTGATCGTCGATCCAGCCCATGACGAGCTCGATGAACGCCTGACGCTTTCCCGGCACGCCGGCCGTCGCGCCGCGCACTACCAGATAAAGGAATCCGAACGTCACCAGGCCGAGCACGATGGACGTGAGAAGCGTGTCCAGGTGCAGCGTCCAGAAGGGAGAATCGCCGAGCTTCAGCTCGCGGAACGCGAGATGGTGGCCTATATACGAGTTCGGAGTGAGTTCCTGCGCCATCTGCGGATCGCTTCGTTATCTGTCGCGGACGAAAATCGCCATGCTGAAGAAAATCACCGTCAGGACGAACGTGCCGAAGAACGGCGCGAGCGCGAGCTCCCGGTAGGTCGAGAGCGTCAGCCACATGAGCGCCACGATGAGCGCGATCTTTGCAGCCTCGGCCCGCGCAATGGCAACCATTGCTTCCGCCGCCGTGCGTTTCCTGCTGCGCGTTGCGACCACACCGAAGACCGTACCGGCCGCGATATTGATGAAGCCGCCCGCGAGCGCCGACAGAGCGGCGTTCACACCCATCAGGATTCCGGCTATCAACATCGACGCGGCAGTCGCGTAGACCTGCCACCGAAGGACGGTGCGGAGCGCCTTGCGCTCGATCAGGAGCGGCACGCGTTCACCCGCGGATAAAACCGCGAGATTATACGTTGGCGCCAGGACTCGCGTCAAAACACGCGAGGGCGTTTTACTTGGCGAGACGCGCGAGAAACTGCTCGAGCTCGTCGAGCGTGCGATACGCGAGAACGAGTTTGCCGCCGCGCTTTCCCCGCGCCTTGATCTGCACCGTGGTGCCTAGGCGGTCGGACCACTCTTCCTCCATGCGCACGACGTCGCGATCGGCGCGCGGGCGCCGCGGCTCGCGCGCTTTCAGCGCGTCGGACACGCGGCGCTCGACCTCGCGCACCGTGAATCCTCTATCGGCCGCGACGCGCGCGAGATCGATCTGCGCCGGAACCGGCAGCGCGAGCAGCGCGCGCGCATGACCCATGTCGAGCTTGCCCTCGGACAAAAGCTCGCGCACCGGCGGCGCGAGCTCGAGCAGACGCAGCAGATTCGTGATCGCCGTGCGGGAGCGGCCCAGCGTTTCGGCGATGGCCTGATGCGTGAGGCCGAATTCGCGCACGAGGCGCTGGATGCCGGCCGCTTCCTCGAGCGGGCTTAAGTCTTCGCGCTGGATGTTTTCGATCAGCGCGGCGGCCAGCGCCTGATTGTCACTGATCTCGCGCACGAGTACCGGTACGGTGGCGAGCCCCGCCATGCGTGCAGCGCGCCAGCGCCGCTCGCCGGCCACGATCTCGAAAGCGCCGCCCGCGACCGGTCGGGCGAGAATCGGTTGCATGACCCCCTGCGCCCGGATCGAGTCGGCGAGCTCGGCAAGCGCCGACTGGTCCATGCGCGTGCGTGGCTGGTACTTGCCGGGCGCGAGCTCGTCTATGGCGAGCGTGCGCAGGGCTTCGCCTGCGCGCGGCGCCGGCGGCTCGTCGTTTCCGAGCAGCGCGTCCAGCCCGCGCCCGAGGCCTTTCGGTTTCACCATTACAGTCGCTCCTTCACGCCGGCTGCTCGTGTCGGCTGATCATCTCGCCCGCCAGCGCGAGATACGCCTGCGCGCCTTTGGAGGTCTTGTCGAAATCGAGCGCTGCCTTGCCGTGGCTCGGCGCTTCGGCGAGGCGCACGTTGCGCGGGATGACCGTCCGGTACACCTTGTCGCCGAAATGCTGAACGAGCTGCGCCGATACCTGCTGTGCGAGCGTGTTCCTGGGATCGTACATGGTGCGAAGCAGCCCCTCGATCTGGAGCTCCGGATTGAGGTGCGCACGAACTTTTTTGACGGTCGCGACGAGGTCGCTCAGTCCTTCGAGCGCGTAGTACTCGCACTGCATCGGAATGATCACGGCATGCGCCGCCGTGAGTCCGTTGACCGTGAGGAGGTTCAGCGCCGGCGGGCAATCGATCAGGATGAAGTCGTACTCGTCCTCGATTTCGTGCAGCGCGTCCTTCAGCCGCGACTCGCGGTGCTCGAGCTCGACCATCTCGATTTCGGCGCCGGCGAGGTCGCGATTCGCGGGCAGCAGGTCGTAGCGACCCGCCGGCGCCGCAACGCGGACCGAGCGGATGTCGCGTTCGCCGATCAGGAGCTGGTAGACGGTCGATTGCAGCGTGCGCTTGTCGACGCCGCTGCCCATCGTGGCATTGCCCTGCGGATCGAGGTCCACGAGCAGGACGCGCCGTTTAGTCGCGCCGAGACTCGCGGCGAGATTGACGCCGGTCGTCGTTTTCCCGACCCCGCCCTTCTGGTTTGTTATGGCGAAGATCCTGGCCATTCCCCCCGCCTTCCTTTACTTGCGCCGCATCAGCACCAGGTGCCGTTCGGCTGCGAGCCCCGGCACCGTCAACGGGATGACCGCGGTCATTTCGTACGGCGCAGGCAGTTGCGCGAGCTCTTCATAGGGATAGACGCCTTTCATCGCGGCGAGCGTGCCGTTATCGCTGCAGTGGCGGGCGGCGAGCGTAACGAATTCGGCGAGATCCGAAAACGCGCGCGAGATCACCACGTCGAACTGCCTCGACGCGGACCATGCTTCGACGCGCTCCGCCGCGATCTCGACCTCACTCAGCCCGAGCTCGATCAGCGCCTGCTTCATAAACGCCGCTTTCTTGTGGTTGGCTTCGAGCAGCGTCACGGCGAGCTCCGGCCGCGCGATGGCGAGCGGTATGCCCGGCAGCCCCGCCCCGCTGCCGACGTCTAGTACCGTCCCGCCCGCGAGGTGCGGCGCGACCGCTAGACTGTCGAGCACGTGGTGCGAGAGCATTTTCTCGGGCTCGCGTATCGCGGTGAGGTTGTAGACGCGATTCCACTTCTCGATGAGCGCGATGTACGCGAGGAGCTTCGTCTGCGCAGCGTCGGGAACGGAAAGCCGCAGAGTCTCGAGCCCGTCGGCGAGCGCCGCCCGGAGGCTCATGCCGACTGCTGTCGCGCGTCGGCGAACCCGCGTTTCAGGTGCACCAGCAGGATGGAGACCGCAGCCGGCGTCACGCCGGAGATGCGCGCAGCCTGGCCGATCGTCTCGGGCCGGTGTGCGTTGAGCTTCTGCTGCACTTCGACGGACAGTCCGCGCAGCCGCCGGTAGTCGATATCCGACGGCAGCCGCGCGTTCTCGTGCTGTTCGTTGCGTTCGATTTCGTCGCGTTGGCGCTCGATATAACCATGGTATTTCGCCTGCGTCTCGACTTGATCGGCAACCTGCGGATCCGCCACCCCCGGTCCCGCGCCCGGCAGCGTCATCAAGCTGCGATACGCCACGTCGGGACGTCGCAGCAGATCGGCCAGCGGATACTCGCGTTCGATTGGCTGGCCGAGCACGCGCGTTGCATCGGCGGCGCCGACGAGCTTCGGATTGACCCACGTCGAGCGCAGCCGCTCCTGCTCGCGCGCGATCGCGTCGCGCTTCTCACAGAATGCACGCCAGCGCACATCGTCCACCAGCCCGAGCTTACGGCCCGTTTCGGTGAGCCGCAGGTCCGCGTTGTCTTCGCGCAGGCTCAGCCGATACTCCGCGCGGCTCGTGAACATGCGATAAGGCTCCGACACGCCGCGCGTAATGAGGTCGTCGACGAGCACACCGAGATACGCCTGATCGCGCCGCGGGCACCAGCCGTCTTCGCCGCGCGCCGCGCGCGCCGCGTTGATGCCCGCCAGCAGTCCCTGCGCCGCCGCCTCCTCGTAACCCGTCGTGCCGTTGATCTGGCCGGCCAGAAACAACCCTCCAATGGACTTCGACTCGAGCGAGCTCTTGAGCGCGCGCGGATCGAGATAGTCGTACTCGATCGCGTAGCCCGGCCGCGTGATGTGCGCGTGCTCGAGACCGGCAATCGAATGCACCAGCGCCACCTGCACGTCGTACGGCAGGCTCGTCGATATGCCGTTCGGATAGTACTCGTTGACCGTGAGGCCTTCGGGTTCAAGGAAGATCTGGTGAGAGGCCTTGTCCGCAAATCGGTGAATCTTGTCTTCGATCGACGGGCAGTAGCGCGGCCCGATGCCTTCGATCACGCCGGTGAACATCGGCGAGCGATCGAGCCCTGCGCGAATGATGTCGTGTGTGCGCGAATTGGTATGCGTGATCCAGCATGGCACCTGCCGCGGGTGCTGCGACGCGT
>DASPNJ010000022.1:0-10230 GCA_035626595.1 Burkholderiales bacterium
GCCACCGATCCGGTTGTCGTGCCGGGTCCATGGCATCCCATCGTGAGAACGCATCCCGAAACCGGTTACAACGCCCTCTACCTGGGACGTCGCCCCAACGCATATATCTGCGGGCTGGAGCTCGAAGAATCGGAAGCGTTACTGAACATGCTTTGGTCGCATGCGTCGCAGGAACGATTCGCGTGGCATCACACATGGCAGCCCGGAGATGTCCTCATTTGGGACAATCGCTGCCTGATGCATCATCGAAATCCGTTCGATCCGGGCGCGCGGCGCGTGATGCACCGGCTCCAGTTCCGCGGGAGCCGGCCCTACCATGACCCGCGCGCGGCAGCCAGGGGCCGACACCCTCGCAGCGGCCTCGTCGCCGCTTAAGTGCGGATATCGAAGGTCAGGATGGAGAAGAGCTCGCCGAGGTCGGGCGCGTTTTCGATGTCCTGAACGAGCGTTAGTACTCGTTCGGCTTTTTCGGCGGCCAGCAAGCCTCGAGTGCAATCCCGGTATTTCTCTACGATATCCTCGAAGGTCATCGGATTTTCGCGATCGCCGCGTGCAGCGCCGGCGCCCTGTTCGAGCACAGTCCCGTCCTTCAAACGCACGCGCACCGTGCACGGCAAGCGCGTGCCGGTTTCGAATTCGCTCTTGCCATCCGGGTGGATGACCCTGACGCGCGCAGCGAGGGCCTGGACGTGTGCATCGCGGGCGCGTTCGCCGGTGAATTGACCGAGGCCCGCCCGACCGTCGCAAACCGCAACCGCGAGGCAATAAGGCAGGCAAAACTTTGCCTGCAGCTCGGTCTGGGCGACCGGATAAGTCATCACCTCCGACACGTGCGCGCCGACTTCGCACTCGATCGTTTCAACGTCGTCGACCCGAACGTTATTCGCCCGCGTCAGTGCGAGCAGCGCATCGAGCGGCCGGTGCGCCCAACGGCAGCACGGATACGGCTTGATGCGGATCTCCCTGGCGACGATATTCCATGGGCTGCCAAAGGTATCGGCGATTTGCTGCTCGTCGTATTCCCCCGGCATCGCGAAAAGCCGCAGCGCTCCGAATTCTCCGCCGATGCCGTCAACACAGCTGGTAAGTCCCTCGCGCGCGAGCGTCGCGGCGGTGATACCGTTCGCCGCCGCGATTCCTGCGTGTAAGGGTTTGGTCATCGTGCCGAGGTTCTCTCGAATGCCGCTTGCCTCGGATGCGGCGATGCCAAACGCCATCTGCACTTGCCGCGCGTCGAGCTTCAGCACTTTTGCTGCCGCCGCAGTCGCGCCGAATGTGCCGAATACCGTATTCGAGTGCCAGCCGTGCGCTGAATGTTTGTCGGAAACCCCGCGCTGGAGCTTCGACTGCACCTCGAAACCGGCCACATACGCCGCGAGCACGTCGCGTCCGGATGCGCGCTCGCATTCCGCCAGCGCGAGCAATGCGGGCAGCATGGGCAGCGGCGGGTCGAAGTCGAGCGCATGTCCGATCGCGCCGTTCGCGCGCGCGGCGGTGGCGGATGACGTTTTGAAGGCGCCGCCAATCACGCCGGCGGACGGCGTGCCGCCGATCGCCCGCGTCCAGCGCGTAACAACGTGCGCTACTTCTGTTTGCGTGCCAGCGATCGCGACGCCGAGCGCATCGATGATGCCGCCCTTCGCAATTGCGCGCGCTCTCTCGGGAACCTCGCTCAAGTCCAGCCTGGCAACAAACTGCGCGATTTTTTCGGTAGTGTTCACGCTGTATCCGTCAAAGCGGGGCGACAACCGGTCGAGGCGGAGCTGCGGCTGACGTGTCTGGTTGCGCTTCGTTTTTCGCTACTGCCTGAGTCTAGCGCGACCTCGCCATGCTGAGGGCGCTCCGCGTTGATTGCGGCCGCTTGCGGTTGATCTGAGCGCACCCTTCGCGGTCGACAATCGAAGCGGTAGCGTTACGCTCCCGGCCGAAAGGCGCGCGTTCACCATTGCGCGCGCCTAGAATGCGGCGAAGCGATTTCTCACGGGAGACCGAGATGAAAGTCGGATCGAACGGATACACGTACGAGCTCGTCGAGGACTTTGCGAAATTGCCCGCGGGCGAAAGCTTCGGCCTCATCAGCAGGCTTACGACCGATTCCCGAGGTCAGCTCTACGTGTTCCAGCGTAAGGATCCCGCCGTGCTGGTTTTCGACACGGACGGGAAATTCCTGCGTTCGTGGGGCAGCGGGCTATTCAAGCGTCCGCACGGTTTCAAGATCGTCAACGACCTGGCTTACCTGACGGACCAAACGGATAACGTGGCGATGATCTACACGCTCGATGGCAAGCTCGTGAAGCAGTTGGGCACGCGCGGCGAGCATTCCGACACGGGCTGCGAAGACTGGCACAACCTGCCCTTGCGCGCGGCGGGGCCGTTCAATCATCCCACGGAGATGATGCCGGGCCCTTCGGGTGACCTGTACGTGACGGACGGCTATCGAAACAGCCGGGTACATCGCTTCACCAAAGACGGCGAGCTGATTCAGTCGTGGGGCGAGCCCGGCAAGAGCGCGCCGGGAGAGTTCCATCTACCCCACAGCATGGCGATCTCGCCCGACGGCACTTTGTATGTGAGCGATCGCGCGAACGCCCGCGTGCAGATCTTCACGCCGGACGGCAAATTCGTCGGCGTGTGGACGGGCATGGGCGGCCCGAACGACATGGCGAGAGACGAGAACGGCGTCTTCTACCTGTTGGAGCAGGCGACCGCGACCAGCAAGCCGTCTGTGAGCGTACGCGACGGCAGCGGCGCAGTGCTGACTCGCTGGGAGATGCCCCATGCGCACGGCATGGGCATCGATTCGACCGGCAACATCTATGTCGGGCGCACCAAAGAGCTTCGGGTCGATAAGTATGTAAGAGTGCATTAAACGCACGCGCACTGAGTTATCTCGACGAAAACCCGAACAGCCGCGCCGGCGTCTCCCACAGCACCTTGTTTCGATCGGCCGCGTCCGGGAGCCAGCGTCCGAGGACGCTCAGTGCCGGGCCGTAATCCATGCGCGCATCGATGCGCACGAACGGCCAGTCCGAGCCCCACACGCAGTTCTCGAGCGTGAAGGCCTCGATCGCGGCTTCGATGAACGGATCGGTATCGTGGTGCGGGTACGGCTCGAGCGACGAGCGGAACGCGCCCGAGAGCTTCACGACCGCGTTACCGGATCTGCCGAATTCGAGCAGGGCCTGGTAGCCCGGCTGCCGCACGCCGCGCGTGATGTCCGGACGGCCGAAGTGGTCGACCATGATCTTCACGCGCGCTTTCTTCAGGATCGGAGCGACTTCGGCGAGCTGGTCTTTCTCGCACTGGATCTGGACGTACCAGCCGGCTTCGCGCAGCCGCTCGAGCAGCGCGGGCGCACGCGTGTCCGTGAGCGGCGCGAGACCCTGGTTGAAAAGATTGATGCGGCAGCCGACGACGCCGCGTGAGCTCAGGTCGGCGATCTCCTTTTCGGTCACATCGTGGCCGACGAGCGCGATGCCTTTGAAGCGACCCTTCGACGCGGCGATCGCGTCGAGCATGCAGCTATTGTCGAGGCCGTAGGGGTTGGCGCCGACGAGAAGCCCGTGCGTGAGCCCGTGTGCGTCGAGCACCGACATGAGCTCGTCAGCGGTCCCGGCCTGCGACGGGTGAGGCCTGTAGACCGTCTTTTCGGCGAACGGAAAGCGATCGCCGCAGAAAACATGCGCGTGACAATCGGCTCCGCGCTCGACCGAGATCGGCTTCTGTGCGTTCATGCATCGCCTCTGGTTACAATGATTCGTCGTCACTTACGACGAACCGGGGAGGTTACACCGTGAGCAGCACGCGTTTGCGTGTTCCAGCGGCCGCAATCTTCGGCGCGGCGATTGCGTTCGGCTCGCATGCGTGGGCGCAAGGCTATCCCGGCAAGCCGGTGCGAATGCTCGTCGCAACCTCCGCAGGCAGTAACCCCGACACCGTCGCGCGCGTGCTCGCCAGCGGGCTCGCGAAAAGCTTCGGCCAGCAGGTCGTCATCGACAATCGCGCGGGCGCGGGCGGGAACATCGGCGCGGAGCTCGCGGCCCGTGCGCCCGCGGACGGCTACACGATCTTTCTTGCGCACACCAATCACAGCGTAAACGCGACGCTCTACAAGAAGCTCACGTACGACATCATGAAGGACTTCGCGCCGATCACGCTGGTTGCGCTCTCGCCGTTCGTTGCTTCGGTTCATCCTTCGATGCCCGCAAAGACCTTGCAGGATCTCATCAGGCTCGCCAAGGCGCGTCCGGGCGACATCACGTACGCCTCGGCGGGCAGCGGCAGCGGGACCTTCTTCTCGGCCGAGTATTTCAAGGGGCTGGCGAAGGTGAACATGCTGCACGTGCCTTACAAGGGCGGCGGCCCGGCGCTCGCGGCGGTGCTTTCGGGCGAAGTATCGGTGTACTTCTCGCCGATCGCGACCGGGCTCTCGCACTTCCGTAACGGGAGGTTGCGCCCGCTCGCCGTCACGTCGAAGCAGCGTCTTCCGCAACTGCCGGACCTGCCACCGATCGCCGACCTTCTGCCGGGATACGAGGTGGTCGCGTGGGCGGGGCTGCTCGTGCCGGAGAACACCCCGGGCGAGATCGTCGCGACGATACACAAGGCGGCGCTCTCGGTGTTGAATGCACCCGATACGCGCAAAACGCTCGAAGGTCTCGGCTATATCGTAGTGACGAGCGAGCCGAAGGAGACCTCTGTCTACATCGCCGGCGAGATCGGCAAATACGGCAAGATCATCCGGCAGATCGGACTGCCGCAGCAGTGAGCACCTGCTGATAAACGCGCTGCGACTCCCTTAGCCTCTGCGCCGTGATAGGGCGCTTTACGCGCGCACCGCGCGCGAGACCGCGCGCGGCACGATCGACGTCGCGGCGAGCCGCTTGAGCGATGCGTCCTCGTGGCGCGCGCAGATCTCCTCGACCTTCAGCATCAGGCGCCCGCCCGCGGTGTCGAACCAGAACCACCGCTGGATCGACTCGGCGTCAGGCGCGCCCGGCTTCGCCGACGCCGCCTCGTAATAGAACGCGCGCAGGTCCTCGATCAGGACCTTGAGCGTCTCGCTGCGGCTCAGGCCGTCGATCGCGGCAAGCTCCGAAGACTCGGTGAAGGCGACGAGCCGTTCCGCCGCGTCCGCCATGCTCACAGACGCGAGCCCGACGCTGGTGCGTCCGCGGCGTTGCACGGCAAGGTCGTACCAGCCGGCGAGTGCTTCGACCTCGCGTGCAATGGCGCCGCGCACGCCGCTCTCGGCGACCTGCGACGCGAAGCTCACCGGGCATGCCTGCCCCGCTTCGTCGTCGGACGAGACCGGCGGCGCGTCTTCCGGATAGTCGGCGAGCACCGGACCCGACGGTGCTTCCAGCAGCCGCAGCGCCGCGAGCAGCACGCGCTGCTGGAACGCCGCGTCATTCGGCACGCCAAGCGGACGCCCGAGGATGAACGGCACCCACAGCGCGCGCGGCGGGTTGATCGCTTCGGTGTGCTCGCGGATGAGCGAGATCTGCGTGGTCGCGACACCCGCCGCTTCGAGGTAGTGAGCCAGTGCGCCCACGGCGCACGTGCAGTTCGGTCATATGGGCGTGAGCAGCACCGCGTCCACACTGTCCGCCTTGAGCAGCGCCGCGAGCTCCACGGCCTTGGGCTCGAGCTGCCGGATCTGCGTCGCGCCCATGAACGAGTAGTGATAGGCGGCGACCGAGCCGATCGCGCCGGATGCGGCGAGCTCGTTCAGCCGGTCGATCGGAAAGACGACGTTATGGTCTTCGTGAAAGCCGCTGCGGTCGAAGTTGACCGACTGGTGGCTCATCACGAGCTCGGCTGCGCGCGTCCCGCCCGGGATGATCCGATAGTCGGTCGCGCTCTGTCCGAAGGGACGGTCGCCCTTGCGGTGCAGGCCTGCGGTGGTGACGACTGCGATGCGGCATTCGGCGAGCGGCGGCGGGCGCACCCACGGCCGGCCGTCGAATCCGTCGAGCTCCTTCAGCTTCTCGATCTTGATCTTGCGGTCCCACTCGGGCAGGTCAGCCAGACGCACCATCGCGTTCCTCCTCCTTCTATATACGACGCGACGTGCAGCCGCTTTAGTGTGCGCCGCTTGCCGCGATGAACTCCAGCGTCGCCTGCGCGCACGTGGCGGGGTCGGTGAGCGCGACGTGATACGAATCGCCGGGCAATACGAGTAGACGCGAGTTCGGGATCTTCTCCTGCCAGGCGCGGTTCTCCTCGATCGATGCGAGGCCGCTGCCTTCGGTCGTGATCACCAGCGTCGGAGCCTTTATCTTTGGAATCTCCGCGCTGATATCGGCGTAGTTGATCTCCTGGAACCCGATCAGCGTCGAGACCGGCGCGCGCGACATGAAGTCGATCCAGTACTGCGTGGCTTCAGGCGGGAATTTCGAGCCGAGGCGCATGCCCATCGTGCGCTGGATCCAGTCTTTCAGGCCACGCTGTTCGAACTCCGCCTGCAGCTTGGGTATCACCTCGCCGCCGGGACGCGCCGCTGCCGGGGTGCCGATCACGGTGAGGGTCGCAAGGCGCTCCGGGCGCCGCGCGGCGAATACGCGCGCGAGCGTCCCGCCCCATTTCGCCGCGACGAGGTGAAAGCGCTCGATGCCGAGCGCGTCCATGAGACGGATGTGATCGTCGATGAGCACGTCGAAAGACCACTCGAAATCGCGCGGCATCGGCGTCGACTGCCCGAATCCGCGGCGGTCCGGCCGCATGACGCGATAGCGGCGCGCGAGATGCGGCACCCACGCGTTCCACGCGAGCGCGCTCTCGGCATTGCCGTGCATCAGCAGGATCGTCTCCGGCGTCGTCCACGGATCCGTGAAGTCGTCGATGACGTAATGCATCTCCATATCGGGCAGCTTGAGTGTAGGCATGCGTCAGGCGCGCTTTGAATCGAAGCTATTGAGAAATTCAAGGGTGGCGCGCGCGCAGGCGTCCGGCGCGGACGCCGCAGGGTGGTAGGCATCGCCCGGCAGTGCGAGCAGCTTCGAATCGGGAATCCGCGACTGCCATTCGCGCGTTTTCGCGACGGGGCGGCGCGCGCTGTCGGTCGTGATCACGAGCGCGGGACAGCGGATGCGCGGCAGGTCGTCGGTCACGTCGATGCCGGAGACGACTTTGAATAACCCGAGCGCGGTGGATTTAGGCGTGCGCCCCGTGAGCCGGACCCACCACTCCACCGCTTCTGGCCGCATGTCCGTGCCGAGCCGCGGCGGCATCGTCTTGCGGGCCCAGGCTTCCATATCGTGCGTGCCGAGATAGTCGAGCCACTCGTCGACGCCGGGCGGACCTTTGCTCAACGAGCCCACCGCCGTGATCGAGCGCGTGAGCTGCGGGCGCGTGGCGGCGAAATGCATGATCACCGGGCCCGCGATCTTCGCCGCGATCAGATGGACCGGCCCGTTGCCCACGGCGCTCACGACGCGCTCGAGGTCGTTCACGAGCACGTCCAGCGACCATGGGAAGTCTTCGGGCATCGGAGTCGACTCGCCGAAGCCGCGCTGATCGATACGCACGACGCGGTAGTCGCGCGCGAGATGCGGCACCCAGGCCCGCCACGCTTCACCCGATTCGCCGAAGCCGTGCACGCAAACCACCGTCTGCGGCGTGCGCCACGGATCCGTGAAATCGTCGAGACGGTAACAGAGCCGCACGCCGGGCTCGAGGTCGAGAAACGCCTTCACTCCGCCTTCGCCCCCGAGAGCTTCACCACCTTCGCCCACTTCGCGATCTCGCTGCGCACGAACGCATCGAATTCGCGCGGCGAGTTGCCGACGAGGTCTGCGCCTTCGCGCGAAAGTCGGTCCTTCACGTCCGGTTGCGAGAGCGCACGCACGATCTCCTTATGGAGCCGCGCGACGATGTCCTGCGGCGTTCCCGCCGGCACGAACGCGCCGTACCAGCCCGTCACCTCGAAGCCTTTCACGCCCGACTCATTGACCGTAGGCACCTGTGGCAGCGCGGGCGAGCGCTTCAAACCGCTCACGGCGATCGCGCGGAGCTTTCCGGAGCGCACGTGGCCCTGCGCCGAAGCGATCCCGAGAAACAGGAGTTGGACCTGCCCGGACATGAGATCGGGTAGCGCCTGCCCTAGCGTCTTGTAGGGCACGTGCAGTAGCTTCACGCCGGCCATCGACGCGAGCAGCTCGCCTGAAAGATGCCCCATGCTGCCGCTGCCCAGCGAGACATACGCGAGATCGCCGGGCCGCCCGCGTGCGAGACCCACGAGCTCTTTCACATTGCGCGCGGGGAGCGACGGCGGCACGACGAGCACGTACGGCGCCGAGGCAACGAGCGTCACCGGCGCGAAATCGCGCAGCGGATCGTAGGGCAGCTTCGGATACAGCGACGGATTTACCGCCATGTTCGCGGTGAGCCCCATCATCAGCGTGTAGCCGTCGGGCGCCGCCTTCGCAGCGACCTCCGTGCCGACAACACCGCCGGAACCGGGGCGGTTTTCCACCACGACCTGCTGGCCCATCGATTCGCTCATCTTCTGCGCTACCGGGCGCGCGAAGATGTCGGCGGAACCGCCCGGCGTGAACGGCACGATGAAGCGGATCGTGCGCGCGGGATAGTTGGTCTGTGCGTGAGCAGCGGGGATCGAACACGCGAGTGCGGCGAATACGAGCAGGTGTCTCATTGCAGAAATTTCACGGGCAAAGCCCGAGTATATGGGACGCGGGCGCATCCATTCGCGTCGAAAGGGCGACAAAGCGTCGGCACCTTCGACGGCCGCTATATTCATAAAACGAATACTGCAATCGACATTTGAATGTCCGCGCGCGGTGCGTACGCGATACGCTTCGCGCTCGTTCAGGCGGGAGAGCTACGCATGCCTCAGTTTGCTGAAGTGAATTATCGGGAGCTGGGAATCTTCGGCGCCGAGGTTCTCGGTGTCGACCTGGGTAAGCCGCTATCCGAGAGCCTGACGCGAGGACTCGCCGGCCTTTTGCTCGAGCGCCAGCTCCTGCTCTTTCGCAACCAGACGCCGAGCGATCGCGCCTTCGTCGACTACGCACGCGCGCTCGGCCAGCTCCAGCCGCACTCTCTGCCGCACTTCGCACCCGAAGGATGTCCGGAGATCCTGATTCTCTCGAACCGCGTGCAGGACGGACGGCCGGTCGGCTTGGTGGAGGTCGGACACTTCTGGCACAGCGACGGCAGCTATCTGCCGGAGCTCGACGCGTGGACGACGCTGCAGGGCATCGAAATTCCGCGCGATAACGAAGGCAATCCACTGGGCGATACGCTGTTCGCGAGCGCAGTGTGCGCGTATGACGCACTGCCCGCGGACCTCAGGCAGAAGGTCGAAGGCCTGAAGGCCGTCTTCAGCTACGACTACCGCTACCAGCAGCGCATCAAGCGCAATCCGACGGTGCAACCGGCGCGTGCGAATTCCACGACAAAGGACATCCTGCATCCAGTGATCCGGCCCCACCCGATCACGGGCCGCAAGGCGATCTTCGTGAACGAGGGCTACACGACGCGTGTCGACGGGCTGCCCGAATCCGAGGGGCGAACAGTGCTCGCAAGCCTGCTCCAGCACCTGTACAGCGAGCAGTTCGTCTATCGCCATAAATGGAGAACCGGCGATGTGCTGCTGTGGGACAACAACTCGACGCAGCACAACGCGGTGCCGAATTACGGGTCCGGGCAGCACCGGCTCATGAAGCGCATCACGATCAAGACCGTCCATCCCGCGCTTGCGCGCCCGCCGGAAAGCCTGCAATGCGCATGAAGGCCTCGTTGACTTTCATCGCTGCCGCGCTGCTGGCGATCGGCACCGCGGCCGCTCAGCAGCCGGCAGGCGCCTTTCCGGTGAAGCCCGTCCGGCTCATCACACCGTTTTCAGCAGGCGGCGGCACCGACATCATCGCGCGCCTGATCGCACAGAAGCTCGGCGAAGAGTGGTCGCAGGCGGTGATCGTCGACAATCGCGGCGGCGGCAACGGCAACATCGGCACCGACCTGGTCGTGCGGGCCGCGCCGGATGGTTATACGGTACTCCTCACCACCAACGCGCCTATCGTCATCAATCCCCACATGACGAAAGTGCCCTACGATCCTCAGAAGGATCTCGCGCCCGTGAGTCTCATCGCGCGCGTTCCGTTCGTGCTGGTGACGCATCCGTCGCTGCCGGCGAAGAGCGTTCCCGAGCTGATCGCGCTCGCGAAAGCGAAACCCGGCAAGCTCAATTACGGCTCCTCCGGGAGC
>DASPNJ010000023.1:0-22374 GCA_035626595.1 Burkholderiales bacterium
ATGGAAACTTTCCAGTACGGCTTCAGATTCGCCGCCTTGGCTAAGGAAAATTGGTGTAGCGAAGGCTTGATATCTTCTTTCGGCATCAAAAACTCAGCAGCAAAGCGATCCGCCTGCTCTTCCATTTCCGGATTCGGGATCGGGTGCATGACTAAGTGGGCAAGTTCATGCGCGAGCGTGTAGCGTTGCCTATCGCCGCAGAGCTTCTTATTCACAAAGAAAAGCGGCGGCATACCCGGAAAACGAAAGCTCGTTGCATCGACGGCGTCAGTGCCAAAGTCCTGACGGATCACGATGCCCCCGGCCGCTTCTATGGCCGCCGTCATGTTTTCGACAGGTCCGCGCGGCAGAAGCCACATTCCCCGCACCGATTGGGCAATGCGCTCTACGTCGCTTTTGTAGTCGTCGAGACTAAATGTCGGGATGACGTGCGGAGTTTTGACGCGCGCATTCGCGAGCAAGCGCTTGATGCGGATGCGGCCGATGTTCGCTTCAGCTTCGATGCGTCGCAGGGTGCGAGCGGGAAGTCCTTGTTTGCGCCGGTAGACGTAGTGAAGCGCGCTCGTTCCCGCGCCATGGATCTGCTCGTCCAAAAAAAAGAAATCGCGCGGGTAATCGAGCTTTGTCGCGATGGCATCGACCAACTCGTCGGCAGCGGGCAATAGTCCAGCCTCGACGCGCGAATAGGTGCTCTGCGGAATGCCGAGCATCTTTGCGAAATCGGTCTGACTCAAGCCGCGCGAAATGCGGGCGAGTTCGACCATCTTTGGATTAACTCTCGCCATCATCGTCCGATTGCGTCTTGCTCGCGTCAGCGCCAAGTGGCGTGATCTGCGCGCCGGAGAACGGCGCGTTGGGCCGCGGAAGCGGAATCACGTTATCGGCCTCACCTTCCTCGGGCGCGATCTCGTAATACCAGAGGACAGACGCTCCGTTCGGGCAGCACACGTACACGCCCTCGATAGTCGTTTGCAGCGCGTTCAAGCGATATCCCGCATCGAGATGCGTGACTCTCTCGATGCCGGGGAGGTCGTCTTGATTGGAGAAATCCAGGCTCTGCTGGGTCGGGATGCTGCTGGCGCGGAGACCGTCGTCGAGCTTCTTGAAACGCAGCACGACGTCGCACCCGACGAGCATCACGAACAACTTGTTGATCTCGAGCAGCCGCACATCGTCGATGCCGTCGAAGCTGGCGCGGATCGCATGCACCACGAAGTCGTGAACGATACTTGCACGGGAGCGGGGGGTGAGCTTGATCCGCAGTTCGAGCGGCAGGGCGTTGTACTCGGCCCACGCGCGGAGGAAAACGGAACGAATGAGGGGGAGATACCCTCCCAAGCGAATTACGGCGTTTCTCTTATTTAGAATCTTCATTTCCGCGCGCAAGTAGTGGAGACGCCGGTACTTTATGCCTCAGAACTGAAAAACGCTACATTTTTATGCGCAGTTTTATGCGCCGGTTTGAAGGCAGGGGCTGGACAAAGTCCGCAAAGCCGCGGGGGCACTTCCGAAAAGCGCGGATGATCGGGCAACATTGGTCAGCCGCTAACGTGCCTCCGAGCGCCTAATTTTTAGTGTTTGACGATAAGGAGGGCGTTGTTTTTCCTGGGCGGCGGCAGGGGCGGCGCTCATTTCGCCGCCCCGCTGGTATGATGATGGCGCCTGTGCTGGCCGAGACCGGGGTTTTGGAGGCCCGTATTCGGTGCTTGCAAGTCTGTCGTTCGCGCGACCGCGGTGTTGGACGCCGCGGCCCCCTTGGCAGGAAAACGACAGACATTCGGCAGGGCTTCCCGAATCCTTAGAAGAGCACCTCCCCGCTCGCCGGGGCGGGTGCGTTCACCGCCGCCGTAGCGATCTCGAATACGTTCCCCATGCCTCGGCGCCGTGGGTGAGCTTCTCGTCCGAGCTGCTTCAGGCGCGCGACCAATCCGCTTAGGTCGTACTGAACCCCCGACCGCTCCTTGCCAGTCCGAACGCGCGGAAGACGCTGCAGCAGCCCCTTCTCCTGAAGCGATCCGATATACCTCTGGATCGTGCGCGGCGTCGTGTCCATGCGCCTCGCGAGCGTCGCGGTGTGCGGAAACGGAAACTCCTCCGGCTTCCACCAGGACATGAGCAGGTTCATGAGCACGACGACCTCGCCGTCTCCCAGCCCGAGCTCGCGCTGGTGCCGAAACAGCGCGGAGGGGACCACGACAAAACCGGCGTTGAGTGCCTCCCCCCACTTCTGCTCGAGCTGCGTGGCCGTGGCTTCTTTTTCAGCTTCTTCTGTATGAAAGTTGTTGTTCACGATTACTTGTTTTCGATGTGTGCTCATTCTTATCGAAAAAGTGAGCTTTGGGGAGCTGAATACTATTCTATACGACAGCAGTGTCGCACTTTGTGTGCTTGAAGGTGCGATTTCGTGTAAGTGAACGCTCACCCGTTAGTCGCATTCGCCGCTTGCGTGGGCCGTTCTCCAGCGCTCAGCCATCACCCGGCTGAGGTCGGCGTCGGAGCCGCCGAGCCACTGCGCCAAGGCGGTCCGGTGCGTGCGCATCATGACGATGCCGCCGGCTTCCCACGATGACCAAGTAGAGGGGTCGACGCCGAACGCTTTGGCCGCTTGGCGCTGCGACCAGCCGCGCTTCCTGCGTTCGGAGGTGAGCTGCTCAGCGAGTGTGCCCGGGACACTGTGTTCGGGGTCGTAGCCGAGAAACTCAAGTAGCGCTGGCCAGTGCCGGGTAGCCGGCCTCCGCTCGCCGCTCTCCCAGTTGATCACGGTGAACTGTGTGACGCCGAGGCGCTGCCCGGCCTCTATCTGCGTGAGACCGAGCTCAAGGCGTCGTCGCTTAACGTGATCACCGACCGTCTGCGGCTCGAGGTCCGTCTCCTTCGGTTTCAAGCATTTAAGCGTGACGTGGGTAAGTGGCAAGAGGGCAACGCGTGAATGCCCCTGCGGGTACCTCGGCCATTACACGAATCGCTGCCGCTGCACGCCCGGCGAGATCCAGCGCTACCGCTCGCGCATCTCGGGCCCGCTGCTCGACCGCATCGACGTGCAGATCGACGTGCCCGCCGTCGCGCCCGAAGATCTGGCCGCCGCGCCGGGCGGTGAGCGCTCGTCGGCCATTCGCTGCCGCGTGGTGCGCGCACGCGAGCGGCAGCTCGAACGTCAGGAGAAGTCGAACGCGCGGCTTACGCCCGCGGAAGTCGAGCTGCATTGCACCGCCGACGCGCGCGGCGCCGAGCTGCTCAACCAGGCGCTGCGGCGGCTCGGGCTGTCGGCCCGCGGCTATCACCGCATTCTCAAGGTGGCGCGCACGATCGCCGATCTCACGGACGATCGATCCATCGCCGCCGCGCACATCGCCGAGGCGATCCAGTACCGGCGCCTCGATCGCACCTGAAATGGTGTGCGTCCCTGTTTTCAGTCTGCGAGATCGACGACGCGCGCCTGGACCTCGCGCTCCGCGTTGCCGCGGCGCACCTTGAGCGTGATCTCCTTGCCCACGCCGGCGTCTTCGAGCGCCTGCGCGAAATCCGCCAGCGTCTTGGTGGGCTTGCCCTCGACGCCGACGATCACGTCGCCCGGCTCCGTGCTGTCCGGACGGAACGGCTTCAAGCCGGCGCGCTCGGCCGGCGAGCCGCGGCCGACGCCGAGCACGACGACGCCGCTCACCCCCAACTGCTGCGCGATCCGCTCGTCGGCGGCGATGATGCCGAGTCCCGGGCGCGGCGCGCGTCCGTGCTTGATGATCTCCGGCACGACGCGGCTCACCAAATCGACGGGAATGGCAAAGCCGATCCCGGCCGACGTGCCGGACTCCGACAGGATCGCCGTGTTGACGCCGATCAGCCGGCCGCTGCTGTCGAGCAGCGGTCCGCCCGAGTTGCCGGGATTGATCGCCGCATCGGTCTGAATCACGCCGCGTACTTCCCGCCCCTGCGCGGTGGGGAGCCTGCGCTCGACGGCGCTGACGATGCCGGTCGTCAGCGTGCGCTGAAGGCCGAACGGATTGCCGATCGCATACACGCTCTGTCCGACGAAGAGCGATTTCGAGCTGCCGATCGGCAGCGGGCGCAGCCCGGCCGGCACGTCGGTGAGACGCACCACGGCAATGTCGTACTGGCGCGCGCCGCCGATGACTCGCGCGCGGATCGGATCGGCCGTCCCCAACTGCACGTACACCGTGCTCGCGCCTTCGATCACATGGAAATTCGTGACGACGTGGCCGCCGGCGTCCCACAGAAATCCCGAGCCCGCGCCCTGGGCGACGGTCGCGCCGAAGAACGGGTTGATGCGCATCTGCTCGGTCGTGATCGATGCCACCGAAGGCGACGCGGCCCGAAAGAGATCGATGTTGCCTTTTTCCCAGTCGCTCAACTTGCCGGCCGGGACCACCACCGGCGGCCCTTCAGGCGTCCAGATGTAGTTGCGATAGAGCCGCTCGCCGAGCCACGCGGTGGCGAGCACGAGCGCCCAGATAAGAATCAGACGCCCTGACCGCGAGCTCATTTCGACTCTCCTTCGGAGGAACAAGAAACCCTAAAATTCAGAGCCTTGCGGCCTTGACTTTATGCGTACCCTGAACCAAACTCCGCCCACATTTTGGCCGGGCCAGCGCATGGCACAGAACGATAAAGGCGGCATTTCAAAGCGCGCTAAAGACACCCAGCCCGTGGCCGCGAGCAGCTTCGATCCCGGCCAGATCCTCGAAAGCATCAGCGATGCTTTCGTCGCGGTCGACCGCGACTGGCGCTTCACCTACCTCAACGCGAAGGCCGAGCAAGTCTTCCGCATGCGCTCGGGACGGCTGCTCGGACGCGTCTGCTGGGAGCTCTTCCCTGAAGGCACGCGCACCGTAGGTTATCGCAAGCTGCATCAGGCGATGGCGGAGAACCGCGAGGTCCATTACCTCGAATACTCGCTGCGCTACGGCATCTGGTACGAAGTGACCGCCTACCCGCAGCCGGACGGCCTCGCGATCTACTTTCGCGACGTCACCGAGCGCGTCGCCGCCGAGCAGAAGCTGCGCCTGCACGAGCGCGCGATCGAGGCGAGCGTCAACGCGATCGTCATCACCACCGGCCGGCGCCAGCAGTATTCGATCGTTCACGTGAACCCGGCATTCGAGCGCATCACCGGCTATACGGCGCAGGAGGTGCGGGGCTCGAACTGCCGCTTTCTGCAGGGCACCGATACCGAGCAGCCCGAGCTCGAAGTGCTGCGCGCGCTCCTCTCCGGCCATCAGGAAGGACGCGTCACGCTGCGCAACTACCGCAAGGACGGTTCGCTCTTCTACAACGAGCTGCACGTCGCGCCGGTGCGCAACGCCAAGGGGCACGTGACGAACTTCGTCGGCGTGCTGAACGACATCACCGAGACCAAGCGCTACCAGGACGAGCTCGAGCACCACGTCAACCACGATGCGCTCACGGGGCTCGCCAACCGCCACCTGCTTCAGGACCGTCTGCAGCAGGCGCTCTTTCGCGCGAATCGGCGCAATCTGCGATGCGCCGTGATGTTCCTGGATCTCGACCACTTCAAGCTGGTGAACGACGGTCTCGGCCATCATGCCGGCGACGCGCTGCTCAAGCGTGTCGCCGCGGAGCTCCTGACGCTCCTGCGGCCCGAGGACACCGTCGCCCGCTTCGGCGGAGACGAGTTCGTCCTCGTCGCGACGGAGGTGCAGGACCTGAACGACGTGACCGACATCGCCGCGCGCATCGTGAGCCGGCTCAGCATGCCGATGCAGATCGACCGCGAGGAGATCTCGGTGTCGGCGAGTGTCGGCATCGCCGTCTACCCGCTCGACGGCGACTCCGTCGAGGAGCTGCTGAAGAACGCCGACGCCGCCATGTACCACGCGAAAAGCGGCGGCCGCAATACGTTCAGCTACTACAGCAAGGAGATGAACGTCTCGATCTCGGCGCAGTTCGCGCTGAAGAACAAGCTGGCAAAAGCGATCGAGAACAACGAGCTCGTGCTGCACTATCAGCCGCAGGCGGACGCGCGTAGCGTGGACCTGGTCGGCTTCGAGGCGCTGATACGCTGGGAGCATCCGGAGCTCGGACGCGTCGCGCCGGACAAGTTCATCCCGCTCGCGGAGGAGAGCGGGCTCATCGTTCCGATCGGCGAATGGGTGCTGCTGACGGCGTGCAAGTTCGCCGCGGAGCTGCGGCGTCAGGGCAAACATTGCGGCCGCGTCGCCGTGAACCTCTCCGCCCGCCAGTTCTACCAGGCGAACCTGGCACAGGTGATCGAGCGCATCCTGAAGGAGAGCGAGCTGCCGCCCCAGTGCCTCGAGCTCGAGATCACCGAGAGCATGATGATGGGCAACATGGACAAGGTGATCCGCATTCTCACCGTGCTCAAGGAGATGGACGTGCAGCTCGCGGTCGACGACTTCGGCACGGGCTACTCGAGCCTGGGCTATCTGCGCCGTTTTCCGATCGATCGCCTGAAGATCGACCGCTCGTTCATCGACGACGTGCCGGCGAGCCAGCACGACTCGACGATCGCGAAGGCGATCATCTCACTCGCGCACAACCTCAACCTGAGCGTGATCGCCGAGGGCGTGGAGACGCGGGCCCAACTCGGCTTCCTCGCGGAGAACGGCTGTGACGAGATCCAGGGTTATCTGCTGAGCAGGCCGCTCGACGCGACGGCGCTCACGCGTTTCATCGACGAGGACCGGACGAACCGTCGTCTGACGGCCGCGTAATCGTCTCGAGCACCTTCATGAGCTCCGTGCCGACCGCACGCTTGCTCACGAAAGCCATTGCGCCGGCGCGACTTGCCGCCGAGCGGCACGCGGGCTCGGTAACAGCAGACATGAGCACGACCGATGCTTTCGGCGAGCGTTCCAGGATCGCGCGCGTGCCGCGCAGCGCATCGATGCCGCTCGCTTCACCGTCGAGAACGACGATGTCGACGTGCTCCGCCTCGAGTATGCAAAGCGCGTCTTGCACGGAGGCGGCTTCACGCAAGCGGAAATTGGCGAAAGAAGACCTGATGCGCTCGCACAACGCGCGCCGCACCGCATGGTGGCTGTTGACGACGAGGGCAACGGGGTTCTCGATATCGCGGGGATTCATCGGATCACTTTAAAACGGCAGGGCACCGGGCGCTGCCGGGCGATTGCAGACACTCTCCGTCAGCGCGGACCTGACATCCGCGCCGGGTTCATTGCTCCAGTGAAGTGACGCCCTGCTGGATCGCGAAACGCACCAGGCCGGCGAGCTCGTAAATGCCGAGCTTTTCCATCATGCGGGCCCGATACGTCTCGACCGTCTTCGGCGACAGCGACAGCGTCCCCGCGATCTCGGCGACGCTGTGGCCTTCCGCCAGCAATTGAAGGACCTGCCGCTCCCGCGAGCTCAATCGCTCGAGCGGGTCCTCCGGCGCGCTGCGGTGTACGACGTGATCGATGACGACGTCGGTGAGCTGGCGGCTCAAATAGCGGCCGCCGCGGTGGACCGCGAGGATCGCGTCGACGACTTCTTTCGCGACGGAGCGCTTGATGATGTACCCGGAAGCGCCGGCCTGCAGCGCGCGATACACGTGCACCGCGTCGGAGTGCATCGAGAGCATGATGACGCGCGTATCCGCGCAGCGCTCGCGCACGAGCCGCGCGGCCTCGGTGCCGTTGAGCAGCGGCATGCCGTGGTCCATCAGCACGATGTCGGGCCGCGTGTCCATTGCGGCGCGGACGGCTTCCCGGCCGTCGGCCGCGAGCCCGACCACTTCCATCTCAGCCTGCGAGCCGATGAGGTGGCGCAGACCTTCTGCCACCACGCCGTGGTCGTCTGCGATGAGGACTTTTATCGTCATGGGATCGTGATCTCGATTTCGGTACCGCCGCCGCGGCGGCTGCGCGCGCTGAACCGGCCGCCGACCGCCTGTGAGCGTTCGCGCATGGTGACCATCCCGAGCCCGTGCCGGTGACTGCCGCCGCGCGAGCGCGAGTCGATACCGACACCGTCGTCGGTGAGGGTCATGATACAGGCGGCATCGTCCTGCTTCAGCGATATGTCCACGCGCGTGGCGCGGGCGTGCTTGAGCACGTTCGTCAGCGCCTCCTGCGCGATCCGGAAGAGCGCGATCTCGACGCCGGGCTCGAGCCGGTCGGCGTGATCGTCGCCGTGCACCGCCACTTCGATGCCGGTGCGCTTGGAAAAATCTTTCGCATACCAGTGCAGCGCCGGCAGCAGGCCATAGTCGTCGAGCATGGGCGGGCGCAGCTCCGCCATCACGTTCTCGATCGAATCCACCGTGGACTCCAGCAGCGAGGCCGAATCCTGGATGCGCGCGCGTTGCTCGGTGTGCTCGTCCCGCGCGAGCGAGGTCGCGAGGATGTCGAGGTTGATGCTGAGCGCCGTGAGGTTCTGACCGACGCGGTCGTGCAGCTCGCGCGAGAGGCTCCGCCGCTCGGTTTCCTGTATCTCGACCAGCCTGCGCGACAGCGCCGTGAGCTGATCGGCCGAGCTGCGAAGCGCGTGCTCGGTTTCCCTGTGCTCGGTGATGTCCAGCACCGACCACAGCATGCGCTGTGGCAGGCCCCCGGCATCGCTGATCACTTCGCCGAGGCTGCGCACGTGCCGGGTCGTGCCGTCGGGTCGCACGATGCGGCACTCGAACGTAAACGGACCGCCGACCGAGGATGCGGTATCGATTGCGGCGCGCACCGTGTCCTGCTCCTGCGGATGTACCAGCTCGATCATGGCTTTCAACGACGGCGCGAAGCTGTCCGGGACGCCGAAGATGCGGTGCAGCTCCTCCGACCAGATCATGCTGCCGTCGCGCGGATCGTACTGGCAGCAGCCGACGTGCGCGAGCTTTTGCGCCTCGTTCAACAGCGTGCGGTTCTCGCGCAGGTCCTTCGTCATGTCGTTCGCGAGCGCCACTGCGCGCCGCTCCGAGGACGAGAGCGAATACAGGAAGCCGGTGAGCAGCGTCGTGGTGAACAGCCCCCCGATGAGGATGAACCACGGCAGCGTCGCGTCGACCGTGTCGATCACCGCATTGCGCGGCGCCTCGAACCGGATCTGCCACAGCCGGCCGCCGACTGCGGTCGTGAGATCGCGGTTGAAGTACGCCGGGCCGACGTTCTCCGGTTCCAGCGCAGGCGCACCGAGATTCTGCTGCCGGTTATCGAAGAGCAGGCGCTCGTGGGCCGGCGGCAGCCGGGCCGCCGCCGGCGCCTGCGCGGGCCCGACGTCGAACAGCCTGAAGCGCATGTACTCCGCCATCTCGGTGCTCAGCACGTCCTTCATCAGGTTCTGCACGTTGAACCCCGCGCCGACTGTGCCGATGAACGCTGCCCGGCGCTGTTCCACCGTATCGAGCGGCATGCCAGTACGATAGACGGCGAGGCGCAGTGCCAAGCCGATGTACTCGGGATTTCGCTTCACCCGGATCGGGCGTCCGGATGCGATGAGGTGCCCGGAATCGCGCGTTTCGTGCTGGAGCGCGAGCAGCTCGCTGTTGTCCGCCTTGAGCACGGGGTTCGCGGCGACATCGAGCCCGAATGCGTAGCGGAAGGGCTCCATCGGTTCGATATAGACGATCACGTGATACTCGGATCGTTCCCCCGGTGGCCTTATCCTGAAGTCCGGGTAGCCGCGGGGATCGAGGCTCGTGTCGGCCCGCACCGCTTCTTCGAACTGCCGGCGCTCATGCGGCAGCACACGCGCGGCGTAATTGACGAGGTCGAAGCCGGGATAGCGCTCGCTCAGGTGAAGGGCTTCGACGTGGCGGTGGAAGTCGAGCCGTGACACGTGCTGCTGCGTGCTGAAAAACGCGCGCAGGCCGTAGAGCACGCTCGTGTGGAACTGGATGCGAAGGTCGATGAGGCCCTTCGCCTCCGCCGTCTCGCGCTCGAAGCGCAACTGCGCGCGTTCCTCGATCGCGTTACTGATAACGAGGAACACGAGAATCGAGAAGGCTGCTCCGCATACCAGCACGGCCCACGGCAGCATGCCGCGCCGGGCCGTATGGGCCCTCCTGTCGCTTGGCGGTACGTGAGCCGGACGCGTATCCATCGCCGCGCCGCTTCCCGCGAACGACAACGGTTTTTCCAGCGTTGCGTATTCCTTCTGAATCGCGCCCGCCACAGGATTGCTGAGGTCGGGGACAAGTCTACTGCACTGGGACCGCTCGGAAGAAAGAAGAAAGGCCGGGGGGCCGGCCTTTCGCTCAGCCGTTAGAGCGCAGAGGGCGAGCTCTCCCGTTCGCCATCGGCCCGGACTGCAGCGGTCGAGTAGGCCGCGTTCTCCGCGCGAATGGCGGCGGTGGAGTAAGCAGCCTGATCCGCGCGAATGGCGGCGGTGGAGTAGGCAGCCTGATCCGCGCGAATGGCGGCAGTGGAGTAAGCGGCCTGATGCGCGCGAATGGCGGCAGTGGAGTAAGCAGCCTGATGCGCGCGAATGGCGGCAGTGGAGTACGCGGCCTGATCTGCGCGAATGGCAGCCGTGGAGTACGCGGCTTGCTCGCCACGAATGGCAGCGGTGGAGTACGCCGCCTGCTCTGCGCGAATCGCGGCCGTGGAATACGCGGCTTTCTCTGCACGAATGGCAGCAGTGGAATAGGCGGCCTGGTCTGCCCGAATCGCGGCGGTCGAGTAGGCAGCCTGCTCCGAGCGGATGGCGGCCGTGGAATAAGCGGCTCGTTCCGACCGGATCGCGGCGGTGGAGTACGCGGCCTGCTCGGACTTGATCGCCGCGGTGGAGTAGGCGGCTTGTTCCGCGCGCACCGCAGCGGTGGAATAAGCGGCTTCCTGCGAACGGATGGCAGCCGTCGAGTAAGCAGCCTCCCGTGAGCGGATCGCGGCGGTCGAATATGCCGCCTCCGCTTTCACGGCCGAGCCGGCCCATGCCGAGGCGGCGTTCTGGAATTCGCGCTCGTACAGGCGCCGCGTTTCCTCGGCCTTGGCCGCGCGCTCCGCAAATACGGCGTCGTCACGCGGTCCGACATGCGGGTTGTGGTGCAGGAACGCGCCGAACACGTTCTGGCAGTCGTCGGCATACTTCATCGTTTGCAGGATGTGTGTGTGCCAGAACTCGTCGACGTCTTTCGCGAGCATGATGTCCTCCGCGTGCTCGGGATATTTCGCGAGCATCGTGAGGTAGGTCTTGTACGCGGCTTCGATGCTGTCCGCGTACTCGCGCGTCCAGCCTTCGCCGAGCTCGGCATCCATCATCCGCGCCTTCACGGACTCGAGGTCGAGCGCGTTGATCGCCGCAATGACTTCGTGGGTGGGTTTGGTGGTCAGTCTGTTCGTTTGCATGCGCCTGTCCTCTCGTATTGAGTGTGTATCGAAAACTTGTCGGGTCCGACCGAAGCACAAGTGCGATCTTCCATCGCGGAGGGAGTGTCGGATGGGTTTGATGAGAGCCCCTGTCGGACGGCTGGTCTCATGCGTGAAAAATGCCCAGCCTTCGGGAACGCTAGCCAAGGATTCCGGACGCGGCTGTAAGGCAGACCCGACAATGACTGTAAGGTATTTCCTGACGTGAGCGAGCGCGCATCGATGGCTGCGCTCGCCACCCTGCTCGCAGCGCTCGCGATGATCGGGCCGTTCGCGATCGACACGTACTTGCCCGCGTTTCCGGCGATCGAACGCGATCTCATCGTCTCGCCAGTCCAGATGCAGCAGACGCTCTCGCTCTATCTCGTCGCCTTCGCCGTCATGACACTGTTTCACGGCACGCTGTCGGACTCGTTCGGCCGCCGTCCGGTCGTGCTCGCGAACATCGCGGCGTTCGCGCTGGCCTCGCTCGGCTGCACGCTGGCAGCGAGCTTCGAGCAGCTTCTGGTCTTCCGCGCGCTGCAGGGTGCATCGGCCGGCGCGGGCATTGTGGTCGGCCGCGCGATCATCCGCGACAGCTTCGAAGGCCACGCCGCGCAGCGCCTGATGTCGCTCGTCACCATGATCTTCGGTCTGGCGCCGGCCATCGCGCCCGTGATCGGCGGTATGCTTCAACAGGCGCTCGGCTGGCGGGCGGTTTTCGGCTTTCTCGTGAGTTACAGCGTTGCCCTCCTGGTCGCATGCCACTGGCTGCTCGACGAGACGCTGCCGCACGCGCAACGCCAGCCGTTCCGGCTGCGTCCGCTCGCGCGCAACTACTGGACGCTGGGCCGCAGCATTCCGCTGTTCCTGATCTCGTCGGCGATCGCGTTCAATTTCGCCGGGTTTTTTCTGTACATCCTGTCCGCGCCGGCGTTCGTCTACGACGTTCTGGGCTTGAGCGCGGCGGATTTTCCATGGCTTTTCATGCCCGGCATCATCGGCGTGATGTCGGGCGCGTACGTGTCCGGGCGCGTGGCCGGCAGGATGACCCAGCCGCAGATCGTCACGCTCGCCTACGCGATCATGTTCGCCGCGGCGGCGTTCAACGTCGTCTACAGCGCCGCGGCGCCGGCGGCGCTGCCGTGGTCGGTGCTGCCGATCATGATCTACACCTTCGGCATGGCGCTCGCGATGCCTACGCTGACGCTGCTCGCGCTCGATCTTTTCCCGCAGAACCGCGGACTTGCCGCTTCGCTCATGGGTTTCGAGCACAGCTTCGTCTCCGCGCTCGCGGCCGGGGCCCTTTCGCCGATGGTGTCGCACAGCGCCTTGACGCTCGCGGCCGGCATGACCGGGCTGGCGACCGTTGGCTGGATCGCGTGGCGGCTGTATCGCCATAAGCAAAGCATCTTAAATGCTTGATCCGGATGTTAAACTTCAAGGCTTTGCCGCAGGCCTTCCGAACGAAATGAACCCCAGCCGTTTCCGTGAGCTCGAAGCCATCCTCAAGTCGCGCATCCTGATCCTCGATGGCGCGATGGGGACGATGATCCAGACCTATAAGCTGGGCGAAGCCGAATACCGCGGCGAGCGCTTCCGCGACTACGCGCACGACGTCAAAGGCAACAACGACCTGCTGGTGCTCACCCAGCCGCAGATCATCCGGGAGATCCACGAGCAGTATCTGAACGCCGGCGCGGACGTGATCGAGACGAACACGTTCAACTCGACCTCGATCGCGCAGGCCGATTACCACATGCAGGGGCTCGTTCACGAGCTCAACTTCGAGGCCGCGAAGATTGCGCGTGCGGCCGCCGATGCGGTCACGGCGAAGGACCCGTCACGGCCGCGTTTCGTGGCCGGTGCGCTGGGGCCGACCAACCGCACCGCGTCGATTTCGCCGGACGTGAACGATCCGGGCTACCGCAACACGAGCTTCGACGAGCTCGTCGGCGCTTACACCGAAGCGGTGCGCGCCCTGGTCGAAGGCGGCGTCGATCTGCTGCTGCTCGAGACGATCTTCGACACGCTGAATGCGAAGGCGGCGCTCTTCGCGATCGACCAGTTCGCGGAGGAATCGGGCATCCGTCCGCCGCTCATGATTTCCGGCACGATCACCGATGCCTCGGGCCGCACGCTCTCCGGCCAGACGCCCGAAGCGTTCTGGAACGCCGTGCGTCACGCGAAACCGCTCACGATCGGGCTCAACTGCGCGCTCGGCGCGAAGCTGATGAGGCCGTACATCGAGGAGATCTCGGGCATCGCGGACACCTATGTCTGCGCATATCCGAACGCCGGTCTGCCAAACCCGCTCGCGGAGACGGGCTACGACGAGACCCCGGAGCAGACCGCGGCGTTCCTGCGCGAGTTCGCCGAAAGCGGCTTCATCAACGTGGCCGGCGGCTGCTGCGGTACCACGCCGGCGCACATCCGCGCGATGGCCGAGGCGCTGCGGGACCTGCCGCCGCGCAAGGTTCCGAAGATCGAGCACCGCACGCGACTCTCCGGTCTGGAGCCGCTCAACATCGGCGACGATTCGCTGTTCGTGAACGTCGGCGAGCGCACGAATGTCACCGGCTCCCCCGGGTTCGCCAAGCTGATCATGGCCGGCGATTTCGCAGCGGCGCTGTCGGTCGCGCGCCAGCAGGTCGAGAACGGCGCGCAGATGATCGACGTCAATATGGACGAGGCGATGCTCGATTCGAAAGCGGCGATGGTGCGCTTTCTGAATCTCGTCGCGTCCGAGCCCGACATCTCGCGCGTGCCCGTAGTGATCGACTCCTCGAAGTGGGAGGTCATCGAGGCGGGACTGAAGTGCGTGCAGGGCAAATGCGTCGTCAACTCGATCAGCATGAAAGAAGGCAAAGACGAGTTCGTGCAGCACGCGAAGCTCGCCAAGCGCTACGGCGCGGCCGTGATCGTGATGGCGTTCGACGAGCAGGGGCAGGCCGATACGCTGCAACGCAAGATCGAGATTTGCGAGAAGGCCTACCGCATTCTCGTCGACGAGGTTCATTTCCCGGCCGAGGACATCATCTTCGACCCGAACATCTTCGCCATCGCCACCGGCATCGAAGAGCACAGCAATTACGGCATCGACTTCATCAAGGCGACGCGCTGGATCCGCGAGAACCTGCCGCACGCGCGCGTCTCGGGCGGGCTGTCGAACATCTCGTTCTCTTTCCGCGGCAACAATCCGGTGCGCGAGGCGATCCACACCGCCTTCCTGTATCACGCGATCAAGGCCGGACTCACCATGGCGATCGTGAACGCCGGCCAGATCGGCGTGTACGACGAGATCCCGAAGGATCTGCTCCAGCACGTCGAAGACATCATCTTCAACCGGCGTCCAGACGCCGCCGAGCGAATGGTGACGTTCGCCGAAACCGTGAAAGGTGCTGTCAAGACCGAGGCGCAGGAGCTCGAATGGCGCAAGGGCACGCTCGAAGAACGGCTCACGCACGCGCTGGTGCGCGGCATCGCTGACTTTATCGTCGAGGACACCGAAGAGGCGCGGATCAAGTACGGCCGCCCGATACACGTCATCGAAGGCCCGCTCATGGACGGCATGAACGTCGTCGGTGACCTCTTCGGCGCCGGCAAGATGTTCCTGCCGCAGGTCGTGAAGTCGGCGCGCGTCATGAAGCAGGCGGTCGCGCACCTCGAGCCGTTTCTCGCCGCGGAGAAAGCCGCGTCCGGCGACAGCCGGCCGAAAGGCAAGATCGTGCTCGCGACCGTCAAAGGCGACGTCCACGACATCGGCAAGAACATCGTCGCGGTCGTGCTCCAGTGCAACAACTACGAAGTCATCAACCTCGGCGTGATGGTGCCGTGGAAGACGATCTCGGAGACCGCGCGTAAAGAGAACGCGGACATCATCGGGCTCTCGGGTCTGATCACCCCCTCGCTCGAAGAGATGGCGCACAACGCGCGCGAGATGCAGCGCGAAGGCTGGGGCGAAGTGCCGCTGCTCATCGGCGGGGCCACGACGTCGCGCACGCACACGGCGGTCAAGATCGCTCCGAACTACAAGGGCCCGGTGGTGTGGGTGCCTGACGCCTCCCGCAGCGTGTCGGTGTGCTCGAGCCTGCTCTCCGACGATCTGCGCAAGGGCTACGTCGCGGACGTGACGGCCGAGTACGAGCGCATCCGGCATCAGCACGAAAGCAAGAAGGGACCGACCATCGTGCCGCTCGCCCGGGCGCGCGAGAACGGCCACAAGACCGACTGGAAGCACTACGCTCCGCCGAAGCCCGAGATGCTCGGGGTCAAAGTGCTCAAGAACTACGACCTCGCGGAGATCGCCCGGTACATCGACTGGGGCCCGTTCTTCCAGACGTGGGAGCTGTCCGGCCCGTATCCGGCGATCCTCCAGGATCCGATCGTCGGCGACTCCGCGCGCAACGTGCTCGCCGAAGGGCAGGCGATGCTGCGCAAGATCATCGAAGGCCGCTGGCTCACCGCGAGCGCGGTGTTCGGGCTGTTTCCGGCGGCGCGCGTCGGGAACGAAGATATCGAGATCTACGCCGACGAGTCCCGCAAGCGCGTGCTCATGACCTGGCACAACCTGAGGCAGCAGACCGAAAAGCCCACGGGCAACCCGAATCTGTGCCTCGCCGAGTTCGTCGCGCCGAAATCGAGCGGCGTGCCGGATTACATCGGCGCGTTCGCGGTCACGGCCGGCATCGGGATCGAGAAGCGTCTCGAGATGTTCGAGAAGCAGCATGACGACTACAGCTCGATCATGCTGAAAGCGCTCGCCGATCGGCTCGCCGAAGCCTGCACCGAGCTCCTGCACGCGCGCGTGCGGCGGGAGTTCTGGGGCTATGCGAAGGACGAGGGGCTCACGAACGAAGAGCTGATCGCCGAGAAATATCAGGGCATCCGTCCGGCGCCGGGCTATCCCGCCTGCCCGGATCACACTGAAAAAGGCGCGCTCTTCGAGCTGCTGCGCGCCGAGCAAGCCGGCATCCGGCTGACCGAATCGTACGCGATGTTTCCCGCGTCGTCGGTGAGCGGCTTCTACCTCTCGCACCCGCAATCGCGCTACTTCGCGGTCGGCAAGGTCGGCCGCGACCAGATCGGGGATTACGCTCTGCGTAAAGGCATGCCCGTGTCGGAGATCGAGTACTGGCTTGCGCCGGTGCTCGGGTACGAGCCGGAGCCGGAAGAAGAGCTGACGACGTAACAAGAGAAACTCCCTCTCCCCACGGCGTGGGGAGAGGGTGGGGTGAGGGGCAACACTGAAAGACCTCGCAAACTTCAACCGCGACGGCTACGCGATCGTCCGCGGCCTCGTCTCGCGCGAGGATTGCGCGCGCATGCTGGATGTCGCGACGTCGCATCTCGCGCGTGCGATCGCGCCGCTCGAGTACGAGGCGGACGTGCGCTATCCCGGCTCACCCGATTCACACGACGCGCCGGGCGGGCGCACCGTGCGGCGTTTGTTGCAGGCCTACGCGCGGGATCCGCTTTTTGCGCGGTGGGCGACCTCGCCGGCCGTGGCGGATCACCTGCATGCGCTGCTCGGGCCCGCCGTCGAGCTCTCGCAGGCGCATCACAATTGCGTGATGACCAAGGATCCGCGTTACGGCAGCCTCACGAGCTGGCATCGCGACATCCGCTACTGGTCGTTCGAGCGCCCCGAGCTCGTCTCCACGTGGCTCGCGCTCGGACGCGAGCGGGTCGAGAACGGCTGTCTGCTGGTGCTCCCCGGCAGCCATGCGATCGATCTCGGGCCGGACCGTCTCGACGAGGCGCAGTTCCTGCGCACCGACGTCGAGGCGAACGCGCCGCTGATCGCCGCGCAGGCGCCCGTCGAGCTCGAACCGGGCGATGTCCTGTTCTTCCACAGCCGGCTCTTTCACGCGGCCGGGCGCAACCGCACCGGCCAAACCAAGTACTCGGTCGTCTTCACCTACCACGCCGCGGATAACCGGCCGCTTCCCGGCAGCCGCTCCGCCTCACTGCCGGACATCGCGCTTTAAATTCCGGAACAACCCCGCGGCGCCGGGTGTTAACGTAGCGCGTTCTCACTCGGGGGAGGGGATCATGAAACGACGCAGCCAGATCGTGACGGGCATTCTTTCGATCGTCGCGGCGGCCGGAGGCGTATGGGCCGCCAGCGCAGTGGGTCCGGACAGCATCGCGTTTCCGCAGGGCTACGAGAAATGGCAGCTCTACGCGACCGTGGACCGCTACGACAGCAAACAGTATCGCGAGCTCTACACGAGCCCGGAAGCCGTGAAAGCGGTACGCGAAGGCCGTCCGATTCCGGACGGGACCGTGATCGCGATGGCGATCCATTCCGCGCAGCTCGACGACAAGGGCGTGCCGGTCAAGGACGCGAACGGCCGTTTCGTGAAGGGCAAGCTCGCCGGCGTCACCGTGATGGAAAAGCGCAAGGGTTGGGGCGCGTCGGTGCCGGACGATTGGCGCAACGGCGACTGGCAGTACTCGTCCTTCCGCGCTGACGGCACACGCAACGAAAAAGCGAACGGCAACATCAAGTCGTGCTTCGTGTGCCACAAGCCGCACGAAAAGCAGGACTTCGTGATTTCGCTGGCGCAGCTCGCGGGCAAGTTCCCGACCGGTGCGGTCGCCCTGAAGTCCGGCCTGCACGACGTGAACATCACCGGCTTCGCCTTCGGTCCGGCAGTGATGAAAGTCGCGGTCGGGCAATCGATCACGTGGACCAACGCCGACGATTCTCCGCACCAGGTGACGCTCACGAGCGGCACGCGCACGCCCGTGTTGCTCAAGGGCCAGAGCACGTCCATCAGCTTCAACGAGCCGGGCACGTTCGGTTACATCTGCGGGCTGCACCCGAACATGAAGGGCAGCGTCGAGGTGGCGGCGAAGTAGCGGCGGCAATGCTGCGTGCGGCGTCAGCGGCTGTCGCGGCGGCGCTCACCGCAGGCGTCGTGCACGCGCAATCTTCTGCGCCGGCATCTCCGTCCAAGCCGCTCAGGCTCGTCGTCGGGTTTCCGCCAGGCTCCGGGGCCGACATCACTGCGCGTGTGATCGCCGGTCGGCTTACCCAGCCGCTCGGCCACCAGGTGATCGTAGACAACCGGCCGGGTGCGAGCAGCAACATCGCCGCCGAGCTCGTCGCGAAAGCGCAGCCCGACGGCCACACACTTTTCATCGGCACCGTCGCGAACGCGATCAACGCGACGCTGTACGCGAAGCTGCCGTTCGATTTTCAGCGCGACTTCGCCGCGGTCACGCTCGCAACCGCCGCGCCAAACGTGCTGGTCGTGCACCCGTCGCTGCCGGTGCAGTCGGTGCGTGAGCTGATCGCGCTTGCGACGTCCCGGCCGGGGCAGCTCAACTTCGCCTCGAGCGGAACGGGGACCGCACCGCATCTCTCCGCCGAGCTCTTCAACAGCATGGCCGGCGTGCGCATGACCCACGTGCCCTACAAAGGCAGTCCGCCTGCGGTAGCGGACCTGATGGCCGGCGAAGTCGCGGTCATGTTCTCGCCGGTTTCGACCGTACTGCCGCACGTCAAATCCGGGCGCCTGCGCGCGCTGGCGGTGACGACCTCGACGCGGCTGCCGTCGCTGCCCTCGCTGCCGACCGTCTCCGAAGCTGCGCTCAAAGGCTACGAGACGATCACGTGGTTCGGCATCGTCGCGCCCGCGAAGACGCCCGCTCCCGCCGTGTCGCGGCTGAACGCCGAGATCGTGAAAATCCTCGGCCTGCCCGAGGTGCGCCAGCAGTTCGCCGTGCAGGGCATCGAGACACTCGGCGGAACGCCGGAGCAGTTTGCCGCCTACATCCGCGAAGAGGTCGCGAAGTGGGCGAAAGTGATCAAGGCGGCGGGGGTGCGGGCGGACTGACGGTTCGGGCTCGCCGAAGTACTGCGGCGAGCAGTCCTGAGACCGGCATGTCATTCCTGCACGCGTCGACGTGAGACTCGCCACGACACCTGCAGCGTTAGGTCGAGGTGTCTGCTTTAGCGGGTGAAGTTCACGCGTCCGCTCGAACTGGGGTTAGGTTGCCGCTCTTTTGGTTGCCACGTACTCGCGAAGAGCACCATTCACCGCCTCCGAATCTGGGAACAGCTTGTGGAGGTCTGGTTCGATAAGCACGACGTTCGTGCCTTCACGATACGCCTTGGCGTATTTGCCTCGCACGCCTGATCGAATCAGTTCCTCAGGATATTCGTCCCGCAGGGTGTCTTTGTCATTGCTCATAAGCTTTGCGCTCGCGTGGAGGGACACCACGAAATACTTCTCGTCCTTCGTCACGCCGAAGATGAGCTAGCGATCTTCTCCCTCGGAATGATCCGCATCGGCCACGGCGGACGAGTGGTCATCACCGAATACTTCTGATGCCTCGACAAAGGACACGCCGTATTTGTTCTCGTTTTCCTTCGCCTTCTCCGAGTCCCATTCGAAGTCCATAGGGCCGCAGCCGGCAACCTAACAAGTGCGTTCAGCGGCGCGCCGCTTGCGGCGCGTCCACTGCAACGAGGGGTTGGGCGTCGTCACTGAATGACGCGACAGTTGGTGGTGGTTCGCTCGTGATCCAGCGGACGCCAGTGTTGTACTTCTTCTTCTCGTCCACAAATCTCCTCCCATCCTTTGTCGGGCGAATATCGGACACGGAATCTGTAGCCGTGAAACCACCAGACATCACCGATAACCGGTGCGGCGATCAACTCTTGGTCCTTAAAGAGCTCAAGTACTGGATTGTGAATGCTCTTAATACGAACGGTGAGCCGGGCGCTCCCGATCCGGCAGCTTTCCTCCGTGTTGTGAATGACGTCAACAGAAATAAAAAGCCCGTCAGCCCGTTTAAGCCGTCCTCTGCTCTTCCGTAACGCTGAGCGAAGTACGTCATACCTTTCGTTCCAAACGATAAGCGGTTGCACCTCGAAAGTTTTCGCTTCGGAATCGCATCGCACCACCAAAAATCCTTTGCCGTAATCTCCAAGTGAGTCGGTCGATAAGGCAAGCAGAGCGATCAACACTGCAAGTGGCGACACGCGCATCATGTTGCTCACGACGCCCAACAACATATTGAGCGGCGCCGGCCGGCACCGCTGGCCACGCGTCCGCTCGAACTAAAGTTGGGCGTCAGTCCCACCATGCTGCGAGGATCGGCTCATTGTGGCGCTGCGCAAGCGCCTCGGGGATACCGAAATCCTCAGCGGAGCTGACCTCGTCTGGTTTCAGGAGGGCCAACTCATGAGCAAGTTCGTCGGCCGAGATGCTCCCGACGACGAAGACCGTGTCGGTGAACGGCCAGTAGTCATCACCGGGGTCGAATTCGGCGATCTGTGCGTAAATGACAACGACGTCGGATCGCTTGGCGACTCGCGCAAAGGCCTCGCGAAAAGTGTCGATGCCTGGGTGCTCGATTAGATTGCATCCAATCGAGCCGACGTCATCATTCCCGTCGAAGAACACTTCGATCGGGACAACCTGCGGCTCAGGCTCACGAGAGAGCCTCGCCTTCAGCTGGGTGCGCTTACCGGTGTCCATGCTCTGACGCCCAACACCATGTTGAGCGGCGCCAGCAAGCACGCGCAACAGCCGCGCTTGCAACGCGTCCGCTCGAACTAGAGTTAGATCTCGCGACTAGCGACTCGAGCACATCGAATGTCATTCGCGCTCTTTCGCGAGCTTCTGAAAGAGCCACGCCAACACGGCAGCAATAACCGCCAATGCCACCAAAGTCGTCAGGTCGAGCGTTAAGCCAAAAGGGAAAATCTTTTCCATCCATTCAGGTCCTTTGAGGCCGGCCCAATGCTCGTATATAGCAAGAGCGCCCACGAACGCGACAACACCGCAGGTAATGGCACTGCCTACGTAAACTTCGCGACGGACCACTGTGAGATCTAACAATCGCGTTGAGCGGCGCAACTCAGCGCGCGCAGCGCGCTGAAACGCGTCCGCTCGAACGCGGGGTTGGGCGTCGGTGCTTGCGACCTGCGCGTGCGCATGTGGACCGCGCCACAAGCGCTTGCATTCGCGCTGTCGGTGCCATGGCGGGACAGTGCTTGAATGACCAGCGCGCGTTCACTCTGGAGTGCCACTGTCATCTGCATCGATGCGTTACCGCGGCGTTGTGTGCCACCGAGCTTTCCCGCCACATCGGAGGGTCGCACGCGGACCGCATGAGATCTGATGCAGCCAGCAAAGAACGCAGGCGTTTCTGACGAAATGCGCTGAGAACCCGATGCGGCTGACACAACACGACCGACTTTCATGTTTCCGACGCCCAACAACTTGTTGAGCGGCGCAGGGCGGCGCGCGCGATAGCCGCGCCGACCTCGCGTCCGCTCGAACTGAAGTTAGCGCTTTTTGCGCCTGCTGACGTAGCTGGACTCAACGCGAGAACGCCAACTCGAATGCTCTTGTGTCAGCGCTACCCTTGGCGCTAACTCGATAGTACGTGTCATCTAGTCTGTAGACGTGATGACACCACCGAGTTGGCCGCGTGCGCCACTCAATCTTCACGCAATACATTGCGCGATCATCAATCTCCCATGTGCCGCGTGCGGTCGCACCCGCGGTGGCTCCAACGCTCCCCGCCATGTCCGTTGACGCAACGAGAGAGCCGTCAAGCTCATTAGTCCAGCGCTGCGTGCTACCCGTTACGCTTTTGTTTGTAACCTTGGCTCCAGGTAACAGTTTTCGCAACTGGTCTGCGGAGAGCTGAGTTGCGTTTCGTTCCTGTAGTTGGCCTAAGGTCATCTGCTGCGCATGGGCGTGAAGCGTTGCAATGATCATGGTCAAAGCCAGGAGATACTTGGGCATGTGTTCGCTCCCGTGCGGTAAAAGCGCTAACGACATGTTGAGCGGCGCCTGTCGGCGGCAGTGCCGCCGACATCGCGTCCGCTCGAACTGAGGTTAGACGCAGCTGCTTCCACTATCGCGCCGAAGATGAATTCATCGCTGCCCCAGCGGCGCCTAATATTGCTGCGAGCGGCAGAGTAATCGCGAAACCCCAGGCGGCAAACATCCCAAGTAAGCCGTAAAGCGATGTGATATCCATACCGAGCAGAACGCAAGGATGCCGTCCTTCAAGATGCTTGGCGCATCCACCTAAACCTTGAATCAGAAATAGGAGCGGCCAGCTCAAGATG
>DASPNJ010000024.1:0-8075 GCA_035626595.1 Burkholderiales bacterium
GACCTGGAATCCGCACGCGCGAAAATTCTCGACGAGTGCGAGGTACGCGTCGAATGCCACGCGCTCGACCTTGGCGAGAGCGAAAGCATCACCAAGCTCGGCCAGCGCTGCGGGCAGGTCGATATTCTCGTGAACAACGCCGGCGGAATCCCCGCAGCGCGCCTTGTCGAGCTCGAGGAAGATCGCTGGCGCAAGGCGTGGGACCTGAAGGTATTCGGGTATATCAACCTTACGCGCGAGATTTACCGCGTGATGCAGCAGAAGCGCCGCGGCGTGATCGTCAACGTGATCGGCGTGTCAGGCGAGCGGCTGCGGCAGGATTACATCGCAGGCTCGACCGGGAACGCGGCGCTGATGGCCTTCACAAAGACGCTGGGCGGGGAGAGCGTCGACTATGGCGTGCGCGTGGTCGGCGTGAATCCCGGACAGATCGACACCGATCGGCTGCGCTCGCGTTACGAGGGGCGCGCAAAGGCCGAGCTGGGCGACGCCGGGCGCTGGCGCGAGCTCATCAAGAACGCGCCCTTCGGACGGCTCGCGACCGCGGATGAAGTCGCGGACGCGGTCGTGTGGCTTGCTTCACCGCGCGCGTCGTACGTGAGCGGCACCGTGCTCACCGTCGATGGCGGCCGCGCGGTGCGAAACGCATGATGCGCGTCCTCGTGCTGCTCGCCGGTCTTGCCGTCGCACCTGCGGCGCTCGCGCAGACCGCCTATCCGACCAAGCCGATACGCATCGTCGTGCCGTTCACGCCGGGCGGCGGCGTCGACCTGCTCGCGCGCATCGTCGGTGGCAAGCTCACCGAAGCCTGGGGGCAGCCGACCGTCATCGATCATCGGCCCGGCGCGTCGGCAACCCTGGGGCCGGCGCTCGTCGCCAAGTCGCAGCCGGACGGCTACACACTGGTGCTCGTGACGACGGGGTTCACGATGACGCCCGGGCTCCAGAAAGTGCCGTATGACCCGGTGCGCGACTTCACGCCGCTCACCCTCATCGCGGTGGTGCCGAACGTACTGGCTGTTCACCCTTCGCTACCGGCGAAGTCGCTGAAGGACCTGGTCGCACTGTCGCGCTCGCAACCGCTCACGTACGCCTCGTCCGGCTACGCGGCCGTGGGCCATCTCGTAATGGAGATGCTGCGCATCAGCGTCCCCGGACTGCAGCTCGCGCACGTGCCCTACAAAGGCAACTCTCAGGCGCTGACCGGCGTGCTGACGGGGGAGGTGGCGATTGCGCCTACGGCGCTGCCCTCGGCGATGACGCACATCTCGAGCGGACGCCTGCGGGCGATTGCGGTCACGACGGCTCGCCGTGCTCCGTCCGCGCCGCAAGTGCCGACGCTCGCCGAGTCGGGCGCGCCGGGGTACGAATATGCGTCGGAGTTCGGCTTGTTGCTGCCCGCGCGAACGCCGGCCGATGTCGTCGCTAAGCTCCACGCGGAGATCTCACGTGCGCTTAAGACGCCGGACATGATCGAGAAGCTGAACGCTCAAGGCTACGACATCGTGGCGCTCGGACCCGACGAGTACGCGGCATCGATCCGCGCGAATCTCGCGAAGTGGGCGAAGGTGATCCGAACCGCGAATATCCGGGCGGAGTAGCGTTGCCGGCTGAGCGGCCGCGCAGCGCTGCAGAGCATCCCTATTGGCGCGGCAATGCCCGCGCGCTGGCCGCCGGCAACCTGTTCACCAACACCGGCTGGAACGCGGCGTTCACCTTCCTGCCGCTCATGGTGCAGGCCATGGGCGTCGAGACGCACCTCGAGCTGTGGATCGGCGCGATGATGTTCGGCTACTACGGCACGAGCTGCCTGGTGACGCCCGTATGGGGCGTGCTCGCCGACCATTACGGCCGCAAGAGCATGGTGCTGCGCGCCGGCTTCGGCATGGCCGTGGGGTTCGCGATCCTGTCCATGATGTCCACGCCGCTCGGTTTCCTCGCGATCCTGGTGCTGGCCGGCCTTGCGAACGGTTTCGTCCCGGCGGGCCAGGCGCTCGTCGCGACCGCCACGCCGCGTCAGAACGTCGGCGGCGCGCTCGCACTGACGCAAGTCGGCTCCGTCGTCGGGACGCTGCTCGGCCCGCTCGCCGGCGCCGCGCTCATCGGCGTGTTGCCGAGCGATCGAGCGTTGTTCGCTTTCTGCGCGGTGCTGATGCTCGTCGCGAGCTATCTGGTTCTAACGCGCGTGCGCGAAGACCACGTGCGTCCTGCGCATCCGCTACGCATCGATCTTTACGGCGACATGCGCCGACTCTGGACCGTTCCGGGGCTGAAGCTTCTCTACTATCTCCAGGTGCTGTTCGCGTTCACTGTGTTCGGCTCGGTGACGGTGGTCTCGATCTACACGATGCAACTCCTGGAGGACGACGCGGCGTTCGGCGGCTTCGGCGTCGAGACCTGGGTCGCGATCACGGCCATTGCCTTCACAGTGGGCGGCGTCGCGAGCCTCCCGCTATGGGGACGCGTGCTCGATCGCTATCCGGCGGAGCGGGTCCTCGTGTTCATCCTCGTCGGCGCTTGCGTGACGGGTGTGCTGCAACCGCTCGTGCGCGATCCGCTCGAGCTCACCGTCGCCCGCACGCTGTTCGCCGTGTTCATCTGGGGCCTGCCGCCCGCTCTCATCCACCTCACCAAGGAGTGCGCGCCTCGGGGCATGGAGGGACGGACGCTTTCGTATGGCACGGCACTGCAGCAGATGGGCAGCGCCGTCGCGCCGCTCATGGCCGGTGTGCTCGCGCCGTACGTCGGCTTGCGCGGCTTCTTCTGGCTCTGCGCGGTGCTGATCGTGATCGGATGGGCGCTCTGGGTGCGTCACGCGCGGCGCGTGCATCCCGAGTCGCCTTAGCTCTCGTCTGAATCAAGATCGACCACAACGATGAGCGCGCGGCGCAGTGGCACGTTCTACGGCTGGCGGGTGGCTCAGGCAGGATTCGTTCTGGCCCTGTTCGGCTGGGGCCTGGGTTTCTACAGCCCGCCGATTTTCCTGAGCGTCATCCGTGAAACGCGCGGATGGTCGATCGCGCTCATCTCGTCGGCGATTACCGTCCATTTCCTCCTGGGATCGCTCGCCGGCGCGAACCTCCCGGCGCTGCACCGGCGCTTCGGCGCGCGCGCGATCACCAAGGCAGGCGCTCTGGCGATGGCAGCGGGCATTTGCGGATGGGCCATGGCGAGCGCGCCCTGGCATCTGTTCGTCGCGGCGACGTTGAGCGGCATCGGCTGGGGGACGATGAGTGCGGCCGCACTCAACTGCATCGTTTCGCCGTGGTTCGCCCGCCGACGCCCCGCGGCTCTCGGTTTCGCCTACAACGGCGGCAGCGTCGGCGGCATCATTTTCTCGCCGCTGTGGGTGGGCGCCATCACGGGGCTCGGCTTTCCACTGGCTGCGTCGCTCATCGCTGTCGTGACAGTGACCATCGTGTGGATCCTCGCCGAGGCGGTGTTCTCGAAAACAACGGCAACGATGGGCGTCCAGCCGGACGGCGATGAGCCCGGCGCGGAAACGGTGTTAGTTAGATCACGCGCCGCAAGGCCACTGCCCGGCGCAATGCTTTGGCGCGACCGCAAGTTCCGCACGCTCGCGGCCGCCATGGCGCTGGGCCTCTTCGCCCAGATCGGCTTGATGGCTCATCTCTTCTCGCTGCTGGTGCCGGCGCTGGGCGCAGGACAGGCGGGGCTCGCGATGGCTCTTATCACCGCGATGGCGATAGCGGGGCGCACGCTGCTCGGGTCGTTGATGCCGCCCCATGCAGATCGGCGTGTGGTCGGTTGCGGCGGCTACCTCATGCAGGCCGCCGGGTCCCTCGTGCTCATGGCTGCGGCCGGAACCAACGTTCCGCTGCTGCTTGCGGGGATCGTCTTGTTCGGCCTTGGATTCGGCAACGCAACTTCGCTGCCGCCGCTCATCGCGCAGGTCGAATTCGCGGAAGAGGACGTTGCGCGCGTGGCGGCCCTGATCGTGGGGCTGGCGCAGGGCATTGGCGCCATGGCGCCCGCGTTGTTTGGATTGGTGCGGGACCTGGTGTCGCCTGCGAGCATGCAAACAGGTGAAGCCCCGGCGGTGTTTGCGGCTGCGGCGTTCGTGCAGTGTCTGGCTGTTGGTGTGCTGGCGATGGGGCGGGGACGATAGTTATGGGCGGCTCACGGGGCCAAAAGTGGACTTTGCCGTCAGCCTAAGCCGTCAGCCGTCGTAGGTCGCACAGCGAAGCTGTTCCCACCGGCCTGCATACCGTCGTTCTCGATGTCCATCTTGAAGATTTCGGACAGACCCGCCTTGCCGGACGACGTTAACTGGAGTGCACGGGTGCCCGGCACAGATTTGAGCCATCGGAGCTTCATCAGGCGATCCAGAATCCGAGCCCCGACGAGTCCTTTGAGGTGGTAACGACGCTCGCTCCAGTCGAGGCAAGGCTGGCAGAAAATCCTCCGAGTCCGTGGCGTCAGATCGGCCCCGAACGCGGAAAGGAAACGTTGTCCCGACGACGTGACCTCACCGCCTTCATCCGTCAATACGATGTGCCCCATGGCCACGAGTGAATCGGTCACAGCGACTCCGACCTGGCCAGCTAGGTGGTCGTAGCAACTTCGGGCGAACCGGAGCGCATCATCGTTTGCTAACCGCGGCTGACGACCGGGTGGCACTCCTATGGTGGCGACGACCCCGATGCTCTCCAGCATTGTCGCGACCAACGGGGAGGCAAGCCGGTAGTAGCTAAAGCGCCGGTTGCGAGTGACCGTCAAAAGCCGCGCGGCAACCAGTTTGCCCAGGTGGCCGCTCGCCGTGGACCTCGAGATGTCCGCGCAGTAAGCCAGCTCTTTGGCCGTCAGCGACCGGCCGTCCATAAGAGCGCTAAGCATCGTCGCTCGCGCAGAATCACCTACTAGAGCGGCCACTTCCACGAAACTTGCTGCTGCGACCATCCTTAATCCTATCGCCGACACCGGAAGCAGACCAATCGAAAACAGTTCGGTGGAGACCGAACTGTTCGCCCTAGACGGTTGCAAGCATCGCAGAAAGAATGGCCCGTCGAGAGCATCCGAGGCCTACCGAACAAAGCAACGCATCATGGGAATGGCGGCCGTAATCCACAAGAAAGGCTCACCCGACAACTTCGTATGGGAGGAGATCAAGGTCGGCTCGCCCGAACGCCGCCAGGTACGTCTTCGCAGCAAGGCCATCGGTGTGAACTTCGCTGACACGTACCATCGAGCAGGTATTCCGCACCCGATGACCGTCGGCGATCCGCCGATTGTGCTCGGCTTCGAAGGAGTCGGCGAGATCGAGGAGCTGGGTCCGAGCGTCACCGGGTTCTCCGTCGGCGAACGAGTCTGCACCTTTCTCCCTCCGCTCGGCGCGTATAGCCAGGAGCGCCTTTACCCTGCTGACAAGTTGATCAAGGTTCCAAAGAACTTGCCCTTGGATGACGTCCAACTGGCAGGACTAATCCTGAAGGGGATGACCGCGCAGTATCTCCTGCACCGAACATATAAGGTTCAGCCGGGAGATTTTGTCCTGATCCATGCGGCTGCTGGCGGCATGGGCCATATCCTTTGTCCTTGGGCGCGCCATCTCGGAGCTACTGTGATCGGCACGGTGAGTACCGACGCCAAGGCGGAGATCGCTCGAAATCTCGGTTGTCATTATGTGATCAATTACTCAACCGAAGACTTCGTGGCTATCACCCGCGAGATCACGGATGGAAGAGGCGTAGACGTAGTCTATGAATCGATCGGTAAGGAGACCCTGCAGAGGTCACTCGACTGCCTGAGGTTGGTCGGCATGTGTGCAGCTTACGGGCAGGCGTCGGGCGTTCCTGATCCGATCCATCTCGTCGAAGATCTGGGCGCCCGCGGGTCGCTCATGATCACCCGCCCGGCGCTTTCGCATTACATGTCGACGCGAAGCGAAATCGACGCTGCAGCAAAAAGCCTGTTCGATGCCGTCGGACGGGGAGTGGTATCGAGCAGCGTTGTCAAAACCTTCCCGCTTCGGGAGGCCGCAGCCGCGCACGAGTTCATCGGCGCACGCAAGACAACGGGCTCGATCGTCCTGCTTCCATTCCAGTAACCGATCTCGAAAGCACGCTCGGGTTCAAGGCGCTGGTCAGTCAACCTACGGAGAGAACCTATGTCGATCATACGCCACGAAATCAGGCAGATATCAGACGAGAATCGCGGTCAGCCGATCATCAGCCAAGCAGTCGTTCACGGCAATGTCGCATATTTCGCCGGCGTTACGCCAGACCCAATTGCCGGCGACATCAAAACCCAGACCACTCAAGTACTGCGACGCATCGATGAGCTCCTCAAGCTCGCGGGAACGGATAAATCACGGCTACTGAGCGCCCAAGTTTGGATTGCTGATATGCGTCTGTTCGAAGATCACAACTCTGTTTGGAACGAGTGGGTCGATCCGGCAAACCCTCCCGTGCGGGCGTGCCTCACGACCGAATTTTGGCGGCCTGGGATGCTGGTGGAAGTTATGGTGGTCGCAGCCTTGCGATGACCCCAAGGTTGATGGAATTGCTGCTTCAAGATTGCTTATCGCTACGAAACCGTAACGGCCGTTTTCGGTCGCGAGTTGCCCTTTGCGAATCGGCCCTACCCGCCGGAATGACCCAGGGTCGTTAATTGGACCCGGGCGCGGTCGCGCGCAAACGCGCAGGAGCTTGTGCTGCAGTTCGCGACACGTCGGCGGGCAATCTCCACTACTACGACATCGGGAACCCCCGGGGTAGCTGGCCAACAGGAGCGCCTGCGGCAGCTAAATCACTTTGACCGGATCGACGATTAGCCAATATCGAAGAAGTAAAGTACAAAGTTTTCGAGTCTCAGGCGAATCGTATTCAATAATGGTTAAAGAACATCGGCGAGTGAGTAACCGAGGCGCCGTGTCACGGACTGTCATCGCGCTCGACGCTGAGCCTGCGCTGTACGCATGACGAGAAAGCCACGTATCCTGGTGGTGGAGGACGAGTCCGCGATTGCCGACACGATCCTCTACGTGCTCGCCAACGACGGGTTCATTCCAGAGTGGTGCGCTACGGCCGAAGCAGCGATCGCCGCGTTCATGCGCGAGCGGCCGGCGCTGGCGATCCTCGATGTGGGATTGCCGGACTGCAATGGCTTCGAGCTGTTCCGCCGACTGCAAGCGCTGCCCGGCGGTAGTGATGTCCCCATGCTGTTCCTCACCGCGCGCATCGACGAGATCGACCGTGTCGTGGGCCTGGAGCTGGGGGCCGATGATTACGTGGCGAAACCGTTCTCGCCGCGTGAATTGTCGGCGCGGGTGCGCGCGATTCTGCGCCGCGCCGGTCGAGTCCCGGCAGCCGCCGAGCCGGCCGGGTCGCTGGAGATCGACGAGGAGCGCCGTCGCGTGCGTTACTACGGGACGCCGCTGGAGCTTTCCCGCTACGAGTACGGCATCCTGCGCGAGCTCGCCGGGAAGCCCGGGCGCGTGTTTACCCGCGAGGAGCTGCTGGCGCGCGTCTGGGACGACGGCAGCGAGAGCTTCGACCGCACCGTCGACGCCCACATCAAGACGCTGCGTGCGAAGTTGAAGGCCGTCGCACCGGAAGTCGAGGTGATCCGCACGCTGCGCGGCATCGGCTATGCCTTGCAGGAAGAGCTGCCGGCCCGGGCGTGAGCACGCGCAGCCGCATCTTCGTCGCGATCCTCCTGATCTACGCCGCGGGTACGGCGTTCCTGCTGTATCGCGTCCTCGGCGACCTCGATCCGCGCTACCGCGAGTCGGCCGAGGAGTCGCTGGTGGAGACGGCGCAGCTCATGGCGAGTCTCGTCGAACAGGATGTGCGCGATGGCGCGATCGACACCAGACGCCTCGGCGAGTTGTTCCAATCCGTGTACGCGCGCGCGTTCGAGGCGCGCATCTTCAGCATCACCAAGACGCGGGTCGAATTGCGGCTGCTGGTCACCGACCGCAACGGCATCGTGCTGTTCGACTCACTCGGGCGCGCGACCGGCGCCGACTATTCGCGCTGGAACGACATCCTGCTCGCGTTGCGCGGCCAGTACGGCGCGCGCACTACGGCCGATGTGCCGGAGCAGCCGGAGAC
>DASPNJ010000025.1:0-37584 GCA_035626595.1 Burkholderiales bacterium
GATGGTCGGCAACGATTACTCGGCCGTGAAGGCTGCCGTCATGACGGAAGTGAAGAACAACTTCCGTCCGGAGTTCGTGAACCGCATCGACGAGATCGTCGTGTTCCACTCGCTCGACGAGGCGAACATTCGCGAGATCGCGCGCATCCAGGTGCAGTACCTGGAGACACGCGTCGCCGCGATGGAGATGCAGCTCGAGGTGACGGACGCCGCCCTGAGGCAGATCGCCTCCGCCGGCTTCGATCCGGTGTTCGGCGCGCGGCCGCTCAAGCGCGCGATCCAGGCGCAGATCGAGAACCCGCTCGCGCGCGCAATCCTCGAAGGGAAGTTTGCGCCCAAGGACACGATCCGCGTGGATGCACGAGGCGCACAGATCGTGTTCGAGAAGGGTGCGGAGGTGGTGGATGCCGAGCGCGTAGCTGCGTAGTGCGGTGATGCGGTGATTTGGCTTTCGCTTCGTCACTGCGTCACTGCGTCACCGCGTCACTCATCAAAGCCTCATGGGCCGCCAGTAGCCCGTGAGCTCCAGATAGCCGCGCCCCACGCGCTTGCCGCGCGCGAGCGCGGTCACCGCGCCTTCCCAGTAGATCGTGCCGACCGACGCGCGGGTGTCGTGCTCCTGGTCCTCGAACAGCGGCTCGATCGTCAGATCGAGTCCAGCCACGGCCGCGCGCCAGGCGACGGGGTATTCGGTGCCGGTGCGCGGCGAGCGCCACGTGCGCGTGGGCGTGAAGGTGATCTCGCGCGGCGAGAACACACGCCGCTCGCCATCGCGTGCGCGGTGCGCACCTCCTGCCCAGAAGCGTCCTCCGCGGCGCTCGCGCATCTGGAACAGCATGAGCGCGCCGCCGTCGTCGAGATTCACGCCGATCCAATCCCAGCCGCTCGCGCGCTCGTCCATGTAGCTCGACGACCATTCGTGATCGAGCCAGGCGAGACCGCTGACGTTCGAACGTGCCTGCGACTGGACGATCGCTCCGGACACGCGCAGATGGGGAATGCTGTAGTAGTAGCTCGCGGACTCCGGTCGCGGGCCTTTCCTGCTGAAGCCGTCGTCGCCCTGGAGGAGCGGGGGCTGCGTGGCGGTGAGAGTGAGGTCGAGGCCCAGTTGCGCGCCGGCGATCGTCGCGCGATAGCCTTTCGGTTGCTGAACCAGAGCCCAGTCATCGATCCACACCCGCGTGCGGCCCTGTTCGGCACCGGCAAGCCCCAGCGCCGCGCGCGCGATCTTCTGATCGTGCAATAACCGCCCGCGCGTCCGGTCGCTCAATGCCGCGTGCGCGATCACGATCTCGCGCGCGGTGAACGCGCTCGGATTGCGGTGGTCGACCTCGCCGTGCGCGCGGAAAAACGTGATCTGGAAGCCCAGCGGGTCACGCTTGGCTGCGTCGAGCCAGCCGGTGACGTACCACCACTCCGTACGGAACGCCGGGTGACTGCCCTCGTCGTGCGGGAAGCGCATGCGGTAACCCGGCATGACCGCGGCGTAGCGGGGTGCCGAGGACGGCGCCGCGGCGTGTGCGCCTGCCATGGCGGCCGGCGCTGCGGATGCGAGCCACGCGAGGATGCGGCGGCGTGTTGCGTTCACCAATCCTCCCGCACCGCGCGCACCATGTCCGTACTCATCGCGCGCCGGCCGCTGACGATCGCCGTCACGCTCGCGGCACCGAGCAGGCACGCGCCGAGCGCGCCGAGCAGCGTCCACGGGATGTCCATGTCCATGCTCCAGTGGAACGACTGTCGGTTCACGACATGGATGAGGATCACGCTCACGAGCCAGCCGACCGCGACCCCTGCCCCCACCCCGAGAGCTCCGACGATGAGGCCTTCGCAGCCGAGCATCGACGCGATCTCCCGCCGTCGCATTCCGATATGCCGCAGCACGCCGAACTCGCGACGGCGCGCGAGCGCCTGCGCGCTGAAGCTCGCGCTCACGCCGAAGAGCCCGATCAGGACCGCTGCCGCTTCGAGCGCATACGTCACGGCAAAGGTGCGGTCGAACACGCCGAGCGAGATTTCCTTCAGCTCGCGCGTGGATGCGATCTCGAGCCCGGCGTCCGGCGGGAATGCGGCACGCACGCGCCGTGCGGCCTCTTCGAAGCTCACGCCCGAATCGAGATACAGCGCGCCTTCGTTCGCGCGCTCGTCGCCGGTGAGCGCGATGTACAGCGCGCGATCGATCACGATGCTCCCGTTCTGGCGCGCGTAATCGCGCCAGATACCCGCCACGACGAAGGTGCGCCGCGCGTGACCGACCGGCAGCTCGAGCGTGTCACCGACGCGCACGCCCAGCAGATCGGCCGCCACTTCCGAGAGCCACGCCCCGGGAGGACCCTCCGGCAGCGGGGTCATCCCGCTGCCCCGGACCGGCAGCTCGGGGCGCGGATGGCCATTCGCGAACGGCCGTGCGAGCAGCGTGATCGCCGGCCGGTCTTCGCGCAACATCACGTTCTGGGTTCGCCCGAAAAGCGCGTCGGCCACGACCGGCAGCGCCGTCAGCCGCTGCTGCTCGTCGATCGTGAAGTAGCCGGTGTCACCCAGCCGGCCGGCCCGCACGTAGAGATCGGCCGGGAGCATCCGGTCGAGCCAGCGCTCGAGCGAGGCCCTGAAGGATGCGGTCATGATGACCATCGACACCATGAGGCTGAAGCTCGCGACGATCGCGGCGACGCTGATCGCGGCCTGACGCGGCGTCGCCTGAAGCTGAGCGGCGGCGAGACTTGCGGGGACGTAGCGCACCCGCGGCAGCAGCGCGAGCACGAGCTCGGAAAGCCGCGGCATCGCGAGGATCGCGCCGAGCAGGATGAGCGCGATCGCGGCATAGCCGAACACCGGCAGCTCGGCGAGCGGCGGCCCGAGCGAGACGCCCAATCCCGCGACGATGAGGGCGATGCCCGGGAAACCGGAGCGCAGCCGCCTCAACGCGGCCTCTTCATCGCCGGCTCTCAGCGCGAGCGCCGGCCGGCGCCGGGCGGCTTCGAGCGCGGCGACAGCGGCGCCGGCCGCCGAAAACAGCACGCCGAGCGCGACGTACCCTGCGAGCGTCAGCGCATCGAGCGTGAGCTCCGGCGTCACGGCCCTGAAGTACCCGGCACCGAGATCTCCGCCGAGACGCTCGATCGCGAGGCGTGCGATGCCGATTCCCAGGCCGAGACCGAGCGCCGAGCCGAGCACGCCGACAGCGCAGCCTTCGGCGACCAGGAGCCGCGTGAGCCGCCCGCGCGTGAGACCTACGACGCGCAGCAGCGCGAGCTGCGTGCGCCTGCGTAGCAGCGCGAGAAACTGCGTGGAGAAGACCAGGAACGCGCCCGTCATCAGCGCCACCAGCGCGAGCATCTGCAGATTCACCCGGTACGCGCGGGCCATGCTCGCGTTGCGTTGCGCTTCTGCTCCCGGGCTCGCGATGATGACGCCGGGTGGGAGCATGCGCGATGCCGCCTCGCGAAAACGCGTCACGTCCATGCCGGGCGCGAGCAGCACGTCGATGCGATGGATCTCGCCCAGACGATCGAGCCGCCACTGCGCGTCGGCGATGTCCATGATCGCGATGCGCTGCTGCGTCGCGCCGGCGGGGAGAACCGCCGCGACGCGCAAAGCGACGAAGCCGCTGCCCACATGCAGGCGCAGCGTAGCAGCGGCGCCGAGGCCGAAATGGGCGGCGGCTGCGTGAGACAGGATCACCGTACCGCCCTTGAGAAGCTCGAGCACGGCCGCGCGGTCGTCCGGCAGTAGGTGCGGTTGCACCACGGCCGCGCGCAACGCGTCGATGCCGAGCACCTTGATCGACTCGCGGTGTCCTGCAACCTGCGCTTCGGCCTCGACGGCGGGACTTGCGGCGCGCACGCCGGCCAATCGCGTGATACGCGCGTAAACCGCGTCAGGAAAACCCGAGCGGGGCCCGCGCACGAGCGCGTTGGCTTCTCCGGAGAGCGAGCGCACGGCACGGTCGAATTCGGCGGCGGCGCTGAAGTTGATGAGGTGCACGGCAACTCCGAGCGCGACGCCGAACGCGACCCCGAGGACCGCGAGCGCGATTCGCGTGGGATCGTCCTTCCACACGGCGCCCGCGACCGCGTGCAGCACGGGCCAGCTCGCGGTGAACGTCGTCACGGCTCCGCTTGCGCCAGGCCGCGGCCCGTCAGCACGTACACGCGGTCGGCCGTGCGCGCCGCGGCGGCCGAGTGTGTCACCAGCACGCCCGCACCGGCGCGCTGCTTGACCTGCTCGCGCAGCAGCCCAAGCACTTCGAAGGCGCTGTCACTGTCGAGGTTGCCGGTCGGTTCGTCCGCGAGCACGAGCACCGGCTCGTGCACGAGGGCACGCGCGAGGGCGGCGCGCTGGGCTTCTCCGCCGGAGAGTGTGCGCGGGTAGTCGTGCGCGAGCGCGCCGATGCCGACCGCGTCCAGCATCGCCTGCGTGCGGCGTCGAGCCTCTGCCGGGTGCATCCGCGCGAGGTCGAGCGGCAGGCGCACGTTGCGCGCGACGGTGAGATGGGGCAGCAGATGGAATGCCTGGAACACGAAGCCGATCGCCTCGCGCCGCAGCAGCGTGCGCGCATCGTCGTCGAGCGTGGCGAGGTCTCTGCCGTCGAGCATCACCGTGCCGGTGTCCGGCGAATCGAGTCCCGCAATGATATTGAGCAGCGTGGATTTACCGACGCCCGATTCCCCCATGATCGCAACGAGCTCGCCGCGTTCGACGTGCAGCGAAATATCGCGCAGCACGGTGCGCGCGCGCGGGCCCGCGTAGGACTTCGTGACGCCGTGCAGCCTCAGCAAAGGGGGCGCTCTAAGAGGTACGGTTCCCTAACATACACCGCTCCACCGCGAGAGCGCGCGCGGTGGAGCGTCCCGGCGTGTGCTAGTAGCGCGGACCGTATACCGCGCCGCCGTACGTCCCGGTCGTCACGCCGATGCCGGAGCGCAACATAACGTCCGTCTCGGTGCGTGACAGGAATCCGTCGCGGTCGCCGTCGAACCGATCGAACGTGGCCGGTCCCGCCATCGCCGAAGCTTCCGCGCGCGACAGGAAGCCGTCGCGGTTCAGGTCGTGGCGGTCGAACTCGTACGCGCTCACCGGCGCGGGCGGCACCGTTCCTGGCGTCGGCGCCGCGAACACCCAGCGTCCATTGCTCCAATGCCACGAGTGGAGCAGCGGCGCGGCTTCGCCGCGCGTCAGGAAGCCGTCGCGATCGGCATCGTACGTGTCGAACGTCGGCACGCCGGCGGAGACGTTGCGGCTTTCGTACCAGCGCAGATGAGGCATCGCCTCGGGCAGACTCAGGAAACCGTCCCGGTTCATGTCGGCGACGTCGAAGGATCCGCCGGGAATGGCGCCGAACAGGGTCTGCGCTTCACCCCTGCTCAGGAAGCCGTCGGCGTTCGCATCCATGCGCTGAAAGGCGACTGTCGCGGTTTCAGACGAGACCGGCGCCGTCGGCCGCAGGCCGAGCACGTCGAGCTCGCCGCGGCTCAGGAAACCGTCGCGATTCGTGTCGAGGCGGTCAAACGTCGAAAGACTCGGCTCCATGGTGCTGCCGGTGGGGTTCCAGTACGGATCGTAAGGGGCGCAGCCGGTAACGAGCGCCGCGATCGCGGCGGGCAGCACGGCCAGCCGCAGTAAGCTCCTCGGGTTGTTCATGTGTCGCACTCCTCTTGTGAGTTGCCGCAGGTTGCGATGCGGACGAAATACCGTCACGCACGTGCATTGCCTGTCTAGTCGACCAAGATTCGTGCCTGGGGGACTGGCGCCATTTTTCCGGCCGCGGAAAACGGGGTCCGTCCCCGTATTCATTTGCGGTGCGGAATGCGCAGCTCCACGACGTTGTGAGTGCCCCGGCGCTGATAGCTGCGGCTCGTGGAGAGCTCGACCAGGAGCACCAGGCCCAGCCCGCCCACGCGCCGCGTGTCCACGTCGGCTTCCGTGCTGCTGGTGTCGACCACGGCGAACGGATCGTACTCGGGCGCGCAGTCTTCGTAGACTACATGGCAGTCCTCTTCACCGGCCGAGAGCGTGAGCCAGACGGGCTGGTCGGAATCGCCGCAGTAGCCGTGATTCACGCTGTTGGCGAAGAGCTCCTCGACGATGAGCACGATGCGCAGGCGCTCTTCGTCTTTCATCTCCCCGCATGCCGTTTCGATGAAGGTGGCGATCGCGTCGAATTCGGCTAGCCGCGCGCTGAATCGCCGCCGTTCCGGAGTGGTCACGCTGGACGCTCCTTTTTACCGAGTATATCCGGGGGCGCCCGCAGCGTATAAGCTTCCCCGCCTCGCGGCAGTGAAGGAGCGCGTATGAGCCGAGCTTTCGTTTTCGTATATGCCCCGTTGTTGTTCGCGCTGACGCTGACGGCGGCGCTCGCTGCCGACATCGGGCGTGTGAAGAACGTTGCGGGTCCCGTGCACATCGAGCGCGGCGCGCAGCGCATCGCGGTGCGCGTCGACACCGTCGTGCAGGCGAACGATACCGTCGTCACCGGTGAGGACGCTTCGGTCGGCGTCACCTTCGCCGACGACACGCGCGTCTCGGCCGGGCCGAATTCGACATTGGTCATGAACCGGTACGCGTTCGACCCGACCACGCATGCCGGGGTCATGGACGCGACGCTCAGGCGCGGGACGCTCGGCGTCGTGTCGGGCCGGCTTGCCAAGCGCTCGGCCGATGCCGTGACCGTGCGCACGCCGACGCTGATCCTGGGGGTTCGCGGTACCGAATTCCTCGTCGCCGCCGAGTGAGCGCGCGCGCTGCCGCTGTGCTGGCGGCCGCAGGTCTGTGCGCGTGCGCCGCGCCGCCACCGCGCGCGCCCCAGGAGCGCGTCGTGCTGCTCCCTGGCGCTGACGGCATGACCGGCGCGCTCATCGTGCGGCAGGGCGAAAGCGAGAACACGCTGGACGCGCCATTTGCGAGCGCGGCCGCGGGAGCGGACGGTAAACCGCGCCTCCTCACGGCGGACCCGGCGGCGGTGCGCTCGCAATTCGCGGCGGTGCTGCGGGCGCTGCCGGCGGCGCCGGCCTCCTACACGGTGTATTTCGTGTTCGGGCGCGACGAGCTCACCGATGACTCGCGCCAAGCGATCAAACCTCTCCTCGAGGAAGTTACCCGTCGCCCCGCGCCCGAAATCGCCGTCACCGGCCACGCCGACCAGGCCGGGCCGGACGCCGTCAACGATGCGCTGTCGCGCAGGCGCGCAGAGCGTGTGCGCGACATGCTCGTCGAGCTCGGCATTCCTGCGACGCGCATCACGGTCGCAGGGCGCGGCGCGCGCGAGCCGGCGGTGCGCGGCCTGCCCGGCCAGTCCGATCCGCGTAACCGGCGCGTCGAGATCTCCGTGCGCTGAGCGACTCGCTATGTGGCGTCTTGCGCGCAGGCGCGGATCCGGAGAGCGCTTTCTCACGCTGAACCCCGCCACGACACGAGCAGCAGCGTCTGGTCGTCCGAGGGCTCCGCATCCGCGGTGAACGCTCTCACCCCTGCCAGTATTTCGTTGCCGAGGATCGTCACGTCGAGATCGCGCCGCGCGGTGGATTCCAGAACCGCTCGCAGCCGCGCACGGCCGTAGAGCGCGCCTGCGCGGTTCATCGCTTCGGTCACGCCGTCCGAGGTCAGCACCAGCAGATCGCGGGGCTCGAGCCGTGCGTGCGCCTGCTCGTAGCCGAAGCCCTCCATCACGCACAACGGCGGTCCGCCGCCGTCGTCGAGCGTGATCGTTTCGCCGCCGCGGCGCACGAGCACCGGCGGCTCGTGTCCGGCGTTGCAATATTCGATGGCGCCGCTCGCGAGATCGAGGACCAGCAGCGCGAGCGTGACGAACATCTGCTCCGGGTTCTCGCGCGCGAGCTCGTCGTTGAGCGCGCTCACCAGGGTGGCGGGGCGCGCCTCGCCGCGCAAGGCGCAGCTTTTTGCGAGCGCCTTGGTGACCGCCATGAACATGGCGGCGGGCAATCCCTTGCCGGAGACGTCGCCGACGATCACGACCAGCTTGTCTTTCGAGATCGGAAAAAAATCGTAGAGATCGCCGCCGACTTCGCGTGCGGCGCGCATGTGCGCGAAGATTTCGATGCGCCGCTCGGCGGGTACCAGCGACTCGCGCGTGGGCAGCATGTTCGTCTGGATGCGGCGGGCGGCTTCCAGCTCGCCGGTCACGCGGGCCGCGGCCTCGCGTTCGCGAGCGAGCCGCACACTCAAGTCGCGCCTTTCGACGTCGCTCGCGACCAGCGTCGCCGACAGCATCAGACCGTACAGCAGCGCGGCGCCGACGAAAGGCGTGCTCGGGTCGAACAGCATGCGCCCGTACAGGAACGCGGCGACGCCCGCTGCAATCACGAGGGCGAGTGCCGCAACGCCGATCGCGAGCGAGCGCCGCGGGCGCGTGCGGGGCACGAATGCGATCAGCAGCAAGGCAGCCAGCGCGAACGCCGCCGATTCTGCGTATCGGCCCCACTCCGGACGCAGCAGCAGCGCGTCCTCGACGATGTTCTCGACGAGCTGCGCGTGAAACTCGATGCCGTGCATGCGGTCGCCGCGCGGGCTCGTATTCACGTCGAGTCTGCCCAGGGCGGTGACGCCCACCAGCACGATGGTGCCGCTCAGCCGCTCGAGCGCTTCACGCTTGCCGTCGAGCACGTCCACGGCCGAGATGAAACGGTTCGCGTCGGGCGCGGTGAAGTGCAGCCACACGCTGCCATCGCCGTGCGTGAACGTCTCGAGCTCACCCACTTTCACCGACTCGATGTGTCCTCCGCGGGTCGCGACGACGAAGGAGGGCAGCGTGTTGCCGACGCGGAACGCCTCCAGGCCGAGTGTCAGCATCGGCTCTGCGCCGACGGACGCGGCGAGCGGCATGCGACGCACGATGCCGCGCTCGGCGTCCGCATTGAGCAGCCCGTGACCTGCGGCCGCGCGATCGAGGACCGGCAGGCTGCGCAGCCCGCCCGGATAACGCGTGAGCGGCGGCGGTGGTCCGTCGATCCGCGCGGGTGCCGGCGGCGAGCCCTTCGCGATCGCCGCATCCACGCCGGCAACGCCGATCACCACGCGCGCGCGGCGAATCGAATCGGCGAGCACCTCGTCGGTCGGCCGCAGGCGCGCGAGCTGCGCCGCGAGCTCTCGATCGCGCGCCCGCATCGCGTCCGCGATCAGGTCGGGCGACGAACGGTCCGGCTCGGTGAACAGGATGTCGAGACAGATCGCGCCGGGACGGTGCGCCGCGATGCGGTCTATCAGCTCCGCCATCAGGTCGCGCGGCCACGGCCATTGACCTCTCGCCTGGATGCTGCGCTCATCGATCGCGACGATCACCGCCGGCTCGAGCTTGCGGTGACGCGGGAAGTAGAACTGATAGCTGTCGAACGTCCAGTAGCGCAGCGCGGGCAGCGGACCCGGATCCGGCAGGAGCAGCGCCAGCGTGACCAGCACCGCGACCGTGACGCCGAGCCAGCGTCCGCGGCCGCGCGCAAGGCGCCGGCGCCAGCTCGCAACCCGACTGAAACGCGCAGGCTGGTCGCCGGGCGCTTCCATGCCCGGGCTAGAGCGTTACTTCCAGGCCGTCGTACGCGGCCGTCACCTTGACGGCGTGGTCGCCCCGCGTGATTTCCTCGAGGCGCTGGGTTTCGCGCCACACGCGCTCGATGGTGGCGTCGTCGTACGCCGGCTCGTGATGAAACAGCACGAGGTGCTTCACGCGCGCGAGCTGGCAGAGCTCGACGCCGACGACGTTGCTCGAGTGTCCCCAATCCTCCTTCACGGAGATCGCGTCGGCGAGCGAGTACATCGCATCGAATATCACGAGATCCGCGTCGCGGAAGAATTCGATGAACGACTCGGTCTCTTCGGCATTCTCGAGCTTGTGCTCGGAATCGGTTGTGTACACGACGGCCCTGCCGTCGCGCTCGAAGCGGTAGCCGTACGAACCCCCGCCGTGGGCCTGCGCCTTGGGTGTCACGCGATAGCCGGCGATCTCGTACGTACGGCCCGGCTCGAGCACCGTGAACTCGATCTTCGCGCCCAGCATCGCGAACCCGACCGGGAACGAGGGCGGGTCCTGCTGACGGCGGAAGGCGTGCTCGAGCTCGGCGTGGCAGCCGTGTATCCGGATCGTGTGCCCCGGAATGTACGCAGGCGTGAAGAAGGGAAACCCCATGATGTGGTCCCAGTGCAGGTGGGACATGAAGACGTGGAATTCGCCCGGCTTGCCTTTGAGCTCGCGCAGGGCGTCGCCCGCGGCCGCGCGCGCGCCCGAGCCGAGGTCGAGCAGAACGCGGCCGGCGCCGTCGGCTTTCAACTCGACGCACGACGAATTACCGCCGAACGTATGGGTGAGCGCGAAGGGCAGGGTATCCGCGAAAGCCGCGGCCTTCTCGGGCGTCGAGAGATCGCGTCCCGAAGCGTGCGTCAATGCGGCGATCAGCTTCTCGCGCACCGACCGCGCGGTCAGCGCAGCCGGTATCGAGCCCCGCGTGCCCCAGAACCGGACCTGCATGTCAGGTGGTCGAGCCGACCGCGGCGAGCGCTTCGTCCACGCCGGCGTGGCAGGGCAAAACCTTGTCGAAGCGGCTGATCTGGAAGATCTCGTTCACCAGCGGCTGTAATGCCGCGACCGCGATCTTGCCGCCCGCGGTGCGCGCTTCCTTCGCCGCGAGCATGAGCACGCGAAGACCCGCGCTCGAGATGTATTCGACGCCCGCGAAATCGAGCACGACACCCTGGCCGCTTTTGCCGGCCTCGTTGACGAGCGGCAGGAGACGCTCCTTCAGCTTGTCGGCGGTCCCCATGTCGATGCGCCCAGCCGGGGCAAGCACCACCGCGCTGCCCGCGCGTCGCTCGGTAAGCTCCACGTTCGAGACCCTCCGTTATATGAACCGCCCGCCGGTTCTGTTCGAGATGCTACTTAAGTATCGGGCGGATCGGGGATTCTCTGACAGACGTGCTACGGTGACAAGTGCGGCGGCGAGCGGGCGGCCGCGCGGCGTTGAAAGGAAAGCAATTGACGTGATTACGGCCTTCAATCTCTATTACGCGCAGCCGGGGCAGACGGATGCGGTGCTCCGGCAGCGTCACTACGCGTGTGACGTGCGGCAGTCGATCGGCATCCCGCGCGGCACGGTGATGTCACGCGTATCCGGAGCCGCAGACCTGCCCGATGTGATGTGGGAGCAGGATTTCGATGATGTCGCGGCGCACGAGCGCGACATGGCCGCGCGTGCGGCGAGCGCGGAGTTCGAGCGCGTGCGTGCCGGCATGCGCCAGTTGATCCGTCGCTTCGAGAGGCCGCTCTTCGAGGTGTGCGATAACGCGGCGGCGCCGGCAAGCGCAGCGCCCGTCGTCGCGCTCCAGTGGGTGTTCTGTCGCCCCGAAGCCGTCGGCGCCGCGCTCGATGCGGTGGACGAGGTGGCGACGCATTGCGCGCGGCGCGGCTTGGAGCGTGGACGGCGCTTGCGCCTCGTTACGTCCGGCCTCGATCTGCCGGCAGTCATCTGGGCGCGCCGTTACGTCGATGACGGATCGCTCGACCGCGCGTCATCCGCGATCGCGGCGGCTGCCGGGACGCAAGCGCTGGTACGCATCGCGGATCGCGTGGAGCACAGTGTCTGGTCATTGCGGTGAGCCACACGGTCCAGTCCTATAATCCGGACACCCGAAAGTCCAATTCAACTCAGCGCACGGGGGCTCCATGAAACCGATCGTATTTCTCGCTGCTGTCGTCGCGGTGCTCATTTCGATTGCCGCTGCTCACGCGCAGGACGCCTATCCTTCGCGGCCGATCCGCCTGCTGATGCCGTTCGGGGCGGGCGGCACGGTCGATATCATGACGCGGCCGCTGGCGGCCAAGCTGCACGAGCAGTTGAAGCGCCCGGTGATCGTGGACAACCGGCCGTCGGCCGGAGGCGTGCTGGCCGCCGAGCTCACCGCGAACGCGACGCCCGACGGCTACACGCTCTTCCTGGCGTCGTCGAGCGCCCTTTTCGTCGCGCCGGCGTATTACAAGAAGGTCAACTACGACCCGATCAAGGATTTCGCGCCGATCTCGCTGATCGCGCAGCAGCCGCTGCTGATCGTCGCGAACACGTCGCTTCCATTCCGCGACGTAAAAGGTCTGATCGCGTACGCCAAGGAGCGGCCCGGCAAGCTCAACTACGGCACTGTCGGCCGCGGGTCTACCAATCATTTCACCGCTGAGCTGCTCTCGCACGCCGCCGGCATCAAGATGGTGCTCGTACCGTACAAGAGCGGCGCGCAGGGTGTTGCCGCGGCGATCGGGGGCGAGGTCCAACTCGTGTTCACGCAGCCCAATACGGGACTGCCGCACGTGAAAGCCGGACGCGTGAACGCGATCGCGACCACGGGTGTAAAGCGCCATCCGCTGTATCCGGACGTCGGCACCCTGGTCGAAGCGGGATATAAGGACCTTGCGATCACGGGCTATTACACCGTCGTCGGCCCGGCCAAGATGCCGCGCGCGATCGTGCAGCGGCTCAATAGCGAGATTCGCCGCGCCATGGAGAGTCCCGACGTCGGCGACGTGTTGCGCAACCAGGGCACGGAGCCGGTGACGAGCACGCCGGAGGAGCTCTCGGCCCTCATCAAGCAAGAGACCGCGCGCTGGCAGCGTGCGGCCAAGCTGACCGGCATCAAAGAGCAATAGGCATGCACGAACGCGAGACTTTCCGCGGTCTGCTGGAACGGCTGCGCGCCGCGGGCGAGCTCGAGGACATCCGCGATCCCGTAGACAGCCGCCACATCGCGACGCTCGTCGATCAGGCCGACAAGGCGCTGCTCTTTCACGATGTCGTGGGCTACGACATGCCCGTCGTATCCGGTCTGATTCGCTCGAGCAAGCGCGTCGCGATCGGCCTTGGTGTGGAGCGCTATACCGACATCGAGGAGAAGCTCACGCGCGCGATCATGAAGCCGATCCCGCCGGTGTATGTGGAAACGAGCGCAACACGCGAAGTGACGCGCATCGGCGACGACGTCGACCTCTTCGACCTGCCGGTGCCGATGTCTTCGGTGCTCGACGGCGGTCCGATGATCACCGCGGGCGTGACGATCGTGCGCGACGGCGACGGGCTGAATGCCGGCATTTATCGCTTCCTGCTGAAGGAACGCAATCTGACCGGCATCGACATCGTGACGCCCAACAACCTGCGCGCGCTCGCGCAGCGCGCGTACGAAGCGGGCAAGCCGCTGCCGATCTCGATCTCGATCGGCACGCACATGTACGAGTTCATGGCCGCCGGTTACCGCGCGCCGATGGGCGTGGACGAGATCGGCATCGCGGGGGGCCTGCGCGGCGCGCCGGTCCCGCTCTCGATGTGCGAGACGATCGACGTGCCGCACATCGCTGACGCCGAGATCGTGCTCGAGGCGGAGATCCTGCCGACGGGCTGGACCTGGCCGGAGGGTCGCTTCGGCGAGTTCACGCGGCTGATGGGCGGGCTGCACTGGAACCCGCTCGTGCGCGTAAAAGCGATCTCGCATCGGCGCGATCCCATCTACTACGCGCTGCACATGCCGTGGGAAGTTACGTGGCTCATGATTCCCACGCGCTGGTCGCAATTGCGTGGCGCGCTCAGGGCCGCCGGCGTGCAGGTGAAGGACATGAACGTGACCCTCGGGGGTGCCGGGTCGTGGCACGTCGTGCTGTCGATCAAAAAACAGTCAGGCGAAGGCAAGAACGCGCTGATGGCGGCACTCTCGGTCGGCGACATCAAGCACGCGGTGGTCGTGGACGACGACATCGACGTCTACAACGGGCTCGACGTGGAGTGGGCGATTGCCACGCGGGTGCAGGCCGACCGTGACGTATTCGTGATCCCCGGCGCGCGCGCGAAACCGCTCGATCCGAGCCTTCCGGTGATGCCCGCTGGTGTGGTGCCGACGGGCGCGAAGATCGGTATCGACGCGACGATACCCGAAGGCATTCCGCGGGAGCGCTACGAGCGCATCGCGTACGCGTACTCGGACGTGGCACGTTACGGGAGCTACAAGCTCGACCCGAAGGCGGCAAAAGCGGGCGAGCGCAAACCGGCCGAGGCCGAAGTTGCGGACCTCGCCGCGCGCATCCTCGCGATGATCGGCGAGAAGCCGCTGTATTACGCGCAGGTGATCGAGGCGTTTCCGGACGCGCCGCTGCAGGCGATCACGCGCGCCTTCGGCAAGCTCCACGTCGATGAGAAGCTCTGGCAGGACCCCGAAGGCCGCATGTGCGTGCGCGGCTCGAAGTTCGCCGCGACCGTACCGCGGCGATGAGCTATTACAACTTCGGCGCGCTCTACGATCCTGAGATCGCGGGCGAGCGCACCGCGCTGATCGACCTCCTCGACTGGGAGAGCCCGCGCACCTACAGCCATGGGCAGATCGACGAGCTTGCCCAGGCGATCGCGCGCGGCCTGCTCAGACGGGGGCTCGGGCGCGGCGACACGGTCGCCATCCTCTCGGCCAATCGCGTCGAATTTCTCGTGAGCTTCCTCGGGATCGTGCGCGCGGGTCTCGTCGCGGCCCCGATCAGCCACAAGTTTCCGCGTGCGACGATCGAGTACGTCTTCCGCGATGCGGCCGTGAAGCACGTCATGTGCGATGCGCCGCGGCGCGCGCTCGTTCCCGCGGGCTATTGCGTCACCGATTTCGACGAGCCGGGCGTGTTCGAAGCGCTGCTCGACCGCGGTCCGTTCGAGGCAGTGCGTCCCGTGGCGGCGGAGACCGCGCTGATCCTCTACACGTCCGGCTCGACCGGAACGCCCAAGGGCGTGCCTTTGAGCCACCAGGGCCAGCTCTGGGCGACGCGCACGCGCATGAAGCGCGGCGGTCCATTCGATGCGCAGCGCCTGCTCGTCGCCGCGCCGCTGTATCACATGAACGGGTTGTGCACGACGCTCTTCGCGCTCGCGGCCGGCGCGAGCGAGGTGCTGATGCCGGAGTTCGACGCGCGGCGCTATTTCGAGGCGATCGAGCGCTTCCGCTGCACGTGGCTGACCGGCGTGCCGCCGATGTTCGCGATGTGCCTGCGGGAGAAGGACCTCATGGAACGCGTCGACCGCTCGACCGTGAGAACGGTGCGCATGGGGTCGGCGCCGATCTCGCAGAAACTCTGGCGCGCGGTCGAAGCGGCGTTCCCGAACGCGCTCGTCATGAACAGCTACGGCACCACCGAGGCCGGACCGGTGGTCTGCGGCCCGCGGCCGGACCGGAAGCTCCCGCCGACCTCGATCGGTTGGCCGTTCGATGACGTGGAGCTCAAGCTCGTCGATGCGAACGGCCGCGAAGCCGAGGAGGGCGTGCTGTGGCAGCGCACGCCAGCCAACATGAAGGGCTATCTCAATCTGCCGGAGAAGACGCGCGAGGTGTTGACCGACGACGGCTGGTATATCTCGGGCGACGTGTTCCGGCGCGACGAGACCGGCGCGTACTTTTTCGTCGGCCGCACGGACGACATGTTCGTGTGCGGCGGCGAGAACGTGTTCCCGGGCGAAGTCGAACACCTGCTCGAGCAGCATCCGGAGATCGCGCAGGCTTGTGTCGTGCCGGTGCCGGACGAGATCAAGGGCGAGAAGCCGGTCGCCTTCGTCGTGTTGAGGCCCGGCAGCCGCCTCACCGAGGACGACATCCGGCGCTACGCACTGGAAAACGGCCCGGCGTATCAGCACCCGCGGCAGGTATGCCTGCTCGATGCGCTGCCGCTCGCCGGCCCGAACAAGATCGATCGCAAAGGGCTGAAGCAGCGCGCGGCGGCGCTGTGGCGGGAGACCGCGACGTGAGCGGCCCGGCAGGAGGTCTTCCCTCGGCCGCGATGAGCGCCCTCGGCCTCGATCACACCGGCTGCATCGTGGGGGATCTCGCGGCCGGCGCCGCGCGCTGGGAGCGCCTGGGCTTCACCTTGACGCCGCTTTCCAGGCAGCGTGGCGCCGTTCCGGGACGAGAAGGTTTTCACCCGTGGGCGACGGCCAACCGCTGCGCGATCCTCGGGCGCACGTATCTCGAGCTCATCGGCGTCGTCGATTCCGATGCCTTCAATCCGTGGGCGCGCTTCATCGCGCGTAACGAAGGGCTGCACATCTGTGCGCTGCGCTGCGACGACGCCGACCGCGCGTACGCGTCGCTCTCGGCACGCACCGACGCGCTCCAGCCGCCGGTGCCGCGCGAGCGCGTGCTGGACGTGAACGGTGAGACGCGCACGATGCGCTTTCGCAATATCTTCAGCCGGGACGAACGATGGCCGGAGGCGCGCTGGCTCGTGATCGAGCACCAGACGCCCGAGTATCTGTGGCAGCCGCGCTATCAGCGGCACGAGAACGGCGCGCGCGATCTCGGCGCCGTGACGTTCGTCGCGGACGATCCGGCCGCGCTTCGCGAACGGCTCGAAGCCTTGGGGGCTGCTGTGGTGTCGCACGATGCGCGCGCGCTCGCGGGCAAGCTGCCCGGTGGCGGCATGCTGCGCGTGATGCAGCGCGGCGTTTTCGCGGACGTCTACGGTTTCGCGCCCTCGACGCGTACGGGCATGCACGCGATGGCCGTGGCAGTCGAAGACGTGAAGGCCGCGCAGATGCTGCTGGAACAGCGTGGCATTTCGCTGCGCGCAACGGCAGGCGCCGTGAGCGTCGCGCCACAGGATGCGAACGGGTGCGTGCTCCAGTTCGTTCAACACGGGGAGACGGCATGAACGTCGAGCTCGACCACATCGGCGTCGCGATCAAGGATCTGGAGCGCGGCCGCGCAGCTTACGAGCGTCTCGGTTTCACGCTCGCGCCGCGCAGCATCCACCGCGGCTCGCCGACGCCAGGCGCCCCGGTGATCCCGTTCGGTTCAGGCAATCATTGCGCGATGTTCCGCAAAGGCTATCTGGAGATCGTCGGTCTCACGGACCCGACGATCTACAGCAACATCAAAGCGATGGTCGAAAAGTACGAAGGCGCACACATCGTCGCTTTCGGTGTCGGCAGCGCCGATGCGGCCTATGCCGAGCTCAAGGCCCGCGGGGTTCCCATCGAGCCTGCCCGTGCGCTGGAGCGCGATGCGGTGTACGGATCGCAGGCGACCGAGAAGCGGCGGGCGGCCTTTCGCAACATGTACTTCGATCCTGCGGCGTATCCGGAGTCGCGGCTGCTGTTCATCGAGCACCTGACACGTGACGTGCTGTGGCAGCCGCATCTGCTCGATCATCCGAACGGCGTCATCGCGCTGCGCGACGTGTTCCTCTGCACGGCGGACGCTGCCGCGGCGGCCGAGAAGTACGCGGCGCTTTTCGACGTCAATACTTCACGTGCGGCCGAAGGCGAGTGGCGGCTGCACATCAACCATGGTTACGTCTGGATCGTCACGCCCGAGGCGTGGGCACGGCGCGCGCCGGGCGCCGCGACGCCGCCGCTGCCGGCCCCGGCCGGTATCGGCTTCCACGTGCAGGACCTCGCGCGCACGCGTTCGCTGCTTTCGGGCCGCGGCGTCGCGATCCAGGAGGGGACCGGCTTCATCCGCGTCGCGCCCGACGACGCGTGCGGCGCAACGCTCTTCTTTTTCGACCGTCCATGAAAGCGGCGGTGATCTACGAGCATGGCGGTCCCGGCTCGATCCGTATCGAGCGCGATTTCCCGGATCCTGTAGCCGGGCCCGACGACGTGCTCGTGCGCGTGCGCGCGACCTCGCTCAACTATCACGATCTTTTCACCCGCCGCGGCATGCCCGGGATCAAGGTCCCGATGCCGTGCATCATGGGCATCGATTTCGCGGGGGACGTCGCGGCCGTGGGCTCGAACGTGCGCGACTGGCACGTGGGCCAGCGCGTGCTCATCGATCCGGTGGATCGCGTGAACATGGGCGGTCTCATCGGGGAGATGTGGCACGGCGGGCTGGCGGAGCTCTGCAAGGTGCCGACGCACCATCTCGTGCCGCTGCCCGACGACATCGCGTACGAAGACGCCGCGTGCCTGCCGGTCGCATACGGCACGGCGCTGCGCATGATGTACACGATCGGGCGCGTGAAGGCGGGAGAGAAGGTGCTGATCCTCGGCGCCTCCGGCGGCGTGGGAAGCTGCTGCGTCCAGCTCGCGAAGCTCGCCGGCTGCGAGGTGATCGCGTGTTCCTCCAGCGCGGGGAAGCTCGAGCGGCTGCGTGCGCTCGGCGCCGATCACCTGCTCGACACTTCGAAGCACAAGCTCACCGATTGGGTATTCGAGCAATTCGGCAAGCCGCACCGCAGGCAGTTCACCAAGGGCGTGGACGTCGTCGTCAACTTCACGGGCGGCGATACGTGGGTGCCTTCGCTGCGCATCCTGCACCGGCAGGGGCGGCTGCTGACCTGCGGCGCGACGGCAGGGTTCGATCCAAAGGAAGACATCCGCTACATCTGGACGTTCGAGCTCCAGGTGCTGGGCTCCAACGGCTGGATGCGCGAGGACATCGAGCAGCTCTTCGAGCTGGTGCGCGCGGGGAAGCTCAAGCCGGTGATCGAGCGGCGCTACACGCTGGATGAGGTCAACGCAGCGTTCGACGCGCTGGAAAATCGCGAAGTTTTCGGAAAGGTGGTGGTGCAGCCATGAGCGAAGCAGCAACCGAGCGCCTCGACGCGCAGCAGCTCGCCGCGCTGTTCGCGGGCTCGCCCTACATCAGCGGGCTCAAGCTCGAGGTGCTGAGCCTCGACTATTCGACCAGCACGCTGACGTTGCGCATGCCGCTCCATCCGGGGCTCGAGCGCCGCGTCGGCACGAAGCAGTTCCACGGCGGCGCGATCGCGGCTCTGATCGACGTCACCGGCGACTTCGCGATCGGGATGATGGTGGGCGGCGGCGTGCCGACGATCAATCTGCGCATCGACTACCTCAAGCCCGCGGTGGGCGATGCGCTGACCGCCACGGCACGTGTGCGCCGCGCGGGGAAGACAGTCGCGGTGATCGACATCGACGTCGCAGACGAAAAAGGCGCAACCGTTGCGCTTGGCCGCGGGACGTACTCGCCGCAGCGCGGCTAATCCGTCATTCCCGCGCAGGCGGGAATCCAGTGACCTCGTCATTCCGGCGCAGGCCGGAATCCAGTGCTTGCGTCATTCCCGCGCAGGCGGGAACAGTCGATCAGCCGATCGCCTTTGGCGCGGCGACGCCGAGCTTGTCCGCCCACTTCGCGAGCTCGGGCATGATGCCGGGATGCAGCTCGACGCCGCTCTGAAGCTGCTGCGCGCGCAGCGCATTGGCGGTGTCGCCCGGCATGCGCACGCGCTCTACACCGGGACGTGGCCGGCTCGCGCGGCACGCATCCGCGAGCCACGAGCCCTCCGAGGCAAGTGGTGCCGCACCCGAGAAGAACTCCGGATTCATGATCTGAAGGAACACCGGCGTACCCCCCTTGGCCGCTTCCGGATTGGCGCGCCCGCCGCCCGCGAGTCCCGACGTGAGAATCTCGACGATCAAACCCAGCGCGAAGCCTTTGTGCCCGACCACCGTGCCGCCGAGCGGCAGCATCGAGCCGGACGGATCACCGAACAGCGTCTTCGGGTCGGTGCTCAAGTTGCCGTCGCGGTCCTGCAGCCACGGCTCCGGGAGCTGCGTGCCGTCGGCCGCCCAGCGCCGGATCCAGCCGTTCGCGATCGGCGAGGTGCTGATGTCGATCAGCACGGGCTCCCCTTGCGTGGGGTAGCCGAAGGCGAGTGGATCGGGCGCGAGCTGTGGATCGAGCGCGGCGGCCGGCGCCACGGTACGCATCGCGGGATCGGAGTTCATGATCCAGATGAGCATGCCGCGATCGGTCGCGTTGCGCAGGTACGCGCCGAGGCATGCGATGTTCGCCGCGCGGCGGATGATGTACGTGACGACCGGATGCGTGCGCGCCCGCTCACACGCTTCATCCACGGCTTTCGAGAGCACCCACGTCCCGGGCAGACTTTGCCCGTCCCATACGACAGCCGACCCGCGGTCCGAGATCACTTCCGGATTACCGGTCTTGCGCACGCTGCCTTTCTCGAGATTCGCGAGCGTGCCGGAGAGCATCGCAAGGCCGTGCGTCGTGTGCCCCATGAGGTCGCCCTCGAGCAGCACGCGCGCGACGACCTCCGCGCGCTCGGGCGCAAGCCCGGCCTTCGTGCCCAGCGCCGTGGCGAACGCGAGCAGTGTCTTGTAGTCGAACCGCGCGGCGCGGCCGGCCTTGTCCTGTGTCACTTCGTCTCCTTCGGGGGTCAGGCGCTCGCGGAAAAAATCTGGTCGAGCACCCAGTTGTCGATGCGGTGGACGAGCACCTCGCGGTCCGAGAAGCGCCCGGGTCTCGCGAACGGCGAGAGCAATCCCGCGAGCTGGCGCTCCATCGCCGCATTGTCCTCGGTCACGACCTTGCGGAAGCGGCGGAAGTAGTTCGGCGCGATGCGATCGTAATCGTCGCGCGCCGTGATTTCCTTGTGGAAGCAGTAGGTCGCGATGTTGCGCACTTTGCGCGGCCCCTCGGGAATCATCTGCTTGTACCAGATGGAATCGACGTCGCAGCCGATCATCGCGAACGGATAGAGGAGCGCGTAGTGCGAGCCTTCGCGCGCGGCGCCCTGCAGCGTCGAGACCGCCGGAAACCCGGTGTCGCTCCCCATCGTCGCGCGCGAGACGCCGTTGGCGACCGACTGAATGATCGCGTATTCGCCGGGGTTGCCTTCGATGACGTTGCGCTGGATCGTCGCGACCTTGCCGGCGATCGACTCGCGGTGCACCGTGGGGTGGTGGAGCCACTCCATCGAGTTCTCCACCAGCGCCTTCCAGTTCGTCTCCACGACGTACTCGTCGCGCCCGACGGTCACGACGTTGTCGAAGTCGTAGGACGCGAGATGCCGATCGAGATCGCCGAGCTGCGCCGCGAGCGGCCCGGCGTCGCTCGAGAAATTGACGAACACGAAGCTGCGCCAGATCTCCAGCCGGATCTCCGCGAGCCCGTATTGCGCCCGGTCGAAGCACGGGTTGTCTTCCATGCCGGGTGCGCGCTTCAGCGACCCGTCTAAGCCGTAGACCCAGCTATGGTAAGGGCAGGCGAACGCCGGCTGGCGACCCGAGCCGCTCACGATCTGCGATGCGCGATGGCGGCAGCTGTTGGAGAAGGCGCGCAGCCGTCCGCTATCGTCGCGCGTGATGAAAAAGGGGACGCCGAAGCGCTCGTACGCCGTGAACGCGCCCGGCTCCTTCCACTCGTCCGAGCGCCCCATCAGGATCCATTTCCTGCGGAAGATGTTCTCGAGCTCGAGCGCGTAGAACTCGTCGGAGTGATAGCAGGCGGGCGGCAGCGTCTGGGCTTCCGCCAGGGCTTTGCGCACGGCGCTGAACTGCGACGCAGCGATCATCGCGACTCCTCCAGGATTTCGACCGCGATCGGCGTCGGGTTGTAGCCGGCCGCGGGGTTGTAGATCTGCGGGCAATTCGAGAGCGCGGCGATGACGTCCATCTCGGCTCGCAGCGCGACGCGGTCGCCCGGCTTCGATACGCCATCCACGACGGCCATCTCGCCGTCGGGACCGATCGGCACGTACATGAAGAAGTTGACGTTCGCCACGATGTCGCGCTTGGTGAGCCCGAAGGGCTGGAGCGCTTTCACCAGGTTGTCGCGGCAATTGGGCGTGTCGTGCACGCCGTAACGCACGACGTTGCTCTCCCGGCTGCAGCAGCCCGCGATGGTGTCGTGGCGTCCGCACGTATCCTCGACGACGGTGAAGAGGACGTTCCCCATGTCCGAGTAGAGGCGCGAGCCCTCGCCGATGAAAAGCCGCCCGGCGATCTTGATCGTGTCGGTTGCGCAGTACCGCTCGAGCGGATCGGCTGCGTTATAGCAGAGGAAGTCGACAGCCTGCTGTCCTTCGAGGTCGGTGAGGCGCAGGATCTGCCCGCGCTTGACGATCCCGGACCAGTAACCGCGGGGCTCTACGATGGTTTTCTGCACGCGTCACATGGTAGCGCACGCGGCGTTGCGTGTGGGACACGCTCAGGTCGTGAACCACACCACGTGCCCCCGGTACGCTTGGTACACGCATAGCAGCGCCTCGATGATCAGCACCGCGACCGTGAGCGTGGCGCCGGCGAAGCGGCCGAACCGGAATTGCGCGGTGTACGCCAGCGCGTAACCGTGCAGCAGACGCGCGACGACGAGCAGGATGCCGAGCAGGTGGATCAGGTACAGCGAGAAGCGGCTCATCTCGAGGATGAGCAGCATGATGAGTGCGAACGGCACGTACTCGGCGAAATTCGCATGTGCGCGGATCGCCCGCTGAAGCGCCGTATTGCCGCCGTCGCCGAGGCTCACGCCCGCGGAGCGTCGGAGCTGGACGACGCGCAGCGTCAGCAGCAGAAAGACGGCCGCCAGAATTGCGGCGTACAGCGGCGTCACGACCATGGCGGCTCCTTCCATCGGTGCGCTAATCCCTGCGCCTTGCGCGCTCCTCGCCCATGTGTATCCCGAGCCCGCGCGCGGTGTGGAGCAGGGGATCGGCGCGATCGACGAGCTTCGCGCCGATCGTCACTTCGGACAGCGGCACGTCTATGACGCCGCTCTCGCGCCACGCGACCATTCTGCCGAACTGCTGCCGCGCGACGAGGTCGACGGCGTGCACGCCGAAGCTCGAGGCGAGCAGGCGGTCGCGCGTCGACGGCGTGCCGCCCCGCTGCACGTGGCCGAGTATCGTCACGCGGATCTCGGCGCCGGTGTGGCGCACGAGCTCGTCGAGCAGGTAGTGGCCGATGCCGCCGTAGCACTTGCCCTGCGCGTCAGCGTCGGTGGCCTTGCGCCCGTCTTCGGTGCGCACCCCTTCGGCTACGCAGATGAGCGCGTGGGTGCGGCCTGCCGCGAGCAATTGCTGGATGCGCCGGGCCACGCCGGCGACGCTGTACGGCAGCTCCGGAATGAGGATGATGTCGGCGCCGCCCGCGATGCCGCCGTTGAGCGCGATGTGACCGGCGTCGCGGCCCATCACTTCGAGGATCATCACGCGGTGGTGGCTTGCAGCGGTCGGCTGCAGCCGGTCGAGCGCGTCAGTGACCACAGTGAGCGCAGTCGCGAAGCCGATCGCCCATTGCGTGCCATGGACGTCGTTGTCGATCGTCTTCGGGATGCCGACCATACCGACACCGGCGCGCTCGCAGAGTTTGGAGGCGATGCGCATCGAGCCGTCGCCGCCGATCACGATCAGCGCGTCGAGTCCGAGCGCTTTCACACCTTCGGCGAATTCCTGCGAGCGATCGCGGACACTGCCGTCCGGCATCTGCCACTGAAGCGGATTGCCTTTGCTGGTCGTGCCGAGGAACGTTCCGCTTTCGCGGAGCAGCCTTCCGTCGAACAGCTCGACATTGAGCTCGCGATAGCGCGGCGGCCGCTCGATCAGTCCCGCCGTGCCGTCGAGTATGCCGAGCACGCGCCAGCCGTAGCCCTGGACCGCGTGGTAGACGACCGCGCGTATGGCGGCATTGAGGCCGGCGCAGTCGCCTCCGCTCGTGAGCACACCCAGGGTTTTGATATCGGGCATCTGCGGAAATCATACAGTTACGCATTGCAGCCTGCGCCGGAATCGGTAAGCAATACTAATGCGGCACCTTCGCAAGCTCTTCCTTGATACGCGCGATGCGATTGCCGGGATTGGGATGCGTGCTCGCGAATTCCGGCTGGCCGCTGCCGCCGGATGCCTTCTCCAGCACCTCCATCACCCGGATCATCGCGCGCGGGTCGTACCCGGCTTCGCGCGTGAGACGCAGCCCGAGCCGATCGGCTTCGAGCTCGTCGTCACGGCCGTGGTTCATGTTGATGAAACTGCCTGCGAGCTGCGCGAGCTGCGCAGTGTTGTAGTCGCCGCTGCCGACAGCCACCGCGCCGATCAGCGCCTGCGTGAGTTGCTGCTTCGCGAGGTGCTCCGCCGAGTGCCGCGCGAGCACGTGACCGACCTCGTGTCCGAGCACAGCCGCCAACTCGTCCTCGCTCTGCAGCAGCGAGTACAGCGCTTCGGTGATGAAAATCTGCCCGCCGGGCAAGGCAAACGCATTGACCGTACGCCGGTCCGCCAGCAGATAGAAGCTGTACTTATATGGTGTCCGCGCAGCCGAGGAGCGCGCGACGACACGGTCTCCGACGGCGCGCACGCGCTCGCGTGCTGCGCCTGCCGACACACCGCCGAACTGTGCTGCCATCTGTGGTGCGAGCTGACGGCCGAGCGCGACCTCTTCTTCGGCGGTGAGACTGACGCGCTGCTTTTCGCCGGTGATCGGGTTCTCCGAGGTCGTGGAGTAGTACGAGATCAGCCCGAACAGCGCGATCGCGGCGGCGATGATGAAACGGAGGTTTCTCATGGACGTTCAGCACGAACGAGCATGCGCGGGACGCAAGCGACCGACGTACCTGCGGCGCTAGTACTGCGTTCCGGCAGTCTCCGCGATGTAGTTACCGAGCGCCGCCCAATCCCTGTCGCCGTAGCCACGGCCGATCGCGGCGAGATGCTGCTCGCGCAGCAGCGCCGCGAGCAGCATGGGCACGCCGGTCTGCGCGCCGGCCCCGAGCGCGAGCTGGACGTCTTTCATGCCGAGCTTCAGCGTGAACGTCGGCTGCGCCGGTTCGTCGATCATGAGCCTGCCGTAATTGCGATACGCGGGTGCATTCATCGAGGTGGCGGTGATGATCTCGAGGAATCTCGCCGGCGCCACACCGGACTTGGCGACGAGCGCGAAAGCCTCGCCGAGACTCTCGATAATCGTGCCGAGCAGGAAGTTGCGCGCGATCTTCACGATGTTCGCGTGCTTGGGATCGGCTCCGAGATCGAACCATTGCTTGCCGAGCGCTTCGAAGAGCGGCACGCAGCGCGCCAGCGCCAGCGGTGCGCCTGCCGCGACGATGTCGAGCTCGCCCCGCGCGGCGGCCTGCGGCCTGCCGAAAACCGGGGCCGAAACGTAATGACGCCCGCTGGCATCATGCAGTGATGCGAGCCGCTCGGCCATCGCGAGGCTCACGGTCGCCATGTTCAGGTGCACGGTATCGCACGGCAGCTTTTCATAGAGGTGCGAGTCGAGCCACACCGACTCGATCGCGGCGTCGTCGGCGAGCATCGTGACGACGACCTCCGCATCGAGCACGTCCTGTGCGTGGGTCGCGACGCGCGCGCCCTTCTCGCGCAGCGCTTCGGCGGTGGTCGAAGTGCGGTTCCACACGATGAGCGCGTGGCCGCGGTCGAGGAGCCGCGCCGCCATGTTGCGCCCCATCTGGCCCAGACCTGCGAATCCGATGTTCATGTCGAGATCCTATTGCCGGCGCGCGAGCAACCCGTTCGCCTCTCCGCGCGAGCGTATCAGGTCGCACTGCGCGCGCGTGAGCCGGTCGTTTCCGGGCGCCGTTTCGGCGCGCATGAGATTTCGCGTCTCGGTGCTGTGCGCCCCGCTGTCGGCGAGCACGTGGGCGAGCTCGTGCGCCAGCGCGTGAACGAGATCACGCGCGCCGTGCGCCACCCAGATGGTGTTCGCGAGCTCGAGACGGCTTTTCGAGTTGGACAAGCCGATGGCCTCGGCGTCGAATGCCGGGTCGTTCTTCGTGTCTTCCACGAAAAAGAGCGCCGGGCGCCTTGTTGGCAGCGCGCGCATGAGCTGGCGGGATGTCTCGGTTTCGTAATAGTGAAAGCGCCGCGGCGCATCGACCACATGAAGCTGCGCGCTGGCGAGGGAAATTCCGCACTGGACGAGCAGACGCGCCGACGCAACGAGCGTCTGCGCCAGATCGTCGGCGTTCCAGTGCGTGCCGCGGAAGACGTACGCGTGCAGCGAGAGGTCATGCGTCGCGTCAGACGCGGGGCGGGTTACGTCGATGACACGCGATTCGATCACGCGGACAGACTCGGCTGCGCTCGCGACGCACGTCGCGATGAGCGCGCTGAGCGCGAGCAGGAGAGTGCCCGCTGCATTCCGGCCGGCGCCGTTCATTGTTTGCTCTCCGGGGGTGAAAACACATTATGCGGCGGGTTTCCGGTAAAACAACGCCATGCGAAGCGTGACATTGCCGTCGGGCGAGCGCGTGCCGGCGTTCGGTCAGGGCACGTGGCACATGGGCGATGATCGTGCCAAGCGCGCCGACGAGATTCGCGCGCTGGTGACGGGTATCGATCTCGGCGCAACGCTCATCGATACCGCCGAGATGTACGGCGAAGGTCGCGCCGAGGAGCTGATCGCCGAAGCGATCGCGGGACGCCGCGACGCGGTGTTCGTCGTAAGCAAGGTTTATCCGTACAACGCTTCGCGCCGTGGCGCCGTCGCGGCGTGCGAGCGCAGCCTCAAGCGTCTCAAGACCGATCGTATCGACCTCTACCTGCTGCACTGGCGCGGCAGCGTCCCGCTCGAAGAGACGATGGAGGCGTTCGCAGACCTGAAAGACGCCGGGAAGATCCGGCACTACGGCGTGAGCAATCTCGATCTCGATGACATGAAAGAATTGTGGTCGAGCGACGCCGGACGCCGGGTGGCAACGAACCAGGTGCTCTACAACCTCGGCCGCCGCGGCATCGAGCACGACCTCCTGCCATGGCTTTCGGCCCGCAAAGTACCGGTCATGGCGTACTCGCCGATCGAGCAGGCGCGGCTCGTGCGCGATTCGAGGCTGGTCGCGTTCGCGCGCAAACACGCCATGACGCCGGCGCAGGCGGCGCTCGCATGGCTGCTGCGGCGCGACGACGTGATCGCGATTCCGAAGACGGCGAGCATCGAGCGCTTGAAAGAGAATCTCGGCGCGCTCCAGATCGCATTGAGTTCCGCGCAGCTCGCCGAGCTCGACCGGCTGTTTCCGGCACCCCGCGGGCGAACGCCGCTGGAGATGCTGTAACGCGTTACTCGACCCGGTACACGTCGGTAACGTTGCGCAGGCCCTTGAACTCGACCGCGTTGCCGCAGCCGTCGCGGCAGGTCATCAGCCGCTGCTCGCGTACCGTGCCCGCCTGGCGCGTTTCGGGCTTCAGGATGAACTCGACGCCCGCACCGGTGAGCCGCTTCGCGATCGCCTCGAACCGTTCCAGCGGCATGACGACGCCGAAGTGCCGCAGCGGCGTTCCGCCGCCTTCGCGCAGCTTGGCGCCCTTGTCGCCGACGATATCTTGTGGAGACAGGTGCGCCACGATGTGATGGCCGAAGAAGTCGAAGTCGGCTCGGCCCGGCAACTTGCGTCCTTCGGGGCAGCCGAGGAGCTCGCCATAGAAGCGGCGTGCGCGGTCGAGATCGTCGACTGCAAACGAAAAATGAAACAGCGTGTCGATGCCGGCGGCCATGCGCGCTCTCCTTAGCGCCTGAAACGGGGGCGCCCCGGCAGTATAGAGCGGCTTACTGGGTGAGGCCGAGCGTCTCGCGACCGTGATGCGTGAGACAGACGCGGCCGAGCTGGCGCTCGACGAGCCCGAGCATGAAAAGACGTCGCAGCTCGTCCTTCGAAAGATTCGGGTGGCCGGCCGCGATTTTTGCGAGCGCGGCCCATTCCTCCGAGGTGCGCGGAGAGCCGCGATAGTCGATTGGCTGTGGCATGTAAATCACTGATGGCTTCGAGCTGGAGCCGCGGACCGTGGAGCGCATCGACAACGCTCCACGGTCGTAACGGCGCCGGCTCCTCCTCGTTGTAGGCCGCGGGGCTACGCCGTCGCGTTGGATGAAATAACGTGCGCCGAATCGCGGCGGTGTACAGGCATCGCTAACGCGCCACGCGAATCCACTATTCCCGCGCTTGTTATGATTGCCCCGGCCGCGGCAGAGGAATTTATGCTCGCTGCGGAGTGGCAACTACATATTATTCACCGAGGAGATTGCATGCCTGACAAAGGAGGACACCGAATGGATCACGGGGCGCGGCATCCGCGCGTGGCTCGGCGGGTCGATGCCATGATTTCGAGGCGTGCGATCGCGTGGTGCGCGCTCGCGCTGGCAACGGCTGCGAGCACGTTCGTGCCGGGGGCATTCGCTCAGGCGCAGAGCTACCCCACGAGGCCGGTACGTCTGGTGGTGGCACTCGCGGCGGGCGGACCGACCGACATCGTGATGCGCATCGTCGCGGCGAAAATGTCCGAGCAGCTCGGGCAGCAGATCGTCGTCGACAATCGTGCTGCTGCGGGCGGCAGCGTCGCGGGCGAGATCGTCGCCAACGCGCCGGCGGACGGCTACACGCTGTTTGCGGGAGCGAACGGCACGATCGCGATCGCGCCCAGCCTTTTCAGGAAACTGCCGTTCAGCATCAGCCGCGACTTCACGCCGATCGCGCTGCTGGGCAACAGTCCATTTGCGGTCATGGTGCACCCGGGCGTGCCCGCCGCGTCCGTGAAGGAGCTGCTCGCGCTCGCGAAGACGAAGCCGGGCGCCATCAATTTCGGTTCGTCGGGGCAGGGCGGGACGGGGCATCTCGCAACCGAGCTGCTGATACTGATGACCGGCGTGCGCATGACGCACGTGCCGTACAAAGGTGCCGGACCGGCGCTCATCGGGCTCGTTTCGAAAGAGATCGAGCTGATGATCTCCGGTCTCGCGTCGGGATTGCCGTACATCAAGCAGAAGCAGATCCGCGCGATCGCGGTGACGAGCCCGAAGCGCGTGCCACAGCTACCCGACGTGCCGCCGGTCGCGGACACGGTAGCCGGCTACGAAGCGGGGTCGTGGTACGCGATTCTCGCGCGCGCCGGCACGCCACGTCCCATTGTCGAACGGCTGAACCGCGAAGCCGCAACCGCCCTCAACAGCCCCGACGTGAACGCGAAGCTCGTCTCCTCCGGCGTCGATCCCGATCCGCTGACGCCCGAGCAGCTCGGCGCGAAGATCCGCGCCGAAACCGACCGCTGGGCGAAAGTCGTGAAGGCCGCGGGTCTCAAAACGCAGTAGCGTGCGCCGGTGGGGCTTCAACGCCGCGGCAGAGGTGAGCCGGCGCGCCGATTGGTGCCGCGGTCATCGAAGCGCGCCGTTCGTGTGCGGTCTGTCGTGTGTTGACTGACCGCCGCGAACGGGGTTTCGCGCTTCGAAAACGGGTTTGCGGCACCATGAGGCGGGACGGATCGCCTCTGCCGCGGCCCGCCACTATTCCGGTTTAAGCCCCGCCGCCTGCGCGGCTTTGCGATAGCGCGCGATCTCGCGCGGCAGGAGATCCGCGAGCTGCGCGACGCTCATCGGCGCGGCGGCAGCGCCCTCGCGCTCGAGCAACTGCTTCATCTCGGGACCGACCAGCACTTTGTTCACGGCCGCGTTGACCGTCGAAACGACACCCGCCGGCGTGCCGCCGGGCGCGAAGAGTCCCCACCAGTTCTCGTAGGTGAAGCCGGGCACGCCCGATTCGGCGATCGCCGGCAGACCCGGGATGAGCGGCGTGGGTTTCGCGCTGCTCACCGCGATCGCGCGCGCCTTGCCTGCTTTCACCTGTGCCATGACGGCCGGCGAGCTCGCAATGACTGCGTCCACCTCACCGGATATCAACGCGACGACGGCGGGCGCGATGCCTTTGTACGGCACGTGCTGCATCTTGATGCCCGCGGCCTGGGAGAACAGCTCCATCGCGATGTGATTGTTGCCGCCGGTGCCGGACGACGAGTAGTTGAGCGGGCGCTTTCTCGCAACCGCGATGAACTCCTTCACCGTCTTCGCAGGCACCGACGGATGCACCGCGAGCACGATCGGCGCGCGCGCCATCATCGCGACCGGAACGAGCGCGCGTTCCGGATCGAACGGGAGCTTCGCGCGTACCGCCACGGTCCCTGGATAGGAAGACGTCGTGCTGAGCAGCGTGTAACCGTCGGGCGCCGCCTTGGCGACGACTTCGGCGCCGATCATGCCGCTCGCACCGGGCCGGTTCTCGACGACGACGTTGCGGCCCCACGTGTCGGTGAGACCCTTCGCGACCGCGCGAGCGAGCAGATCGGACGAGCCGCCGGCCGCGTACGGCATGATGATCGTCACGGGCTTGGCCGGGTAGCTTTCGGCACCGTGCCCGGCGAGAGGAAGGAGTAAGGAGGCGGCAAGCAGGAGTCGGGCTGATGATTTCATGTTCTTCACTGGAAAATGCCCGGCTGCACGCCGGGTATGCGATGGACAAAGCATCGGATGTTCCGGGTTCGGCGCGCCTGCGGTCAAGCACCGCGCGCGCGTTTCTTGCATCCCGGCGCAATATCGAATCACTTTCAACGAGTTGAGCGTCGATGGCACTGGAGCTCTATCGGAAGAAGCGCGACTTCGGCATCACGCCGGAACCCCGCGGCAAGGCGCTCAGGCGTAAGTCGAAGGATCTCTCGTTCGTCATACAGAAGCACCGCGCGAGCCATATGCATTACGACTTCCGGCTCGAGCTGAACGGCGTGCTGCTGTCGTGGGCGGTGCCGAAAGGCCCGAGCCTCGACCCGTCGCACAAGCGGCTCGCGATGCAGACCGAGGACCATCCGATCGAGTACGGCGATTTCGAAGGGACCATACCGCCCAAGCAATATGGCGCGGGAACCGTGCTCCTGTGGGACCGCGGCACATGGACGCCCAAGGGCGACGCCGAGGCCGATTACAAGCGCGGGCGGCTGAAGTTCGAGCTGCACGGCGAGAAGCTGCAGGGCGGCTGGATGCTCGTCAAGAGCCGCGGCAGCAAGTACGAGAACGATAACGCGTGGTTTCTCATCAAGGAATCGGACGAGCACGCGCGTCGCGGTGAGCCGCTCGTCATCGACGAGCTGCCCGACAGCGTCGCGAGCGGCCGCAGCCTCGAAGAGATCGCGGCGGACCCCGACCGCGTGTGGCATTCGACCAAGTCGGTGGCGGAAAACGTGCGGAGCGGCGCAGTCCGAAAAAAAAAGCCCGCGCTCGACCTCGAAGCGCTGAAAGGCGCGGTCAAGGCGCGCATTCCTGACTTCATCGAGGCGGAGCTCGCCACGCTGGTCAAAGAAGCGCCGGGCGGCGAGACGTGGCTGCACGAGATGAAGCTCGACGGCTACCGCATGCTCTGCCGTCTCGACGGCGGCGAGACCCAGATGTTTTCGCGCAACAACAAGGAGTGGACCGGGAGCTTCGCTTCGATCGAACGCTGCGTCGCGCGGCTGCCGGTGGACAGCGCCTGGCTGGACGGCGAAGTCGTGGTGCTGCAGCCCGACGGCCGCACAAGCTTCCAGGCGCTGCAGAACGTCCTTTCCGGCGGCTCCGACAAGCTGCACTACTTCGTGTTCGATCTGCCGTACCTGAACGGCTACGACCTGCGCCGCGTGCCCCTCGTCGAGCGCAAGAAGATCCTCGAAGCGCTGCTCGCGGGCGCGCCCTCGGCGCTGCGCTTCAGCGCGCACGTGCAGGGCTCGGGCGAAGCGTTCTTCAAGCAGGCGTGCAAGCACGAGCTCGAAGGCATCATCTCCAAGCTCGCTCAATCATCGTATCGCTCCGGGCGCAGTCGCGAATGGGTGAAGGTGAAATGCGTGCAGCGCCAGGAGATGGTGGTCGGCGGTTTTACGGACCCCGAAGGCTCGCGCAGCGCGTTCGGAGCGCTGCTCCTCGGTGTCTACGAGCGCGACGGCAAGCTGCGCTACTCCGGAAAAGTCGGCACCGGCTTCAACGAAGAGACGTTGCGTGCCGTGTACAAGCGGTTGAAGCCGCTCGAGACGGATAAACCGGCCTTCAGCAATGCGCCGCGGGGTTACGAAGCCAAAGGCGCGCACTGGATCCGCCCGGAGCTCGTCGCGGAGGTCGAATTCACCGAATGGACCAACGACGGCACGCTGCGCCACCCGTCGTTCCAGGGATTGCGCGAAGACAAGAATCCCCGCGACGTCGTGCGCGAGCGGGCGCAGGAGGCCGAAGACGTCGTCGACGACAAGCCGCCCGTGAAGAAGCCGACGAAGACCGCGCGTGCGAAGGCGCCTGCGCGCAATGCGAAAAGCCGGGCCGCGGCCATGGTCAACGAGGGCGGCATGGTCGCGGGCGTGAAGATCAGCAATCCGGCGAAGGTGTTGTACCCGGAGGCCGGGATCACCAAGCTCGAGCTCGCCCAGTACTACGAGGACGTCGCCGACTGGATCCTGCCGCATCTCGAGAATCGGCCGCTCACGCTGGTGCGCTGTCCGAACGGCTGGGACAAGTGCTTTTTCCAGAAGCACCCGGACGCGAAGGTGAGCGAAGTCATCGAGCGCGTGACGGTGCAGGAAAGCGCGGGCGCCACGCTTTACATGATGGCGAATACGACTGAGGCGCTGGTCTCGCTCCTCCAGATGGGCGCGCTCGAGCTGCATCCCTTCGGGTCGAGCGCGCCGAAGCTTACGTGTCCCGATCGCATCGTTTTCGACTTCGATCCCGCCGACGATATTTCGTGGGCGAGCCTGGTCGAAGCCGTATATCTGCTGAAAACGCTGCTCGAAGAGATCGAGCTGCAGAGCTTCATCAAGACGACCGGGGGCAAAGGGCTGCACGTCGTGCTGCCGATCCGGCCGTCGCTCGGCTGGGACGAGGTGAAGCGCTTCACGCAGGCGATCGCGGAGCTGATGGTGCGCTCGTTTCCCGAAAAGTTCGTCGCAACCGTCAGCAAGTCGAAGCGGCACGGCAAGATTTTCGTGGACTATCTGCGAAACGCAGAAGGCGCCACCGCGGTCGCGGCCTACTCGCTCCGCGCGCGAGCGAACGCGCCCGTGGCGATGCCGATTGCATGGGAGGAGTTGGAGACGGATGTGCGACGCGATCACTTCAACGTGCGCAACGCGGTGCAGCGGCTGCGCAAGATGAATCAGGATCCGTGGGCCGGCTTCTTCGACGTGAAGCAGTCCGTCACGAAGGCGCTGATGAAAAAGGTCGGTGCCTGACGGCGCGGACCTTTCTTGTTTAGAGCAGCAATCGTGATCGCGGTTGCCGGCCGTGGAACGAACAGAGGGAAACCCGTGGTTCCCTCCGTAACCTCCCTTCCTTCCGGCTTATTGATTTGCGAAGTAATGGGCGAGGGCGTGTACGTCGGCGTCTGACATGCCTTGCATGATTCCGTTCATGTTCGTGTCGGCGCCGGTGCGCCGATTGTCGCGGTACGCTTTCATCGCCGACGCGAGATAGTCCTCGCGCTGGTTCGCGAGTCGCGGCACCTGGCGCTGTCCCGTGTAGTCGTCGAGATGGCAGATGCCGCAGCCCATGGCGCGCGCGATCTGTGCACCGCGCGCGTGAAGCTTCGGATCGCGCTTGCTGCCGCTCGCGGGCGCTGCCTGGGACGCGTAGTACGCGCCGACGCTTTCCAGATCCGCATCCGACCAGCCGTTGAGCATGCCTTTCATCTCCGGCACTGCCCGCAGACCTTCGCGCATGAGGAACAGCTGCAGCACGAGGAACTCGGCCTGCTGTCGTGCCAGCGATGGCGTATTCGGCACCGTGGACACGCCAGCAGAACCATGACACGCCGCGCATACGACGGCCTTCTGCGGCATCGGCGGCGCCTTCTTCTGGGCCGACTCGGTCGCGCTCACGAAGGTGAGCGCGACAGCCACAGCCGCCGACGCCGGAATCCATCGCCTATCGTTTATAGCTCACCCGATAGATCGCGCCGTTCTCTTCGTCGGCTACGAGCAGGGATCCGTCCGGCATCTGCATGCGCCGCTCCGCTTCAGTCGCGCTGTTGTCGCGCATCTTAGCCGAGCCGCGTCATGTTTGCGGCGGGCGGACTGTCAGTGCGTGCCGACGCGGAAGAGCCGCCGGTCGTCGGCGTCGAGCTGCGCGATCAACCCTGTCTCCCACGCGAGGTACTGCCGCATCGCGTCACGATTGCCTGCGTGGCGGTCGTGCACGAAGAACAGGTAGTCGATGCACGCGCTGTCGGGCGGCACGTCCGGGCTGGCCTCGGTCGTGTAACCCGCGCGCGTCCACGCGGCGATGCCGCCGTCGAGCACGCGAACGTCGCGCACGCCGGCGTCCGCCAGATCGATCGCCGCGACGCGCGCGATATCGTCCGCATCCGCGACGAGCACGACCGGCTCTGTTGCGTCCCGTACTGCCGCAGCGATGCGGGGCCGGATCGTCCAGCGGCTGCCGCGAACATGCGCGTTGCGGAAGCTCATGCTCGAGCGCAGATCGAGCACGGTGCACGAGCGTTCGTCGAGGCAGCGCTTGAGCTCCAGCGCGGAGACTGCCCGCAGCTGTGAGAGAGTGGGGCGGTCGGGGCGCGGCGCAGCGAGCTTCGCGTGGATGCCTTCGGCGAGAACGTAGACATCACAGCCGAGCTGCTTGAGCCAGCTTGCGACGACCGGCGCGCGCACAGCTTCGCTGTCGATGAGCACGATGCGAGCGTTGCGCACGCCGACCCATTGATCGGTCGCCTGGACGAGCTGGCCGCCGGGCGCGTGCACCGCGCCTGGGAGCGATCCGGCTTCAAACTCCTCCGGTGTGCGAACGTCGAGCAGATAGGTCGTACGTGACGGATCGCGCAGCCAGCGCTGCACTTCCTCGGATGCGACGGTTCGCACGCCATGCCGTTTAATCAGCGCCTCGGCGCTCGCGCGCAACTCGGGCAGCCTCTCGGGATCGACGTGATCGGGATAGCGCCGTTGCGCGCCCCGTTCGAGCTCCAGGTCCGCGAGTACCCAGCCCTGCGTGCCGTTTTCGAGCGCGTACACCGGATTCGATACGCCGAAGTTGATGAGCGTCTGCGCGCCCATGATCGAGCGCGTGCGTCCGGCGCAGTTCACGACGATCTTTGTCGTCGGGCTTTGAACGAGCTCGCCAATGCGGTACGGCAGCTCGGCGTTCGGGCAGCAGATGCCGCCGGGGATGTTCATCTTGTGGTACTCGCTGAACGGCCGGCCGTCGACCACGATGAAGTCTTCTCCGGCGCTCTTCATGCGCGCGAGCTCGGTCACCGTCACCCGCGGGGTGTGGTACTCGTGCTCGACCAGCTCGCCGAAGAGCTTGCTTGGTACGTTCACGCCGGCAAAGAGCGCGTAACCAGCTGCGGCCCAGGCACGGGTCCCGCCCTCCAGGACTGCGACATCGCCGTAGCCGATCGTCTCGAGACGTTTCGCGGCGACTCGTGCGACGTCGCTGTCGCCGTCGTCACACAGCACGACGCGCGCCGATTTGCGCGGCACGAGCGCACCGACGTCGAGCTCGAGACGGCTGTAGGGAAGCGGCGTCGCGAACAGCAGATGAGATTCGCCGAACTGCCCGGCTTCGCGCACGTCGAGCAGCGCGAGCTCGGCGCCATCGTGAATCATCGCTTTCAACTGCTTCGCGGTAACGGATTTCATGAGTGATCTACGCAGCGTGGGTGGAGCGGTAGCGTAACTCACCACGCCGCAGCGGTGCAGCGCGCCTACCCTGGCGGAGGTCGCGCGCTCGGCCGAGCAGTTGCGGGATCGCGGAGAAAGAGGGCGAGCGGGAAGAACAGCCATCAGGCCGTGCGCGCCGCCATGGTCCCGATTTACTTGTGGGACTTGCGGTGCTCGGGCGTGCCGCCGAGGAGCGCGGGTGTGGGCCGCTGCGGACGGCCGCGGAACGGCAGGTGCCCGGGCGGCGGCGCATCGTCGGCGCCTTCCTTTTTCGGCGCCGGCTCGTACGGCTTGCTGAAGTCGAAATCGGACACTGCGGTCTGCTTGTGCGAATGCGCCTTCGGATGCGCCGGCCGGTGCTCGCGCTCCTTCTTCTCACCGCGATGGGGCGTGCGCGGGCTGCGCGAATCGTGCTCACCATGGCGGGGACCACGGCCGCGTTCTTCGCGCTCCGCGTGACGCGGCGCTCTCGCTTCGGCGTCGAAGCCCTGGGGCATATCCACGCGCGTGATCTGCCGCTTCAGCAGCTTTTCGATTTCGGCGAGCAGCTTCAGCTCGTCGTGGGCGACGAGCGAGATCGCTTCGCCGGGCAAGCCGGCGCGGCCGGTGCGGCCGATGCGATGCACGTAATCTTCCGGCGTGTACGGCAGCTCGTAGTTCACTACGTAAGGCAGTTGCTCGATGTCGAGCCCGCGCGCCGCGATGTCGGTTGCGACGAGCACCCCTGCGCGGCCGCTCTTGAAGTCGGCGAGCGCCTGTTCGCGCTCGGCCTGCGAGCGGTCGCTGTGAATCGCCGTGGCATTGATGCCGTCGCGCACGAGCTCGCGTGCGAGCCGGTTCGCATCGCGCTTCATGCGCACGAACACCAGCACCTGCTTCATTTCGCGCGAGCGGATGAGATGCGCGAGCAAAGCGCGTTTACGCGTGCCGGTGATCTCGTACATCTGGTGCGTGACGAGATCGGCCGGCGCGTTGCGGCGCGCGACCTCGATCATCGTCGGGTCGCGCAGGAGCTCCTTCGCGAGCCGGCGGATGTCTTCTGAAAACGTCGCGGAAAAAAGCAGGTTCTGCCGGGTTTTCGGCAGCACCGCGAGGATGCGCTTGATGTCGGGCAGGAAGCCCATGTCGAGCATGCGATCGGCTTCGTCGAGCACGAGGATCTCGACGCGCGACAGATTCACCGTCTTCTGCTCGAGATGGTCGAGGAGTCGCCCCGGCGTGGCGATCAGCACCTCGACGCCACCGTGCAGCGCTTTTTTCTGCGGCGCGATGTCGATGCCGCCGTAGACGATCGTCGAGCGCAGCGGCAGGTGTTTGCCGTACGTCTGCACGCTCTCGCCGACCTGCGCGGCAAGCTCGCGCGTCGGCGTGAGGATCAGCGCGCGCACCGGATGGCGCGCCGGAGACGGGCTCGAGTTCGCGTGCGGCGCGAGGATCTGCAGCAGCGGCAGCGTGAATCCGGCGGTCTTTCCGGTGCCGGTCTGGGCGCAGCCCATGATGTCGCGGCGCTCGAGAATGGCGGGGATCGCCTGGGCCTGGATCGGGGTGGGCGTTTCGTAGCCCTCATCGGAGACTGCGCGCAGCAGCTCCGGTATGAGCTTCAGCGAAGCAAAAGACATAGCGTGCGAGGAAAAGAGACGTCGCCGGAGCAAAGAGCGCTGACGCGCTGGAGGTCGGGCCGGCGGAGGGTGGAGGTGGAAGTACTAATCGGTCGAACGTGTTTACAGGACGGCGCAGTATACAGGCGCGCCGGCGCTCAAGATAGGGGTACGACCCGAAAAATCGTCAATGATTCAAGAATCTGTTATATTTTCGCGGCAGTTTCGACAGCGGGAAACGAGCATGACGCTGCAGGAATCGGGAACGACCGGATACGACGAGGGTTTGCGCCCGCCGTTCCCGCTCGTCCTGACCCTCGACACCCACGGCGTGCCGCACCGGTGGATCACGTGGCAGCACGCCTGCTACTACTACGCGAAGAACCAGGTCGCCTGGACGCTCGGCGAGCACGCCTTCACGGTCTACGGTGGCCTCAATCGCCTGACCGGGCAGCGCTCCGAGATCACCGCCAGCAGCATCATCGCCGTCAAGGGCAAGGCGATGGCGATGAAGTCGTTCAATCAGGTGCCGCCGCTCAACAACCGCGAGCTCTTTCACCGCGACCGGCAGATCTGCGCATACTGTGGCGACGCGTTTCCGATCGCGAAACTCACGCGCGACCACGTGGTGCCGTTTTCCCGCGGCGGCAAAGACACGTGGATGAACGTCGTGACCGCGTGCCGCCACTGCAACGAGAAGAAAAGCGACCGGACACCGGAGCTTTCCGGCATGGAGTTGATTTACCTCCCGTACATCCCGAACCGCGCGGAGTATCTGATCCTCACCGACCGGCGCATTCTCGCCGACCAGATGGAATTCCT
>DASPNJ010000026.1:0-180549 GCA_035626595.1 Burkholderiales bacterium
ATGTGGGGCGACGACCAGTACGAGAACTTCAAGGAGGACGTGATCCCGCCGTTCTGCGTGCTGGCGTACGAGCGGCTCGACTTCTCGCCTTACACGCGGCTACGCGGCCGCCCGAACATCTGGGACGAGCCCGGCGACAAGGTCTTCTCGCAGCCCGGGCACCACAAGGCCGCGCGCTGGCTCGCAACGCGTCTGCTCGAACAAGGGGTCGACATGGCTTACGCGTACAAGCCGCTGCACGAGGACGGCCTCGGCCACGCCTTCGCGAACACGCTGCTCTACCTCGACCTCGACCGCAACGGATTCACGACGCCTGTCGTTCCGATGACGGTCAACTGCTACGGCAGCTCGGTCATTCGTTACCAGGGCGGCTTCAAGGAATACTCGAAGGAGCCCGACCCGCCGTCGCCCTCACCCCGGCGCTGCTTCGAAGTCGGACAGGCGACCGCGCGCGTGCTCAAAGACAGTCCCTGGCGCGTGGTGCTGATGGCTTCGTCGAGCTGGTCGCACGCGTTCCTCACGGAGAAGAATCACTGGATCCATCCCGATCTCGACGCCGACCGCGCGCTGCTCGCGCAGCTTCGCGCCGGAAATTACGGCGCGTGGCGCGACACGCCGCTCGCGCAGATGGAAGCGGCCGGACAGCAGGAAGTGCTCAACTGGATGTGCCTCGCCGGCGCGATGGCCGAGCTCGACTACAAGCCGGAGATCCTCGACTGGGTCGAGACCTGGACCTTCAACGCGCCGAAGTGCATGGCGGTGTTCCGGCCTGCATGACGGTTATTTCCCTCTCCCCGCGCCGGGGAGAGGGTCAGGGTGAGGGGCAGCAAGACTACTGCACCCGCTGATCGTTGCGCCACTCGCCTTCGTAACGCTGCAGCGCGCTGTAGGTATGCGTGCCGCGGCCGTGCCGGCTGCCGTTGCGCCACTGGCCGGAGTACTGCTGACCGTTGCCCCACACCATGACGCCTTCGCCGTCGTGCTGGCCGTCGCGCCAGTTGCCGCGGTAACGCCCACCATCGGCGTAGCGCATCTCGCCGAAGCCGCTGAGGACGCCGTTCACCACGTTGCCTTCGTAGCGGTCGCCGTGCGGCCACGTCATCACGCCGCGGCCGGTCATCTGGTCGTTGCGCCAATCGCCGTCGTAGACCGTGCCGGCCTTGAACTGCATGCGTCCGCGGCCATGACGCGCGCCATCGACGAAGTCGCCTTCGTAGCGGTCGCCGTTGGGCGAGATCATCTCGCCGCGGCCGGTGATTTTGTCCTGCCGCCACTCGCCGGTGTAGCGATAACCGGATGCCGACACCATCGCGCCGCGGCCGTGGCGTTCGCCGTTTACCCACTGCCCGTCGTAACGCTCTCCGTTCGGCCAGATCATGACGCCGCGGCCGTGCGGCACGCCGTCGCGGTGCTCGCCTTCGTAGCGATAGCCGGCCGCGAACTCAGGCTTGCGCGGAACCGGGGACGCAACGGGCTCCGGCGGATCGACCAGCGGGATCACCGAGCGCGCGCGCAAGTTTGCGAGCGCAGCGATGCGGTTCGCATCCTCGACCGCCATCTCGACGCACATCTGCAGCGTGCGGCTGCCCGCGGCCTGCGCCTTCGCCCATTCCTCTTCGTGCAGGCGGGCACCGCCGAGAACGCGCGTGTACGAGCATCGGTCCTTTTCGAACGCGACGCAGACGATGTTGCGGCCGTCGCCGCCATGCACTTCCACGCCGCGGCCGAGCGGACACGACAGATTGCCGCGCACGCCGGAGATCGAACGCTCGTGGATGATCAGCCGATCGGGCTTGAGCTCGACCTCGTGATCGTATTCCGCGTCGCGGTAGACGAACTTCTGGGCGTACGCAGCCGGCACGCCGAGCACGACGGCCAGCAGCCCACATGCTGCGAAAAACCTCATCAAGAAAACTCCGGATTGCTTGTGACTGGACGCGCGCCTACTCGATCTTCAGCTTGAGCTGCTTCACCTGCTTCTCGATCTCCGCGTACTCCCTGGCGATCGTGGCGCGAAGCTGCTCCGGCGTCGTGCGCTCGGCGGGTTGACTGCCGTCCGCGACCAGGCGCTTGGCCATCTGCGGCGCGTGCATGCCGTCGCTCACGACGCGGCTCACGGCCTCGATGATCGGCCGCGGCGTACCGGCGGGCGCATACAGGTTGTACTGATTGGTGAACTTGAAGCCGGGATACCCCTGCTCCGCGACCGTCGGCAGGTCCGGCATCGACGGCACGCGCTGCAGGCTCGTCACCGCGAGCGCGCGCACCTTGCCGGTCCTGATCGCGCTGCTGGCAGCAATCGCGCTTGCCGCAGCGAGCTGAATCTCACCCCCCATGACGGCGACGATCGACGGGGCGCTGCCTTTGTACGGCACGAACAGGAGCTTCGCGCCGGAAAGCTGCGCGAGACGCTCCATGCCGATATGCACCGTGCTGCCCAGGCCGGCGCCGCCCGCGTAGGTGAGCGCCTGCGCTTGCGAGTGCGCGACGAGCTCCTTGACCGATTTCACCGGCAGACCGAGGTTCACCAGGATCACGTACGGCTGCGTGGTCAGCCCCGTGACGGGATCGAACGTCTTGCGCATGTCGAAGGGCACGCGCTTCAGCGCGCTCAGCAGCATGAGCGTGTCGCCGTGACTCAAAAACGTGTAGCCGTCGGGCGTGGACCGTGCGACCGTCTCCGCCGCGATTACGCCGCCGCCGCCGGAACGGTTGTCCACGACGGCGTTCTGGCCCCATGCGTCGGTGAGCATCTGGGCCGTAGCGCGCGCAATGGCGTCGGCGCCGGCGCCGGGCGCCACGGACACCACGACGCGAATCGCGCGCGCCGGATAGTTCGCGGGCTTCTCCTGCGCCATCGCGCTGCCGCATGCGAGCACCGCCACCGCGAACGCTAAGGTCCAGCTTCTGGTCGCGCCGTTCATCGCCGCCCTTCCGAGGATTGCACTCGCATTCACTGTAGCATGTACGAATGGACACTCTGATCGAGCCCGATGTCCCCATCACGCGAGTCGCGGGCGGACTCGCCTTCAGCGAAGGGCCGGTGTGGCGCGGCGGAGCGCTGCTCTTCAGCGACATCCCGAACAATCGCATCGCGCGATGGCGCCGGCTGCCGGAGGGACCGGAGCTCACCACGTTCGCCACGGGTCATTCGAACGGACTGACGCTCGACCGGCAGGGGCGGCTCGTCGCGGCGGAGCACGGCGGCCGCTGCGTCTCGCGCATTTCCGACGACGGCACGCGCACCGTGCTCGTGGACAGGTTCGAGGGCAAGCGCCTCAACAGCCCGAACGATATCGTGGTGAAGTCGAATGGCGACATCTACTTCACCGATCCGCCGTACGCGGTGCAGATCGGCACGCCGGGCGTCGTGCGTCCGGAAGGCTGGTGGCAGAAACCAATACCCGGCAAGGAGCTCGATTTCCAAGGGGTGTACCGCCTCACGCCTGAGGGGGCGCTGCATCTGCTCGTGAATGATCTCGCGCTGCCGAACGGGCTGGCGTTCTCGCCGGACGAGTCCGTGCTCTACATCTGCGATTCGGCGCACAAGCACATACGCGCGTTCGACGTGGACGTCGAGGGCGGCCTGAAGAACAGCCGCATCATCCTGAACATGTCATCGACCGATCCGGGCGTGCCGGACGGCATGAAGGTGGACGTGCAGGGCAACATCTTCTGCACCGGCCCCGGGGGGATCTGGGTCGCCCGCGCCGAGGGCACGCTGCTCGGCCGCGTCACGCTGCCGGAGCTGCCCGCGAACGTCGGTTGGGGCGAGGACGGGAGCGTCTTGTTCGCCACCGCGCGCACGAGCGTGTACCGCATCCAGACGAAGACGCGCGGGTCGGTGCTCGGTTAGTCAACGAAGGAACATCGAGATGGATTTGCAGCAGGCATTCAGCGGCATCAAGGTGCTGGCCGTCGCGCGCATCGTCGCCGCTCCCTTCGCCTCGTACCAGCTCGCGATGCACGGGGCCGACGTGATTCACATCGAGGACCGCGAGGGGGGCGATTCCTCGCGCACGTCCGGCAATCTCAAGACGCCGTTCCACGACGCGCGCATGGCTCACAATTTTCTCGCCTACAACTCGAACAAGCGCTCGATGACGCTCGCGATCAACACCGCCGCGGGTCAGCAGGTCTTTCGCAGGATGGCGGAGAGCGCCGACGTCGTCATCGAGAATCTCAAAGGCGGCACGATGGCGCGCTACGGGCTCGGCTACGACGATCTCAGGAAGATCAATCCCCGGATCGTCTTCTGCTCGGTGACCGGCTACGGACAGACCGGACCGAAGAAAAGCGATCCGGCGATCGACGGTGTGATCCAGGCGGTGAGCGGCATGATGAGCATCACCGGCACGCGCGAGACGGGACCGCTCAAGTCGGGCTCGACCATCGTCGATTACACGACCGGCTACGCTGCCGCCCTCGGCATCGCGATCGCGCTCTTCCAGCGTACGCGCACCGGCGTCGGCCAGTCGATCGACGTCGCGATGCTCGAGACCGCGATGACGATGATGGGCGGTGAAGTGCTGCGCGCGATCACGGCGAACGAAACGCCGCCGCTCGTGGGCAACGCGTCAGGCAAAGGCGTGTACGTGAGCAACACCTATCGCTGCAAGGAAGGCTATCTCTCGATCGCCGCCGGCGGCGCGAGCCGCCGCGAGAAACTGTGGAAGTGCATGGAGGCGACGGACATTCCGCAGGACCCGCGCTTCGCGAGCGACGCGGCGGTGGCGCAGAACATGAAAGCGCTCGACGACGAGATCGAAAAGCGGCTCTCGACGAAGACCGCAGCCGAATGGGAAGCGCTCATGAACGCGGCGGGCGTGGCCGCGATGGAAGTGATTCCGCTCGCGCGCGCGGTGCATCACCCGCAGCTCGAAGCGCGGAAGTTCTTTCACCCCTTCGACAACACCGCCGAGACGGGGCTCCCGCCGTTCGCGGTGCCGACTGCGCCGTACCGGCTGTCAGCCAGCCCCGCGAACATTCATTCGATGCCGCCGCGCCATGGCCAGCACACCGACGAGATCCTGCGCGAGCACGGCTACTCGGAGACCGAGATCGCCCAGCTCCGCGCCGATCACGTCGTTTAAGTCACTGCGGGTTGATCTTCACGGCCTTCACGAGCTTCGAGTACTTTTCGCGCTCCGCCCGGATGAACGCCGCGAACTCCTTCGCGCTCAGCGGCTTGGGCTGCATGCTCTGATCCGCGAGCTGTTTCTTCGTATCCGGCATCGCCAGCGCCTTCGCAGTGGCCGCGCGTAAGCGCGTGAGGATCGCGCCGGGCACGCCGGCCGGCGTGCAGAGTCCCTGCCACGAGATCACCTCGAAGCCCGGCATGCCGGACTCGGCGATGGTCGGCACGTCGGGCACGTCGGGATGGCGTGTGGAGGACGTGACACCGAGCATGCGGACTTTGCCCGCACGTGTCGCGCCGATGATCGACGGCAGCGTCGCGAACATCGTCTGCACGTGGCCGCCGAGCAGGTCGACGATCGCGGGTCCCGCGCCCTTGTACGGCACGTGGACGATGTCGATGCGCGAGCTCATCTTGAACATTTCCATCGAGAGCTGCGGCGAGGTGCCGATCCCGGGCGACGCGTAATTGATCTTGCCCGGGCGCGTCTTCGCATAGCTCACGAACTCCGCGACCGTCTTCGCGGGAACGGACGCGTTGACGACCAGCGTATTGGGTGTCGCGCCGATCAGCGCGATCGGATCGAAGCCCGCGACAGGGTCATAGCCGAGCTTCTTGTAGAGCGCCGGGCTCACTGCGAGCGACGCGATGTTGCAGGCGAAGATCGTGTAGCCGTCCGGCGTGGCGTGGGAGGCGATCTCGGCGCCGACGGTCCCTCCGGCGCCGCCGCGGTTGTCGATCACCACTTGTTTACCGAGGATCTCGTTCAGGGCAGCGGCCATGATCCGCGCGACGATGTCGGTCGAGCCGCCGGGCGGGAACGGGACGATGTAGCGGAGCGGTCGTTCGGGGAATGCCGTCGTGGCGGACTGCTGAGCGCCGGCGGCGGGGGTTGCGAGGAGCGCTGCGGCAACGACAACCAGGAGAAGCGGCTTCATGATCGGACCTCCTCCTCCCTGGATCGGATCCGGGCACGTCGTTCCTGTTGTCCGCGGAAGTCTACGCCTGGCATCCGCGACCGCAAGCGCACGCCGCGCGCGTATGATCTAGCGACCCGACGAAGAGGACGAGGCCATGGACTTCGGGATCTTCAATCTGATGGGGTCACGCGAAGCCGGCAAACCGGCGGCGCGGGTACTCGGCGAGGTCGCCGAGCAGACGCGGTACGCCGACGAGCTCGGTTATTCGACCGCGTGGTTCGCCGAGCACCATTTCTCGAATTACTGCCTGTGCGCCTCGCCGCTGATGATGGTGGCGCACTGCGCTTCGATCACGCAGCGCATCAGGCTCGGGACCGCCGTCGTGGTGCTGCCGCTCTACAACCCCGCACGGCTCGCCGCCGAGATCGCCACTGCCGATGCGTTGTCGAACGGCCGCCTGATGCTCGGCATCGGCGCAGGTTATCAACCGTACGAATTCGAGCGCTTCGGCGTCGACATCGCCCGGAATCTCGAAATGACCGAGGAGCTCTGCGACATCCTCGATCTCGCCTTCAGCCGCGATTTCTTCAGCTACAGCGGCAAGCACTACCGGATCCCGGAGACGCACATCCCGGTTCGCACCGTGCAGAAGCTGCTGCCGATCTACGTCGCGGGGCACGTGCAGGCGATGTTCCGCACGGCGGCGCGCCACGGCTATCGCGTGATCACCTCGGGCCGCGTCGACGGTGTGAAGCTGCTGGAGGCGCAATATGCGGACATCGCCGCCGCATTCGCGGCGGAGAACGCGCCCTTATCGAAAGCGCACGTCACGCTGAACCGCTTCGCTCACATCACGCGGAGCCGGGCGGACGGCATGCGCTTCGCCGAGAACGCGCGCTACCAGTCGCGGCTCGCCTCGAGCCTCAGACGCCGCAAGGAAGTCATGCAGGGCACCGTGCTCGTCGATGTGCCGTTCCCCGACGAGCCGCCGCTCGAGACGATCCACGACAACCTGCTGATCGGCGATGCCGACACGGTCGCCGAGAAGCTCGTGGCCGAGATCCGCGCGGCGAAACCCGTCGAGATCTGCTTTTCATTCAAGGTTGGAGACACGCCCCACGAGGCCGCGATGCGCTCGATGGAGCTCATGATGAATGACGTCAAACCCAGGGTGGAAAAGGCGCTCGTCCGAGGAGGATCGACATGAGATCGACAATCAGGAAAGTGGCTTTTTGGCTGGCACCTGCGGTATTCGCCTGCGCCGCTTCGGCGCTCGCTCAGGATAAACCGTCGAGCTATCCGTCGCGGCCGATCCGCATCGTCATCACCGTCTCGCCCGGCGCGGGCGCGGACTTCATGGCGCGCACGGTGGCGCAGTTATTGAGCGAGCGCTGGGGCCAGAACGTCGTCGTCGACAGCCGTCCCGGCGGCAGCGGCGTGGTCGCCGTCGAGCTGGTTGCCAGAGCGGCGCCCGACGGCTACACGGTGCTCCAGTATGGCAACGCGATGCTGCTGATGGGTGCGCAGAAGCGTGTGCCGTTCGACGTGCTCAAGGCCTTCGAGCCGGTCGTGGGCATCAGCGAACAGCCCTACATTCTTCTCGTCCATCCGAACGTCCCTGCCAAAACGATCAAGGAGCTCGTCGCGCTCTCGGCATCGAAGCCACTGACGTACAGCGGCGGCGGCGGGGTCGGGGCGACGGTGCACGTCGGCATGGAGCGGCTCGCGAAGATCACCGGCATGAAGCTGAAGTACATCCCGTACAAGGGCAGCTCTCCGGCGATCCGCGCGCTCATGGGCGGCGAGCTCAACCTGGCGGTCGGAAGCGCGATGGCGAGCACGGCCGCAATCAGAAGCGGCAAGGTGCGCGGGCTCGCCGTGCTGGGCGCGAAGCGCATCGCGGCGGCGCCCGATCTTCCGTCGCTCCCCGAGAACGGGACAACCGGCTATACGCTGACGAACCAGTACAACTGGTGGGTGCCGGCGAAGACGCCGCCCGCCGTGATCGCGGCGATCAATCGCGCCGTCACCGAGGGCATGAACACGCCGCAGATGGTGAAGCGCCTCGAGGCGGAAGGGAGCGAGCCTGCCGACCGGATGACGCCCGCGGAGCTCAAAAAGGCCGTCGCGCGCGAGTACGTCGAGATCGAGCGCGCGGTGAAGGAGCTCAATCTGAAGCTTCAGTAGACGCGTTGCGCATCCGCGTGAGGTCCATGTCCTCCGTGCACACGTGCGGGAACGCCCAGCCCGCCGTGCAGAGGAAGATCACGAATCGTCCAAGGCGTGCGAGCTTGCGCATCATCGCTCAAGCATAACCCGAAGGCGGCGATGCGACCGAGGATCAGGAATCCGCAGGACTTCTGGAGCGGGATCTTCTTCATCGCGCTCGGCGCGCTCGCGCTCTGGTTCTCGCGCGACTACACGATGGGCAGCGCGCTGCAGCCGGGTCCCGGTTATTTTCCGACGTGGCTCGGCGCGATCCTGGTCGGCTTCGGCGCGATCATCGGCGGCCTGTCCCTCGGATTTCACGAGGCGGCCGGCGAACGCCTGACGCTTCGCGGCTGGGGATTGCGGCCGTGGCTCGTGCTGCCTTCGGCGCTCGCCGCGTACGCCGTGCTGATGGAAGTCGATGCCGGCTTCGTGCCGTCGCTGCTCGTGCTCATCGTCGGTTGCGCGCTCGCGCACAAAGACGTGCGCTGGCGTGAGACGCTGCTGCTCGGCGTGTTCGTGACGGCGGGCGCCGTCGCGATTTTCATCTACGGCCTGGGACTGCCCTATCCGCTCTTCTGGTGGAGCCGCTGATGGACGGGCTGCTCGGCAATCTGCTGCTCGGCTTCAGTGTCGCACTCACGCTTCAAAACCTGCTCTATTGCTTCGCGGGCGTCTTTCTCGGCACGCTGATCGGTGTGCTGCCGGGCATCGGCCCGCTCGCGACGATGGCGATGCTGCTGCCGCTCACCTTCATGCTGCCGCCGATCTCCGCGCTGATCATGCTCGCCGGCATTTATTACGGATCGGATTACGGCGGCTCGACGACCGCGATACTCGTGAACCTGCCTGGAGAAGGCTCGTCGGTGGTCACGCTGCTCGACGGGCATCCGATGGCGCAGCAGGGTCGCGCCGGTCCCGCGCTCGCAATCGCGGCCATGGGCTCTTTCTTCGCCGGCTGCGTGGGCACGTTGCTCATCGCGCTCATCGGGCCGCCGCTCGCGAGCGTCGCGCTCGAGTTCGGCTCGCCCGAATATTTCTCGCTCATGGTGCTGGCGCTGGTGTGCGCTTCGGTGGTCGGCTCGGGCTCGCTGCTCAAGTCGCTCGCAATGGTCGTGACGGGGCTGCTGATCGGCATCGTCGGGACCGACGTCAACTCCGGGACGCATCGCTTCACTTTCGGCGTGGTCGAGCTGACCGACGGCATCGGGATCGCCGTGATGGCGATGGGCCTCTTCGGTCTGACCGAGATCGTGCGCAATCTCGCGGGCCCGCGGATGACGCACACGATCCTGCGCGGGAAGATCACGGGGCTGATGCCGCGCTGGCAGGACTTGAAGGTGAGCTTCGGGCCGATCCTGCGCGGCAGCTCCATCGGCTTCGTGTTCGGTCCGCTGCCCGGCCTCGGCGGCACGATCAGCGCGTTCACGTCGTACATGGCGGAGAAGAAGCTCGCGAAGGACCCGTCGCGCTTCGGCAAAGGTGCGATCGAAGGCATCGCCGGGCCGGAAAGCGCGAACAACGCGTGCGCGCAGACGACGTTCGTGCCGATGCTGACACTCGGCATTCCGCCGAGCGCGTCGATGGCGCTGATGCTCGGCGCGATGATGATCCACGGCATCGTTCCGGGGCCCGAGGTCATGACTTCGCGGCCGGATCTTTTCTGGGGGCTCATCGCGAGCATGTGGATCGGCAACGGCATGCTGCTGCTGCTCAATTTGCCGCTCATCGGCATCTGGGTGAAGCTCCTCCAGGTGCCCTATCGCCTGCTCTTTCCGATCATCATGACGATGATGGGCATCGGCATCTACAGCCTGAACACCTCCGGCATCGACGTGCTGCTGATGGCGTTCTTCGGCTTCGCGGGCTACGTTCTCGCGAAGCTGGAGTGCCCGTTCCCGCCGCTGATTCTCGCGATGGTGCTGGGACCGCTCATGGAGGAAAACCTGCGCCGCTCGCTGCAATTGACCGACGGCGACGCGACCGTGTTCTTCACGCGCCCGCTCAGCGCGGGATTCATGATCGCTACCGTGATTCTGCTGCTGTCGTTCATACTGTCGGCCGCGATCAAGCGCCCCATACGTCACCTGGAAACGCCGTGAACAAGCCTCTCACCCACGAGCCGAACCGCATTCCCTATCAGAAGCCGCAGCCGCGCGACATGCGCCCGGACATCGTCATCAACGACGGCATGGGCGAAGCCGACCCGCGCGTGTGGGTGCCAATGTCGGATCACACCTTCTCGCGGCCGCTGCAATACAACGTGACGGTCGGGCAGTACACGCACATCCTGCGCGTCACGCGGGCCGGCGTGATCGCGCGGCATCGCCACTCGGGTGTCGTGCACGCGTGGGTCATCCAAGGCCGCTGGCACTATCTCGAGCACGACTGGGTCGCCGAGGCGGGCAGCTACATCTGCGAGCCGGCCGGCGAAACGCACACGCTGGTCGTGCCCGAAGGCTGCAACGAGATGGTTACGCTGTTCCAGGTGACCGGCAGCCTCGTTTACGTCGATCCGCAGGGCGCCGCGACCGGCTATGACGACGTATTCACGCGCATCGAGAAGGCGCGCGCGCACTACACGAAAGTTGGGCTCGGCGAGGATTACGTCGAGCAGTTCATACGCTAGTCGTCATTCCCGCGCAGTAGGCGGCGCCCTCGAAGTGGCTTGGTCGGGCGCGGAAATCCAGAAACGATCGGGAGAACGATCCATGTCATACGACCTCGTGATCAGAAACGGTACGGTGATCGACGGTTCGGGGCTGCCGCGCTACCGCGCGGACGTCGGCGTCGCCGGCGGCAAGATCGTGACGATCGGCCGCATCCGCGGCGAGCGCGCGCGCGAGGTCGTCGATGCCGAGGGTCAAGTCGTCACGCCCGGGTTCGTCGACGGCCACACCCACATGGACGCGCAGATCTTCTGGGATCCGCTCGGCACCTCCTCCTGCTACAACGGCATCACCACTGTGGTGATGGGGAACTGCGGCTTCACGCTCGCGCCGTGTGCGGCGGAGGACAAGCACCTCGTCGTTCGCAACCTTCAGCGCGCCGAAGACATCCCGCCCGCCGCGATGGAGGCCGGCATCAACTGGACGTGGACCACGTATCCCGAGTACCTCGAAGCGCTCGAGAAGCTGCCCAAGGGCATCAACTATGCGGGCTACGTTGGCCATTCCGCAATTCGCACGTTCGTGATGGGCGAGCGCGCATTCGACGGTCCCGCGACCGAGGACGACCTGCAGGCGATGGAGCATTGTGTCCGCGAAGCGATCCGCGCCGGCGCGATGGGTTTCACGTCGTCGCGCTCGCCGAGTCACGAGACGCCGGACGGCCGGCCGGTCGCGAGCCGCAACGCGCCCTGGAGCGAAGTGCGGCGGCTGGTGGGCGCCATGGGCGAATTGAATGCGGGACTCTTCGAGGTCGCCGGCGAAGGCGTCGATCGCACCGCGGGCGATCCCGGCGTGCGCGACTGGCACACGCGGCTCCGCGATCTCGCCGTGGAATCGGGCCGCCCGGTCACGTTCGGCGTCTTCAGCCGGCGCGGCGTGAACGGCGTCTGGAAGCAGTATCTCGACCTCCTCGACGAAACCGCGGCGCACGGCGGACGCATGTTCGCGCAGGCGCACAGCCGGTCGCTTTCCGCGCTGCTCTCGTTCAGGACGCAGATGCCTTTCGACCGCCTGCCGCTGTGGAAGGACATTCGCAAGCTGCCGCTGGAGGAACAGAAGCGGAAGCTGCGCGACCCCGAGCTGCGTCCGAAGCTCATTCAGGCTTCCGGCGAGAAGGACGGCCGCAAGGCGCTCGGCACCGAAGCGCGCCCGGCCGATTACGAGTGGCTGTTCGTGTTCGACACCGTCGAAGGGCCGCATCGCTCGGTGGCGGAGGTCGCGCGCGAGCGGCAGCAGCATCCGGCCGAGACGATGATCGAGCTCGCGCTCGAGAAGGACCTCGAACTCTTCTTCCTCCAGCCCGTGGCGAACGAGGATCAGGACATCGCGCTCGAGATCATGCGCCACCCGCGCACGGTCACCACCTTTTCGGATTCGGGCGCGCACGTCTCGCAGCTCATGGATTCGTCGCTCCAGACGCACCTCCTCTATCACTGGGTGCGCACGAAGCAGGCGTTCACGCTCGAGCGTGCCGTTCAGATGCTGACGATGGTGCCGGCGACGCTCTGGGGCTTTCACGATCGCGGTTTGATCCGCGAGGGCATGGCGGCCGACATCGTGGTTTTCGATCCCGACACGATCATGGCCGAGATGCCGGAAGTGGTCGACGATCTCCCGGCCGGCGCACGCCGTCTCGTGCAGCGCACGCGCGGGGTCGCCGCGACGATCGTCAACGGGAAGGTCCTGCTGCGCAATGGTAAACATACCGGCGCGCTGCCGGGACAACTGCTGCGCGGACCGCTCGGTCGAAGGGGCTGAACAGCGTCATCCCGCGCAGGCGGGAATCCAGTAACGATCAGGAGATGAAATGCCAGTAGACGTCGGATATCTGTTACCCACGCGCGAAGCGATCATGGAAGGCCGGCCGGAGGCGACACCTCTGCTCGATCTCGCGGAGCGCGCGGAAGACCTCGGTTTCGATTCGGTGTGGGTCGGCGATTCGCTGCTCGCGCGTCCGCGGCACGAGCCGATCACGCTGCTCGCCGGCGTCGCGGGCCACACGAAACGGGTGAAGCTCGGCACGGCGGTGCTGCTGCCCGCGATGCGCAATCCCGTGCTGCTCGCGCACGCGGTCGCGACGCTCGATCAGGTCAGCCGCGGCCGCGTCATTCTCGGCATCGGCATCGCGACCGACGTGCCGAACATCCGCGCCGAGTTCCGCTCCGCGGGCGTGCCGTGGGAAAAGCGCGTCGGCACCCTGATGGAAGGCATGCGCCTGTGCAAGGCGCTGTGGACCGGCAAGCCCGTCGACTGGGACGGCCGCTGGCACGTGGAGAAAGGCGTGATCGGACCGACGCCGGCACAGCCGGGCGGCCCGCCGATCTGGGGCGGCGGCTCGGCGCCCGCGGCGCTCGAGCGCGCGGCGAAGAATTTCGACGGCTGGTTTCCGACCGGCCCGGATGCGAAGCGCTGGGGCGAGCAGTGGCGGCAGGTGCAGGCGCTCGCGCGCGAGGCGGGACGTAAGCCGGAAGACCTCACCGCCGCGATCTATCTCACGCTTGCGATCGACGAGAACCCGCAGAGCGCCAATCAGAAGATCGACGACTTCCTGTCGGCCTATTACGGCCAGCGTCCCGACATGCTGAAGCAGCGGCAGGCGTGCTTCGGCGGCTCGGCAAGCGCAGCGGCCGGATGGTTGAACAGCTACGTGCAGGAAGGCGCGCGGCATCTCGTGCTGCGCTTCGCCGGAGATCACGAGCGCAACCTGGAGACGATCGCGAAGCTCAGAGAGCAGTTGGGCTGACCGGATACCGGCCTTCGCCGGTATGACGGCTGACCGTCACCCCGGCGACGGCCGGCGTGAAGACGGTCGCTATTTCAACGGCGGCGGCACGCCCTCCGGCAGCGGCGTGCGATCGACGTTGAGGCACATCGAAACCAGCGAATAGAAGCCGTTCACCGCGATCAGGTCGAACACGCCGCGCTCGCCGAAGCGGTCGAGCACGCGCTGGTAGCTCGCGTCGCTCACGCCCTGCTTCTCGTGCAGCTCCTTCGAAAAGTCGTAGACCATCGCCTCGTCGTCGTCCATCTCCGCGGGGCGGCGGCCTTCAGCGATCGCTTGCGCGATTGCCGGATCGAGCCCGGCGTCCAGCGCGAGCTTGCAGTGCGCGTGCCATTCGTACTGAGACGTCCAGAAGCGCGCGGTGACGAGTATCGCCATCTCGTTCAGCTTGGTCGGCAGGCTGCTGCGAAAGCGGATCTCCTCGCCGAGCCGCTGCACGCAGTCGCCGATGCCGGGGCTGCGCAGCCACACGTTGAACGGGCCGCCCAGTGGGCCCGGCTTCGCCGCACCGGAGTTCGCGATCTTCGCGCGCGGTCCCGAACGGATCGCGTCGTAGAGTCTGCGCTGCTCGGCGCTGAGCGCCTCCACGGGGATGAGATTGAACCGGCGGGAATCTGGCATCGTTTTCCTCTCTGCGTGTTTTCGACTACATCTCGTCACGGATGGTCAGCGTGTCCTCGAACACCCACACGCGGCGGATATCGACGACGTCGTACTGTCGCGCCATCGCGGGTGGGAACTTGCTGAATGGCGCGTGCAGTACCGCGATGCGGCGCACCGCTTCGTCGATCTCGCGCACTCCGCTGGAGCGGTGTATCGACACGTGCTCGAGGGTGCCGTCGCTGCGGATCGAGACCGTGACGACCGGCGGGTCGTAGACGCGCCAGCCGGCGGAGCGGCGGAAATTGAGCGAGCCGTTGCGCTCGAGCTTCCAGCGCACGCTGTCGACGTAAGCGCGGATCAGTACGTCGCGCTCGACGCCGACGATCGCGCGGCGTCGCATGTTCTCGATCAATGGCGGCGTGCCCGGCGGGCGCAGCAGCTCGTCGCGCCTGCCGGGTGTCCGGAGCTGCTCCAGCGCTTTCGCGGCGAGCTCCCTGCCCGATGGCGCGCCGGGCGCGGGCGCGGCCGGCTTCTGCGCCGCGAGGCGCTCCCGTTCGCGCTGGGCGGCGGCCTCGGCTGCGGCCTTTTCGCGCGCGGCGACTTCCTGCGCGCGCTTGGCGGCTTCCTCCGCGGCGCGTTTGGCTTCGAGCTCCGCCTGGCGCTTCGCTTCAAGCTCCTTCTGGCGTGCGGCCGCCTGCCGCGCGAGCTCTTCCGCGCGCCTGAGGGCCTCGGCTTCGAGCGCGAGGCGTTTCGCTTCTTCCTGTTTCTTGAGCTCCTCCTGCTTCTGCAGCTCGGCAAGCTTGCGCGCTTCTTCTTCCTTCCTGAGCTCTTCCTGCTTCTGCAACTCCGCGAGCTTGCGCGCCTCTTCCTCTTTTCGAAGCTCCTCCTGCCGCTTCTCCTCGGCGAGTCTTTTCGCCTCCTCCTCCTTCTGAAGCTCCGCGAGCTTGCGCGCCTCTTCCTCTTTGCGCGCGTCTTCGAGCTTCTTCGCTTCTTCGAGCCGTTTCGCCTCGGCGAGCTGCTTCGCTTCCTCTTCCTTCTGACGCGCGAGCGCTTCCGCATCCCGCCGTGCTTTTTCTTCAGCAGCGCGGGCAGCTTCCTCGGCTTTCTTGCGCTCGACGTCTTCCGGCGGCTGGACCACCGGCGGCTCTTCGACGTCCTGCTTCTTCGCGATGACCTGCGGCGCGCGCTGCGGCTCGGGCTCGGCGAGCTGCGGCGGCGGCACCTTGAACGTCTCCGCCTGCGGCTCGCTCTGCGCGAGGAGCGTCGGCTGCGGCTTCGGCCGCACTTTGCGCTCGCGGGCTTTCGCCTTCGCGGCCGGAGCCGCCTTGCGCGATTCGCGCCGCGGCGCGGATGCCGGCGGCGCTGCGAGCGCCACCTTCGGCGCACGCAGCTCGAGCGACGTGGCGGCGCGCAGCTTGAGCGGCTCCGCCGGCGGCGCGGGAGGCGGCACCTGCACGATGCGAACGTCGAGGTTCGGCGCCTGCGCGCGCCGGTCCGGCCATTTCCACGCGAGACCCGGCACACCCCAGCCCGGCGCGCCGAACGTCAACAGGACGACGAGCGCGTGCAGCCCGACCGAGACCGCCACTGCCACGGAGAGGCGCTTTCGTGCACGCTTCGGCTGGAGCGCGTCCCAGAAAGCCCGGAACGGGCCGAGACGCAGGACCTGACTATTCACCGCGCAGATTCTATTAGAGGGCAAGGCCATTGATCGTTCATCTCGTCGACGGCACGTACGAGCTTTTTCGGCATTTCTACGGGCAGCGGCGCTTCAACAAGGGCGTCGATCGGCCGTACGGCGCCGTCGTCGGCGTGCTCCAGACGGTGCTCGGCATGATCGAGAGCGGCGACTGCTACCTCGGCGTCGCGACCGACCACGTGATCGAGTCGTTTCGCAACCGGCTGTGGCCCGGCTACAAGACCGGCGCCGGTATCGAGCCCGCGCTCCTCGCGCAGTTCGAGCCGCTCGAGCACGCGCTCGCGGCGATGGGAGTCGCGGTGTGGCCGATGATCGAGCTCGAAGCGGACGACGCGCTCGCTTCCGCCGCGCGCATCGCGTGCGAGGAAGAGCGCGTGCAGAAGGTGGCGATCTGGACGCCGGACAAGGATCTCGCGCAGTGCGTGCGCGCAGATCGCGTCGTGCAGATCGACGGACGCCGCAAGACCATTCGCGATGCGGCCGGCGTGCGCGAAAAGTTTGGTGTCGATCCGCCCCTCATTCCCGATCTGCTCGCGCTCACCGGCGACGCCGCCGATGGCTATCCCGGCATTCCCGGCATCGGCGCGAAGACTGCCGCGCAGCTCGTCAATCGGCACGGCCCGATCGAGAGCTTTCCGCCGCAGGTGCTCGGCGAGCGCCATGCGCTCGCGGTGCTTTTCAAGACGCTCGCGACGCTGCGCACCGACGCGCCGCTCTTCCTCGATGTCGAGACGCTGCGCTGGAGCGGGCCGACGAAGGCGTTCGCGCAGTGGGCGGAGCGGATGTCGGCGCCGCGGCTGCTGGAGCGGTGCGAGAAAGCGGCCGGTGCGGCCGGTGCGCCACCCGCGCACCCGACGCGCCAACGCTTGTAGGTGGTGGTAACCCACGAACCTCGCATGCCATTTGCATTGGTCGCGCCAGATCCCATGGAGTAAGCCCATGACCGCAGTCCGGAAAGGCCAGGCGCAGGACCTGATGCCGCGCGACGAATTCGGCAAGCGCTTCCGCGAGCTTTTTTACGATCCGGCGTATCGGGCCTATGACGAGGTGATCGGCGAGATGGAAGCGATCGCGTGGAGCGCGTATTGCGAAGGACGCAAATCGCCGATCACCGAGAAGGCGGGGCCTGGATTTGCCGATCCGGATTTCGATCTCTCCGTGCAATGGCGCGAGACACGCGAGCGCGTGCGCGCCGCCGATGCGCGCCGCCGGGAGGCCTCCGCTGCGTCGCGCGTGCTGGTCGTCTGCGCAAGCTCGCGTAACGACGGCACCTGCCCGGGCGAGATGTCGAAGACATACCGCCTTGCCAAAGCCGTATGCGAGCAGCTTCGGGCAGACGGCATGGAGGACGATCTCCTCGACTTGAGCCACGTCAACTCCGACCCGCGGCGCCACATTCATCCGTGCAAGGGCTGCGTGGGCACCGCGATGCCGCTGTGTCACTGGCCGTGCAGTTGCTATCCCAACCATTCGACCGGGCAGGTGAACGACTGGATGGGCGAGATCTACGAGCGCTGGAGCGCGGCGCACGGCGTCATTCTGCTGACGCCGGTGTACTGGTATCAGGTCGCGAGCCCGCTCAAGCTCATGATGGACCGGCTCGTCTGCGCCGACGGCGGTAATCCCGATCTGACCAGCACCTCGGGCAAAGACCCGGACAAAGCGAAGATGCTCGAGCTCAGGGGCTGGGATTATCCCAAACATCTCGCCGGGCGTGTGTACGGCGTGTTCGTGCACGGCGACGTGGCGGGCATCGAAGCCTCACGGCGCGCGTTGTCGGACTGGCTCGACTGGATGGGGCTCATCGATGCCGGCTTTCACGCGCGGCTCGACCGCTACATCGGCTATTACGAGCCGTACGCGACGAGCCACGACGCGCTCGACCGCGACGCGGCCTTGTGGGAGGAAGTGCGCAACATCGCGCGCAGCGTCGCGATCGCGGTGCGCGAAGCGCGCGCCGGCACGCTCAGCGATCCCGCTTCGCAGGTGCAGGGCCCACGTCCGAAGTAATGCTCAGGCAGCGCTGCGCGAGCGCGCGAGCCGCTCTTTCAAATAGGGCTTCTCGCCGCCGGCTTCGATCATCGCGCGATAGATGTCGGGCAGCGGCTTGCCGGTGAGCGATCGGCCGCGCGTGACGTTGCGGAGCTCGACCGTGTCGGTGTCGATCTCGAGCGTGTCGCCGGTTTCGATGAGATCGAGAATGCCCGGACAGACGATCGGCCACAGCCCGCCGCCCACGCAATTGCTGAAAAAGAGCGGACCGAACGATTCCGCGATCACCGCCGGAATGCCGAGCGCGAGTATCGAGTAATGCGCCGGCGTGGACGAGCCGCAGCCGAAGTTCGTGCCCGCCACGATGAAATCGCCGCGCCGCACTTTCGACGCGAACGTCGGATCGAGCGATTCCAGGCAGTGCCTGCCCTGCTCGTCCGGCGGCAGATGGTTGTACATCTGCTTGCGGATCAGCCCCGTATTGATGTCGGACTGCGGAAATTTCCAGACTTTGCCGGTCAGCTTCATTGATGTCGTCATTCCCGCGCAGGCGGGTATCCCCTTCCCCCTCAGGGGGAAGGTAGGATGGGGGTGGTTTCCCGGGTCTGCGCCTAGCTCAAATACTCCCGTGGATCGGCGATCGCGCCCTTGAGCGCCGACGCCGCCACCGTCGCCGGCGACGCGAGATAGATCTGCCCGCCCGGCCCCATGCGTCCTTCGAAATTGCGCGTGATCGACGTGATCGCCACGTCCCCCGGCGCCAGCAATCCGCCGTGCAGCCCGGGGCACGCGCCGCAGTTCGCGCTCGTCACGATCGCATTCGCTTCGTGCAGCGTCTCGATGTAGCCCGCCTTCGTCGCCGCGATCAGCACCTCGCGCGAGCCCGGCGTGACGACGAGACGCACGTCCGGATGTACCTTGCGGCCTTTGAGCACGCGCGCGGCCGCCGCGATATCTTCGAGCCGCCCGCTCGCGCACGACCCGATGTACGCCTGATCGACACGGCGGCCCGCGACGGCGCTTACGCCATGCACGTCGTCCGGTGCGTGCGGCACCGCCACTTGCGGCTCGATCCTGGAGACATCCACGTCATGCACGCTGTCGTATTGGAAATCCGGATCGGTTTCGTACACCGTGTAGGGCGCGGAGCCGTGCGCGTTCACCCAGTCGAGCGTAGTGCGGTCGGGCTGGATGTACGAGGTCACCGAGCCCATCTCCGTGCCCATGTTCGCGAAGGTGAAGCGCATGTCCATGCCGAGCGTGTCGATGAAGGAGCCCGCGAACTCGACCGCGTTGCCGTACGCGCCGCGCTGGCCGAGCCGGCCATTCACGTAGAGCGAGGCGTCGCGTCCGAACAATCCGGGCCCAAGCTTTCCGCTCACGCGCACCAGCGTCACCTTCGGCACCTGGATCACGTAACGGCCGATTGCGTACAGCGTGAGGCGGCCGCCGCCGAGCGAGGTCGCGTACATGCCGATCGCGCCCATCGTCGCCGCGTGGGAGTCGATCGCGATGCCGAGCATGCCCGGCCGTACGACGCCGTGCTCCGGGAGCACGAGGTGCGACACGCCTGCGCCGCCATCGAATTCGCGGATGCCATGCGAGCGAAAAAAATCGCGCCAGAGCTTCTGCGCCCCCGCGATCGCGACGGTGGGCGCGGGCGAGGCGTGGTCGGCGACGGCATAAATGCGATCCCTGAGCGGCAGCTCCTTTACGCCCAGCTCGTCGAGATCCGCGACGAGGCGCTTCGCTTCGACGGCATTGATCGCGACGATCACGCCGAACGCGTCCGGCTCGACCTCGAGAAATTCTCCGGGCTCGACGCGATCGCGCTGCGGGCGCGCGCAGCGCGCCAGTATCTTGTGAAGTGCGTGCATCGGCCGATATTACATAAAAAGGGGCCAGGCTCGATTTAGCGGCGTGTCATCGCGAGGCTCACCAATGTGAGCCGTGGCGATCTCGACGCGGCCGGTGCGTCGCCGGTGCGTGGCCGGTGCGCTATCAGCGCACCCTACGGCATGCGGATCACGACCTTGCCGATGTGCGCGCCGGTCTCGACGTAAGCCTTGGCCGCGGACAGCTCATCGAACGGGAACACGCGGTCGATCACCGGTTGGATGCGCCCATCGGCGATCGCCGGCAGCACGTCGCGATTCAAGCCCACGGTCGCTTCCGCCCGCATCGCGGGCGTGAGCGGCGCGTTCGAGATGCCGACGACTTCGAGACGTTTCGTGTGGATCGCCTCGAGATCGATCTCGGCCTTCATCACGCCGTCGACGTAGCCGACGATCACCAGCCGTCCGAAATCGGCGAGCGAGCGCTGGCACGCGGCGAAGACGGTGCCGCCGACGAGATTCACCGCGACATCCACACCCTTCCCGCCGTTCGCTTGGAGCACCTGCGCGCTGAAGTCATCGCCCGCTCGTGCGTGAATGCCGATGTCCATCCCGAGCGCGCGCAGCTTCCCGAGCTTCTGCTCGGACGTGGAGACGCCGATCACTTTGGCGCCGCGGACCTTCGCGAGCTGAATCGAGCACACGCCGACCCCCGACGATGCGCCTGCGATGAGCACCGTCTCGCCTGCCTGCAGGCGCCCGAACTGGATCAGCGCTTCCCACGCCGTCACGTACGAGATCGGAATCGCGCCCGCCTCTTCCCACGTCAGACGATCCGGCACGCGCGACGCGAGCTTCGGATCGACGAGCACGTATTCGGCGAAACAGCCGCGCGAGCGCGCCATGATGCGCTCACCCGGCTTAAAATCGCGCACGCCTTCGCCGAGCGCATGGACTTCACCGGCCCCATCGACCCCGGCGGGGCGACCTTCGACGGAGCGGTGGTGTGCGATCGCGCCCAGGAGGTCGCCGCGGTTGAGCGATGCCGCGCGCACGCGCATCACGAGCTGTCCGGGACCGGGCTCCGGCACCGGCAGCTCGCGCAGCTCGAGCGCGGCGTTCTGTCCATCGTGTTTAATCCAATAGGCTTTCATAAGTGCATAAACATAACATCCTCCCCGTCGCGTGCGCGCTCGCGCTCCCGCTCATTCGGCAAACCGTCGAGTGGAGTGAGTTGCCATGAACATCGAAAAAATCCAGGTTCGCGCCACGAGCACCGGGCAGATGCTGGAGGTCGTCGTGTACAGCAAGCAGCTCGACCTCATTCAGGTCGTGCTCGGCGAAGGCGTTCACAGCGTGCGCTGTGATTTGAAACCGACGCGCAACGGGGCGGCCTACGCGGGCAGCGCAATGGGCCGCGAGATCGTCTACGAGCGCAGCCGTGAGGAGGTGAAGGCCGACCTCGCGCGCGCTGCCGGTTTCCAGGACTACCGCCGCTGAAGCGTGGCGGACGGGCTTACCCGGAACGCGTCATCAAAGACTCGCCGACCCAGCTCCAGTACGGCAGCGCGATCGCGAGCACCACCGCGAACGCGATGAGCGTCATCCATACGCCGAAGCGGAAGATCTCCGGCGCGGTGAGGTAGCCGCGCTCGTACACCGCGAGCGACGACGCGCTCTGCGCCGGGTAGTAGAGCACCGCGTCGCCGGCGATCATGACCGCGAGCCCGCAGATCAGCGGGTTCACACCCGCGAGCGTGCCGATCGACATCGCGATCGGGATGGTGGTGGCGAGAAAACCGGTGATGTTCGGGATCAGCAGGCGCACCGGCACCGATGCAGCCAGCAGGATCGCGACGACGAGATACGGTTCGCCCCGGAACTGCGGCACCGCCTCGACGATGAGCTGCGCCACCCACGCGCTGGCGCCGCTCGACATGAGGGCGCGCGCCAGCGACACGGAGGAGGCCAGCACGAAAAAATTGGTCCAGCCGATGTCGCGCTCGAATTCCGCCCACGTGAGCACGCCGATGCGCGGCATGAGGAGCAGGATCCACGCGAGCAGCGCCGGCACCACCGGATGCCAGTGATGGATCGAGTCGGTCAGCCAGAGCGCCGATGCGATCACGGTGATCGCGGCGGTGCGCACCTCCCTGCCGGACCACGGCTGCGCCTCCCCCTGCTCCAGCGGCGGCAGGCGCAGCGCGAAGCCGCGGCGATAGATGAAATAGATGAGCGCGGAGCCGATCGTGAGTAGCGCGAGGTACGGCACGCTCATGAGCAGCAGCCACTGGCTCCAGTAGATGCCGCCGATCAGGCCGGCGGAAACGACCGGCGTGATGCCGCCCGTGAGCAGGATCGTGGACGCGAGCCGGTTGATCGAGTTGAGCGCCATCATGATCGCGCCCGCCAGCGGCGACCTGCGTTCCACTTTCGCGATCTCGAGCGCCTGCTCGTACACGTGCACCAGAATGCCGGTGCGCGTGGTGGCCGACGGCAGGATGATCGTGAGCAGCGGAAACGCGAGCAGCAGTTGCAGGTAGAGCGAGCGCGCGCTGCCGCGCGAGCGCTGGAGAAAGAAGCGCGCCACGCGCTCGGCGAGACCGCTGCGCGATACCGCGAGGCCGATCGTCAGCACGCCGATCAGGAAATAGGCGACCGGGTCCGCGAAGCCTACGAGCGCCTGAGGCACGCCCGCGACGGCGCCCGTGAGCACGAGCGCGACGATCAGGATGAGACTCGTGACGCCGGCGGGCAGCGCCTCCGTGCACCATAAACCGATCGCGAGCAGCGCGACGGCGATGACCCGCTTACCCGGTTCCGGGAGGCCGGCCGGCGTCGGCGCGGCGATGATCGCGGCGCACAGGGCGATCAGACCTGCCGCGACTCCGGCCGAGCGCCCGGGGCTCAAGGCCGGTGCAGGACGGGCATCTCGCGCGTGAAGGTGCGCCTGCCGCGCTTGAAGCCCATGAGCGGCTGGGCAATCGTGGCGATGACTTCCGACGCCGAGCCCGCGTCCCACACGACGAGATCCGCGGGGTTGCCGACCTTGATGCCGTAGTCGCCGGTTCGCAGGATGCGCGCCGGCCGCTCGCTCGCGAGCGCGAAACACTCCGCGAGATCCTGCTCGGTGCCGCGCTGCACGACGTTCGCGTACATGTTCACGATGCGCACGAGCGAGCAGTCGCCATACGGCGTGAAGGGATTGAGCACGTTGTTGGTGGCGATCGAGGCGTTCGCGCCCTGCTCCACCAGCGCGTTCACGTCGGCGAGGCCGCGCATGACGCTGTGCTCCTGGTGCCGGCCGTGCGTGAAGAGGTCCGTCGCGGGCAGCGCCGAGACCGCAACGCCCGACTGCGCCAGGCGCTTGCCGAGCTTCGCGAGCTCGGCTTCGGTAAGCGAGGCGTACTTGTTGCCGTGACCGACCGCGACGCGGCCGCCCCAGCCGATGCGATCGGTGAGATCGCACACCTGCCAGATCATCATGTCGTCCGTCGTGTAGCCTCCATCCAGATGGATATCGACGTCGACGTCGAACTCCTTCGCCAGCGCGAAGATGCGATCGACCTGCGCGGGCCCGTTCACGTCGTAGCGCGGAGCGCCGCCCACCACCTGCGCCCCGCGTTTGAGCGCCCGCACCACGTTCTCCTCGGCGCCCGGGACGTTCGTCCAGCCCTCCTGCAGGAAGACGCAGAGCTGTAGATCGAAAGCCCACGCGTAATCCTTCCTGAGCTGCTCGAGCGCCTCGTAACCGCGTAAGCCCACGGGCTCGTCCAGCTCGACGTGGGTGCGCATGCGCATCGTGCCGTTCACGATGCAGCGCTCGAGGGTCGCGCGCGCGCGGGCGTAGACGTCCTCGACGGTGAAGGTGTGCTTCACCGTGGCGGTGCGCTTCATGTGATCGGTCATGCGCCGGTTCTCGAGCGGCTTCACGCGGTCGAGGATGCGCGACTTGTCGAGGTGGAAATGGCTTTCGACGAGCCCGGGTGAGACGAACCGGCCGCCGGCGTCGATGCTGGGGCCCTCACCCGCGACGCGCGGCTCGAGCGCCGCGATGCGCCCGCCGGCAATCCCGATGTCCACCGCCGCACCGGGGCTGCCGCCTTTGCCGAGATGCGCGTTACGCAAGATCAGATCGAAAGCCACTGCACGCTCCTTTTCTCCGAGACCGGGAGTTTAGCGTCGGCTATGCTCCGGCCATGTCCCGCATACGCGTTGCCGCTATCGGCGTGGGTCACTGGCATTCGCTGTTCGACGCGGCATACCTGAAGACGCTCGTCCGCATGTCGGACGCGGAGCTCGTCGGGATTCAGGACGCGGATGCCGCGCTCGCCGCACAGCGCGGCTCCGAGCTGGGCGCACCGCCGGCGTTCTCCGATTACCACGAGATGCTCGCGCGCACACGCCCCGAGTTCGTCATCGTGCTCGGGCGTCACTGCGAGATGGCGGCGAGCGCCGATTACCTGCTCGACGAAGGCTATCCGTTCCTGATCGAGAAACCCGCTGGCGTCGATGCGAGGGAAGTGCAAGGCATCGCGGCCAAAGCGGCGGCGAAGCGCGCGTTCGCGGCGGTTCCCCTGTTTCAGCGCCTGCACCCGTTCGTCGCGCATGCGCGGCGCATGATCGATGCCGGCGAGCTCGGACTGCTGTCGCATTTCTATTTCCGATCGAACCGGCCGAGCTCCGCGCGCTACGTCGCATGGGGCGCACCGTGGATGCTCGATCCGGCGCTGGCGGGCGGCGGATGCCTGCGCAACATCGGGCTGCACGGCATCGACCTCTTCATCCATCTCACCGGCGAAGAGCCCGAGGTCACCGGCGCGCAATCGAGCTCGCGCGCACTCGGGCAGCCTGTCGAGGACTATGCAACGGTGCTGCTGCGCACGGCGAGCGGCCTCGTCGCGACGATCGAGGTGGGCAACACCTTTCCGGGCAAAGGCGCGGACGCGGAGTGGAAGCTCGCGGGCCGCGACGCGCTGCTCGCGCACCGTGGCGCGGCGCTGCGCTGGACCACCGCGTCAGGCGATCGGGAGCTGCCCGCCGAGATCCCCGAGCCGCTTCCGGCCGCCGCACTGCGCGATGCGCTCGCCCGCTTTCGGCGCGGTGAGCCGCCGGCCGCGAGCCTGCAGGACTGCTATCGCGCGATGCGCGTGGTAGACGCCGCCTACGCGCTGGCGAAGCGTGGCGTCACCCCATCGTAGCTTCGTCGGGTGGGCCAATGGCCCACCGACGCAGCGCTGCGCTATCAGCGCACCCTGCGACGCCGCTACGAGCTCACGCGCATGGCGACCTACGCCGCGGCCTTCTCGCGCGGCGCGCGCTGCGTGACGCGCGCGATCAACGCCGCCGCGTTCGCCGTAAGGATCTGCTCGCGCGCTTCGGCTCCGATCTCGGCTTCCTTCAGCGCCTTCGCCGTCCACTCGATGCCGAACGCGGTGCCGTCGGTGCCGCAGACGATGCGCTCGGCGCCGTAGAGACGCACGCCGGCTTCGATCGCACGCGGCCCGAACGAATTGCAGTCGACGATCACGTTCGAGCGGCGGAAGCGCGCCGACGGCAGCTCTTCACTGGGCGTATCCAGAAGGCAGCGATGATCCATGCGCTCCACCTCGTACGGAATGTTGCCGCCGAGGTTGTGCACGACGAGCGTCGCGTCGGGATACGGCGCGAGGTAATCCGTGAGGCACAGCGTCACCATCACCGACGAGAGGCTCGCCTGCATGTCGAGGGTGCCATTGCGGCGGCGCGCGTTGTCGATGTCCTTACCGACTTTCGGGAACGGATCACCCGGCCGCGGCCCATGATGAATGAAAAGGACCGCGCGCTCGCGGCTTGCCACCTCGAGCAGCGGGCGCATGCCCTCCGCGTCCTGCCTCGTCAGAAACCCGTTGCCCGGAATCTGGGCGCCGATCATGCCGGGCAGCGTGAGCGCGCGCTCGAGCTCGCTCGCGGCGACCGCAATGTCCACGAGCGGCAGCGCGGCGAATGCAACGAAGCGGCCCGGATGGTCCTGGCAGATGCGCGACAGGCTGTCGTTCACGCGGCGGCACAACGCCACGGACGTCTCCACCGGCTGCGATTCGATCCAGCAGAACGTGCCGACCAGCGAGAGCACGCTCGTCTGCACGCCGAGGCGGTCCATTTTTTCGAGATAGGCCTTCGCACTGTCGAACGCGTCGGCCAGCGGCTCCTCGCCGCCGCGGTAACGCAACATCTCCACGCCGTCGGCGCTGCGCACGACGTAAGGCTCGCGCGTACGCGCGCGCAGCGCATCGATCGTTTCGGCGGGTCTCCAATGGGCATGCATATCGATCATGGCGGTCTCCTCCCGGGGCGGTCGCCCAGTTTACGCCGCCGGGTGTAGGATGCCATTCATGATCCGTGCGCTTCTGACCCTGACGCTGCTCCTCGGCAGCACCCTCGCCGCGGCCTGCCCGGCGCTCCTAGACCACAAGCTCTCCACCCTGGCTGAAGACGACGTCTCGCTCTGCCGGTACGAAGGCAAAGTGCTGCTCGTCGTGAACACCGCCAGCCAGTGCGGCTACACCCCGCAGTACAAAGGCCTCGAAGCGCTGCACCGGAAGTACAAGGACAAGGGGCTCGTCGTGTTGGGCTTCCCGTCGAACGACTTCGGCGGACAGGAACCGGGTTCCAACAAGGAGATCGCGAGCTTCTGCGAGATGAATTACGGCGTCTCGTTTCCGATGTTCGCGAAGACGACCGTCGCGAAAGGCAACGTGAATCCGTTCTACGAAAAGCTCGCGCAGGCCTCCAGCAGCCGGCCGCGGTGGAACTTCCACAAGTACCTCGTGGACCGCAAAGGCGACAAGGTGGTCGCCTATGGCAGCGCGGTCACGCCGAACGACCCGAAGCTCGTGCGGGAGATCGAACGCCTGCTCGCGCAGTAACCCAGCGGCGGTTACGTGATGGCGTAACGGTAAACGCCGGTCTCGCGCAGCCGGAATCCCACCTTCTCGTAGAGCCGTCGCGCCGCCTCGCGCGACGGGCGTGAAGTCAGATCCACGGTCTGCGCGCCGCGCTGGGCCGCGAGCTCGATCGCTTTTCGCGTCAGCCGCTCGCCCACGCCCCTGCCGCGAGCGGCGTCATCGACCACGACGTCTTCGATCCACGCACGTGTGCCCGTGGGAATGCGAAAAACGACCAGCGTGAGCGTGCCGACGATGGCGCCTGCGTTCAGCGTATCGCGCGCGAGCAGCACGGCGTTGCACGGCGCCGCAATGATGTCGGCGATATCCTCTTTGCGGAGCGCTTTCGCCGAGCTCGACAATTGAGGCAGCAGTCGCGCGAACGCAGCCACGACCTCTTGCGCCGCTTCGGTCGCCACGCTGATCTCGATGTCGCTCGTTTGCGTCATCAGGTCATCAGCCCTTCGCCGGCCCGCCGAACCGGCAGGAATGCCGCCGCGAAGAACTGGCCCGCCTCTTGCTCGGACGTGCACATCTTTCAACAGCAGCGGATGCGGGTGCGGTCATGGTGGCGTTGATGGCTCAGGTGTTCCTGGCGCTGATTGTCCTGACCGTGGTCATCGCTGTCGCTGACGCGTGCAAGAAAGCGCTCATGCGCCGGAAGGTCAGGCGCGAGCACGCGAAGGCTGACGCGCCGCAAGGCCTGCTTCGATAAAACCGGTCTTCCCGGCCGTATACGCCTCGCGATCGTCTGCGTATCGCGCCGATGTCGATAATGGGTTGGCCGCGTAGATTCTGCACGGCCGTACCGCCGCCAGGCTCCAGTCGAAGCCTGGCAGCCGGCGCAAGCGCTGTACGCAACACCGCCGCCTCGGCGGCGTAAAGCTCGGGCCAGCCGGGGTCAGCCGCAACGAGCTCGATGCCGTCTCGAGCGGTCACGACAGCGCTTTCGTGACGATTTCCGCCACGTCTTTCGACAGCCCGGCCGTCGCGCGAATGCGTTCCAGCGCGGCGCGCGCGTGCGCCTGCCGCCCCGCATCGAGCTTCTTCCAGCGATCGAACGCGCGGGCGATACGGGCGGCCACCTGCGGATTGAGCGCGTTCAGCGTGATGATCTGCTCGGCTAGAAAGTCGTAACCGCTGCCGTCCGCCGCGTTGAACCGCACGTGGTTCGCGCTGAAGGCGCCGATCAGCGCGTACACCTTGTTGGGATTGCGGATCGAGAATGCCGGATGCGCGGTGAGCCGCTTCACTTCGGCGAGCGTGCCCGGCAGCCGCGACAGCGCCTGCACCCGCAGCCACTTGTCCACGACCAGCGGCTCGTCTTTCCATCGGTCGTAGAACGCGTCCAGCGCGCGCGTGCGATCGGCGCAGTCGAAGTCGGACAGCACCGCGAGCGCCGCCGAAGCATCGGTCATGTTCTGCGCGCCATCGAACTGCGCCGACACGAGGTTGCACGCGTCCGCCGTCCCGGTCTCCATCAGATACGACATGCAGAGATTGCGCAGCGCGCGCTTGCCCGCGGCCGCGGCGTCGGGGCTGTACGGCCCGGTCACCGCGTTGGCATGGTAAGTCTCGAGCAGCGGGTCGCGCAGCATTTCGCCGATGCGGCGCGCGAAACCGACGCGCACCGCGTGGATCGCGTCGGGGTCGACGCTATCCATCTGCTCTGCGAGGAAATGCTTGGACGGCAGCGCCAGCGCCTCGGCCGCGAACGCGGGATCGCGCGGCGCGTCCGCCAGCACGCGGCCGAACGCGTCGATGAATGCTTCAGGTGCGGCAAACGAGCGTCCCGCACGCACGTCGTCGACAGACTGCAGCATGAGCCGCGTCGCGAGCCGCTGTCCCGCTTCCCAGCGGTTGAACGGGTCTGCGTCGTTCGCCATGAGATGCGTGAGCGCGGAGATGTCGTAGTCGTACTTGACGATTACCGGCGCAGAAAAATTGCGGGCGAGCGAAGGGACGGGGCGCGCCGGTATGGAGTCGAACGTGAATTGGTGTTCCGGCTCGGTCATCGACAGCACGCGAGTCGCCATGTCGCGGCCGTCGGGACCGACCAGCCCGATCGCCAGCGGGATGTGAAACGGCTTCTTGTCGGCCTGTCCCGGCGTCGGCGGACACGTCTGCCGCACGCTCAACGTGTAGCGCTTCGCGTGAGGATCGTATGCGTCGCTCACTTCGAGCGCGGGCGTGCCGGCCTGGTCGTACCAGCGCCTGAACTGCGTGAGGTCCACGCCCGACGCATCGGCCATCGCCTGCACGAAATCGTCGGTCGTCACGGCCTGACCGTCATGCCGCTCGAAATACAGATCCATGCCTTTGCGGAAGCTCTCCGCGCCGATCAGCGTGTGGATCATGCGCACGACTTCCGCGCCCTTCTGATAGACGGTGGCCGTGTAGAAGTTGCTGATCTCCATGTACGACTGCGGGCGCACCGGATGCGCCATCGCGCTCGCGTCCTCCGGGAACTGCCGGGCACGCAGATCGCGCACTTCGCGAATGCGCTGCACCGGCCGCGAGTACATGTCCTCGCCGTAGAGCTGGTCCCGGAACACGGTGAGCCCTTCCTTGAGCGAAAGCTGGAACCAGTCGCGGCAGGTCACGCGGTTGCCCGTCCAGTTGTGGAAGTACTCGTGCGCGATGACGCGGTCGATGTTCTGGTAGTCGAGGTCGGTCGCGGTGTCCGGCCGCGCGAGGATGTATTTCGTGTTGAAGACGTTGAGGCCTTTGTTCTCCATCGCGCCCATGTTGAAGTCGCCGACCGCGACGATCATGTACTGGTCGAGGTCGAGCTCGAGCCCGAAGACGTCCTCGTCCCACTTCATCGCTTTCTTCAGCGCGTGCATCGCGAAGCCCGCCTGGTCGAGCTTGCCCGGTTCCACGTAGATCGCAAGCCGCGCGGTCTTGCCTGAGCGCGTGACGAAAACGTCTTCGAGGAGGTCGAGCTTTGCGGCGACCATCGCGAACAAGTACGAGGGTTTCGGAAACGGATCGACCCATTTGGCCCAGTGGCGCGTCGCCGATTCGTCGCCCGAATCGATGCGGTTGCCGTTGGCGAGCAGCACCGGGTAATGCGCCTTGTCCGCGCGCAGGGTCGTCGTGTAGCGCGCCATGACGTCGGGCCGGTCGATGAAATACGTGATGCGGCGGAAGCCCTCGGCCTCGCACTGCGTGAAGAAGCCGTCCTTCGACGCATAGAAACCGGACAGCGTCGTGTTCGACTTCGGATCGATCCGGCACACGGTCTCGAGCTCGAATCGATCGGGCACGCCGGGAATCGTCAGGCGCTCTTCGCTCAGCGCATATTCGGTTGCCGCGAGCGGGCGGCCGTCGAGCGCGACCGAATCGAGCGAGAGCGCCGCGCCATCGAGCACGAGCGGCGCGTTGCGATCGGCCGCTGCGGGATTGCGCGAGATCGCAAGGTGCGCGGTCACGCGCGTGTGATCGTTGAAGATCGCGACGTCGAGGTCCACGGTCGAGATGAGAAACGCCGACGGCGTGTAGTCTTCGAGGTAGATCGTGGTGGGTACGGGCTCGTTCATGGTCTTACTTTGCAAAGCGCTGGACCTTGCCCTTCCACGCGTCGGACAGCAGGCACGGCAGCCACGCCTCGTTTTCGTACTGGAGCCCGGCGGCAAGTCCCGTTTCCTGCGAGGCGTTGAGCGCGAGCTTCGCCTGGATCACCGCGATGCGCGGATTCGCCGCGATCGCGCGCGCAATGGTCATCGCCTCTGCGACCAGCTTATCGCGCGGCACGACGCGCAGCACGAGCCCGATCGCCTCGGCTTCGCGCGCATCGAAACGGCGGCCGGTGAGGATGAGCTCTTTCGCGCGCTGGATGCCAACCACCCGCGGCAGACGCTGCGTGGCGCCCCCGCCCGGGAGGAAGCCGAGCGTCACTTCCGGGAGGCCGAAGCGCGCGTTCTCGGACGCGATGCGGATGTCGCATTGCAGCGCGAGCTCGAGGCCGCCGCCGAGCGCGTAACCGTTGATCGCGGCGATCGTCGGCTTCGCCATGCCGGCGATCGCGCTGATCGAGCGTCCGCGGACGAAGCGGCGCTCGTCGTAGAGCTGCTGTTCCGTCTTGCGTCCGCGCTCCTTCAGATCCGCGCCGGCGCAAAACGCCTTCTCGCCCGCGCCGGTGAACACGACCGCGGTGACGTCGGCGTTCGCATCGAGCTCGCGCGCGGCCTCGATGATGCGGGTGCGCAGCTCCAGGTTGATGGCGTTCATCACCTCGGGGCGGTTCAACGTGACGAGCGCAACCCCTTCGGAAATTTCGATTTTCAGCACTTCTTCGGTCGGCATTCGCGTGCTCCTCGCGGGATACTGGCCATGATATCGTTTCCTCCCCGCATCGCACGATGGTCAAACCTATGACACCAAGCCGCCGCAGATTTATTCATGTTGCCGCAGGCGCCGTTGCGTTGAGCACCCTGCCGCTCACCGCGTGGGCCGCAGCCGACGCCGGCAAACTGAAAATCGGGATCCTCGGTTCGGGACGCATCGGCGGAACGCTCGGGAAGATCTGGGCCGACGCCGGGCACGAAGTCATGTTCTCGTCGCTCGATCTCGAGCACGATCGCAAGCTTGCGGCCAGCGTCGGCGCCAATGCGCGCGCGGGCACGCCGCGCGAAGCCGCTGCGTTCGGCGACGTGATCCTCGTTGCGGTGCCGTACCGCGCGCTGCCGCAGCTCGGCAAGGATCTCGCCGACGTGATCAAGGGCAAGGTGATGATCGATGCGTCGAACCCGTTCACCCAGCGCGACGGTGAAATCGGGACGTGGGCGCGCGAGAAAGGCGCCGGGCTCGCTTCGGCGGAGCTCCTGCCGGGTGCACGCATCGTGCGCGCGTTCAACGCAGTGGGCGCCGCGCGCCTGCCGGAGATCAAGCAGCGCAATCCGAAAGTCGGCATGCCGGTCGCGGCGGACGATCAGAAGGCGTACGCGGTCGCCTCGCGCCTCATACGCGACGTCGGATTCGAGCCGGTGCTCGTCGGCGGACTGGCCAGCATGGGCAAGCATCTCATTCCCGGAACGCCGCTCGCGGGCGAGCGCACGCCGGATGAGATTCGGAAGATCGCCCCTACCCTCAATTAAAGCGGGAACCTATTTTCGGAGCAGTCATGGCGACACGCATTTTTGCGGCGGCAGGACACTGGCCCAAGCAGGGCTATCGCGGCGGGCTGTTTCGCACGAGCGCCGGTGACGGGGCATGGCAGGAGCTCGAGAACGGGCTCCCGGAGCTCGTCGAATCGCACGCGCTCGTCGTGCATCCGCGCAGCCGCGACGTGATCTACGCCGGCACGCAGGACGGGCCGTATCGCAGCATCGACGGCGGCGACACCTGGGAGCGGCTCGATTTTCCCAAAGGTCCCGCAATGGTGTGGTCGCTCGCGTTCCATCCTACGCGGCCGCAGGTCATGTACTGCGGCACCGCGCCGGTGAATCTCTATCGCAGCGAAGACAATGGCGAGCACTGGGAAAAGCTCCCGGCGGTCTCACCGGAACACTGCAAGATGGGTTTCCCCACGCGCACCATCGCGATTGCCGTGGACGAAAACCGCCCGGACGACGTCTACGCCGCGCTCGAAGTGAGCGGCGTCATGCGCAGCAGCGACGGCGGCGAGACGTGGAGCGATCTTTCAGAGGCCCTGATCGAGCTTTCGAAGCGGCCGAACCTGAAGAGCCGCATCGGCAGCGATCGCGACAGCGAAGGCATGCTCGATTCGCACGCGCTCGTCATGAGCCGAGCGCAGCCGGCGTCGCCGATACTCGCCACGCGCATGGGTCTTTTTCAGAGCCGCGATGCCGGGTACACGTGGCGCGACATGGAGATCGGCCGCCATTCACCGCTCACCTACTGCCGCGACGTCGTCGTCTCGCCGCAGGATCCGCGCGTGCTGTACGCGTGCTTCTCACCGGCGGCGCGCAGCACCGACGGCTCGATCTGGCGCAGCGGCGATCTCGGTGAAACCTGGCAGCGCTTCGACCACGGCATCAAGGCGGAGGCGACGATGATGGCGGCGGCGGTGGACCGCGCCGATCCGGCGAAGGTGTACTGCATCTCGCGCTGCGGCCAGGTGTTCGGCACCGAGGACGCCGGAAAGTCGTGGCGCGAGTACCGGCTGCCGGAGGACGTGCACGACGCTTACAAAGCCGTCGTGAGCTGACGCACGGTTGGTGCGCTATCAGCGCACCCTACGATCGGGCATTGTTCACCTGAGTGGTCGTACGGTGCGGCCGGTGGTCGTACGGTGCGGACGATGGTCGTAGGGTGCGCCGGTGGCGCACCGACGATTACAAGTACCGCGTCGGCCAGTTGATCGTGCGCCACATGTGCGCCGCCGGCGAGTGGTCGAAGCCTAACCCCTCCTCCGGCTGGCGGAAGTGGCGGCCGATAACGTCGGTGAACTCCTCCAGCTCCACCTGCAGGTTCGGATCGAAGGCGTAGAGATCGTTCACGGTCACGAGGCGTGCGGACATGTAGTACTTGTGCTTGCGCGCGTATTCGTACTCGCGCTCGACGTACGGCTCGCATTTGAAGTCGGCGCCGAAGAGCCTCACGTAGGATTGCGGATAGGTGTAGCCGACGCTCTCGTCGGCGTAGAACCGCAGCACCTGGTGATAGCGCACCGCGAACGCCACCTCCTCGTCGACGTACGGCTCGACCAGCTGCGCCGACCAGTAGCCGTGATCGGCGCGGATGAAGCCGGCGTTGCCGATGTCGTGGATCAGGCACGCGAGCACGAGCTTCTCCGGAAGCCCGTTCTTCTGCGCGAGGCGCGCGCTCTGGAGCATGTGCGTCGACGGCCCGAAGCGGTGCTTGAAAAAGTCGAAGAGCGTCGGCTTCGCCGGCATGCGCGAAAGCCGCGGGTCGTGCTTCATGAGATGAAGCTTCCCGCGTGACTCCGGATGCTCCGGCGGCGTCCTCGGATCGCGGTCGCCTGATGTGTAGATCGCCGATTTGACGATCACGTAGCGGTCCATCTCCTCGGCGGCGGCGTGATCGGCGGCTTCGGCTGTGGCGAGCATGTTCATGGGCAACTCCCGCTGGTTACTGGGCCCCCGCCTGCGCGGGGACGACGAACATTCGGCTTATGGCCCCGGCCGCGCCGGGGTGACGTATGCGTATGCTACGGCAGGTCGAAGCGGACCGCGATGGCGGCCGCGGCGATGACCGCCAAGTCGTGACCGCCCTCCTCCGGCACGTCGAGGCCGCCTTTCACGACCTTCACCGTCACCTGCCCGCGCGGCAGGCTCCCTTTCACCGCCGCGGCGTCGACTTTCTCGGGCTTCTGCACGCCGATCGTGACCTCGACCTGCATACTCTTCGAATCGAGGCCGAGCGAGCGCACGAGCGCGAGCGACGAATGATGCAGCGCGTCCTGCACCGCGCGCAGCGCGGCCTTGGTGTAATCACCGCCGTGCAGGTCGTTGCCCGTCCCCATCTCCAGAATCACGCGTTTGAGCGGCATCGATCCTCCTACACGTCGAGACGGACGACCGCCGCCGCGTTCGCGATCACGGTCGAACCGGTGCCGGCGTCGTTCACGATTTCCAGACCGCCTTCGACCACGGTCACGGTCCCGGTGCCGTGCGGCAGCACCGCCAGCACTTGGTTCTTGTCCACGAGATCGGGCTTCGGCACGCCGATCAGCACGTCCACGACCATCGAATCGGTCGGTTTACCGAGCGCCGCGGCGACGTTGAGCGAGTTGTGCCACAGCGCGTCGCGCAACGCGCGCACCGCGGCTTTCGTGTAGTCGGCGCCGCGAATGTCGGTGCCCATGCCGATTTCGACCATCACCCGTTTCAATGCCATTCGTGCTCCTTGGTCTTGCGCTTTAGCGGCCCTTGAACACCGGCTTGCGCTTGTCGAGAAAAGCCTGCCGCGCCTCGCGCGCATCCTCGGTCTTCGAAAGCTCGACGGTATAGCCCTGCTCGATGCGGTACGCATCGCGCGGCGGCATGAGGTCCACGACGTTGCACGACTGCTTCGCGAAGCGGATGCCGAGCGGGCTTTTCTCCGCGATCTCGCGCGCGATCGCCATCGCTTCCTCCATCAGCCGCTCGCGCGGCACGCTGCACTCGATCACGCCGAGGCGGTACATCTCGGCCGCCGTGATGCGCTGTCCGGTGAACATCATGCGCCGCATGCGCGAGCGCCCGAAGAACAGGCCCAGCGTCGTTCCGCCGCCCGCGAGTCCCACGTTGATTTCAGGCATGCCGAACGTCGCGCCGTCGGATGCGAGGAAGATATCGCATGCCGCCATCAGACTGAGACCGGCGCCGAGCGCGGCGCCGTTCACGGCCGCGATCACCGGCTTCGAGCATTCGCGAATCGAGTTGTTGGTCTCGCGCGTGACGCGATTGTGGCGCCAGTACTCGCCCGGCTCACCGGTTTGCGGCCGGTCCCTGAGATCGGCGCCGGCGCAGAACGTCTTGCCGGTGCCCGTCAGGATGGCCACGCGGATGTCTTCGCGATCCGTGACCGCATCGAACACGGCGATCAGGTCCTCGCGCATGTCGCGGTTCATGGCATTGACCGGCGGCCGGTCGAGCGTCACGGTCGCGACGTGGTCCTGCACGTCCAGCTTGAGCGTTTTGTAGGTCATTCGAATACTCGCGGGGGGAATCCTAGCGCAAGCTGACGGTCTGCCGCTTCCACGACGGATCCCGCCAGCGCTGGAATGCGCCGAGGATACTCGCATCGCCTGCCTGGCGCTCCGCGGTGAGCGTGTCCACGCGCATCACTTCGAAGCTGAGACGGTAGCGTCCTTCGCTGCGAAATTCGCGCGCGACGAGCATCTGCCGGCCGCCCGGCACCCAGCCGGCGAATTCCGCGTAACCGAGCGCGGGTGTCGTCGCCGCCGGCGGCAGCACGCTCAAAGTCCAGCCTTCGGAGGTGCGCCTGAAGATCCACAGCTCGAGCCAGCTCTCGGTCTGCTGCACCGAGATCGCGAGCGTGTTGCCTTCGCGGTTCAGGCTCGCGGAATTGAGCCAGACGATGCCGTAGGTGCAGCGTTTCGCGAGCGGGTTCGATGCGTCGCGCCGCTCGTCCACGAGCATGAGGCACGTTTCGCCGGGTTGCCCGGCGGCGGTGGCGACACCGATCCTCCGGCCCGGCTGCGCAACGTTGGGCAGCGCCGCCCAGCGAGCGGCGCCGACACGCATCGCGGCCTCGTTGTAGGCAGCCGCGTCCTCGTCGGTGAGCTCCGCCCTGTTGACGGCGGCAAGCTCGGTGAGTGGCCGAGTGGCGGCGGCGCCGGCGGTTTCGCCCTTTCGCGTTCTTGCATACGCGATACTGCTCCACACGCCGGCCCGCCGCATGTGCACCCGGTTCCTGAGGTACGTCGGCAGCGCCGCCGCGTCCACGCGATCCAGCACTTCCGCACGCCATTCGTCCAGCCGCGCCCGGTCCAACGGAGAGCTGTCGGGATCCACGCACTCCTGCCGCGTGAGCGCCAGCACGGCGCGGGCGCGCTGCTCCGCATTCGATTGCATCGCCAGCACGCGGCGGAACGCGTCGCCGTCGTAGCACACCTGCATGCGGCCCTCGCGCTCGAGCGTCGTGAACTTCACGCCATGGCGCGCCGCCACTTCGAGGTGCGCGGAGAGCCGCTCCTGCGCGGGTTTCGAGAGATTCGACGACGATGCGCGCCGCGCGAGCCGATCGGCCATCGTGCCGAGCGCGTCGAGCGCTTCGACGCCCGCGATGCCGTTCAGCACGTCCGCCGGCGCGGCCTGGATGTACGCCGCGACCAGCCCGATGCCGAGCGCTTCGGCACCAGTCGTGTCGCGCACGAAGCGCACGACCGACAGCAGCTCGGGCGCTTCCGCCGGCGTGAGGCTCGTGCGGCGGACGTGGCTTGCGCGCACGAAACCGCCGCGCTCGCGGCGGTGGTCCCAGACCTGCAGGTAATCCATGCGCTCGGCGCGCACTTCCACCACGTCACCTGCCCACAGCACCGCCTGCTGCTGCGCCGAATCGCGCGGCGCGGCACGCAGGGCGGTGTGATCCTGAACGACGACGGCGCTGGATGGCGGGGCCGCGGATGCGGCCGACGACACGATGAAAATGATCAGCACGGCCGTCCACACGAAGACGAGAGCGCGCGCCATGATCATTGCTCCCGCTTCGCGACGCGCTCGTCACCCGAATCGGTGTCGGAGGCGACGGGTTGGACGTCCTTGTCGCGGCCGACCAGCCGCGAGCCGATGAAGCCGCCGTCGGCCGGCGGCGGCGCGATGATGACCTGGATCTTGTCGGAGAGCTTGTCCGCCAGCGTCTTCTGGATGAGCAGCGGATGGCGAGAGAGCAGCGCGCCTTCGCGGCCCATCTGCTCGGCGTTCGCTTTACCCACGCGTTCCAGGCGATAGGCTTCGGCATCCGCCAGGCGCTGGCGCGCGTCGGCTTCGGCCGTGGCCTCGATCCTGCGCGCCTGCGCATTGCCTTCCGCGCCTTTGACGCGCATGACGTTCGTTGCCTGCGCCTCGAGCTCCCGCTGCTTGATCTGCCGCTCGCGCAGCGGGAGCACGTGCTTCATCGCTTCTTCCTGCGCCTTCGCCGCGATCACCTGCTCGCGCGCGGCCGCTTCTGCGGCCTTCTCCCGGTGCACCTTCTGCGCTTCGCCTTCGAGCAGCTTTTCCTTCACCTGCTTTTCCTTCAACTCGAGCGTGTAGCGCATCTTTTCGGTGGCGAGCTCCTCGGCGAGCAGCCCTTCCATGCCCCGCTTGTAGTCGGCCGGCAGGTCGACCTTGCCCATCTGCACCGAGCGCAGCACGAGACCGTCGGCCGCGAACCGGGGTTTCAACTCCGCTTCGATCGCCTGCTGGATCTCGGAACGCTTGGTCGAGAAGATCTCGCGCACGGTGTAACGGGCGAAGATCTTGTAGATGATGCCGTTGACGGCGGGCTCCACGATCTCCTTCGAGACGTCGTCGGGCAGCGTTTTCGCGAGCGCGCTCATCTTGTCCGCGTCCAGCGCATAGCGCACGGAGAGGTCGACGCCGATCGACAGGCCTTCCACCGACTGGACTGGAGACGGCCCCTGCACGCGGCTGGCGTCCACCGGACGGTAGATCTGGTCGCGCAGCGCAAACACGCGAATCTCGTGGAGACCCGGGATCGCCGCGACGCTGCCGTGGCGCCATTCGCTCACGCTGCCGGTGACGCGATTCACGCGCACACCGATCTCCCCGCGATCGACGCTCTTCAGCGGCGGGTGCGTGTACAGGAGGTACCCCGCCGCGCCGATCATGCTCATTACGATGAGGCCGCGTCGGCCATCGGTGCCCGCGGTGAGCGCGCGTACGGCGCGCTCGCGCGCCGCGGCGCTCAAATCGCCGAGCTTCCCGGCGGCGTTCGAAAACGAGTTGCGGATCGCTTCGGCGATCGGCTTCAAGCGGTGCAGCATGGTGTTCTCCCTTGAATGGCTGGAGACGCGGTTCGTCTCGATTACCCATTCTTCGCACTTCGCGCGGAAGTAAAAATGCGGCGCCGGGGCGACTCGCCTCACGGGCCGTGCGCGGCTCCTCCGGGCGCGGAAGAAAAACTCACACCGCCGCGTCTGACCTCACCCGATAATCGCCCGATAGGTCATCGCGAGGAGCGGCCAATGCCGCGACGCGGCGACCTCGTTGCGAACGAAAACATGACCAAAGTCGCACTGATCGAAGACGACAAACCCACGAGCGACCAGCTCGCGGGCTGGATTCGCGGCGTGCGGCCCGGGATCGAAGTCGACCAGTGGTTCAACCGCGACGACGCGGAAGCGGCGATCGCGCGCGAGCGCTACGACGTGGTGGTGCTCGACATCGAGCTCGAGCGCGAGCGTCATGCCGGCGTCGCGATCATCAACGCGATCAACAAGCAGCGCCAGGGCACGCCGGTGCTCGTCGTCTCGGCGATGCCGGCGGCGATCTACCGCAGCATCATGAAGGCGCTCGATGCGTGGGATTACCTCCAGAAGACGACCTTCGCGGAAGGCGACTTCGTCGAAACCTTCCTCGACATCCTGCGCGCGGCGAAAAGCAAACAGAGCGCGGGTGCCGAGCCGCACGGCGTCTCGGACGACGAGCTCTCGCTCGACCCGCTGTGGCAGCGTACGCCGACGTGGCGCGGCGAACGCATCAACCTGCCGCTCACGGCACAGCGCATCCTGGCGACGCTCTACACCCGCCGCGGTGAGGTGGTCTCGTACGACGAGCTCTTCGATGTCGTGAAGAGCGGGCGTAACCGCGACAACGTCCGCAAGCACGTGAGCACGATCCGGGAAGCTTTCCGCGACATCGATCCCGCGTTCGACGCGATCGAAAACGTGCCGATGCGCGGCTTCCGGTGGGTCGCGCAACAGCCGGCGGCAAAGAAACCGCGCCGATGAAGGTTCCCGATTTCGAGCTGTCGAAGCTCGCGGTGCCGAAGCTCGGCCTGGCGTCGTTCCGGCGCCGGATCGTTTTCCGGGCGACCTTTCTGTTCCTCGTCATTGCAACGCTCGCGCTCGCCGTCGTGCTGCTCAAGGAAGAAAAGCAGCGCAGCTACCGCAACTATCAGGACGGGTTCCGGAAGACGCAGGCCGAGATCGCGGCGAAGCTGCGCCACCCATCGGGGCAGCTTGCGCTGCTCAATGCGGGAAGCGCGAACGCGCCGGTCACGCCGCTCCATCCGCTGGTGCTGCCGTACGGCGCCATCGACTTCGACGATCCGAACAAGGCGCAGCAGGCGGTCGAGATGGCCGGCTGCTCCGTGCACTATCCGAACGGCAGCATGGTGTGTGTCGGCGTGGGCAACAACCCGTACGCCGGCGGCTTCATCTACATCGTGGGCAGCTTCGACAGCGGCGAGCTCGTCGGGCGCGCACGCGGCATGCTCGATCTCACCGAAGTCCATCGCGCCCGCGTGCGTCTTACGATGCGCGGCCAGACGACCCGCTGGATCGCGCCGTTCGAGCCGCTGCCCGACGCCGGCGCATGGGGCGCGCGCGGGCGTCTCACCGGTTTCGTGGATACCGGCGAGACGCTGGCGGCGAACGCGAGACCGGTGCGCGACTTCCGCGGCTGGCTCTGGCAGGACGGCGAGCGCTCGTTCTTTTCGATCCGGCTTCCGATCGACGTATTCCGCGAGGAGCTGTTCCGCAAGCCGCGACCGGCATGGCCGCCGAAGGACCTCGCGAACGTCCACGTGCACGTCGAGATGCTCGCGCCGGGCTCGACCGAGCCGGTTTTCGACAGCAACGCGCCGAACGCGAAACGCCCGTTTTCGCTGCACGCCGTCGGCGAGACGCTGCTGCCCGGTGAGACGCTGCGCATCGTGAAGGCGGGCACGGCCGAAGAGATCGCCACGGTGAGCGGGGCCGAGGATGCGACCGAGCGCTCGCTGCCGTGGCTGACGCGGCTCATCCGCCGCCTGCCGGTCGACGAAGGCTACGACGCGCCGGTGGCGGGGCGCGAAATCATCTCGACGCCGGTCGGCAAGTACGAGGCGAGCCTGACGGGTGACGCGAGCAGCATCGACCGCAATCTGAGCGTGGTCGCGACGCGCATGTCCTGGTTCGTCGCCGCGATGCTCGGCGCGATCGCGGCTGCGTGGCTGGTGATCGAGATCGGGCTGATCCGGCGCATCGTGGTGCTCACCAAGCGCGCCGCGGCCGTTTCGTACAACGTGCAGGACCCGCAGATCGACAAACGCATCGGCGAGCTCGACGTGTCCGACCTGCGCAGTTCCGACGAGCTCGGCATCCTCGCCGGCAGCCTCTCCACGTTGCTCCAGCGCGTGAAAGACGACGTGAAGCGCGAGCACATCCGCGCGGCGCAGGAACGCGACATGTGGCACGCGGTCGGCCACGAGATCATGTCGCCGCTGCAATCGCTCATGGTGCTGCACGGCTCGACGGACGATCCGAGCCACCGTTACGTGCAGCGCATGCAGCAGGCGGTGAAAGTACTCTACGGCACCGCGTCGCCGAGCGAAGCGCTGGAAGCGGCGACGCTACAGCTTGCGCCGATCGACCTCAACGAGTTTCTCGCGAACGTGGCGGCGAACGCACACTTCGCGGGCATCGAAGGCGTGCGCTACGAGCGCGGCGCGCGGCCGGTGCCTGCGCGCGCCGACGCGTATTCGCTCGAGGACGTGGTCACGCACATCCTGAAGAACGCCGACCGGCATCGCACGCCGGGCACGCCGATCGCGCTCGCGCTCACGACCGCGGGCACGAGCGCGTGCATCACGATCCACAACGAAGGGGCGGCGATCGACGAGACGCTGCTCGAGCGCATCTTCGACTACGGCGTATCCGATGCGTCCGCGGATGCCGGGCATCGCGGGCAGGGCCTCTTCGTCGCGCGCACCTACATGGCGAAGATGGGCGGGACGATCGGCGTGCGCAACGCCGACGGCGGCGTCACGTTCACGCTGACGCTCACGCTCCAGGCCGCCTAGGGTGGGTGGAGCGCAAGCGCGACCCACCGGCCGGTGGGCTTCGCCCACCCTACGGAGCTCGTGCCGCTACTTCTCCGGCACGCCGAAGAGCTGCGTCCAGTAAATCTTCGCGTCGCTGTCGGGATCGAGCGCATACGCCGCGCCCATTTCCGTGAATGCAGACTCCATGATGTTCACGCAGTGGCTGGGGCTCAACAGCCAGCCCGCCACGACCTGCTTCGGCGAGCCCTGTCCCGCCGCAATGTTTTCGCCCACGCGCGTCCAGCGGTAGCCGGCGGTATCCGCCCGGTCGCTCGCGACGGTGCCGCCCTGCGACTGGTGCGCGAAGTAGTTGCGCCTCGCCATGTCGCGGCTGTGCGCGAGCGACGCGAGCGCGAGCTTCGGCTGCCATTCCACGGGACGGGCCGCATCGAACTTGCGATCACCGCAACTCCGCGGCTTCGCGCGCGCCTCGTTCACGAGCCTGAGTACTTCCTGGCCGGCAGCACGCCAGTCACCGAGGTCGGTCGACAGGAGCGGTCGCGCGAGCACGAGCGTCCAGCGCGTGCCGTCGCGTGCGATGCCGGCCTCGGCGAACTGCGGGCTCAGGAGGGCATCGCAGTAGCGCTCCTTCAGCACGGCCATCGTCGCGCCCGCGCGGCGCGATCCCGACAGCACGATCGCCTGCGCCTCACTCGCGGAATAGCCGGCGCGCTTCAGCGCCTCGGGCAGCGCCTGGGACGAGCCAACATCGGCTTTCGCGAGCGCGGGCGATGGCGCGAGCGGCCCCAGCGGCGGCACGCGCTTGCCGGCACACGCGCCGGGCGCGCTGCGGTACGCGTTGACGAGCTGGAGCAGCGTCTCGGGATCATCGGCGGGCAGGAACGTCATCGCGGCATACGCGGCGACGCCTGCGCCCAGGATGAGGGCGATGCGGGTGGAGCGCTTCAGCGGCAAGCCTTAATTCAGCTTGATGTTCGCAGCGCGAATAATCGCGCCGAACCGGTCGCGCTCGCGGCGGTTGCGCTCTTCGAACTCGCGAGGCGTCATCGGCGGAATCGGCTCCGCGGCCATCGCGGCGAGCAGCGTGCGCGTCTCGGGGCTCTGCATGACGCGGCCGATCTCGCGGTTGAGCCGCTCGACGATCGCGCGCGGCGTGCCCGTCGGCGCATACACGCCTGACATCCAGTCGATCGCGACGTTCGTGCCCGCTTCCACCATCGTCGGCAGGTCCGGGAAGATCGGCGAGCGCGTCGGGGTGGGCACCGCGAGCGCCACGACCTTGCCGGCCTTGATGAACGGGATCGACGCGCCCAGATCGAAAGTGAAATCCACGCGCCCCGCCATGAGGTCGATGAGCACCGGCTGCGAGCCTTTGTAGGCGACGTGGACCACTTTGACGCTGGTCTCGCGGATCATCATTTCCGCCGCGATGTGCTGCAGCGTGCCGTGGCCGGCGGAGCCGTAGTTGAGCTTGCCGGGATTGGCGCGCGCATACGCCACGAAGTCCTTCAGCGTTCTGGCGGGCAGCCCCGGGCGCACGATGAAAAAGAGCGCCGCTTTGGCGGTCGGCGCAACGGAGACGAGATCGCGCGCGACGTCGATGCTCATCTTGTAGAGATGCGGGCTCACGAGCGTGCCGGCGTCGGAGGCGTGCAGCAGCGTGTAGCCGTCCGGCGGCGCCTTACCGGCGGTCTCGACCCCGATGAGCCCGCCCGCGCCGACGCGGTTATCGACGACCACCTGCTGGCCGAGCGCTTCGCTCAAGCCGTTCGCCATCGAGCGCGCCGTGACGTCGGTCGATCCGCCGGCGGCGGCGTTGACGATGAGGCGTATCGGTTTCGTCGGCCATGCCTGTGGCGAAGGCTTGCGCGTTGCCTGTGCGGATGCGCTCGCGGCGAACACGACCAGAGCTGCGCCGAGGATGGAACGACGGGCCAGCGGATGCATACGACGCCTCCTTGAATGGGGACGCAACGGTCAGACGAACGGATCGTGCATTGTAGAATGGCTGCCCCGCCGGAATCGAGGACGCTCATGAACGCTCCCGCACATACGCCGCAGCTCGCCCACAACGTCACGCGCGTCTCGCGTCTCGAGCTCCCCGGCGCGGGACAGGTATACGTCGACGCCAAGCACGCGTACGTCGGACACATTCCGAACAAGGAGCACCTCGGCACGAGCATCCTCGACGTCTCCGATCCGAAGAATCCGAAGATCGTCTCGCAGATTACGCTCGACGATCCGGAGTCGCACAGCCACAAGGCGCGCGTGATCGGCGACATCATGATCGTCAACAGCGAACGCAACATGACTGCGATCGGCCGCAAGGCGGACGAGTTGCCGGGGCTGCGCGCGCAGCTCAAACAGACGCTTGGACGCGACGCGACGCACGCGGAGCTCGCGCAGAAGCTCGGGGTACACGAATCCGACATGGCCGCGGTGGAAGCGCAGGAGCGCAATCCGTATCGCAACGGTGGGTTCAAGATCTACGACGTCTCGGACCGGTCCAAGCCGAAGCTCATCCACTTCCAGCGCACGTACGGCATCGGCGTGCACCGCTTCGACATGGACGCGAATTACGCGTACATCTCCACCGAAGCCGAGGGCTACAAGGGCAACATTCTCGTCATCTACGACATCCGCAATCCGTCCAAGCCCGAGGAGGTGTCTAAGTGGTGGATTCCGGGCCAGCACCTCGCGGGTGGTGAGAAGCCGACGTGGCCGGGCCGGCAGCACAGGCTGCATCACACGTTGCGCGTGGGCGACCGGCTCTATGCCGGCTGCTGGCACGGCGGCGTGCGGATCGTGGACGTCTCCGACATCCGCAAGCCGAAGACGATCGGCGCCTACAACTACCACCCGCCGTTTCCGGAGCCGTCGCACACGTTCATGGCGCTGCCGAAGAAGCTGAACGGCCGCGACATCGCGATCGCGATCGACGAAGAGGACCACGCGCACAGCGCGGAAGAGATGGCGCGCCGCCGCGGGCGTCCGCACGCGTCACTCTGGACGTTCGACATCACCGACCCCGAGAACATCAAGCCGCTGTCGATCTTCGAAGTGAGCGAGCTCGAATCGCCGTGGAGCCGCGCGACGCCCGGGCGGTTCGGCGCGCACCAGTTCCAGGAGCACATGAAAGGCGGCGACACGCTGGTGTACTGCGCGTGGTTCGCCGGCGGATTACGCGTCGTGGACGTCGCCGATCCGACCGCGCCTCAGGAGATCGGCTGGTTCATTCCGGAGCCCGCGGCGGGGAAGGTCGCGCCGCAGACCAATGACGTCGACGTCGACGAGCGCGGGCTCATCTACGCCGTCGATCGGTATCAAGGCTTCGACATTCTCCAACTCGACCGCCGTTGATCGTCATTCCCGCGACGGCGGGTATCCCCTTCCCCCTCAGGGGGAAGGTAGGATGGGGGTGGTCTCCTGGATCCCCGCCTTCGCTGGGGTGACGGCTCCTTTCAGTCGATGCCCGTAGCCGCGAAGACCTTCTTCGCCTCCGGCGTCGCCATGTAGCTCGCGAGACCGCGCGCAGCCTCGAGCGCCTCGCGGCCCGCCACCGCAGCGGTTTCGTAGCGCGTCACGTTCTGCACCGCGTCCGGCAGCGGAGCGGCCATGCGAACCGCGCAGCCCTTGTCGATCAGCACGCGGATCTCCGAGATCTGCGCGAGCCCGACCGACGACGGATGCGCGGCGACGTATTCCATCACCGCGGAGCCGGTATCGACCACGACCACGCGCGAGCCGAGCGCCGGCGCCGGGCACAGGTCCTCGAGGAGCTTCGCGGCATACACGCCGCTCGAAGCCGTGTTGTGGACGACCGTCGAGGCCGCAAGCAGGAGGCGCTTGAAAGCCTCCACGTCCGGCACGCTGTGCACGTCCGATTGGGCATGCACCACGATGCCCATACGCGAGCGCCCGATGAAGCTACGGCTCTCGGACACGATCGTGCCGGCGCGCGCGAGATCCTCCATGAGCGCGGGCGGCGCGACGAGCACGTCAACCGCTTCGCCGGCAGTCATGCGCTTGCGCAACTGCGGTGCCGTCGCGAACTCGACTTCGACATCGATCCCGCGCTCGCGCGCATACGCCTGCGCGAGCTGTGAGACGCCGCGCTTCACAGCGCCCGCGGAAAGCACCTTCAGATGTTTCATTCGCTCCTCCCAGCAGGACCGCGGATTATAATTCGCGCTCCGTAGCACCCTTCCCCGGAACTTCACAGGATCCGCCCATGAGCACCGCACCGCGCATCAAAGGCGTGCTTTCGCCCGTCGTCACGCCATTCAACAACGATCTCTCCCCGGATGCCGGGCGTTTGATCGCGCACTGCAAGTGGCTGCTTTCGCAGAGCTGCGGGCTCGCCGTGTTCGGCACGAACAGCGAGGCGAACTCGCTGTCGGTGAACGAGCGCATCGCGCTTCTGGACGCGCTGCTGGCGGCGGACGTCGACGCTTCGCGCATGATGCCGGGAACCGGTTGCTGCGCGCTGACCGACACCGTGCGGCTCACCGAGCATGCGGTGAAAGCGGGCTGCGCCGGCGTGCTGATGCTGCCGCCGTTCTATTACAAGGACGTGAGCGAAGACGGGCTTTTCAGGAGCTTCGCCGAGGTGATCGAGCGCGTGGGCGACGCGCGGCTGCGCATTTACCTGTACCACATCCCGCCGGTCGCGATCGTCGGCATCACCCCGAAGCTCGTCGAGCGCCTGATGAAGGCGTACCCCACCGCGATCGCGGGGATGAAGGACAGCTCGGGCGACTGGGCCAACACGAAAGTGTTCCTCGACGCGTTCGCGAAATCCGGCTTCGACGTCTTCGTCGGCAGCGAGACCTTCCTGCTTGCGAACATGCGCCATGACGGCGCGGGCTGCATCTCCGCGACCGCCAACGTGAATCCCGCGCCCATCGACAAGCTCTACCGGGAGTGGAAGAACGAAGACGCGCCGGCACAGCAGGAAGCGCTGAACGCCACGCGCAAGGCGACGGGTCAGTACGTGATGATTCCCGCGCTGAAGGCGGTGATCGCGCATTTCGGCAAAGACCCCGCGTGGAGCACCGTGCGCCCGCCGCTCGTCGCGCTCACGGAGGCACAGGCGACGAAGGTCGTGCAGGATCTCGAGAAGCTCGGGTTCGAGATGCCGGGACTCCGCCGCGAAAAAGTCGCGGCGTAGGCGTCGAAACCCGCCGGTGCGCTACCAGCGCACCCTACGGACACCATGGGAACTCGCGTAGCCCTGTAGGGTGCGCCAGTGGCGCACCGTCAATCCCGGCGCAGCTTTTACAGCTTTACCCCCGTAGCGTCCTCCCAGTACCGAACGATCTCGGTCTGATCGACGTCGGCCCCGAGCTTCTCAGCCGCGGCGGACCAGAGCTCGGAGAGCTTCTCGGCGAGCGGCGCGAACGCCTCGATCGAGCGGGCGGTGTCGCGCGCGATCTTCACGTCCTTAGCGATGAAACCGAGCGCCATGCCGGTGCCGTACTTGCGCGTGAACACGTGCGGCAGCACTTTCTTCACGATTGGATGGTTGCGCTCGGCGCAGAGCGACACCAGCGCTTCGGCCATGAACTTCGCGTCGAGCCCGAAGCGTTTGCCGATCGTCAGCGCTTCGATCGAGTTGATGAGCGCGCACGCGTTGACGTAGTTCGCGAGTGCCTTGAGCGCATGGCCGTTGCCGACGCCGCCGCATTCCATCACCGCGCGTCCCATCGCCGCGAACAATGGCCGGCAGCGCTCGATCGCGGCCGGATCGCCGCCGACCATGATGTCCAGGCTCGCGTCCTTCGCGAACACGACACCGCCCATCACCGGGGCGTCGACGACCGCGATGCAGCGCGGCTCCAACGCCTGCGCGAGGCTGCGTGTCGCGACCGGGTCGGACGTGCTCATGTCGATCACGACGCCGCCCTTCGCGAGCGCGCTCGCGACGCCCCCGTCGCCGAGCACCACGTCGCGCACGATCTCGTAATTGGGGAGCATCGTGATCACGGCTTCGGCACCGCGCGCGAGCGCTTCCAGCGATTGCGCGGCGCGGCCGCCGTGGCGCTCCACGAAAATCGAGACCGCTTCGGGCCGCACGTCGAATACCGTCACGTCGAAACCTGCGGCGACGAGATGCGCGGCCATCGGCGCGCCCATGTTGCCGATGCCGACGAAGCCGACTTTTTTGATGGTCATATTTGGTCCTGAATTCCCGCCTGCGCGGGAATGACGATCACTACCAGACCGCGCCGCGCGCGGTGATCGGCCAGATCGCTTCCACGCGCCCGGCGCGCACGCAGATGTATTCGTTGTAGAGGTTCACGGTCGGGTCGCAGTGCCCCGGGATGAGCTTCAGCTTCTGCCCCACCTCGAAGCCCTGCGCGCCGTTCACTTCGATCACGCCGTGCTCGTCGGATGCCTTTATGTACTGCGCAGGGCCGGGATCGGCGATGCGCGGCATGCCCGAGTCGACGCTGGACGCTTTCAGGCCGGCATCGACGATCGCGCGCTCGCCCGAAGGCCGGCTCATGACCGTTGCCCAGACGAAGAGGCTGTGCTCGAAGCGCGGGATGCCGCTTTCGGTCCAGTCGTTTCGCGCGTAGTCGGCGTCCATGAAGATGTACGAGCCCGCCTGGAGCTCGTCGTAGACGTTGCTCGCGGTCTCGAACATGTACGTGCCGGTGCCGGCGCCGGTCACTTTCGGGCACGCAATGCCCGCGTCGCTCAGGAGCTTCTTTGTGCGCACGACACGTTCCACCGCGTCCTCGATCGCGGCGCGCCGCTCTTCGACCTTGCGCAGGTGCTGCGCGCGGCCGTGGTAGGCCTGTAGACCGGCGAAGCGCAAGTTCGGGCTGGCCGCGATCCGCTTTGCCAGCGCCGCAGCGGGCTCACCGGGCTCCACGCCGCAGCGGTTGGCGCCGACGTTCACTTCCACCAGCACGTCGAGCTTGACGCCGAAGGCCTTCGCGGCCGCGTCGAGCTCGCGCACGTTGGCTTCGTTGTCGGCGCAGACCGCGACGCGCGCCTGCTTCGCGAGCGCCGCGAGGCGCTTCAACTTCGTAGCGCCGACGATCTCGTTGGCGATGAGCACGTCAGGCACGCCGCCTTCGACAAGCGCCTCGGCTTCGCTCACTTTCTGGCAGCAGACGCCGACGGCGCCGAGCGCCATCTGGCGCAGCGCGATCTGCGGGCACTTGTGGCTCTTCGCGTGGGGCCGGACCTTGACGGTGCGCCCGGCGAGCGAGTCCGTCAGGCGCCTGAGATTCCCTTCGAATGCATCGAGGTCGAGCAGCAGTGCCGGCGTGTCCACTTCTTCGAGCGGCATGCCGACGGCGGCGGGCGGATAGAGAGGCATGGGTTTACGTGTATCGAGTGATGAATACAGCGCGAATGGTGAATGAGTTACGCTATTCCGGCCACACCACAATAAACCAGGGAGCGGAGCATGAGGACGTCGATACTGTTCGTCGCGTTGCTGTCGCTGGCCGCTGGGCCGGCGGCGGCGCAGCAGTGGAAACCCACGAAAACCGTCGAGCTCGTCGTCGGCTCGGCGCCGGGCGGCTCGCCGGACGTCATGGCGCGCGTCATCCAGTCCATTTTCCAGAAGACCGCGCTCGTGCCGACGAGCGCGGTGGTGAACAAGCCTGGCGCGGCGAACACGATCGGCTGGGCGTACCTCAACCAGCACGCCGGCGACGGCCACTACATCGCGACGTTCTCCCCCGCGGTGATCGGCAACAAGCTCATGGGCACGAGCCAGCTCGACTACACCGACTTCACGCCGCTCAACATCCTGGCACGCGAATACGTCGTGTTCGCGGTGAAAGCCGACTCGCCGGTCAAGTCGCTGCAGGACCTCACCGCACGGCTCAAGAAAGATCCGCAATCGACGAGCTTCGCGTTCGCGACCGCGCGCGGCAATCACAACCACATCGTGCTCAGCATGTACCTCAAATCGATCGGCCTGGATCCGAAAGCTGCGAAGGCGGTCGTCTATCCCGGCGGCGGACCTGCGCTCACCGCAATGCTCGGCGGCCACGTCGATGTGTACGTCGCGTCACCGCGCAGCATGGTGCCGCTCCAGAACGACGGCCGCGCGCGCATCCTGGCGATCTCGGCGCCGCAGCGACAGGCCGGAGCGAAAGCGAACATTCCTACGTTCCGCGAGCAGGGCACCGACGCGGTGTTTTTCACGTGGCGGGGCTTCATGGGGCCGAAAGGACTGAAGGCGCCGGAGATCGCGTACTGGGACCAGGTCTTCGCCAAGCTCGCACAGGGCGAGGAGTGGCGCGCCGACGCGGAGAAACAGCTATGGGTCGCCGACTACACGCTGAGCGCGGACACGCGCAAGCACCTCGACCGCGAGCACGAGCTGCTGAAGGTCATACTGGCCGACCTCGGACTCACCAAACAGTAAGATGTGACGGGGCTACCGCAAGAGGCGACGGGACCAGCCGACGCGTAGTAACAGACGGCGTAATCCATGCCATCGCCACCGTCGAGCGTATCGCCGCCGCCCCGCGTTCGAGCTACGGCAGGGTAATCGCTGCGCGCGCGAGGTCCAGCACCTGCGCGACGCAGGCATCAAGCGGCTGCTGCGCCGTGTCCACAGTCAGATCCGGCTGCTCGGGAGCCTCGTACGGCGAGCTCACGCCGGTGAACTCCGCGATCTCGCCGGCGCGCGCACGCTGGTACATGCCTTTCGGATCGCGTGCTTCGCAGACCGTGACCGGGCACTCGCAGTAGATCTCGAAAAAGTCGCCGCGGGCGAACAAGCCGCGCAGGCGCGCACGATCGGCCGCGAACGGCGAGATAAACGCAGCGAGCGTGATCACGCCGGCCTCGACGAACAGCCGCGCGAGCTCGCCGATACGGCGCATGTTCTCAGCGCGCTCCTCGGCGGAAAAACCGAGATCCGAACAGAGCCCGTGGCGGACGTTGTCGCCGTCCAGCACGAAGGTGCGGCACCCCTGCGCGTAAAGCTCGCGCTCCACCGCGTGCGCCAGCGTGGACTTGCCCGCGCTCGGCAGCCCCGTGAACCAGAGCACGAGGCCGCGATGGCCGTTGCGGCGCTCGCGATCCGCGCGCGTGACGCTGACGGGATGCCAGACGGCGTTCCGGCTTCGCGTCACACTGGCGGCTTCTCTCCGACCGAAATGACGCGGCGGATCTCGTCGGTCTTGAAACCCAGCGCCATGGGCTGGCGCACGCCGGGCAGCGTGATGACGTCGTAGAGCTCCTCCACGATGCCTTCGAAGCGCAGCCAGTGCACCGCATCTCCCGTTCGGAGATCGATCACCTGGACGCCGCAGCGCGCCTCGGCCTTGCGCGATTTCAGGTTCTCGTCGAGCGGTAGCCCCGTGAAGGTTTTGTTGTGGCGCGGCTTGGATAAACCGACCAGCGCGAAGTCGCCGTGAAAGTACAGCCCGCGCATGTATCCGGCGCAGAACGTGACCGGCTCGAAGCGCCCGGACTTCGGGTCGACGTGACCGAAGTCGCCGCTGCCGGAATTCAGGAGCCAGAGCTTCCCCTGATGCCAGCGCGGGGAATGCGGCATCGACAGACCACGGCATACGATCTCGTTCTTCTGCACGTCGATCACGATGCCGCCGTCGGCGCGGTGGTCGCGCCAGCCGTCGACCACGTCGGACTCGCTGACCGCGGTGACGTATGCGGCGCGCCCGTCTTTCAAGGCGAGGCCGTTCAGGTGGCAACGGTCCTCGGCCGCAAGCTTGCGCGCAAACGGCGGCTGCCACAGCGGGACGAAGCTGTGCGTCTCGCTCAGGGTCGCGAGACAGCCGAACAGCGTATTGACGAATACCAGGCGCCCGTCGGCCTCAACGGCCATGTCGTGAATGTCCAGGTCCCCGGTGGTGTTGCCCAGTTGCGGCACGTAGAGGCGGTCGTAACCATCCTGCTGTTCGCCCTGCGCGAAGATGTTCTCGAAGCGCCACACCTGGTAGAGGCTGGTCATGTAGAAGCCGTTGGCCGTCGGGCACATGCCCATGCAGCGGTTGAACGTGCGCTCGAAGACCGACATCTCGCCGTTGAGATTCAACCCCAGCAGGAAGAGTTTCCCGATCTGATAGGTAGTGAGCGCGATGGAGAGCTTCTGCTCCGCGAGCCACGCCAGCATCTGGCGTGAGGTGGTGATTTCCAGCTGCGGGACGGCGGCAGCGGGTGCGCCGTCAGGCATGGTTTCCGTGCTTGCCATCAGTACTTCCTTCCTGACAGTGTGCCAAATCGCCGCACAACCCGCATTTACTCCTCCACCCGGATCACGCGCCGCGCCTCGCGCTTGCAATACGCGGCCCACATGCGCTGCAGCAGCGCTTCGAAGCTCGCCACGTATGTCTTGATGTCGGACAACGGTGAAGCAGCCATCTGCTCGCGCAGCCGCGCGCGGCCTTCACGCAAGCTCCCGCGCTCACGCGCCAGGCCAACGGCGATCCTCACATATTCGGCCTCATCGCCGGCCACCCACTCGGGGCGCCCCAGCGTCCTGAGGAAGCTCGCTCCCATGCGGCCGACGAAATTGCCGCCGGCCAGCGCCACCACCGGCACGCCCATCCACAGCGCCTGCAGCGTCGTGGTGCCGCCGTTGTAGGGGAGCGGGTCGAGCCCGACGTCCACGTCGCCGTACTCCTGCATCATGTCCGCGAGGCCGGTCGGGCCGCGCATCTCCAGGCGTTCTCGCGCGATGCCGTGCGCCGCGAACAGATCGGAAAACCGCTCCTGCACCGCCGAATCCTTGAGCGACGGCGCTTTCAACAAAAGCCGCGCATCCGGCACCCCGTGCAGCACTTTCGACCACAGCTCGATCGTCCGCGGCGAGGTCTTCATGGCGTTGTTGAACGACCCGAAGACCATCGGCGCGTCCGCCGCCCGCGGCCGCGGCAGCCGATACTCGTCGACGCACGCCCAGCAGAACACGCTGCCGGGCAACTGTGCGATGCGCTCGCTGAAGAGGGGCGCGTGCTCCGCGGGGCTGACGGTGGCGTCTCCAATCAGCCAGTCGATGCGGGAAAGTCCCGTCGAATGCGGGTAGCCGAGAAAAGTCGCCTGCACCGGGGCGGCGCGCATCGCGAAGACGCCCAGGCGGTGCGTCGAGGTATGCCCGGCAAGATCGATCAGGACGTCGATCTCGTCGGCGAGTATCGCGCGCTGCAAGGTCGCGTCGTCGAGCCCAGCGGCCTCCGTCCAGCGGTCGGCGCTGGCCTTCGCCTGACGCGTGTAGTGATCGTGCATCGTGCCGGTGTGATAGACGCAGATCTCGAAGCGCGCATGATCGAAGCGCAGCAGCACCGGCAGCATGAAGATGTTCACCGGGTGCTGCCGGTGCAGGTCTCCCGTCACGAAGCCGACGCGCAGCCGCCGGTCCGTCGTGCGCGCATTCGGAAAATCCTTCTTCTCCACCGTCGCCGCTTCGATCGGTGCACACATACGGCGGTGCAGGTCGGCGACCGCGGCGGGCGAGATGCCGTCGTGGTACAGCGAAGTCATCGCGACGCTCGAAGCCAGGCGCGAGAGCGGATCGCCGCCGCTTTCGTACGCCTGCTGAAGGATCGCGAGATGGCTGTGCGCGTCGCCCATGCGGCCCTGCAGCCCCGCTTCGAGCAGCCGCGCTTCGCTGTTGCCCACATCGAGCTTGCGCACGCGCTTCAAGCTCGCGCGGCAATCGGCCAGTGCGTAGACCTCCGACTGGATCTTCGCGAGCGCGAGCAGTATCTGCACGTCGTCGGGACGCAGCGCCAGCGCCTTCTCGAGCACCTCGATCGCTTCCTGCCAGTAGTTGTGCTGATACACGCGCGTCGCGAGCGTCACGAGGAAGTCGGGATTGGGCGAGAGCGACGCGCGCGCGAACGCTTTCTCGGCGGCTGGGACGTTGCCGACGCGGAGGAGCGCGTCTCCGAGATACATCATCGAGCCGTAGCGCACCGGGTGGATATCGAGCACGCCCGACAGCGCGGCTACCGCCCCCTGCGCGTCGCCGGCATTCAGGCGCCACACGCCCATCCAGTGCAGCGATTCGCCCGGGGTGAATTCCAGCGCCTTCGCGTATTGCAGCGCCTGTTCGGGAGATTCTCCGCGCATCTCCTGCACGCGCGCGAGATAGAGCCAGGTCAGCCAGTCACCCGGCGATTTAGCGAGCTGCGCGGAAAACGATTCCGCGAGCGATGCGGCATCCGGCAGCGACGCGCGTCCGAGGAGCGCATCGCCGGCGGTTGCGTGTTCTGCGGTCCCGATGCGCAACGCCTGCAATTGTGTTGCGACCGCAGGATTCAGACGCCGTGCCTGCCGCGCCGCGTAACCGGCCTGCCACGCAAGGCCGCGCGCGGCGTAAGTTCGCGCGAGCTCGAGCCACAGCGCGGGCTGCGCAACGGACTGCCGCAGCTTCTGCCAGAGGACGGTGGGATCGGCCAGGTGCGATGCCTGGTTCATCGCGCCGATTAAACCACCGACGCCGTGACGTCCGTGTCGATCAGCAGTTGCGCGTGAAGGCCCGCGTTATAGACGTTGTAGGTCTCGCCCCTGGACGTCTCGGTCACCGTGCCAACCGAAGCGCCCCAGCCGCTCGAATTCACGACGTCGCCCGCATCGCCGTTGATGACCAACTGATGGCGCTGCTCGGGATTCGTACCGCCGGCACCGCCGGCCGCGAGGCCGTACGTGTCATCGGCCCAGCCGCTCGCGTTGTTGAAGCTGTTCATGCCGGCCATGTCGAGCACGTCCTTCATTGTCAGCGCGAGCGTGTTGTTGCCGCCGCCGGTGAGATCGATGCGCTCGATCGACTCGATGCGCGAGGCGCTGCCCGGACTGCTGCCGCCCTGGTTGGCGATGAGACCGAGATCGAGCATCAGGGCCGAGCCGGAGAGCTGCAGCGTATCGACACCGGTGCCGCCGTCGATGCGGGCGAGCTGCGTGGTATTGCCGCCGCTGCCGTAGCCCGCCGCGAGGGCTGCGATGTTGCTCGCATCGATGACGAGATCGTCATCGCCCGCGCCGCCGTACAGCACGTCCGCGCCGCCGTTGCCGAGCAGCGTGTCGTTGCCTGCGCCGCCGATGAGCGTTTCAGAGGCGCTGCTGCCGGTGAGCGTGTCGCTCCCCGCGGAGCCGAGCTGATCGACTGCCGTTTGCCAGAACGCGCCGCTCGTCGAGCCGAAGATCACGTAGCTGCGGCCGGTGTCGATCAGGCCCGGCGGATTGGCGAAGCGGGCGCCGACGATGAGGTCGGCAAGACCATCGCCATTGACGTCGCCTGCCGCCGCGACACTCTCGCCGCTGAAGTCGTTGGTCGAATGACCGTTGATGACGAACCCGCCGTCGGCGCCCGCGATGGTCGCGAGATTGACCGCGGCGGTCGAGGTCCGGCCGAACACGACGTAAGTGCGCCCGGAATCGGTGGCGCCACCGTCGCCAAAGCGTGCACCGATGAGCAGGTCCGCCAAGCCGTCGCCATTGATGTCGCCTGCATTGGCAACGCTCGAGCCGCTGCGGTCGAAGCCGGCCTGCCCGTGAATGACGAAGCCGCCCACGCCGGCGGCGATGGCCGAGAGGTCGACGCCGCCAGCTCCTGTCTTGCCGAATACGACGTAACTGCGTCCGGCCTGGCCGCCGGCAGGACCGTCGGCAGTGTTCGCGCCGATGATGAGATCGGCGAGCCCGTCACCGTTCACGTCGCTCGCACCCGCGACGCTCCAGCCGCTCGCGTCGAACTCGGACTGCCCGTTCATGACGAAGCCGCCGCCGGTGCCGGCCGCGACGGCTGAAAGATCCACGGCCGCACTCCCGCTCTTGCCGAACACCACGTAGCTGCGCCCAACGTCCTCGCGGATGCCGCGGTCGCTGCGGTAGGCGCCCACGATGACGTCGCCCAGTCCGTCCCCGTTGACGTCGCCCGCGGCGGCGACACTGCCGCCGTTGAAGTCGCCGTCACACTGCCCGTTGATGACGAAGCCACCGCTGCCCCCCGCGACGCCCGCCAGGTCGATTCCGCCGGTCGAAGTCTGGCCGAACACGACGTAGCTGCGAGCAGCCCCGCCGGCGCTCGCATTGGGCGACACGGCGAGATCTCCGCGCGGCGCGCCGATGACTAGATCCGCGAGTCCGTCGCCGTTCACGTCGCCCGCGCTGGCGACACTCACGCCGCTGGCGTCGTAAGCTGCGCGACCTTCGATCACGAACCCGCCCGTTCCGGCAGCGACGCTCGTGAGATTGATCGCACTGGTCGACGATTTGCCGAATACGACATAGCTGCGACCGGCGTTCGCACGGCCGGCCGGGTCGGCCAGCGACGCCCCGACGATGAGATCCGCAAAGCCGTCGCCGTTCACGTCGCCGGCCGCGTTCACGCTCCGGCCGCTGTAATCGCCCGAGTTGGTGCCGTTGATGACGAAACCGCCGGTGCCCGCTGCGACCGCCGACAGGTTGATGGCGGCGGTCGCCGTGCCGCCGAACACGACATAGCTGCGCCCCTGGCTCGAGCCGGCGAACGGATCGCTCTTGAACGCGCCGACGACGACGTCGCCGAAGCCGTCGCCGTTCACGTCGCCGGCGGCGGCGACGCTGATGCCGCTGTAGTCGGACGCAGCCTGGCCGTTGATGACGAACCCTCCGGTGCCGGCGGCGATCGCGCTGAGGTCGACGGCATCGTTCATGTCGGTGATCGTCACCGCAATCGCTTGCATGTCGGTCAGGCCACCGCCGTCGGTGACCGTCACCTCGACGTCGTAGACGTTGTTCCCGCCGGCATCGCCGGGCGCTTCGAAGTTCGGCGCCGCCACGAACGCCAGCGCACCGGTGTTCGCATCAATGTTGAACCTGCTCTGATCGGCGCCGCCGGTGACGCTGAACGTGCGGCTGTCGCCCGGATCGACGTCGGCCGCGGTCACGCTCGTCACCGCGGTCGTGTTCTCGGCCACGTTGACGAAAGCCGATGCGCCACCGCCGTCGCTCGTGATCACGGGCGCGTCGTTCGCGTTGATCACGGTTACCGCGATCGTTTGCACGTCGGTGAGGCCGCCCGCGTCGGTCACGCTCACCTGCACGTCGTACACATTGTCGCCGCCGCCGTCGGCCGGCGCTTCGAAGTCCGGGGCCGTGAGGAACGCAAGCGCGCCGGTGCTCGTGTCGATGGTGAACTTCGCCTGGTCGGCGCCGCCGCTCAGGCTGAAAATCCGGCTGTCACTCGCGTCGACATCGGTCGCGGTCACCGTCGTTACGGTGGTCGTATTTTCCGGCACGCTAATCGATGCGGTTACGCCGCCGCCGTCGCTTGTGATGACGGGCGCGTCGTTCGCGTTGATGACGGTCACCGCGACCGCTTGCACGTCGGTGAGGGCGCCGTCGGTGACCGTCACCTCGACGTCGTAGACATTGTTCGCACCGCTGTCGGCCGGCGCTTCGAAATCGGGCGCCGCGATGAAACTGAGAACACCGGAAGAAGCGTTGATCGTGAACTTCGCCGGGTCGGCGCCGCCGCTCAGGCTGAAAGTCCGGGTGTCCCCCGGATCGGCGTCGGTCGCAGTGACCGTCGTCACGGAGACCGCGTTCTCCGCGATGCTCAACGCCGCCGTCGCGCCGCCGCCATTGCTGGTGATCACCGGCGCCGCGTTTACGTTGGCCGTGACGTTGGTATGGACGAGCAGTTGCGCGTATTCGCCGAAGTTGTAGACGTTGTACATCTGTTGGGAACCCGGTCCCTGCACGGTGCCGCGCGATGCGCCCCAGCCGCTCGACTCCACTACATCCCCCGCATCGCCCTCGATCACGAGCTGGTGCCGCCCTTCGGCGCCGCTCGGGGCCAGGATGTAGGTGCCACGGAACCAGCCGGTCGTATTGTTGAAAGTGTTCATGCCGGCCATGTCGAACACGTCGCGCGCCGTGAGCTTCACGGTATTGTTGCCGCTGCCGGTCAAATCGATGCGCTCGACGGATTCGATGCGCGAGCCGCTGCCCGGCGCCGACGCGTCCTGGTTCGGGACGAGCGTGAGGTCGAGCGTGAGGCCGGCTCCGGCCAGCCTGAGCGTGTCGATGCCGCTCCCGCCGTCCACACGGGCGAGCCGGCTCGTGTTGCCGCCGGCGCCGAAGGGGCTCATCAGGGCCACGATGTTGCTCGCATCGAGCACGATCGCGTCGTCGCCCGCGCCCCCATGAAGCACGTCCGCGCCGCCATTTGCGACGAGCGTGTCGTCGCCGGCGCCGCCGACCAGCGTCTCGGATGCCGTGCTGCCGGTCAGGGTCTCGGAGGCTGCTGAGCCGAGCTGATCGACGACCGACCGCGAGAACGCGCCTGCGATCGAGCCGATCGAGCCGAAAATGACATAGCTGCGGCCGCCGGAGGCGCCCGCCGCCGGATCGGCGCTCGGCGCGCCCACGATCAGATCCGCGAGGCCGTCGCCGTTCACGTCTCCCGCGGCGGCGACGCTGAAGCCGCTCTGGTCGGTCGATTCCGCATTGATAGGGAACCCGTCCGTCCCGGCGGCGACCGCGGCCAGATTGACGGCGCCCGTGCCGGTCTTGCCGAATACGACATAGCTGCGCCCGACATACGGACCGAACGGCGAAAAGCGGTAGCCGGGCGCGCCGATGATGAGGTCCGCCAATCCATCACCGTTTAGGTCCCCCGCGCTCGCCACGCTTCTGCCGCTCTGCTCACTGAAGCCCTCGCCGTTGATGACGAAACCGCCGATGCCCGCGGCGATTGCGGAGAGCTGCGTCGCCGCGGTCCCCGTCTTGCCGAACACCACGTAGCTGCGCCCCGCATCCGTGCCGGACGCTGCGTTGAACGGTGCTCCGACGATCAGGTCTGCCAGGCCGTCACCATTGACGTCGCCGGCGCGCGCAACGCTCCTGCCGCTCATGTCGCCCGCGGACTGGCCGGCGATGACAAAGCCGCCGAAGCCCGCGGCGACGCGGCTGAGCTCGACCGGGGAAGCGTCCGCCTTGCCGAACACCACGTAGCTGCGGCCAGCGTCGGTACCTGCGCTGTCGTTACCCAAGGCGCCCACCAGCAGATCGGCAAATCCGTCGCCATTCACGTCGCCGGCACTCGCCACACTGAACCCGCTGTAATCGCTCGCACCCTGGCCGTTGATGACGAAGCCGGCAACGCTGCTGGCGATGCCCGAGAGCTCGACGGTGTCGGAGAAGGGGGGCCCGAAGATTACATAGCTGCGTCCGGCGTCGGTACGGCCACCCGGGTCGCCGCCGAATGCGCCGACGATGAGATCGGCCGCGCCGTCGCCGTTGACGTCACCAGCCGCGGCGACGCTCCTGCCGCTCAGGTCGCCCGCGGACTGGCCGGCGATCACGAAGTCGGGGCCGCCGAACGTGCGAGGCGCCGTCGACAGGTTCACAGTCGGCGGACTGAGGGCATTGACGACGTAGCTGCGTCCGGCGTCGGTGCGGCCGCCTGGATCGCCGCGGTGCGCACCGACGATCACGTCCGCCCGTCCGTCACCCTCGATGTCGCCGGCGCCGGCGACGCTGATGCCGCTCTCGTCGCCGGCGCTCGCGCCGTTGATGACGCGGCCGGTCGACGGTGTGAGCGCGCCGAGCTCGACGGCGCCGGTCCCTGTCTTTCCGAAAACGATGTAGCTGCGCCCCGCATCGACACCGCCGGCAGGATCGCTCAGGTACGCGCCGACGAGGAGGTCGTCCAGTCCGTCGCCGTTGACATCGCCGGCGGCGGCGACCGCCCTGCCGCTCAGGTCAGCCGCGCCCTGACCATTGATGACGAAGCCGTTGATGCCTGCAGCAATAGCCGCAAGATTGACTACTTCCTGGTCGTCGGTGATGTTCACCGCAATGTCCTGGGTGTCGGTGAGACCGCTGCCATCGGTCACCGTCACCTGCACGTCGTAGACGTTGTTGGCGCCCACGTCGGCGCGCACTTCGAAGTCGGGCGCGGTCAGGAAGGCCAGTGCACCCGTGACGGGGTCGATCGTGAACTTCGCCTGGTCGGCGCCGCCGGTGATGCTGAACGTTCTGCTGTCGCCGGCATCGGGATCGCTCGCCGTCACCGTCGTGACCGAGGTCCTGTTCTCCGGCAGGAATACGTCTATCGCCGTTCCGCCGCCGTTGCTCGTGATCACGGGGGCGCTGTCGCTCGCGTTGGTCACCGTCACCGCGATCGCCTGCGTGTCGGTGAGGCCGCCGACGTCGGTGACCGTCACCTCGACGTCGTACACGTTGTTCGCGCCAGCGTCGGCTGGCGCTTCGAAGTCCGGCGCGGCGAGGAAGGAGAGCGCGCCCGTAGCGGGGTCTATCGTGAACTTCGCCTCGTCCGCGCCGCCGCTCACGCTGAACGTGCGGCCGTCGACCGCATCGACGTCGCTCGCGGTCACCGTCGTCACCGCCGTCGTGTTCTCGGCAACGTCCGCGGCCGCTGTTTCACCGCCTCCGCCGCTGGTGATGGCCGGCGCGTCGTTGACGGGCGTGATGTCCAGTGACGCGGCGGCGCTCGCGAAGTGCTCGCCGTCGGTCGCGGTGTACGAGAAGCTCGCGGCTGTGTCGTCGTCGAGCGCGCCGGTATAGCTCCACGTGCCATCGCCGTTGTCGACAAGCGTGCCGTTCCCGCTCGTCAGCGTGAGCGAGGTGATCTCGAGTGCCGCGGGCGTATCGTCCGTGACACCGTCAAGCAGTTGCGCCGCGGTGATCGTGACCGAGCCTTCCTCCGCCACGCTTCCCAGGTTCACCGGCGCCGCACTCGGCGGCGCATTGACCTGCGCCGCGACATCCTCGTCGATCAGCAACTGCGCCGCCGGCCCCTGGTTGTAAACCCTATAGGTTTCGCCGCCGTGCATCACCGTGCCGAGCGCAAGGCCCCAGCCGGTGGAGATCACCGTGTCGCCAGCATCGCCGTCGATCACCCACTGATGGCGCCGCTCCGGGTTCGCGCCGTTCGATCCGCCCGCGGCGAGGTTGTACGTGCCATCCGTCCAGCCGGTGGCATTGTTGAAGCTGTTCATGCCGGCGATGTCGATGACGTCGCGCATCGCGAGCACGACCGTGTTGTCGCCGCTGCCGGTGAGATCGATGCGCTCGATCGACTCGATGCGCGAGGTGCTGCCGGGTCCGCTCGCACCCGCATTCGCGATGACTGCAAGATCGAGCGTGATGCCCGCGCCGGACAGTGTGATCGTGTCGATTCCGGTGCCCCCATCGAGGCGCGCGAGCTGGCCCGTGTTGCCGCCCAAGCCGAAGCTCGCGGAGAGCGCGGCAACGTTGCCCGCATTCACCACGATCGCATCGTCGCCGGCGCCCGCGTAGAGCACGTCGGCGCCGCCGTTGCCGATCAACGTGTCATCGCCTGTGCCGCCCACCAGCGTCTCCGCGCTCGCGCTGCCGGTGAGCGTGTCACCGCCGCTAGTGCCCAGTTGATCCACGGCGGTCTGACTGAATACACCGCCGGTCGAGCCGAAGATCACGTACGCGCGCCCGGCGTTGGCGCCGGCGGCAGGATCGGCGTAGCGCGCGCCGACGATGAGATCGGCCAGGCCGTCGCCATTGACGTCGGCACTCGAGACACTGTGGCCGCTCTGGTCATCCGCGCACTGTCCGTGGATGACGAAGCCGCCGCTGCCGGCCGCGACTGCGGTGAGGTCGATGGCTGCGGTGCCGGTCTGGCCGAACACCACGTAGGTACGCCCGGCGTTCGCGCCCGCAGCGGGATCGCTGAACGCGGCGCCGATGAGCAGATCGGCCAGCCCGTCGCCGTTGACGTCGCCGGCGCCCGCGACGCTGCGGCCGCTGAGCTCGCTCTGGACAGGCCGCCCGTTGATGACGACGCCGCCGGCGCCGGCGGCGATCGCCGACAGCTCGACCGGGGTCGCCGTCGTTCGCCCGAAGATCACGTAGATGCGGCCGGCAGCGCCGACTCCCGGCAGGTCGGCGCTCGGCGCCGCGACGATCAGGTCGGCGAGCCCGTCGCCGTTGACGTCGCCGGCACCGGCGACGGCCTGGCCGCTGCGGTCGTCGCTGCTTTGTCCATTCACGACGAAGCCGCCGCTGCCCGCCGCGATGGCAGAGAGGTCGACCTCCGCCGTGCCGGTGCGTCCGAATACCACATATGAGCGCCCGGTGAGATTGCGGCCGGGCAGATCGGCGGACGGCGCGCCGACGATGAAGTCGCCCAGCCCGTCGCCGTTGACGTCGCCGGCGCTCGCGACACTATAGCCACTGCCGTCTGCTGCGCACGTTCCGTTCACGACGAAGCCGCCGGTGCCGGCGGCTACGGCCGAGAGGTTCACGGCGCCGGTGGCGGTGCGACCGAACAGGACATAGCTGCGGCCCGCATCGCCGACGCCGGCGGGGTCGCTCCGGTCTGCGCCGACGATGAGGTCCGCAAGCCCGTCGCCGTTCACGTCGCCGGCGCTCGCGACGCTGATGCCCGCGCGGTCGGTCGCGCATTGGCCGTTGACGACGAAGCCGCCGCTGCCCGCCGCGATCGCGGACAGGTTGATCGCGCTCGTCGCGGTGCGTCCGAATACGACGTAACTGTGTCCGGGATCGCCGTTTCCCGGGTTGCCGGGACGGTTGCCGACGATGACGTCGTCCAGCCCGTCGCCGTTCACGTCACCTGCCGCTGCGACGGAAAGACCGGTGTAGGCCGAGAAGCACTGGCCGTTGATGACGAATCCACCGTTTCCGGCGGCGACGGCCGACAGGTCGACCGATGTGCTGCCGGTGCGGCCGAAGAGCACGTAGCTGCGCCCCACGCCGCTGACAAAAGGCGCGCCGACGATGAGGTCAGCCAGACCGTCGCCGTTGACGTCGCCCGCGGCTGCGACACTGAAGCCCGTCATGCTGCCGGCGCACTGACCATTGATGACGAACCCGCCGCTGCCCGTCGCAATGGCCGACAGGTTCACGAAGTTCGCCGTGACGCCGATCGCTACCGTATCGACGTCCTGCTCGCTCGTCGCGGTGCCCGTCAGGCCCGGATCGGCGCCGCTCGCGCCGCCGTCACTGGTGGTGACCGTCAGCGTATCGTTGCCGTAGAAATCCAGCGCGCTCCGGTAGACGACATTGTTCGCCGCCGAGAGCGTGGTGTTGATGTCCGACTGCGAACCGGTGAGCGTCACCGTAGCGGTTCCGCTGCCGGTGACAATCGCGCCGCCGGCGGACGAGACCGTAAGCGTGCCGTGCGCAACGGAGAGCATCGTCGTGATCGAGGCAGTGCCCGCATCGACGTCGCCGATGGACAGGCCCGCGATCGACAGGTTGGTGTTCGTCGCTACCGTATGCGCGCCCGGGACCGCGTTGATCGGTGCGTCGTTCACCGCCGTGATATCCAGCGCCGCGGTCGACGATGCCGAGTGCTCACCGTCGTTAGCCGTGTACGAGAAAGTCGCCGACGAATCGTCGTTCAGTGCGCCGGTGTAGGTCCAAGTGCCGTCGCCGTTGTCCTCGAGCACTCCGTTGCCGCTCGTCAGCGTGAATGACGTGATTGTCGCCGTCGGGCCGTCCGCATCGGTTACACCCGCGAGCAACTGCTCGGTGGTGATCGTCACGAAGCCGTCCTCCGCGATCGGGCCGAGAGCCACGGGCGCCGCGGCCGGCGCATCGTTCGTGCCCGTGATCGCAATCGTCAGGATGACGGTCGAGGTCGCGCCTGCGGTGTCCTTCATCGTGTAGCTGAAGACGTCGCTCGCCGGCGTACCTCCGGCGAGCGCCTGCGTGTCAGGATCCGCATCGTCGAGCGTGTAGGTCCACGTGCCGTCCGACGCGACGACGACGGAGCCGTACGTGCCGGCGATCGTCGCACCGACGCCCGACACGAGCGGTCCGGCGTGCGAACCGGCCGCCACGCCCTGCACCGTCTGCGCGTCACCCGCATCGGGGTCGGTGTCGTTGGTGAGCACGTTGCCTGTCGCGCTCGGATCGCCCGCCGCTCCGGCTTCGATGACCGGATCCCCGGTGTTGGCGTCCGCGACTGCTGTGGGCACGGCGTTGACGTCGATAACGAACACATAGTCCGTTGCGTACACCGAGGCGCCGTTCACCAGCGTGATCACCTCCTGCACCGTGCCGCCTTGCGAGCTCACGCTCCAGTGCGTGGCGTCGACTTGCGTGAAGGTGTCGCCGATGGCGTAGCCGTAGAACTCGAAGCGATCGCCCGGCTCGGGACCGTTACCCGTGAAGTCCACCACGTTGTCGCCTGCGGCTTCGCCGCGGGAGAAGCGGAAGCTGTCATTGCCAGGGCCGCCGTTGAGCGTGTCCGCGCCCGCGCCGCCGTCGAGCGTATCGTCGCCGTCCATGCCCGCCAGATAGTCGTCGCCGCCGCTGCCGTCGATCCGATCGTTGCCGCCGAGCCCGACGATATGATTGGTATTGCCGTCGCCGAAGAGAAGATCATCGTGCGCGGAACCGATCACGCCTTCGATCGACACGAAGCTGTCGCCGTCCGCATCGCCGGTGTTTGCGCCGCCATTGCTCAGGTCGGCCGTGACGCCCGCGCTCGCGTAGTAATAAGCCGCGTAATCCACGCCCTCGCCGCCATCGAGCACGTCGTCGCCGATTCCGCCTTCCAGGCGGTCGCCGCCAGCGTCGCCGAAGAGCCTGTCATCGCCGTCGCGCGCCTGGAGGTAGTCGTTGCCGTCAGCGCCCTGCAGATCGTTTGCAGCTGCGTTGCCGATGAGCACGTCGTTGAATGAAGACCCGCCGAGACGCTCGACGGAGAGGTAGCCGTCGCCGGCCGCGTCCCCCGTGTTCTGTGACGGCGCCGCGAGATTCGCCAGGACGCCGGTGCTCGCGCTCGCGTAGCTCGCCTGATCGGTGCCGTCGCCCCCATTGAGGAAATCGGCACCGGCGCCGCCGTCGAGCACGTCGTCTCCGTCCATGCCGATGAGGCCGTCATCCCCCGCGCCGCCTTCGAGCCGGTCGTCTCCGCCCAACCCGGCGAGCGCGTTGCGATGCGCGTCACCGCGCAGCACATCACCGTGACCGATGGATCCGATAAGCCCCTCGACCGAGGTATAGCCGTCGCCGTGCGCATCTCCGGTGTTAGCGCTCGGATTCGCGAGATCGGCTGTCACCGGGCCCGGCGCGTAGTAGTAAGTCGCGAAATCGGTGCCCCCTCCGCCGTCGAGCGTGTCGCCGCCGGCTCCGCCCTCGAGCCGGTCGCTGCCGTCCTCGCCGGCGAGCGTGTCGATGCCGCCGAGCCCCAGGAGAAAGTCGTCGCCTCCGCCGCCCCGAAGATCGTTCCCCTCGTTGTCGCCGATCAGGACATCGGCGGAAGGAGACCCGATGACCGGCGCCGTGTCGGCGAGCATGCCGTTCCACACGTCGAGGGTCTGCGTGACGACGACCGGTGCGGCTTCGACCACGCCCGTGGTCGTCTCCAGCAGGGCATCGCCGCCGAGAGCACCTGCACTCGTTACATTGCTGGAGGCCGCGACGTCGGCGCCGGTGAGCTGTGATAGACGTGTGACGAGCTCGACGCCCGCGGCGCCTTGCGCGAGATTGCACGCATAGAACAGGATGTCGCCGTTCGTCGTGAGCGACTGGCCGATGCTCTGAAGCTCGCGCGCGTACGCATCGATGCTGGTTCCATCGAGCAACGTCGCGCCGACGCGGAGCGCGCCCGGCCGGCCGTGCGATACGACGTGAATCGCGTCGATGCCGGTGCGCCCGGCGAGGTGCGACGCAATCTGTGCGAGGCCGTCGCGCTCTTGATCGAGCACGACGAGCTCGGCAGTGGCGGCTGCTACCAGCCGTTCATAGCCGGCGACGCGCGAATCGACGAATACGATTGCGTTGCTCATGAGTCACTCCGGTGAATGCTCGAAGGTGGCGAGGACGCCCCGGGCATCCGACGAAAGCGATATGAGCCGCCGCCGTGACGCTTGCTGCGTGTGCTGATGTCTTAACGATCATCGTGAACACTTGAGCCGGAAATCCCTCGTTCTGTTGCTGCACGTCGCCCAGCCAAGTAGGCTCGGCCGCAGCCAGGGATTTCTATTGCGCTGAAACGCTGCTCAGCAGGAGGTAGCGGTCGGCCCCTGATTCCGGCCGCTGAAAGTGCCTCTTCATGGATGTTAGTTAGTTTCCGGCCGAGTTTGTGGCGTGGAGCCGAAAATTTGGGAAGGCTCGCTGTCCGCGCCAGCGGTGTTCACGCGAGCACACGCGGCCGGAGCAGGCAAAAATGCCGTCGGGCGATCGATTACGCTGCGGCGGCCGCGCTCTACCGCAAGAGGTGATGTAGCGGCGCGATGATGGCGTGCCGACCGCAACGTGGGCCATTGGCCACCCTGCGAGCGCACCGTTCGGTGGGTGGGCCATCGGCCCACCCTACGACCATCGTAATCTCTACTACGTCACTCCTGGGCGTCGGCCACGAGCTCCGCCTGCTCGATGCCGTATACGCAGCACGCCTCGTCCTCGTCACCGGTGCCGCCGCTGCCGCCGGCCGCGCCGAGTATCGTGCCGTCCTTCGCCCGGATGAGCGCCGCGCCGGTCTGGGGAAGAAACTTGCCGTCGGCGGTAGCGGCGAGCGTCACGAAGAAATTCGGATTGTCTTTCGCGCGTTTCGCGAGCGCCCGGCTCGACGCACCCATGGCGACGGCGGCCCAGGCCTTGCCTTTCGCGACGTCCAGGCGAAACATGCTCGCGCCGTCTTCGCGCTGCGCCGACACGATGTGACCGGATGCGTCGAGCACGACCACGCCGAGCGGCTTCACCTTCATCTCGCGCCCTTTCTCGAACGCCTTCGCAATGATCGTGTTCGCCTGCCTGAGCGTGAGCGCCGCCATGATGGCCTCCCGTGCGTATTGATGGGAAGATGATGGTAACGCAACAAAATCCACGACGCGCCCGCGGCGCAAGAAGTAGCCGACGCGGCCGCCGCCGCGCTCACGCGATACCTTAAGATACGCTCCACAACCCCAAGGGAAAGCCATGAGCGCCGACCTCCACAATCTCTCCGTCGCGGAAGCTTCGCGGCTCATCCATTCGCGCAAGCTCTCGCCGGTCGAGCTCACGAACGCGCTGCTCGCGCGCATCGAAGCGCTCGAGCCGCAGTTGAACAGCTTCATCACCGTCACGGCCGACCTCGCCGTATGGCACGCGAAGCGCGCTGAAAGCGAGCTTTCGAGCGGACGCGATCGCGGGCCGCTGCACGGCGTGCCGTTCGCGCTGAAGGACATCTACAACACCAAAGGCACCGTCACCACCGGTGGCTCCAAGGTCGCGATCGACAACGTGCCGCAGGAAGACGCGGCGACGACGCACAAGCTGATCGAGGCCGGCGGCATCCTGCTCGGTAAGCTCGTGACGCACGAGTTCGCGCACGGTGGTCCGTCGTTCGACCTGCCGTGGCCGCCCGCGCGCAATCCGTGGAATCTCGCGCATTTCACAGGCGGCTCTTCGAGCGGCTCCGGCGCGGCACTCGCGGCGGGTCTCGTTCCGGCCGCGCTCGGCTCCGACACCGGCGGCTCCATCAGGGGCCCGGCGTCGTTCTGCGGCATCAGCGGTTTCATGCCGACCTACGGTCTCGTCAGCCGCTACGGCGTCATGCCGAATTCGTTCACCTTCGATCACTGCGGGCCGATGGCGCGCTCGGTCGAAGACTGCGCGCTGCTGCTCCAGGCGCTCGCCGGCTACGACGCGCGCGATTCCGGCAGCATCGAGCAGCCGATTCCCGACTACCGCGCAGCCCTCGAAGGCGACATCCGGGGTCTGCGCATCGGCGTGCTGCGTCATTACTGGGAAGAGGACCTGCCGGCACCGCCGGAGGTGGGCAACGCGATGCAGGAAGCGCTGGGCGTGTTCCGCTCGCTCGGCGCGAGCGTCGAGGACGCCCGCACGCGCCCGATGATGGACGGGCTCGACGTGAAGATCATCATCGCCGAGACCGAGCTCTTCGCGATCCATCACCCGAACCTGATGGAGCGCCCCGGCGATTTCGGACGCGATTTCCTGGGCCGCGTGCTGCCGGCGTGTCTTTTCGAATCGGTCGATTACGTGCAGGCGCTGCGCGAGCACCGGCGCTATCTCGCCGACGTAAAGCCGTTGTACGACAAGTACGACGTGCTGGTCACCTGCGGCTTCGGGCCGGCGCCTCGCCTCGACGCGCATCGCACGCTCAATTTCTGGCAGCGTTCCAACATCTTCACGCCGTCTAACGTCGGCCGTAATCCGGCGCTGGTCGTGTGCAACGGCTTCTCCGGGACCGGCCTGCCGCTCGGCATGCAGATCATCGGCCGGCCGATGGACGACGCGCGCGTGCTGAAGGTCGGCCACGCGTTCCAGCGCGCGACCGACTGGCACACGCGGCGCCCGGGGCTGGAGCCCGGCGCGCCGCAGCCGCCGCTCACGCCGGGGAACGAGCCGGTGCGCCCGCGCCTCGATCCGAAAATCGAGAGCCTCGCGGAACAGATGGCGCTGCGCGCGGGCTTGAATCTCGACGAGCGCCAGATGACGATTCTGCTCGAAGGCGCGCCCTACGCGCTCGCGATGTCGGAGCGCATCCGCAAGCCGCGCGACCGGATGGAGGAACCGTCGCTCGTGTTCCGCTTCGCGGGCCGCTGACGCTTTAGCCGGCCGCCGTCTGCGGCGCGCCCGGCGAGTAGAACTGGAAGTTGTTGCGCCCCAGATCCTTGGCGCGATACATCGCGTGGTCAGCGTTGCGCAGCAGCGCGCCTTCGTCCGTGGTGTCTCCCGGAAATGCCGAGATGCCGACGCTCGCCGACACGTGAAGCGTGTTCGAATCGAGCTGGAACGGCCTCCCCATCTCCTCCACGACCTTGCGCGCGACGGTGCGGGCATCGGCCGACGTATTGAGCCGTCCGAGCACGATCGCGAATTCGTCCCCGCTGAGGCGCCCGATCGTGTCCTCCGCCCGGATGCAGCCCGACAGGCGCGAGGCGATCTGTTTCAGGAGCTGATCGCCGGCGGCGTGCCCGAACGTGTCGTTGACGCTCTTGAAATGATCGACGTCGAGGAACAGCACGGCGACGGTCCAGTGGTTACGCCGTGCCTGCGCGATCGCGTGGCCGAGGCGGTCGTGGAAGAGCGACCGGTTCGGAAGTCCCGTCAGGCTGTCGTACTGCGCGAGCCGGCGGAACTGCTCTTCGCTTTCCCTCAGCGCGACCTCCGCGCGTTTGGCTTCCGAAATGTCCTGGATGATCGCGACGAAGTAGCGCGGCGCGCCGTCGGCGGCGCGCACGAGCGAGCTCGCGATCGACGCCCACATCAGCGACCCGTCCCTGCGCACGAGCTGCTTCTCGGTCGTCGTGCTCTCCGCGTCGGCGGCGACGATGCGGCGCTCGCGGCTTTCGCGAAGCACATCCATGTTCGATTCGAGGTTCAGATCGGGGATCCGCATGCGCAGCAGCTCTTCGCGTGCATAGCCGACCATCGCGCAGAACTTGTCGTTCACGCGCAGATAGCGCATGTCCAGGCCGCTCACCACGATGCCGACATTCGCGTTGTCGAAGATCGCGCGCAGCTCCTGCTCGCTGTCGGCGAGCGCCTCCTCGGCGCGCTTGCGGCGGATGAACTGCCCGATCTGCGCGGCGAGCGCGCCGCTCACCTGGAGCAGCCCCTCGTCGACGTCGCGCACCTCCCGCCCGAAAAACTCGATGACGCCGATGCGCTCGTCCTCCGCCGTGATCGGAAACGCGAACGCGCTCCGCCATCCGAGCCTGCTGCAGCTCGCCTTGCGCTTGAACGTGTCCACCTGTTCGATGTCGGCGATCCAGGTGGGGCGCTGGTCGAACCAGGCGCGGCGCGCGAGCCCACCGGACGCTTGTGCGCCGAGCTCCAACCAGAGCATCCGGTCCGACGGGTCGAATTCGGGCTCGCGCTCGCTCCACCATTCGGCGCGCCGCAGATTGGAGTGCGCGTCGTCCCAGATCCAGCGTGCGCCGTAGACCCAGTCCATCGCTTCGCAGATCGTCCGTATGAGCAGCGGCATCGCGTCCCGCACGCTGTGCGACTCCGCGAGCACGCGAGCGACGGCATGCGCGAGGCCGCGCTCGCGCTCCAGCCGGCGGCGCGCCGTGACGTCGCGGCTCACGCCGACGATGCCGGTGATGCGGCCTTCGCCGTCGCGCATCGGCACCTTGCTCATGACGGACCACCGCTGGTACGGTCGGCGGTCTGCTCCGAACAGGAGCACCAGGGTCTCCTCGTCGATCACCGGCTCGCCGGAGCGCATGATGCGCTCGTCCTCGTCCTGCATGCGCTGGGCGACGGCCGCCGGAAACACGTCGAACACGGTCTTGCCCTGCACCTCTTCGAGCCGCGAGAACCCGCGCGCCGCGAGCCAGGCGCGGTTGGCCAGGCAGAAACGGCCGTGCTCGTCCTTCATGTGGATGAGGTCGGGCACGGCGTCGATGATCGTGCGCAGGAGGTTGCGCTCGTCTTCACCGCGGCCGCCGGGATGCTCCGGAGCGGCCGCAGGCTCGCCGCCCGCGCCGCCGGGATCCGCCGTTGGATTACGCCGACCCATATCCAAGCCAGTATAGTCCCGGTGTAACGCGATTAGACGAATGCGCATGGAGTCGACGTGAACGCTGAGAACAAACCTGTCTGGGCCGAGCAGAAAGAAGGCCGCTTCTTCACCCGCATCGACGTCACCACGATGCTGAACGGCGCGATGCTCGCGGTCCCCCTGCACGTGATCACCGGCCGGCGCTCGGGCCCTACGTTCGGGATCGTGACGAACACCCATGGCGACGAGTTCCTGCCCACGATGGCGATCCGCCACTTCCTCATAGGCCTCGACACCGCCGCACTGAGCGGCCGCCTGGTCGTCGTGTCGGTCGCGAACCCGATGGCGACCGCCGGTTTCGGCCGCCTCACGCCCGAGCAGCACGGGCGCACCGATCTGCACGAGGTCTATCCGGGCAACGCCCGAGGCAACACCACGCAGATGATCGCCGCCGCGATCACGCAGAACGTGCTGCACCACGTCGATGCCCTGATCGATTTCCATTCGGGCGGCAGCGGCGGGCGTCTCCAGGCACGCGTCGATTACAACTCGCAGACGCCCGATGAGCTCAAGGCGAAGAATCTCGCGCTCGCCCGCGCGTTCGGGGCGCCTTTCGTGCACGAGAACGAGTTCGCGGGGGCGGCGTCGCACTACCTGAACGGCCGCGGCATCCCGGCGGTGAATCCCGAGGTCGGCGGTTCTTATCTCGGGCCCGAGACCACGCGCCATTACACGAAAAGCATGATTGCGGGTCTCGAAGGCGTGATGCGCCACCTCGGCATGCTCGAAGGCACGGCGAAGCCGCCGCGGCAGATCCAGTTCGATACCAAAGCGCGGCGCGAGATCCGGCCGAAGCACAGCGGCTACCTGGTCTCGTACTACGAGCGCGCGGAAGAGCTCGGCCAGCTCGTCAAAGGCGGGACCAAGCTCGGCGAGGTGGTCGATCTATACAGCTATGAGGTGCTGGAAGAGCTCGTCGCACCGTTCGACGGCTATCTCTTCTTCTCGCGCTACTCGGGCGTGGTGGGCGGCGGCACGCAGGCGTTCGCGATCGCGGAAGCAGCTCGCGCGAAGATCCTCGATTAGGCTTTGGGCGCGATCGCGCCCTCTTTCTCCAGCAGCGAAAAAATCCCGCCCGCGTTCACGATCTTCACGAGCTCCGGCGGAATCTTCCGTGTCGGCAGCGACTGCCCCGTGCGCACGTTCTTCACCGTGCCTTCGTCGAAATCGACTTCGCCCGTGTCGCCCTCCTCGAACAGCGCTTCCGCGCCCGGGCACTCCATTGCCGGGAACGCGAAGTTCACGCTGTTGCGATAGAAGAGCCCGTTGATCGACTCGGCGACGAGACACGCGACGCCGACATTCTTGAGATTGCGCGCGGCCGGGCGGCTCGACCCCATGCCGAAATTTTTTCCCCCGATGATGATGTCGCCGGGCTTCATCTCGTCCACCCAGCCGGGGCGGTTCGCGCGGAAGATGTACCTGAGCTGCTCTTCGGGCGTGAGATAGAACGCCGCGTTCGGCAGGATCAGATCGGTGTTGATGTTGTCGCCGAACTTCCACACTTTGCCTGTGAATTTCATATGCTCGTCATTCCCGCGGGAGGCGGGCGTCTACTGATATAGGGTCGTCATTCCTGCGCAGGCGGGAATCCAGTAAATCAATTCAGGAACTCTCGCGGGTCCGTGATGTAACCCGTCAACGCCGATGCCGCCACGGTCGCCGGCGAGCCCATGAAAACCTGCGAGCTCGGGTCGCCCATGCGGCCTTTGAAGTTGCGCGTGGTCGCGGTGATGCAGACTTCGTTGGGGCCGATCACGCCCATGTGTCCGCCGCCGCACGCGCCGCACGTCGGCGGCGCGATGATGGCGCCCGCGTCGGTGAGCTTCTCCAGCGCGCCGCTCTTCAGCGCCTCGCGATACACGAGTTGGGAAGCCGGCGTCACGATGAAGCGCACGCCGCTCGCCACGCGCTTGCCCGCGACGACCTGCGCCGCCAGCTCGAGGTCGTCGAGCGTGCCGTTCGCGCAGCTGCCGATATACGCCTGGTGGATCCGGGTGCCGGCCGCGTCTTTCACCGGCTTCGAATTCTGAACGACCGTGTCGGGATAGGCGACGAGCGGCTCGAGCGCGCTCAGGTTCACTTCGCGCACGGCGAGATACTTCGCGTCGGCGTCGGGATACACCGGCTCGAACTCGCGCTTGCTGCGCGAGCGCACCCAGTCGATCAGCACCGGGTCCGGCTCGAAGGTCGCGAACTCGGCCGACAGCTCCGCAGACATGGTCGTCAGGGTCTTGCGTGCGTTGATGGAAAGGCTCGCGATGCCGGGACCGCCGTACTCGACGTTCATCGTCGCGTGCGCGCCGTGCTTGCCGGCGATCTGCAGGAATGCGTCCTTCGTCGTCACGGCGCGCGGAAGCTCGCCCGTGAGCTGGTAGCGCACGGTCTCGCCACAGCGATACCACGTCTGCCCCTTGATCGCGGCGTAGAACACGTCGGGACCGCCGACGCCGCGGGCGAGGCAGTTGAAGACACCCGCGCTGCACGTGTGGGAATCGCTGCAGACCAGCACGGTGCCGGGGACGCCGTAACCGAGATCGGCGACGAGCTGATGGCTGATCCCCTGGTCGTAGCCGACGTCGTGCACGCGCTCGATGCCGAACTTCTCGGCGAAGGCGCGGGCGGTCACGTGCGCACCCGCGGCCATCGCGTTCGGCGCGGGCACCCGATGATCCATGACGACGACGATGCGCTTCGGATCGTGCACCTTCCGGATGTCGCGCCAGTTCGCCGGCATGAAGTTGTTGTCGAACAGGATCACGGTGTCCACGTCCACGGTGACGATGTCACCGGGACGCACTACGTCGCGTCCGCCTTTGCTCGCGAGAATCTTCTCCGCGATGGTCATTGCTGCCGCGGCACGATTCCTCGCGAGCTTCGCTCGCAGCCGCGGCTCGGTGGACGCCTCAGAGGGAACCCCAGGGTTCCCTCCGAGACCTCCTTCCCTCACACCACCCGATTCGCTCATCTCTCCATCACTCCGCTTTCAAACCAATGTTGCGTATCACTTGGCCCCACTTCGCCGCCTCGCCGCGAATGTGCGCGGCGAACTGCTCGGGCGTGCCCGCAGCGACGTCGCCGCCAAAGGCGCCCAGGCGCGTGCGCGCATCGTCGCTGGAGACGCCTTTCGCGATCGCCGCATTGAGCCGGCTCACGATTGCGGGCGGCGTCGCGGCGGGGACGAGCACGCCGAACCAGCCGGTCGCCTCGTAGCCGCGGAGCCCCGACTCATCCACGCTCGGAACCTCCGGCGCGAGCTTCGATCGGCGCGCCGACGTGACCGCGAGCGCGCGCATCCTGCCGCTCTTCACGTGCGGCAGCAGCGTGCTGAGGTCGCCGGACATCATCTGCACCTGGCCGCTGATCAGGTCTGTGGCCGCGGGCGCGACGCCTTTGTACGGCACGTGCGTGATGTCGATCTTCGCCATCGACTTGAACAGCTCGTTCGCAAGATGTGTGGTCGCGCCAGTGCCGGGCGACGCGTAATTGAGCTGGCCGGGGCGCGTGCGCGCGAGCGCGATCAGCTCCTTAACGGATTTCACCGGCAGCGTCGGGTGCACGACCATCAGGAACGGCATCACCGTCACGAGTGACACCGGCGTGAAATCGCGTGCGGCGTCGTAGGGCAGCTTCGCATACAGACTCGGATTGATCGCGAGCGGTCCGCTGCTGCCCAGGAGCAGCGTGTAACCGTCGGGCGGCGATTTCGCAGCGATGTCCGCGCCGATCGTGCCGGCGGCACCGGTGCGGTTGTCGATGATCACCGGCTGACCGAGCGCTTCCGTGAGCTTCTGACCCACGGTGCGCGCGACGAGATCGGCGCCGCCGCCCGGCGCGAACGGAACGATGAAACGGACCGGCTTGGTGGGATAGGTTTGGGCGCCGGCGTTTGTAGCGGCGAAGGCGCACGCGAATGCAACGGCGATGCGTAGGGAAGGCATCGCGGGATTTTACCGACTTTCGCAGTAAAATCCGGCACTTCCCCTTCTGTTGATACGGCTTTCCCATGCGTGCAAGTCCCGGCGCGAAGCTGCGCGAGCTCCTCGGCCACGGCCGAACCCTGGTCAAACCGGGCGCGTACAACGCGCTCTCCGCGAAGATCATCGAAAAAGCCGGTTTCCCGTGCTGCGGCGTCACCGGTTACGGCGTATCGGCGTCGCTCCTCGGCAAGCCCGACGTCGGGCTGGTGACGCTCGACGAGATCGTCATGGTCACGCGCTACATCGCGCGCGCGGTGTCGATCCCCGTGATCGCCGACGCCGACACCGGCTTCGGCAATGCGATCAACGTCATGCGCAGCGTCGAGGATTTCATTACCGCGGGCGCGGCGGCGATCCACATCGAGGACCAGGTCGCGCCCAAGCGCTGCGGCCACGTCGCCGGCAAGCAGGTCGTGCCGATGGAGGAGATGGTCGGCAAGCTCCGCGCGGCCGATCGCGTGCGCCGCGAGTTCGATCCCGACTTCTATTTGATCGCGCGCTGCGATGCGCGCGGCGTCTCGGGCGGCAGCGTCGACGAGCTGATCCGTCGCGCCAATGCCTATCTGGACGCGGGCGCGGACATGATCTTCCCGGAAGCACTCACCTCCGAAGCCGAGCTCGAGCGCTGCGCGCGCGAGATCAAGGGACCGCTGCATTTCAACCGCACGGGCGTGTCGCCGCGGCTGCCGGTGCAGCGCCTGAACGAGCTCGGCATCGCCATCGTCTCGAACGCGACGGGGTCGCTTCGCAGCGCGACGATCGCCATGTACGACTACTTCGAAGCGTTCGCGAAAGACGACGTCGAGCACGTCAAGCGCTTCGAGGCGCAGCACAAGGATCATCCGGCGGGGAACATGCACGGCTTCATCGGTTTCCCGGAGATCAAGAAGCTCGAGGAAGAGTTTCTGCCCGCGGCCGAAGTGCTCGCGAAGTACGAAGGATCCGTCGGGTTCCAGCCGTGAGAGCGGTCGTTTTCATGCTCGTTGCCGCTCTCGCGGCAGCGACCGCGCATGCACAAGGCTATCCTACGAAGCCCGTGCGCCTCATCGTTCCGAGCACGCCCGGCGGCAGCGTCGACACCGTTGCGCGCACCGTCGGACAGAAGCTCTCGGAGCGCTGGGGACAGCAGGTGGTCGTCGATAACCGCACCGGCGCCGGCGGCGGCATCGCCGCGATGGCCGTCGCGAAAGCGCCGCCGGACGGCTACACCCTGGTTCTCGGCACGGTCGTCGCGTTCGCGATCAACATGAGCATGCAGAAGAACCCCGGCTACGATCCGCTGCGCGATTTCGAACCGGTGAGCCTGATCGGCACGCAGGACCTGATGCTGCTCATCCACCCGTCGGCGCCGGCGCGCTCGGTGAAAGAGCTCGTCGCGTTCGCGAAGCGCAAGCCCGGCCAGCTCTCGTATGCGTCCGCAGGCAACGGCACCATGGGACATCTCTCTGGCGAGCTTTTCAAACGGCTCGCAGGCATCGACCTGCTTCACGTGCCGTACAGGGGCGTGTCGTCACTGCTCGTCGATGTCGCGAGCGGCGAGGTGTCGATGACCTTCGCGAGCCTCCTGGCGGGATCGACCTATGCGTCTTCCGGACGGCTGCGCGCGCTGGCGGTGACCGGCACGAAACGCTCGTCCAAAGTGCCGGAGCTTCCGACGATGAGCGAAGCCGGCGTGCGCGGGTACGAATCATCCACCTGGTACGGCATCCTCGCGCCGGCGCGCACGCCGCAACCGGTGGTGAGCACGCTGAATGCAGGCATCAACGCCGCGGTCCAGCACCCCGATGTGCGCGAGCGGCTCGCGCAGGATGGCATCAACGTCTCGGGCAGCACCCCGCGCCAGTTCGGCGACCACATCGCGGCCGAGATCAGGAAGTGGGCACAAGTCATCAAGGCGGCCGGCATCACGTTGCAGTAGGCGCGGCCCCGCAGTCACTCAGGAACTCTCCATGCAGACCTCCGTACGTCCCAAATCCACCACGCGCCTCCGTGAGCTGCTGAAAACCGGCAGGACGCTCGTCAAGCCGGGCGCCTTCGATCCGCTGTCGGCGATGATCATCGAGAAGGCCGGCTTCCCGTGCGTCGGCGTGACCGGCTACAGCGTGTCCGCCGCGCTGCTTGGCAAGCCTGACGTGGGGCTGCTCACGCTCAACGAGATCGTGATGATGGCGCGCTACACGGCGCGTGCCGTATCGATACCGGTCCTCGCCGATGCCGATACCGGATTCGGCAATGCGATCAACGTCATGCGCACCGTCGAAGATTTCATCGTGGCCGGTGTCGCGGGCATCCACATCGAGGACCAGGTCGCGCCGAAGCGCTGCGGTCACGTCGCGGGCAAGCAGGTCGTCCCGATGGAGGAGATGATCGGGAAGCTCCGCGCGGCCGACCGCGTGCGCCGCGAGCTCGACCCGGACTTCCTGCTGATCGCGCGCTGCGATGCGCGCGGGGTGGCCGGCGGCACGATGGACGAGCTCATCCGCCGGTCGAACGCGTACATGGACGCCGGCGCCGACATGATCTTCCCGGAAGCGATCACGTCCGAGGCGGAGCTCGAGCGCTGCGCGCGCGAGATCCGCGGCCCGATCACGTTCAACCGGACCGGTGTGTCGCCGCGCGTTTCACTCGATCGCCTGAACGAGCTGGGTATTGCGATGGTGGCGAACGCCACCGGCGCCCTGCGTAGCGCGATCGTCGCCATGCACGATTATTTCGAAGCGTTCGCGCAGGACGACGTGGAGCACGTGAAGCGCTTCGAAGCGCGGTACAAGGACCATCCGGCGGGGAATCTGCACGCTTACATCGGATTTCCGCGCATTCGCGAGCTCGAGCAGGAATTTCTACCCGCGGCGGAAGTCCTCGCGAAGTACGAAGGCTCCGTCGGCTTTCAACCATAAGACCCTACGAGGAAAAACATGACTCAGCGAATCGTTTTCAGCATCGTTGCCGCCGCGTTTGCCGCAACTATCGCGCACGCGCAAAGCTATCCCGCGCGTCCCGTGCGCCTGCTGGTGCCCAGCACGCCCGGCGGGAGCGTCGACACCCTCGCACGCAGCGTTGCCAGCGAGCTCTCGGAGAAGTGGGGGCAGCAGGTCGTGGTCGACAATCGCGCAGGCGCCGGCGGCGTGATCGCGGCGGACACGGCCGCCAAGGCGGTGCCGGACGGCTATACGCTGCTCATGTGCACGGTGTCGTCGTGCGCGACGACCGTGAGCCTGCACAAGAACCTGCCGTACGATCCAGTGCGCGATTTCGCACCGGTGACATTGGTGGCAACGCAGAACCTGATGCTGGTCATGAATCCTTCGATTCCCGCGAAATCGGTGAAAGACCTGGTCGCGCTCGCGAAAGCGAGCCCCGGAAAATATTCCTTCGCCTCCGCCGGCAATGGCACCGGCAGTCACCTGTCCGGCGAGCTCTTCAAGCTGCTCGCGGGCATCGACCTCCTGCACGTGCCGTACAAGGGCGTGGCGACCGGGCTCATCGACACGATCTCGGGACAGATCTCGATGAACTTCCCGAGCATCCTCTCGGGAACGCCGCACGTGAAATCCGGCAAGCTCCGTCCGCTCGCGGTCACGGGTGCCAAGCGCTCCGCGACCTTCCCGGAGCTGCCAACGATGATGGAAGCGGGTGTGAAAAGTTACGAGTCGGCGACGTGGTACGGCGTGCTCGCGCCGGCAAAAACGCCGAAACCGATCGTGACGAAGCTCAACACCGACATCGTCGCCATCCTGCGGCAGCCGGAGGTGCGCGAGCGCATCTCGAAGGACGGCGCGGAGCCGATCGGCAATACGTCCGAGCAGTTCGGGGCCTACATCAAGGCCGAGATCGCGAAGTGGGCGAAGGTGATCAAGGCGGCGAAGATCACGGCGAACTGACGACCCGCGGTCATCGCACCGCGTCGATGCCGCGAAAGCAGCGCGCCTGCGCCTACGCCAGGCCTAGGCCAGCGCGGATTGTGTGAAGCAGCCGCTGACGGCGTCCGTGCGTCGCGTCGTCACGAGATGTGCAAGCAGGCAGGCGAGCCCGAACGCCACGCCCAACAACATCATCGTCATCTGCCAAGCTCCTGTGGCCAGTGAAGTCAGTCATCGCCCGAGCTGTCACGCAAGCTGGCCCGGGCGTCCGTCACTACCGCGATGAGAATGGCGCATGCTGCGCACCGGGGTGCGCACGACAAGGCGAAGGCACGGACGAGGTCCTCCGTGCAGTCTTGGCGGCCCCGCTACCGTGAGGGTTGCCCCTGTTAGGCCGGAAGCTTTGCGGCCCCGTCTTTCAACGGGTGTGCCATTTTCAAGCTGGAAGGAAGCATAGCCGCAAGCGCCGGTGTCGCGTGTGAGCTTTGTCACACCCGCCCGCGAAAACCCACCGGAACCGGCAGATTGCCCGCACCAGGCACACCACGCGCTCCGGGCGCCCTGCTGGGCGCGCGCGCGTCACCAGGCCACGGCCCCGCCGTCCACCGGAATGATGGCCCCGGTCATGAACGCGGCCGCGTCGGAAGCGAGCAGTACCGCGATGCCCTTGAGATCGTCGGGCCCGCCGGTGTGGCCGAGCGGGATCTCGCGATCGATGTTTTCCTTATTCTTGTCGTAGAGCTTCTGGTTGAGCGGCGTCACGAAGAAGCCGGGGCAGATGCAGTTCACGTTGATGCCGTGGTGCGCCCATTTCACCGCGAGATCGCGCGTGAAGTTGACCAGCGCGCCCTTGCTTGCGCCATAGGCGATCGAGTTGTACGCCTGTGGGTTGCGTCCGACCAGGCCGGCGACCGAAGCGATGTTGATGATCCTGCCGCGCTTCGCCTTGATCATCTCGCGCCCCAGCGCCTGCGAGCACAGGAACGCGCCAGTGATGTTGAGATCGAACACCTGCTGCCAGCGGTCGAGCGGCATGTCCTCGGGCGCGGCGACCCACGCACGCCCCGCGTTGTTGACGAGCGCGTCTACGCGGCCGAAGCGCGAGATCACCGCTTCCGTCATCGCCTGCACCTGATCGGCCTTGGTCACGTCGCACGCGACCGGCAGCGCCTTGACGCCGAGCTTCTCGATCTCCTGACACGCTTCCTCGCAGACGTTCAGCTTGCGCGACGCGATCACGATGTTCGATCCGGCCTCGGCGAGCCCCAGCGCCATGCGAAAACCGATGCCGGTGCCGCCGCCGGTGACCACGCTCACGCGGCCTTCGAGGTTCAAGAGCTCTTTTACGTTTGCCACAGCTTCTCCTTACGTGCGCCACGAGATCGCCACGTCGCCCTTTGCGGCTCCTCGCGATGACCTTGCAGTTGCGTAGGGCGGGTTAGCGGTAGCGTAACCCACCAAAACCTGCGCGCCGGCCCTAGTCTTTCAATAGCTGGCCGGCGATGATGTTGCGCTGGATTTCGGAGGTGCCTTCGTAGATCCGCACGATCCGCGCGTCGCGGTAGGTGGTCTCGATGCCCATCTCGCGCATGTAGCCCATGCCGCCGTGGATCTGCACCGCGGCATCTACCACCTTGCCGAGCGCTTCGGTCGAGAAGAGCTTCGCCGCCGAAGCTTCCATTGTGCCGCGCTGGCCGCTCACGATCGCGTCGATGGCGCGGTACGTGAGACCACGCGCGGCGTCGCGGGCGACCGACATGTCCGCGAGCATCCACTGAAGCCCCTGGTGCTCCGCGAGCTTCTTACCGCCCTGGGTGCGGGTCTTCATGTAGTCGACGCATTGTGCGATCAGCTTGTCCATCATGCCGCAGCAGCGCGCGGAGACGGTGACGCGTCCGGCCGTCAACGTCTTCATCGCCTGGATGTAGCCCATACCTTCGGCCCCCAGCAGGTTCTCCGCAGGCACCTCGCAGTCGGTGAACGAGAGCGGCGCGGTCGAGCAGCCGTGCATGCCCATCTTGAGCTCGTTCCTGCCGATCCCGAAACCCTTGCAGCCGCGCTCGACGATGAACGCTGAGATGCCCTTGATACCTTTCGTCGGATCGGTGATCGCCATCACCGTGAAGACCTGCGCAAGGCTCGCGTTCGTTATGAAGATCTTCTCGCCGTTGAGGACATAGCGGTCACCCTTCTTCACGGCCTTGGTACGCATCGACGCGGGATCGGATCCGGCCTGCGGCTCGGTCAGCGCAAACGCGCCGACCCACTCGCCGCTCGCCATCTTCGGCAGGAACTTGCGCTTCTGCTGGTCGTTCCCGATCTGCACGATGCCCGTCGAGCTGATGCCGGTGTGATTGCCGATGACGGTGGCGAAGCCGTAATTGGTCTTGCCCATCTCCTCTTCCACCGCGCATTTGCCCGCGAGGTCGAGCCCGATGCCGCCGTATTCCTCCGGGATCGTGAGGCCGAAGAGCCCGATCTCGCGCGCCTTGCGCAGGAGATCGGCGGGCATGTCGTCGCTTTCCTCGATCTCGCGCGAGCGCGGATCGACCTCGGCGCGTATGAAGCGGCGGATCTCGTCGCAGAGCTGGCGGACTTCGGGCTTCACTTCCATGGATTTCTCCTCACCCTACCCTCTCCACGCTTTGCGGGGCGAGGGGCTTAATCAAAGCATCGGCGGCGACGACCCCCTGACCTTTATCCATCACGAACAGCGGATTCACATCGAGCTCCGCGAGATCGTCCTTCAAATCGACCGCGAGCGCAGAGAGCTTCACGATCGCGTCGGCGAGCGCATCGAGGTCCGCGGGCGCCTTGCCGCGCGCGCCCGTGAGAAGCGCGTAGCCCTTGATCTCCGTGATCATCTCGCGCGCGACTGACAGCGTGACCGGCGCGAGTCTGAATGAAACGTCTTTCAACACCTCGGCGAAGATACCGCCGAGGCCGAGCATGATCGCGGGACCGAACAGCGGGTCGTTGTTCACGCCGAGTATCGCCTCGGTGCCGCCTTTCACCATCTCCTGCACCAGCACGCCGTCGATGCGCGCATCCGCGTTGTAGCGCCGCGCGTTCGCGACGATCTCGTCGTACGCCGCGGCGACCGCGCGCTCGTCGGCGAGGCCGAGCCGCACGGCTTGCGCTTCGGTCTTGTGCGAGATGTCGGGCGACTGCACCTTCATGGCGACCGGATAGCCGATGCGCTTCGCCGCCGCGATCGCGTCCTCGCGCGTTCCCGCGAGCGCTTCCTTCGTGACGGGTATGCCGTATTCGGCGAGCACGCGCTTCGCTTCGTGCTCCGCGATGTCGGCGGTCCTGTTCGCGAGCAGCTCACGCGCCTGCGGCCGCTCGAGCACGAGGGGTAGCTCGGCGCGCTGGCGCTCGTTGCGGCGCTTCGCCTCCGCGTACCACGACAGCGCGGCGAGCGTTCGTCCGCAGCGCACAGGCGACTTGTAATGGGGAACGCGCGCGGCATCGAGTGCGGCATACGCTTCCTGCGCCGTCACGTCGCGGGCGCTCCAGCACGCGAACACGGGCTTCTCGGTCTTCATCGCGACCGCGGCGATCTCGTGTGCGACCTTCGTCGCGAGATCGCCCTGAAGGGAGGCGTTGACCATCGCGATCGAATCGACGCCCGGATCATCGACGATCGTCTGGAGCGTCTTGTTGATGAGCGTCGTATCGTTGAAGATCGCGGCGGTGACGTCCACCGGATTGATGAGCGAGCCGAACGACGGCACGAACTCGCGCAGCCGGGTGAGCGTCGCCTCACTCAAAGTGGCGAGCTGCATGCCGCCGGCGATGATCTCGTCGGTCATCAGGATGCCCGCACCGCCCGAGATCGTAATGATGGCGAGCCGGTTGCCGGCGGGCAGCTTCCCGCAGCGGAACGCGCGCCCGTAATCGACGACGTCCTGGATGTCGTCGACCTGGATGATGCCCTTCTGCCGGAACGCCGCCCGATAGAGCGCCATGGCGCCGCCGAGATTCGCCGTGTGCGAAGCGGCCGCGCGCTGGCCCTGCTCGGTATTGCCGACCTTCCACATGAGGATGGGTTTGCCCGCGAGCAGCGCTTTTTCGCCGACGTCGATGAGGCGCCCCGCATCTTTCAGGCCTTCGACGTAGCCGGCGATGATCTCCGTCTGCGGATCGCGAATAAAGTACTCGATGAAATCCAGCGTCGACACGCCGATCTCGTTGCCGGTCGTGACCATCTGCCGGAACGGCAGCCCGCCGTCCTTCGACGAGAGGTTCATGACCGAGAAGCCGAAGCCGCCCGACTGAGAGACCATGCTCACTGGCCCCGGCTCGTAATCGAAGCCGAACACCGACCCGAAGCCTGCGAATACACCGTCCGCGATATTGATCATGCCCTGGCAGTTGGGGCCGATCACGCCGATGTCGTACTTCTCGGCGATGCCCGCGAGCTTGCGCTGGAGCTCGACGCCGCCGCCCCCGACTTCGGAAAAACCCGAGCTGAAGATGATCACGTACGGCACGCCTTTCGCGCCGCATTGCTCGAGCATGTCGGCGACGCGTGCCGCGTTCACGAGAATCAGCACGAGCTCGGGCGTATCGGGCACCTCCGCGAGCGACGGGTAGCACTTGATACCGCCGACGTCGGTATAGCGCGGGTTGACCGGATAAAGCTTGCCTTTGTATCCGTGCGACGTAAGGTGCTTCAGGGGCTGTCCGCTGATCGTGCCGAAGTCCTGTGAGGCGCCGATGATCGCGATCGCGCGCGGGTTGAAAAAACGTTCGAGGTCGGTTCGCAAGGGGGTGTGTTCCGGATTTTCGCGGTGGCGAAAACCGGGACTGGCCCCGGTTTTCAGCGCCCCAATGGTATGCGGAGCCGACGCGCACTCTCAACTGTTATGATTCCCGGCCTCATGTCGACAGCCGCCACGACAGCCACTCGCCTTCACGCGTCCAGAGACGTGTGGCTCATCTCGGCGGGCCACGGCCTGACGCACTGGTACACGGCGACGTTCTATCTGCTGCTGCCGCTGATCGGCAAGGAGCTCGGGCTCTCGTACACCGAGATCGGGCTCATCATGACGATCCAGCATCTGGCCGGCGCGATCTCGAATCTGCCGGGCGGCGTGCTGGTGGACATCATCGGCCAGAAGGGTTACCTGATGGCCGCATCGCTGTTCTGGGTCGGCGTGCCGTATGCGTTCATGGCCGTGTCCCACGATTTCTGGATGCTGCTCGTGTGCGTGACGCTCGTGGGCATCGGCAACAACATCTGGCATCCCGCGGCGATCCCGACGCTCGCGTATCGATATCCGCAGCGCAAAGGGCTGGTGCTGTCGTTCCACGGCATGGGCGGCAACATCGGCGAAGCGGTCGCGCCGGTCGTGGTCGGCGCGCTGCTGGCGTGGGTCACGTGGCGCGAGGCCGTGATCATCAACGTCGTGCCGGGCATCACGATGGCGGTGCTCATCCTGCTCATGCTCGGCGCGTTCGAAACGGCGCGCGGCGGCGGTCCGGCCAATCTGAACGAGCGCGGCCAGAAACGCAGCCTCAAAAGCTACATGACCGACTACGCGACGCTGTTCAGGAACAAGGCGCTGCTGATCGTCTCGTTCAGCTCCTCGTTCCGCACGATGACGCAGGCCGGGCTGCTGACGTTCCTGCCGGTGTACCTCGCGTACGAGCTCCAGTACTCGCCGCTCATGGTCGGCGTGTCGCTCACCGTGATCCAGCTCGCGGGATTCATCGCAGGGCCGATCGGCGGACACCTCTCCGACAAGATGGGCCGGCGACGCGTCGTCATGTCGAGCATGCTGCTCTGCGGGGTCATGGTGATCGGCATGGTTCTCGCGGGGAGGTCCCCGCTCTTCGTCATGTTCATCGCGCTGGTCGGCTTCTTCCTCTACGCCATGCGCGCGGTGCTCCAGGCGTGGGCGATCGAGACGACGCCGAAGGAGCTCGCCGGCAGTGCGGTTGGCATTCAATTCGGCGTGACCTCGCTCGGCGCTGCGGTCTCGCCGGTGCTCTTCGGCCTGGTGTCCGACGCCTACGGGCTGTACGCCGGCTTCTATTTCCTGGCGGGGCTCATCATGTTCGCCAACGTGCTGGTGTTCTTCATGCCGGCCGACACGCAGAAAAATGCCGCAACGGCATGATTTTCCCGCCCCGGATCGCGCAATAAAGTTACAGCGTCAGGTAACATCGATCCCTGCTTCAAGGGCTTCGCTTCGGGGGGACTGACGGGCGCCTAGACGCCCGGGACAGAGCGTCGGCTGGAGCCATCCACGCCGATTCGCAGTAGCCAGCAGCGATTCCAGAACATTTTCGATTCGAGGAGCCTCGATGAGTCTCAGCGCGCGCGCTCGCGTTCCGTACGCCGTCAATCCCGGAAAATCCTCGCTGCGGCAAGCCGTTATCGCCGCCCTTGCAGCTATGCAATACGCCGCTGCCGGTCCGGCGATGTTGGGCGCGACGGCTGCGCGCGCCAATCCGGTCGGCGAGAAGGTGATAGCCGGCAGCGCCACCTTCAATCGCAGCGGCAACGCCCTCACCGTCAACCAGGGCACTGACCGCGCGATCATCAACTGGCAGGGCTTCTCGATCGGCGCGGGCGAGCTGACGAAATTCGTGCAGCCGAATGCCGCTTCGGCCGTGCTCAATCGTGTGGTGTCGGGGGATCCCTCCAGGCTGCTCGGGCGCCTCGAAGCCAACGGCAAGGTGTTCCTGATCAACCCGAATGGCATTCTGGTCGGCGGGGGCGCGGTCATCAACACCAACAGCTTCATCGCGTCGACGCGCGATGTGTCGAACGCCCAGTTTATGGCGGGCGGCGATCTCAAGTTCGTCGGCGACTCCAAAGCGTCGATTCAAAATCTGGGCTCGATCAAGGCCGACGGCGGTGACGTCTTCCTGATCGCGCACAGCGTGGACAACGCCGGCACGATCGAGGCGCCGAAGGGCACGGTCGGTCTCGCCGCCGGCACCGAGGTGCTGCTCAAGCATGCGGGCGACGAGCGGCTGTTCGTGCAGACGACGGTGCCCGCCTCGGCCGATACTGGCGTGAGCAACTCGGGCCTGATCTCGGCCGTGCAGGCAGAGCTCAAGGCCGCGGGCGGCAACGTCTACGCGCTCGCGGTGAACAACAGCGGCGCGATTCACGCGACCGGCATCGTCGAGAAAGACGGCCGCGTGCTGCTCACGGCGACCGGCGGCAACGTCTCGAATTCGGGCACGATCACCGCGCGCAATGCCGACGGCAGCGGCGGCAGCGTGCGGATCAGCGCAGGCCATAACGACGCCGCGCCTGCCACGGCCATCAACACCGGCACGATCAGCGTCGCGGCCGTCGAGCCCGGCGCGACCGGTGGCGCCGTTGAGATCACGGGCGACCGCGTCGGGCTCATGGGCAATGCACGCGTGGACGCGAGCGGCGACGCGGGGGGCGGCACGGTGCTCGTGGGCGGCGACTTTCAGGGCAAGAACCCCCTCGTGGATAACGCGGACGTGACGCTGATCGGGAAGGACGCGCGCATCAGCGCCGACGCGGTCACGAGCGGGGACGGCGGCCGGGTCATCGTGTGGGCCGACGGCGCAACCGAGTTCCGCGGCTCGATCAGCGCGCGCGGCGGCGCGAACAGCGGCGACGGCGGCTTCGCCGAAGTGTCGGGCAAGGCATCGCTGGGCTTCGCCGGACGGGTCGATCTCTCGGCGCCACGGGGCGCGCGCGGCACGCTGTTGCTCGATCCGCACAATGCACGCGCTCAGACCGGCGGCACCGCGACGCCCGATCAGGTGGACGACTTCTCCGACTCCCCGGATCAGGACCGCACCATCGATCCGTTGTTGCTCGCCGCCACGAACGCCGACGTCGATATTCGCGCCAACAACGACATCTTCTTCGACAGCCCGTTCGCGCTCACCGCGCCCGGCGCGTCGCTGCGCGCGATCGCCGGACGCAACATCCTCATCGCCGACGTGCCGATCAGCACCAACAACGGCGCGATCTTCTTGAACGCGAACAACCCGGCGGCGGACCAGACCAACCGCGACGGGGGCGCCGGGGTGATCGTGATGCAGAATAACGCGGTGATCAGTTCCGGCAATGCGGACGTCACGCTCAGGCTCGAACCGTCGCCCGATCCGCTCAATACCAGCCAGTTCATCACCGTCGCGCAAATCAACGCCGGCACCGGCACCATCACGCTGACGAATCGCGGCGCCAACAGCGCTCCGCAGAACGGCACCATCGCGCAGGTCGGAAACGGCCTCACTGCGGCGCGGCTCATCGTGGAAGCGCCGGGGCAGGTGCTGCTGCAAAGTCCGACGAACAACGTCGGGCAGGTTCTGCTCGATACGCGCCGCCAGTTCCTGTTCGTCAACGCCGGCACGCTGTTCGTCGGCGGCACCTCGCCCACGACCGGTTTCGGCGTGGGCGCCGGAGACGTGAGCATCCGGGCGCTCACGGGCGATCTCACCAACAACGCGCCGGGTATTCTCACCGCAGGCGGTGGCGGCGGCACCGTCACTTTCGATGCCGCCGCAGGGTCGTTGCGCATGAACGACGCGCCCCGAGGGGGCGCGAACCTGTTCGCGCCGAGCAACGTGGATGCCGTGTTCACGGCCGCGAACGACGTGCGCATCCTCGCGCCGAACGTCCGCGCGCGAAATCTCACGGTCATCGCGACGAACGGCTCGATCTCGTTCGAGACGCCGGCCGGCGCGAGCAACTTCGGCGTGATCGCTCAGGACATCGCGCCCAACGGCATGGTGAGGCTGACCGCGAACGGGAACGTCACGTCTACGGGCACGAGCACGATCACCGCGCGTACGCTGAACGTCACCTCGAACAACGGAATGATCGACCTCGACGGCGTGGTCAACGCCGGCAGCCTGGCCGCTTCCGCCGCCGGTAACATCAACATCGACCGGCCGACGGGCAACGCCATCCAGGCGTTGGGCGCGGTCTCGAGCGGCGGCGACATCACGATCCGCGACGTCGACAACATCGCGCTCGGCCTTCAGATCACGGGGCTCACGCGCACCACCAAGGCGGACGGGCGGATCGACATCGCCACCAACGGCAACGTGCAGTTCCTGCCGTCGGCTAACTGCCGCATCGAGACCGGCCCGAACGGCACCATCGTGTTCGATGCGATGACCGGTCAGATCCTCGACGGCACGACGCCTTCCTTCGTCGGCGAAAGCCTCTTCATCGCGGCACGCGCGATCGGCGGCGGCACCACCAACCCGCTCAACACGCAGGTGCAGCGCCTCGGCGCGCGGGCAACGCGCAGCGGCGGCTTCGGCGGCTTCGCCTACTTCACCAACAACCTCGACGCGGCGCCCGGAGCGCTGTCGATCGCCCGCGTCGATCCCGCGACGTTCGGAATCGCGGTTGACGGTTTCGATGCCTTCGGCCGCGCGCTGCATCTTACGAACAATGGAAGCACGCTGCTCGACGCCGGTGTGATCGCCGCGACGGGCGCCCTCGGGAGCGTGACGCTCAACGCGATGGGCGCGGATTCCGACGTGATCACCTCCGCCGGTTTCAACGGCGCCGCCGTGAATGCCGAGAACGGCATCGTCACGGTGAACGCGCGCGACGTGACGCTCGGGTCGCTGACGGGCATCGGTGACCTTCAAGGCGATCACGTGAACGTCTTCGCGCGCCGTAACGTGCGACTCGGCGGACGCTCCAAGATCAGCGCGGACGGTAACGTGCTCGTCTCGGCCGCCGATTCCATCACGATGCGATCGGACGCCTCGGGCGGCAGCGTGATCCGATCCCTGGGCGATGGCGTCGTGCAACTCACCGCTGACACTGTGGACCTCGAGAACGGCATCAACACCGGGCCCGTCGTGATGAGCCGCAACGGCGGCGCGGGCAACATCATCTTCTCGACCGACACGATCAATCTCCTGAACCGCGTGGATGCCGGCACCGGCCGCGTCGCGATCGCGCCGCGCACGGCGAACCGTCCGATCACGATCGGACCCGAGCGACCCGGCACGCTGACGATCCTCGACGCCGAGCTCGACCGCATCACCGCTGGCACGCTTCAGATCGGCAGCTTCGACGGCACGACGGGGCAGATGCTCTCGGTCGATTCCCCGATCACACGACCTGCCACGGGTCCGACGTACGGCACGCTGGACCTGCGCACCGTCGACAACATTGCGCTCGGCTCGGACATCACGCTCGGCGGCGGCAATCTGCGCGTCGAAGCCGGTAACAATGTCCAGGGCGGCGCAAGGATAGACGGCGCCGATCTCATGTTCATCAGCAACGGGAACACGATCGGTCTGACCGGCGACATCACCGCGACGAACCTCACGTTGAACACCCCGACGGGCTCGATCACGCTGACGGACGACGTGAGCGCCGGCACGTTCACCGCGGACGCTCCGCGCGGGAACATTCGCGTGGACGGCAGCCGGAACAACATCGTCACGCTCGCGCGTGCGAGCTACGACCGCGAATTCCGCCTGCACGACTCGCAGGGCGGCCTCATCGTGAACGGCTTCGTGGACGGCGGAGCGCTTGCTGCGGCGACGCTCGAGGTTCGCGGCGGCAATCTCGTGCTGCAACAAGGCGCGAAGTTCTTCTTCGGCGGGCGCGACGGCGGGATACCGCAGGAGCTGCGGCTGTTCTCGGACACGGGCTTCATCAACCAGGCGGGCCCTGACGTGCTCGTCCCCGAAAACGGCGGCCGCTGGCTGATCTATACACCGTCGTCCGCCGTCACTGATCTGGGCGGTTTGCAGCCTGCGTTCACGCTGAGCAACGTCGCGTATCCGGAGCGTCCGGTCAATGCCGGGAACGGCGTGGTATTCGCGACGAGCCCGCCACCGCCGCCAGTGGACGCGCCCGCGCCGCCGCCGGATTTTACGCCGGTAAGGCGCCTGTTCGCGGCTGACTCGGGCGGGCTCAGCCCCGTCGAGCGCCTGATGGATCAGATCCTCGACGTGGGGAACGTCAAGTTCGACATCGCAGGCGGCGCGAGCACCCTCGCCGCGCTGGACGCGATGGCGGATTTCTTCGAGTTCCGCGACGCCCAGTACGAAGCCGGCGTCGCGAGACTGCGCAGCCTGAACCTTGAGCGCTATCAACGCGACCAGGTGGATAGCGCCGTCGCGATCGTCGACTACAAGGTGATCGCCGCGAACCACGCCTATCAGGAGTTCCTCGAAGGAAAAACCTCGTTCAGCGCGTTCCGTTCCGCCGCGCGCGAGGCGCTCGACGCCGTGAAGATCCTGGAGCGGGTGCACGACGACTTCAGCGGTGCGCGGGCGCGGCGCGAAATCGAGCAGGCCGCCAGCGCGGTCATCGCGGAGGCATCCGCGTTCGCGATGGGCACGCTGGTGCCGGACGACAACCAAGTCCCGATCGTGGTGCCGGGCGGCATCTATACGCCGACGATATACGAGAACGGTGTGCCGATGATCAACAGCATCTTCGTGCTGAGGCATTACGGCTATTCGCTCGACAAGCCCGTGTCGGATGTCCAGATGAGCGATATGGCGAAGGCGAGCGGGGGCCATCTATCCTTCGAGGAAGTAAGCCGCATCGTTGCAGCCGGCGGCGGCAACCTCACGCCGGGCGTGGTCGCCGGCCTGGTCGCGGCGGGCGGCGGCAACCTTTCGGGCGATCAGATGGCCGGGATCGTCGCCGCCGGCGGCGGCAATCTCCGCGATCCGTTGACGCTTCAGTCGGTCCTCAACGCAACCCTCGTGGCCGCGGGTGCCGGGAACATCGTGGCCGCAGGGGCGGGCAACATCGTCGCGGCGGGCGCCGGCAACATCGTCGCGGCGGGTGGCGGCAACATGGTCGCGGCAGGCGGAATGAACCTCGTTGCAGCCGGAGGTCTGAACCTGATCGGTGCGGACGGGGCAAGCCTGGTCGGTCCGGATGGGGCAAGCCTAGTCGGTCCGGACGGCGCAAGCCTGGTCGCCGCGGGCGGGCTCAACCTGACCTCGCGAGCGATCTCGAGCCTCGTTGCGGCGGGCGGGCTCAACCTCGCGCCCGGCGCCGTCGCCCAAATCGTCGCCGCGGGAGCCGGTAATCTGGTCGCCGCGGGCGGCGGCAACATCGTGGCCGCCGGCGCGGGCAACATCGTCGCAGCCGGCGCAGGAAACTTCCAATCGATCAGCGCCGGCCTCGTCGCGGCCGGCGGAGGCAACATCAGCGCGGACCGCGCGGCGAGCATCGTCGCCGCGGGAGCCGGAAACTTCAACTCGACGGTCGCCTCACTCGTCGCGGCCGGCGCGGGTAATCTCGCGCAGATGGCGAACATGGTTGCAGGACGTCAGGCGAACCTCATCTCCGGAGCCGGCCTGTCAACCGGCGGCATCGCCAACCTGGTACCCTCGATATCGGCGGGCAGCGGTCTCGTAGGTCTCGGAGGCGCAGGGGCCGCGAGTCTTCTACCGAATCAGGGCGGCGGTTTCTTCCCGGGTTTTCAGGGCGGGCGATGATAAGACATTTAATAATGATCGCAGCAGTTCTCGCCGGCTCCATGGCGTCGGCGCAGGACTTCGAGCGCATAGCACCCAAACCGGTGACTCCGCCGGGGCAGCTTCCGCGCGAGGGGCCGCGTGAACCGCCGCGCGACACGACGATTCGGGTGAAAGAGCTCAAGGGGATCGTCTTCGTGACTGACCCGAAGGCCGTTCGGCGCGAAGGCGTCACCGGCGTCAGCGGGCTGGATGTCAGCCGCATACCCGAGCTGCAGACCGAGGCCTTCCGCGCGCGCATGTCGCGCTACCTCGGGAAGCCGGTCAGCCTCGCGTCCATCGACGATCTGGTGCGCGAGGTCGTGGCGTTTTACACCGAGCAGGACCGGCCGTTCGTCCTGGTGTCGTCCCCCGAGCAGGACATCACGGGGGGCGTGCTGCAGCTACTCGTGGTCGAAGGCCGCGTCGGAGAAGTGTCGGTCGCGGGCGCGAGAACTTTCAGCGAGCGCATATACCGCGACGCGCTCGGCCTGAAGCCCGGCGACCGTATCAACAAACGCAAGCTCGACGAAGACATCGACTGGCTGAACCGCAACCCGTTCCGCGAAGCTTCGGTTCATCTCGAACCCGGTGGCACGCTCGGCACCACGGATGTCATCGTGCGCACCCGCGAGCGCTCTCCGTTCCGGCTGTATCTGGGCTACGACGATACCGGCACCGACCTCACCGACAACAAGCGCGTGCTTGCCGGGATCAACTGGGGCAACGCGTTCGGCCTGGACCACCAGTTCAACTACCAGTTGAGCGCGAGTCCCGACCTCGACATCTACCGCGCGCATTCCGCAACTTACATCGCGCCGCTGCCGTGGCGGCACCTCCTGACCGTGTTCGGGGCGTACGTCGATACGAAAGGCAATGTTCCGACGCCATTGGCGCTCGAAGGCAACTCGCGCCAGCTCGGACTGCGCTACGAGGTTCCGCTGAGGAGGATACGTGCCTATACCCATTCCCTGGTGGGCGGGCTCGACTGGAAACGCACCAACAACAATCTCGAGTTCGGCGGCACGAACATAAGCGTGACGGGGGCCGAAATCCTGCAGGGCGTGTTGACGTACCAGGGCCTGGCGCCCGATGCGTACGGATCCACGTCTTTCAGCGCAAGTCTCTTCCACAGCCCCGGCGGCCTCACCAGCAAGAACGAAGACATCAACTTTCAGACGCTGCGCGCGTTCTCGGAGGCCGAGTACAACTACTTCAATCTCCAGGCAACCCGGATCACGCGGCTGCCGGCGGATTTTTCGTGGCACGCGTCGGCCGAGATTCAGTTCGCCGACGGCAATCTCCTCGGCAGCGAGCAGCTCGGCGCCGGCGGCTATTCGAGCGTGCGCGGCTACGACGAACGTGAAGCGAACGGCGATGAGGGTTTCCTGATCCGCAATGAGCTGCGTACGCCGTCCTATCGGTTAGGCGCGGTCGCGCCGGGGAAGGAAGCGCATATCCAGCTTCTCGGCTTCGTCGATTACGGCACCGTGAGCAACATCCGGCTGCTGCCTGCCGAACGGCGCCAGATCACGCTGTGGTCTGCCGGTCTCGGCGCACGTTTTTCAGTGGACCAGAACGTCACCGCCCGCCTCGATTACGGCTGGCAGTTGAAGGACAGCGGTATAGCCGGCAGCCCGCGCAACGGGCGCGCGCACTTCTCGCTGCTCGTAAGCTACTGATCGGCGTCAGAGCCCGATCTCGGAAGAGGGAGATGGGGCTCTGACCCCGATTAGAATGGCGGGATGAAACCCGCCAACCTCGTCATCATCATGTCCGACGAGCACAACCCGAAGATCATGGGCTGCGCCGGGCACGACATCGTCAAGACGCCGAACATCGACCGCCTCGCCGCCGAGGGCACGATGTTCGAGAGCGCCTACACCACCTGCCCCGTCTGCGTGCCTGCGCGCGCGGCTTTCGCCGTCGGCAAGTACGTGCACCAGATCGGCTACTGGGACAACGCCGACGCTTACGAGGGCGCGATCCGGAGCTGGCATCACCATCTGCGCGATCGCGGCCACCGCGTGGTGTCGATCGGCAAGCTCCACTTCCGCGGATTAGAAGGCGACGACTACGGCTTCAGCGAGATGCAGATCCCGATGCAGATCATCGAAGGCAAGGGCGATCTGATGGGGCTCGTGCGCCGCGACCTGCCCGAGCGTGGACTGTCGTGGAAGATCGCGAAGCTCGCGGGCCCGGGCGAGACGCCGTATACCGCGTACGACCGCGAGATCTGCACGCGCACGCAAGTGTGGCTGCGCGAGGAAGCGCCGAAATACAAAGATAAGCCGTGGGTGCTGTTCGTGTCCTTCGTGTGCCCGCATTTCCCGCTGGTCGCGCCCGCCGACTTCTATTACCAGTACCCGCTCGATCGCATGCCGCTACCCAAGCTCTACGGCAAGGACGAGCGGCCCGAGCATCCGTACCTGCGCGATTACGCCTCGAGCTTCGTCTACGACAAGTATTTCGACGAGGAGAAGCTGAGGAAAGCCGTAGCCGCGTACTACGGCCTGGTGAGCTTCGTCGACGACAACATCGGCAAGGTGCTGCGCACACTCGAGGTCACCGGCCTCGCCGAGAATACGCGCGTGCTCTACACGTCCGACCACGGCGACAACCTCGGCGCGCGTGGCTTGTGGGGCAAGTCGACGATGTACGAGGAAGTCGCAGGTGTGCCGCTCATCATGCGCGGGCCCGGCATCGCGGCGGGCAAGAAGATCCGCACGCCGGCGAGCCATGTCGACACCTATCCGTTCATCATGGAATGCGCCGGAGAAGACCGGCGCGAGGTCTACGACAACCATCCGGGTGTGTCGCTCGATCGGCTGGCGTCCGGTGAGAACCCGGATCGCAACGTGCTCTCGGAGTACCACGGCATGGGCTCCACGACCGGCGCGTTCATGATCCGCCATGGCGATTTCAAGTACGTGCACTACGTTGCGTACGCGCCGCAGCTCTTCGACCTCGCGAACGATCCGGAGGAGCTGCGCGACCTTGCGGCTGATGCGTCTTACGCAGGCGTTCTCGAAGAGTGTCGCCAGCGCCTGTACGCGATCTGCGATCCGCAGGAAGTCGATGCGCGCGCCAAGGCGCGGCAGGCCGAGCTACTCGAAGCCGCGGGCGGACGCGAAGCGGTGATCAAGCGCGGCGATCTCGGATTCACGCCGCCGCCGGGGTACCCGATCTCGCTCGGGTAAGCTCTCACGAGCGCTTCTCCGCTCGGAGACGGACAAGTACCGCAGGATCATCAAAGACCGCGCGGGTCGAACAACAGTGAGGAGGAATACCATGACGCGCCTTCAGAGCGCAGCAACAGCGGCCTGCGTACTGGCTGCCTTCGCGGCACCCGTTGCCGCACAGAACTATCCATCGAAGCCGATACGCGTGATCGTGCCGTACGCGACGGGCGGTGCAACGGACCTCATCGCGCGGCTCGTCGGGCAGAAATGGAACGAGCGCTTCGGCCAGCCGGTCCTCGTCGACAACCGCACCGGGGCGGGTGGCGTGATTGGCGCGGACGCGGCTGCCAAGGCGCCCGCCGATGGCTACACCGTGCTGCTCGCGGTGCCGGCCGAGATGGTGATCCTGCCGCACCTTCAGAAGATGCCGTATGTCGTGGCGCGGGATTTCGCGCCCGTGTCGCTGGCGGCGATCACGCCGCTCATCTTCGTCGTGCATCCGGCGCTACCGGTGAAGACGGTGAAGGACGTGATCGCCCTCGCGAAGTCGCGCCCGGGCCAGCTCACGTACGCGTCCGCCGGCACGGGCGGCGTGCAGCATCTGTCGGGCGAGCTCCTGAAGATCACCGCGAAGATCGACCTCCTGCACGTGCCTTACAAGGGCGCGGGACCCGTGATGCCGGATCTCCTGGGTGGTCACGTCGCGATGTTCTTCTCCGGCATGCCGCCGGCCATGCCGCACGTGCGCGCCGGAAAGCTGCGCGCGATCGCGGTGACGACGGCCAAACGCTCGCCAGCGGTGCCCGACGTGCCGACGATGCAGGAATCGGGCGTTCCCGGATTCGACATCGCGAACTGGTTTGCGTATTTCGTTCCGGCGGGGACGCCCGCTGACGTGATAGCCAAGTTGAATGCCGAGGCCAATCGCGCGCTCAAGCTGCCCGACGTGCGCGAAAAGCTCGCTGCGGTCGGCGCCGAAGTCGTGGGGACGTCGCCGCAGGAGCTGCAGAAGTTCGTGCAGAGCGAAAGCGAGAAGTTCGCGAAGCTCGTCAAGGCCTCAGGCGCAAAAGCCACCGATTGAAGGCGTAGGTGGGTCTCGACCCACCGACAAGAGAACGGCAATGCAGCTCACTCCAGAAGAAGAAGCCATGCTCCGCGGCGAGCACGGCGAGACCGTGCGCGAGGCGATCGCGCTCCAGCTCGAGGTCGCGAAGTTCTACGACGCCGAGCGCTTCGTGCCCGTCACCAACGTGCACATGATGGGCGACATCGAGGTGATGGGGGACGTCGGGCTCGATCACCTGCTGCGGCTCGCGCGCGCCGGCGCCCACTGCGAGGTCGCAACGACCACGAACGCGCGCTGTTTCGATTTCGCGCACGTCGATCGGCTGGGACAGGACCGCGCGGAAGCCGACAAGGAGCGCCGGCTGATCCAGAGCCTGCGGGAGATGAACGTGGTCACCGCCGACACGTGCATCAACTATCAGACGCTGTATCAGCCGCATTTCGGCGAGCACGTGGCGTGGGGCGACACGGGCACGGTGATCTGGGCGAACTCGGTGTGCGGCGCGCGCACGAATTTCGAGTCCGGTCCCGCCGCCATGGCCGCGGCGATGACGCGCCGTACGCCGGAATACGGCTATCACGTCGACGAGCATCGCAGGGGCACGTTCGTCGTGGAAGTCGAGGCCGATGTCTCCGACTTCGCCGAGTGGGGCGCGCTCGCGAAGCTCGTAGGCGAATCGCACCAGAGCTATTTCGAAGTGCCGGTGCTCACCGGAATCCGGCGCTCGCCCACCGCGGACGAGTTGAAGCACCTCGGCGCGTCGCTCGCGAGCTACGGCTCGATGGCGATGTACCACATGGTCGGCGTCACACCCGAGGCGCCGTCGGTCGACGCGGCGCTGGGCGGCAGGCCCGCACGTGAAACGATGCATATCACGCAGCGCGACATCGACCGTGTATTCGCGGGTTATTCCGATCTCGGCGCACCCTGCAATTTCGTCGTCTTCTCCGGACCGCAGCTTTCGCTGCTGGAGGTGAAGCGCGTCTCGGAGCTCTTCGACGGCAGGCGCGTGCATCGCGGCACGACGGTGTTCGTGACGACGAGCAACGGCATCCTCTCCGCGGCGCGGGCGCTCGGCTATGCGCAGAAGCTCGAAGCGGCCGGTGTGACGATACTCGAAGGCGTGTGCGTGTACATCCTCCAGAACCTCTCGCGCATGCGGGAAGCGAACGGCTGGACGAACATGGTTTCGAACTCGGCGAAAATCGTGAACACCATCACCGCGCACAAGTTCAACACGATCCTGCGGCGCACCGAAGATTGCGTGGAGATCGCGTGCACGGGGGTATTCCAATGAGCGCGGCACTCGAGACCATCACCGTGACGCGCGCATTCGGGCCGGTCGTCGAAGGCGAAGCGGTCGTCTCCAGCGAAGGCTTCAGCCCGCGCTACGACCTCGACCGCTGGAGCGGCGTCATCACGAAGCGCGGACACAAGCTCGAGGGCGTGAACATCCGCGACAAGATTCTCTTCTTTCCCACCGCCAAAGGCGGCATCGCCGCGGGCTGGGCGTTCTACGACATCAAAGGCAAGGGGATCGCGCCGAAGGCGTTCGTCTTCGGCGTCACGAATCCGGTCATGGTGCAAGGCGCGGTGTTCGCGAACATCACGATCACGGAAGGCTGGTCGCGCGCGCCCGAGGAGATCATCCGCACCGGCGACATCGTGCGGGTCGATCCGGCGGCAAGAACGATCGAGCTGCTCCGCCGCGCCTGACCGCCGTTACGGCGATTTCGTTTTGCAGCGCACAACGTGGTATTCTTCGGGACCATGGACGCACCCCTTTGTCGAAGGCGTGCGTCTTAATTCTCTGGAGCTCCCTATGCGAACCGAAGTGCACGTGCATGGCAGTATTTTTCTGTGCAAGGGTGTGCGTCCGTCGCAGGTTGATCAGGCGCTGCGCCCGTGGCTCGACTATCTCGACGTCGATACGATCGCCGACGCGCACAGCTTGGAGCGCGAGGAACCCGGCCTCACGTTCGATCCGAAGGAGCGGGTGGTGAACATCTGCTGGACCGGCGAGGTCGGTCGCAGCTTCCAAAGCCGGCTCACCGAGGCGTTCCATAATCTCGGCCCGTTGACCGAGTACGCTTCCGAGGTCGAGGTCACGTATTACCCCGAAGGAGCCGACGACGAGTTCTACCAGATGTTCGTCGGCCCGACGCCCGAGGCGATCCACGAGTTCCGCCGCCAGTGCGTCGTCGAGGACGTGAGCGCGCTGCTGTCACGCCATCTCGGAAAGCCGGAGACCGAGCAGGTCGCGGCGCTCATCAATCAGCTCTTCGATACCGCCGGCGCGGCGCGCACCGAAGGCGGCCGCGAGAGCGCGGCAACCTCGACGGTGATTCCGCTCCATCCCCGCAACAAGCACTTGCACTGACGCCGGGCTTGCGCCCAGCCTACGGCTGGTGATCTGGATTCCCGCCTGCGCGGGAATGACGTAGGAAACCGTCATCCCGGCGCAGGCCGGGATCCAGTTCTTATTTCGCTGCACTCACCACGTTGATCGGCTTGCCGTCGGCGTAGGCGAGGATCTGGTCGATCGCCATGGCATAGATGTTCTCGTAGCCGCGCTCTTCGACGTAACCCAGGTGCGGCGTGCAGGTCACGTTCGCCATGTGCAGCAGCGGATGCGCGGCGTTCACCACCGGCTCGTCCTCGTAGACGTCCACGGCCGCGCCGCCTGGGCGTCCTTTCTTCAAAGCTTCGACCAAGGCGCCTTCCGCGACGATCGGCGCGCGGCTCGTGTTCACGAACAGCGCCGTCGGTTTCATGCGCGCGAGGTCCTGCGCCGTCACGATGCCGCGCGTCTCCTTGTTGAGCGGCAGGTGAATGCTCACGATGTCGGCGCTTTCGAAGAACGCCTGACGATCGGTCGTCGCTTCGAAACCCGCTTCGCGCGCTCTGCCGGTGGAGGCTTCGCGCCCCAGACAGATCACCTTCATGCCGAACGCGCGGCCGACGTTCGCGACCACGCTGCCGATCTTGCCGTAGGCGTAGACGCCGAGGGTCTTGTCCTTGAGGCCGACGCCGATCGTCTTCTGCCACTGCCCCTGCTTCAGCCGCTGCACTTCCTCGGGGATGTGCCGCAGGTGCGCGAGGATGAGCGCCCACGTGAGCTCGGCCGTCGGGTTCGGGCTGCCTGCGCCGCCGGCGGAGACGACGATGCCGCGCTCGGCACACGCGGCGACATCGACGTGCGCCGTGTTGCGACCGGTCTGGCTGATCAGCTTCAGCTTCGGCAGCCGCTCGATCACCGCGCGCGGAAAACGCGAACGTTGCTGCGTGAGCACCACCGCTTCGGCGTCCTTGAGCCGCTCCGCGAGCTTCGCGGCGTCCTTCTCGGTGTCGTTGTAGACGGTGACATCGTGACCCGCCAACTTCGCGAACGCCTTCATCCGCCGAAATGCATCCTGGTAGTCGTCGATCACAGCGATTTTCATGACAGCCCTCCTTTTAGAGTTTCGCGGCGGCTGCCGCGATAAGCGATTTCTTGCGCCGGGAAGCGAAGCTTAACGGCGCGTCGTTGATTTCTCGCGGCTGATGATTCCTCCCGCCGTCATGATCGCCGCGTTCGCAAGAAACACCGGCGCGACACCGAAGAGCGTTCCGAGCGAGCCGAAGAAGAGAGGGATGGCGATGTGCATGAAATTGTTGATCGTCATCCGCAATCCCAGCGCCTCGCCGGACCGGCCTTCGGGCGCCCGCTCGTAGATGAGCATGAGCGAAAGCGGCTGGCTGCACCCGAGCCCCAGGCCCAGGATGAAGGCCACGGCGGCAAGCAGGATCGCGTTCTCGAAAACGGGGAACAGGACGTAGGCCGCACCGCCCATGAAGAGCGACCACACGAGCAGCCGATCCGCGCCGAAGCGCTTCACCATCGGCGCCATCACGAGGCGTACGACGAACGCGGCAACCGCGAACGCGCCGAGCACCATGCCGATGGCCGACGCCGACAGGCCGATGGCGTGTCCATAAAGCGGCATGTAGAACTGGAAGAGGTCGGTGCCGGTCAGCACGATGGCGCTCGTGACGAGCGTGCGCCTCAGGGCCTTGTTGCCGAGCAGATTGGCGGAGTACTCCGCGTGCTCTTCACTCACCTTTCCCTTGCCTAGTCCAGCCGGCACCGATCGCAGGGAGATCAGGATCAGCGCGGACATGAACGGCAGAACCGCGAGGTGCAGGTACGTCTGCGCGTGGCCGACGTGATCGATCGAAAAGCCCGAGATGATCGGACCGAAGAAGCTGCCGCCCGCCATCACCAGACCGAAATTCGTGAAATTGCGCGCGCGCGACTCTCGCTCGCTCAGGATGCCCATCAGGTTCTGCGCGCACACGTTGTAGAAGACCCATGAAGCGCCGAGCAGGACCGCCGAGATGTAGAGCGCCGGCACGCCCGGAAACGTGAACGGGACCAGGAGCGCCATCGCGACCCCGCTCGTGCCTGCGGTCATCGGCAATCGCACGCCGAGCCGATCGGTGAGCTTGCCGGCGAAGATTCCGAGGAGCATCGGAAATATGGAATAGACCGCGACCAGCACGCCGACCAAGAACTGCGACACGCCGAGTTCCGCGGCGAACAGCGTGACCACGACTTTGCTGCCGCGATACGCCGTCATGTTGAGCAGCACGATCAGGAGGACGATCCGGATCGGCAAAATAAAACCCTATGACGCGCCTCGAGCCTCCGGCTCTCCGCGCAAAAAATCGCTTAGCGCGGCGGCCGCCGCGTCCTTACACCGATTATACGTGGGGCCGACCGCTAGAATTGCCGGTTTCCTTTTCGCGGCCTCTCTTGCGCCTCACGGTATTTCGCGCGCTCGCGCACCGCAACTTCGCGCTGTTCGCTTCGGGCCAGGCGTTCGCGCTCGTCGGCTGGTGGATGCAGCAGATCGCGCAGAGTTGGCTGCTGTACCGGCTGACCGGTTCGGCGACGCTGCTCGGGGTGCTGGGATTCGCGAGCAGCGTGCCGATACTCGTGCTCGCGCCGCTTGCCGGACTGTGGTCGGACCGGGTGAACCTGCACCGCGCGATGTTCGCCACACAGGTGCTGGAGATGCTGCAGGCGATCACGCTCGCCGCGCTGGCGATCGCCGGCATCATCGCGCCGTGGCACATCATCACGTTGTCCATGCTCATGGGCGTGCTGGTCGCGATCGAGCTCCCGCTGCGCCACGCGTATCTCGTCGAGCTCGTCGGCGGCAAGGCGGACCTGGCCAATGCCGTCGCGGTGACGTCGTTCACCGTGAATGCGGGTCGTCTCGTCGGTCCCGCGCTCGCGGGCATCGTCATCGGCGCGCACGGCGAGTCGGCCTGCTTCGCGATCAACGCGCTCACCTACGTCGCCGTCCTCGTGAGCTTCATGATGATTCGCGTCACGCCGAGCCCGCGCCCGGCCGCTCATCCGCCGGTGCTCACGGGTTTGAGGGAAGGCTTCGCGTACGCCTGGCACACGCAGCCGATCCGCCTGCTGCTCGGCGTGCTCGTCGTCCTGGCGCTGCTTGCCACGCCGTACATGACCCTCATGCCGGCGCTGGTGCGCGAGGTGTATGGCGGCGGACCCGATGCGATGGGTTTCCTGGTGGGCGCCGGAGGGCTGGGCGCCATTGCCGGCACCCTCTACCTCGCGTCGCGCTCGAACGTGCGAAACCTGGTCGGCGTCATCGCGGCGGCGAGCTTCGCTGCCGGTGCCGCGGTCGCACTGCTCCCATGGGCAGGCGGCATGGCCGTCGCGCTCGTGCTGCTCGCGATCGTGGGATTCGGGATTCTCGTGACGTCAGTCTCGGTCAACATGATCCTGCAGACCATCGTCGAGGACGACAAGCGCGGCCGGGTGATGAGCCTCTATACCGCGGCGTTCATCGGGATGACGCCATTCGGCGCGATCATGGCGGGGACTGCGGCCGAGTACGCTGGCGTCGCCGCGACGCTCACGGTCGGCGGCATCGGCTGCGCGCTCGCGGGCCTTTACGTCGCGCGCAACCGCGCGCGCCTACGCGCGCAGATTACGCGGGTTTAGATCCGCTTTCGTTGCGCCACCGCTCCCACGCGATGCGCTGGTCCTCGCGGATCTTCTCGTCTTTAAGCATCGAGCGCACGAGCGCCGTCACGTCGGATTCGTAACCGTCCTTGCGCTTCTCGACGGTCCACTGCGTGTCCGCCGGGTAAACGGGCGACTTGGGAAATCTGAACCACTTCATCTCGAATTTTCCTTTTTCCTCGGCGGCGCGATCAGATCGGCGCGGCTCCTGAGCAGCGGCTCGACCTGCTTCGCTTCCACGACGTACGTCCAGCCGCTGCGCGCCTTGTCACGCGCGATGCGGAGCTCGAGCCGTTTGCGGCTCTCCGCGAAATCCTTGTCGCGCCGCTCCTTGTCTTCCGCTTTCTCGCCCTTTTCGACCGGCCGTTCGCGCGGCGGTTCGCCCGCGACCGCGACGTTCAGCAGATAGTCCGGCCCCTGCTTGCGCTTGGTGACGCGCAGCGTGTAGGTCAGATCGTCGAAGGTCTCTGCCGTGACGATCGTCGGTTTGCCCTCGTCCTCGAGTTTTCCGGTGACGACGTCGTTGAACGAGAGCTGGTTGAGCGCATTCACCGCGCCGACCGCCGCGCTCGCATTGAGATCGCCTCCTCCGACGAGCTTCCACTGCCCCCATTCCTCGTCGCGGGTGATCTTCCAGTCGCTCGCGCCGGACACGGTCAGCGTCTTGATCCGATCGATTTTCGCGAAGTCCTTGTCGAGCCAGCGCCCGGGCTGCGCCTGCGCGTTCGAGAGCGGATCCGACACGATCACGACCTGCTCTTTCGGCGTGAGCACGCGGATGTAGCGTCCCGCGGGTACGCCATCGACGGCGGAGGGCAGCGGGTTGAGCGGATCCTTCTTGAGCACGACCTTGCCGATCACGAGCGCCGCGAGCGTCTTTCCGCCGCTATCCTTCAACTCGACGCGCGTGCCGGCGCCCTCGCCTTTGCCCGGCTCGCGCAGCTCGACCGCACCCATGCCGGCCTCGCTCACCGTATCGTTCTGCACGACCTTGAGGTCCGCGAGCTTGATGATGAGGTCGCTGATCGCCTTGAAATCGGCGGGATAGTTTTCGCGCTCCTGCACCACCCAATAGCTTTCCTTGCGCACGAGCGTCGCCGAGCCTTTCGCATCGCGGAGCTCGATCTGCGCCACGTCGGCGACCTTCAGGCTCGGCAGCACCTTCGCGCCGATTTTCGCTCCGGTCTCCTGGTACTCCGCGACGTTCTGACGGAACATGTACATGCCCACGCCGCCGAGCACCACGAGCGCGATCACCAGAATCAGAAACTGTGTGCGATTCATGCTGGATGCACCCTCACGCGCGGCGAGCCGCGGCCGCTACGCGGCGCCGCTTCGCAAGCGCGAGCGCGATGCCCAATACGGCGACGAGCAGCGGCACCAGGCCGATGTTCACGACCTTGGTCCAGAACTCGAGCCGGTCGGTCTCGACGCGCAGGTTCTTGCGTACTTCCTTCAACGCCGCACGCGTCTTGATCGTCTGCTCCCGGAACTTGTCGATCTCGGCCTGCTGCTCGGGGGTGAGGATCGTCGCCGAGCCGGCAGCGGCCTGCTTGCCTTTCTGCAGCTCCTGGAGCTTCTCCTGCGTCTGCTGCAGGCTGTCCTCGAGCTCTTTGATCTTGCCGAGATAGAGCTGCTGCGCCTGCGCCTCCATCTGGCGCACGACCGTGAGCGGCCGCGTGAACGACGCGCGGCTCCTCAGCCCCATCAGGTTCTGATCGCCCGAGAACTGCTCGACGAGCCCGAGCAGGAGAGCGATGTTGCCGCCGCGCGGAACGACGAGCTTCTGGCCGAATACTTCCTGTACTTCGACCGCGGCGCCGTCGGTGAGCAGATCGACGTCGCCCACGAGCACGACCTGGGTCTCCTGCGCCGCTTCGCGCAGGTGCGGCGCCTTCGCTTCCGGTTTCGCGGGCTCGGCTTTCTTTTCATCGCGGCGGCCCATGGGCTCCGGCGGTCCATTGGGAAAAGCGCTCTTGAACTTGCCCGCGAGCCGGATCGCGAGCGGCATCTCCTCGCCGGAAGGCTGGAAGCCGCGCGTGGACGGCTCGCCGGAAAGCGTCGCGATGATCAGATCGACCATCATCGAGTTTTTCGAGGTGTGCGCGAGCACCGTCTGGGTGAGTCCTTCGGCCGGCTTACCCTTGAAGACCCCGCTAAACGGCACGAGCAGCGAGCCCACCTGGCTCATCACGACGTCGTCCTGGTTGAGCGCTTCCGCGGGCAACTGGAGCAGCGTCGGCAGAAGCCGCGGGCCGGCGCCGCTCGCGTACGTCATGTCCGCGACGACCTGGTTCAGCGTGAGCTCGAGGCCCCAGCCTTTCAGCAGCGTGAACAGCACCGACTGCCCCGCGTTCGAGCCGCCGAACGGGTTCATCATGTCCGGCTGCTGATCGAAATAAGCGTACGGATCCATGAACGCGATCAGCTTGCCGCCGCGCAGCACGAACTGGTCGATCGCGTACTCGCCTTCCTCGGTGATGTTGCGGGGATGGATGACGAGCAGCACCTGGATGTCGTCCTCGATCTTTTTCGTGTCGACCGGCACCTGGCGCACGTCGAACAGGTTCTTGAGCTCGTTGCCGACGACCCACGGCTGCGTGGGCTGCTGCTTCGTGAGGGGATTGAGCGGCCGCCCGAGCACCGGCAGCGCGCTCATCAGGCCGACGACAGGCTTCTTGTCCGCGGCCACTTTCGCGATCGCGCGGGTGATGTCGTACTCGAGCAGGCGCTCGCGGTCCGGTGACAGCACCGGGATCGCTTCCTTTTTCTCGTGACGCGAGATCGACAGACCGAGGTAGAACTTCTCGCCGGTGTTCGTCATCTGGCCTTCGACGTTGTCGAGGGCTGCCGATTCCTCGGCATCAGAGTCGGGCTCCGGATTCAGCCGTTCGATCACGAGCTTGCCCTTCGCGGCGGCCTTGTATTCGTTCAGCAGGTCCTCGACGCGCTGTGCGAACGTCTTCAGCCCCACCGGCACGGCATTGCTGCCTTGCGTGTAGTAGAAGCGGATGCGCACCGGCTCCTGGAGGCGCGAGAGCACCGAGCGCGTCGCCGGCGAGAGCGTGTACACGTCGCCTTCGGTGAGGTCCGCGCGCAGGCTGAACGGACTCACGATGAAATTCACCGCGATCAGCACGGCGACCAGCGCGATCACCCCGCCGGCGGAATACCACAGGACTTCTCTGTGGCGATTCGTTGCCATGTTCTCGTCAACCCGCCCGCTGGTTGCGGATGATGACCCCGGTCGTGAAGAGCGCGAAACCGACGACCGAAGCGAAGTAAATGAAGTCGCGCACGTCGAGCAAGCCGCGCTGGAAGCCTTCGAAATGCGTCATGACGGAGAAGGCCGCCACGATCTGCACGACCACCGGGCTCGCGAAGCGCGTGAGAAGATCGGTGACCGGTGTGTAGCCCGCGAGGATCAGGAACAGGCAGATGACCACAGACAGGATGAAGCTGATCACCTGGTTGCGCGTCATCGCGGAGGTCATGCAGCTCACCGCGAGGTAGGCCCCGGCGAGGAGAAAGCTGCCGAGGTAGCCCGCGACGATGACGCCGTTGTCGGGGTCGCCGAGCCAGTTCACGGTGATGACGACCGGAAAGGTGAGCACGAGCGCGAGGCCGAGGAACGCCCACGACGCCAGGAACTTGCCGATGATCGCCTGCCAGGTGGTGAGCGGCATCGTGAGCAGGAGCTCGAGCGTGCCCAGCCGCCGCTCTTCCGACCACAGCCGCATGCCGACCGCCGGAACGAGAAAGAGATACAGCCACGGATGCCAGGTGAAGAACGACACCAGCGACGCTTCGCCGCGCTCGAAGAAATTACCCACGGTATAGGTGAAGAACCCGGTGAGCAGCAGGAAGATCACCAGGAACACGTACGCGATGGGCGAGGTGAAATAACCGCCCAGCTCGCGCTTCGTCACCGCCTTGATGTTGGACCAGGCGTTCATGCGGCGACCTCGGTCAGCACACCGGTGAATCTGATCACGTCGCGTCGGTCGCATGCCTCAATTCGACCGGTCGCATCCCCGGAAACCGGGACTCCTGCTCCTGGTCTCATGCCGCTACCCCTTCAGCCGTCCTCACCGTGTCCGGGAGGGTAATCGTGCGGAACACTTCGTCGAGCCGCCCTTCTTCCGTATGGATCTCGTCGAGCTGCCAGCCTTCGCGGGCCGCCGCCTCGGCGACGCTGCGCGTGAGCGTCGCCGCCGCGCCCGCTGCGGGATAGACCCGCGCCTCGACGGCGCCGTTCGGCTCGCCGAGCAGCTCGACGCGCGCGGCGCCGGAGACCTGCGCGAGACGCTCGAACAGCGTGCCGGAGGCGATATTGCGGGCGCGCAGGTGCACCGCGCCGGCGAGTTCGGAGCGCGCCTTGAGCTCGGCCGGCGTGCCGTTCGCCACGATGCGCCCGCGGTCGATGATGATCACGCGCGAGCACACGGCTTCCACCTCCTCCAGGATGTGCGTCGAAAACACGATCGCTTTATTGGCGCCCATGCGTTTGATGAGGTTGCGCACTTCGTGCTTCTGGTTCGGGTCCAGTCCGTCAGTGGGCTCGTCGAGTATCAGGACGTCCGGGTCGTGTATGAGCGACTGGGCGAGGCAGGTGCGGTGCTTGTACCCCTTCGACAGCGTGTCGATGGTCTGGTACAGCACGTTCTCCAGGAAGCAGAGCTCGATCGCGCGATTGACGGCCCGCTGCCGGGCGTCGCCCTTGAGGCCCCGTAGCTCCGCCGCGAATTCGAGAAACCCGCGCACCGTCATGTCCGCGTAGCCGGGCGCGTTCTCGGGGAGATAGCCGATCAGGCGCTTGGCGCCGATCGGATCCAGAACGACATCGTGGCCGCCCACCGAGACAGACCCGGACGTCGGGGGAATGAATCCCGTGATCATGCGCATCGTGGTCGATTTCCCGGCCCCGTTGGGACCGAGAAAGCCAAGGACCTCGCCGCGCTCGACGGCGAACGATACATCGTTCACCGCGAGCTTCGCGCCGAATGCCTTGGTCAGTTTTTCAACTTTGATCACTTGCTTCCTCCAAGCCCCGCCGCGTTCCGGCTTTTCGGGGCTGTAAATAGGTTGGCGCCGCCGGCTTTTCAAGGCTCCCGCGCGACTGAACGAGCGCGGCAGCAAGGCGGACCTCGCGTGCGACTCCGGAAGGGGACGGGACCGGCCGACGGTGCCGACAGTCTGACTCGAACAGACGACCTACCGCTTACAAGGCGGTTGCTCTACCAACTGAGCTATGCCGGCAGGGCGCTGAATTATAGGCGCCGCAGAATGCCGCGTAAACGGGAGCGCGCCGCAGCGTAAAAGTTTCCAGAACCGGTAAACAGCACCCGCCGCGCGTCGTGGGGCGAATTGCTAACGCATTGAAAGTTAAAGCGTGTCCGAGCTGGCATTCCTCGTGCTTCAGGCGTTTCCAGATTTCCCGCCATTGTGTGGCGGCCGATTGCGGAACGGTCGGCGCGACGCGGTACTCGACGCAGCGCCGGCCTGCATAAGACCCCCTTTTGAGCTCGGCAACCGAGCTCTTTTTTTTGGGAACGTGGGTTGCATTGCATCCGATCGATATTCGACTCCGGCTCGAGCCGGGCTTTCAACGAAAGAGCGGAACCCCATGCGTAAATTGAGACGTCTACCTTGGCGTATACCGAAATCGCATCATTCACAGCCCGCAGCCACGCCTGCGGAAAGCTGCCCGCGGGAGGAGCTCGAGCGCGAGGCGCGGCGCGAAGCGCATCGCGAGGCGCTGCATGCGCAGCCGGTCGCGTTCACGGCGGGTCGCTACGTATACGGCGACAAGCCGAGGGTCTCGCGTCCCGCCGAGATTCGCCGCAAGAACCGGCATCGCATGATCCTGCCGATGCCGGCCACCTCCTGACCTCCTGATTCAGTGACGCGGCGGGCCCGCCCCGCCGCTCTCCCGAACGCGCTGTCCACCGCATCCTGTTGATGCGACGGTATCTTTTTGCGTTGCCGTCGCGATAGAGCCCACGGGCATACGCGTTGCAGAAGGATGGTGTCGGCGCGAGCGGCCTTGCGGCTGCGAGAAGCGCGGAACCTATCAAGGAGATCGACATGCTGTACTACGCTGCACTGTTCTTCGTGATCGCACTGGTCGCGGCGCTCTTCGGCTTCGGCGGCATCGCCGCCGGCGCAGCCGAAATCGCCAAGATCCTGTTCTTCGTCTTCCTGGTGCTGTTCGTGGTGTCGCTCATCGCGGGCACGCTACGGCGAGGACCGTGACCACGGCTGGCCGCGAATAGGAGGCGGACATGCTCAAGTGGGCGCTGATCTTCTTCCTGATCTCGCTCGTCGCTGGTTTTTTCGGCTTCACGGGCATCGCGGCCGGCGCCGCCAGCATCGCCAAGTTCCTGTTCTTCCTGTTCCTGATCATCGCCATCGGTGTCGTGGTGTTCGCGGTCATCGTGGGCAAGGCGGTGTTCTAGTTCAGGTGAATCCAATAACTGTTCAAGGAGGCATCATGAAACGCATTTTTGCTCTCATCCTCCTGGGCATCACGCTCGCCGGCTGCAACACGATGGCCGGCATGGGTCGCGACATCGAGCGCGGCGGCGAGAAGCTCCAGGGCGAAGCGCGCGAAACCCAGCAGGAGATGCGTTAGTAGCACTGTGACGCCGCAACAGCGAAAACGCCCGCTCATCGCGGGCGTTTTCACGTACAACCAAAGGAAGGGCAGTTACAGAGGGAACACGGGCACCCCGTAGGGCTGCCCATGCTTGGCTTCCCTCTGTCGTTCATCCCGGTCATGGCGGCGTCGCTCACGGGCCGTCAGGCACGGTTCCGAGCGACATAGCCGTAGGCAAGGTTGCTGCGGCCGGGGCCGTACTGCTCGTAGGTCTCCTTGATCTGCGCGACCCGGTCGACGACGACCTCGGCCTGCTGCTTCGGCGACACCTTGTAAAGACGCGCATTGTTGCCGCCGAAGATCGCGCTCTTGACGGGCCCATTGGCGGCGCCGAGCGGCGCGTAGCCGTACTTCTTCTGCATGTCTTCGGGGATCTCGAGCCTGCGCAGCGCCTCGATCTGCCACTGCGGCGCACCGGTCCAGACCGCATCCGTACCCCAGACGACGTGGTCGTGGCCGAGTCCCTTGATGAGCGTGCCCATGATCGCCGCACCGAGCCGCGGGTTCGCCGTCGTGGACCAGGCGAAGAGCTGCCCCAGGTCGCCGTACACATTCTTCACGCCATACTTGCCCGGAATGTCGGCCAGATCGGTAACCCACTCCACCCGCCCTGTCTTTTCGAACGCGTCCCACGCGCGTTCCGGCGCCTTCGGCCCCGTCCAACGCCAGCCGGAGTGATAGATGATGAAGTTGAGCTGCGGCCAGTCCTTCGCCGCCTTGCCGACATCGCGTACGTCTGAGTACGCGAGCAGGTGCGGGAACTTCTGCTCGACTTCCGGCGGGAACAGTCCCTTGTGGATGCACACGTTGATGATGCCCGGGCTCGTCTTGCTCCACTTCACGAGCTTCTCGTAGAACGGATACATGATCTTCTCGTCGTCGAGCCGGTACGGGTGCTTCGAGAGGTGCTTGTTAGTGTTGTCGCCGACCGTGTAGCCCTTGAACGCATCGGGCTTGAGCTTCTCGAAATCCGATTCGGCGCGCTCCATCCAGCCCGGCCAGCCCGGCGTCATCATGGCGTGCGAGAACATGCGCTTGGTGCCGGCCTCCTTGTTCACCTTGGCACGCGCATCGAACTTCATCTCGTTGGTGAGGAACCAGTCCTGCGGCTCGTGCGAAGGCGAGCCGCTGATCATGGCGATCTTCGTGTCGCTGTCGAGAAACACTTCTTTGAAGTAGTTGGCGAACTTCAGATCATCGATCGTCTGTTCCTTGCCCTTGAGGGTTGGGTTCCAGCCGAGCTGGCCGACGGTGGCGCGCTGATTGACAAACGTCTTGATCCGGGTGTCGTCGCGCAGGAAATGCGTGTGCATGTCCATGATGAACTGGTTCTTCAGCGCCTTTGCGCGCTCGCTCGCCATCTCGGGTGTTGCCGCCTCGGCGCGCGAAACGGCGAAGAGCGGCCCGTAGGTGTCGTTCATCGCGAGGAACGCGGCCGCCATGCCGGAGGCTGTCTTGAAGAACGCCCGGCGCGACACGCCGACCTTGCGCGCGAACTGCGAGCCGTACTCCTTCACCCGCGCTTCGAACTCCCGCTGCTTCGCCGTCTGCGGGCACGGCATGTATTCGTCGCTGGAAACGTTCTGGACCGGAATCGGCGACGGGAAAGTCGACGTCTCCGCGGGCAGTACTTCCTGCAGCTCTTCAGGGCTAAGCATGATTCCCTCCAATGTGAGCGCTGAGCGTGGGGCCGGGGCCGCCGGGCAGCCGTTGTTCGAACTGATTTCCGTGCGTGCGGAAATTCTGCGGGCCGCTCTGTCGGCGGTCAATCGAACAGCGCAGGCGAGGGCCGGCGCAACCCTGCGGAAGAGGTGCTACTTGACGATCTGGAGCTTGGGCCGCGTCGGCGGCGGCGTCGGCGCGTCGCCTGAAGCGTCGCTTTCGGGTGCAGCAGGCTGCGCGGGGGGCTCGACCTCGAAAAACAGCCCCTGGCCGTTCTCGCGCGCGAACACGCCGATCACGGCCTCGACCGGGATCGAGCATTCACGCGAGACGCCGTTGAAGCGCGCGGAAAACTGGATGAGCTCGTTGCCGATCGTCAGCCGGTGCGTCGCGTCGTAGGAGAGGTTGAGCACGATCTCGCCGTTCTTGACGTACTCCATCGGCACGCGCGTGTTGGCATCGACCTTGACCGAGAGGTACGGCGTGTAGTTCGAGTCCGAGCACCACTCGTGAATGGCGCGGATCAGATAGGGCTTGGTCGACTTTTCGGGCATGGCGCGTCCCTTACTTGCGCATCACCTTCTCGGAGGCCGTGAGGGCGTCGATGAACGCCGGCCGGCTGAACAGCCGCTCGGCGTATTTCTGGATCGGCGCGGCCTGCTTCGGGAGCTGTATGCCGTAATAATCGAGCCGCCAGAGCAGCGGCGCGATCGCCACGTCGAGCATCGAGAACTCGTCGCCGAGCATGTGTTTCTGCTTCGCGAACACCGGCGCGATCTGCGTGAGATTGTCGCGTATCAGCGTGCGGCCCTTGTCCGCCTGCTTCTGCGTGCCCTTCTCGATCGCTTCGATGTGGCAGAACATCTCCTGCTCGAAGCGGAACAGAAAGAGCCGCGCGCGGGCGCGCATCACCGGATCGGCAGGCATCAACTGCGGATGCGGGAAGCGATCGTCGATGTACTCGTTGATGATGTTCGATTCGTACAGGATCAAGTCGCGCTCGACGAGCACCGGGACCTGGTTGTACGGATTCATCACCGCCAGGTCCTCGGGCTTGTTGAACAGATCGACGTCGACGATCTGAAAATCCATCCCCTTTTCGTACAGCACGATGCGGCAGCGCTGGCTGAAAGGACACGTCGTTCCGGAATAGAGGGTCATCATAGGTAAGGCCTGTCAGTGCAAGAACGGGACGCTCGTCTAGTGAACGTCTCTCCAGAACGATTTCTTGAGGGCGTAAGCGAGCGCGATCAGGACGAAGATCACGAGCAGCGTGTACAGCCCCACGACCACGCGCTGGTGCCGCGCCGGCTCACTCATGTAGCTCATGTAGTTCACGAGGTCGGCAACGAGCCGGTCGTATTCGTTCGGTTTCAGGGTGCCGGGCTTGTCGAGCGCGAGCTTCTGCACGGTGCGCATGTAGCCCTCGCCCTGCTCCCGGGCCTCTTTCAGGACCTGCTCGCCCTGGAGCTGCCACAGCACGTGAGGCATCCCGACGTTCGGATAGACGACGTTATTCCAGCCGCTCGGCCGCGATGGATCGCGGTAAAACGTACGTAAATAGGTATAGAGCCAGTCGGCTCCGCTGCCGGCATGCGACGAGCGCGAGCGCGCGATGACCGTGAGATCGGGCGGCGCCGTGCCGAACCACTCTTTCGCGGACACCGGATCCATCGCGACCTTCATCAGATCGCCGACCTTCACGCCGGTGAAGACGAGATTGTCACGAATCTGCTGTTCGTTGAGCCCGATGTCCTGGAGCCGGTTGTAACGCATGTAGTTCGCGCTGTGGCAGTTCAGACAGTAGTTCACGAACGTCGCGGCGCCGCGCTGGAGCGACGCCATGTCGGTCGGATCGATCGGCGCATGGTCGAGCTTGAGCTCCGCCTCCACGGCGCAGGCGAGCGCCGGCAGCAGGCACAGCAGGACGAGGAAGGCTTTTATCGTTTTCATCATGGCCGTTCTCACGTGAGCCGCGCCGGCTCGGGCAACGTGCGGTCCATGCGCGAGTACCACGGCATCAGCAGGAAGAACGCGAAATAGAGCAGCGTGCAGATCTGTGAGATCCGCGTGCCCAGATCGGTCACGGGCTGTGTCCCGTAATAGCCGAGCACGAGAAAGACGACGACGAAGAGTCCCAGCGCGGTCTTGAAGAGCGAGCCCTTGTAGCGGATCGATTTCACCGGGGAGAGGTCCAGCCACGGCAGCAGGAAAAAAATCATGACGGACACGCCCATGAAGACCACGCCCCAGACCTTCGCCTCGATGGTCAGGAACGCGGCGACCAGCAGGGCGACGATCGCGACCGCCGGCAGCCTGCCCTTGCGCCACGCCGGCGTGCGCCACACCAGGATTCCGTAGGCGACGACGGCGATCGCCAGCACGATCATGAACTCGTCGGTCGTGGCGCGCAGGATCGAGTAGTACGGCGTGAAGTACCACACCGGCGCGATGTGCGGCGGCGTCTTCAGCGGATCGGCCGGTATGAAGTTGTTGTATTCGAGGAAGTAGCCTCCCAGCTCCGGCATGAAGAACATGACGATCGCGAAAATCGCCAGGAACACCATGACGCCGAGCGTGTCCTTCACGGTGTAGTACGGATGGAACGGAATGCCGTCCAGCGGATGACCGTCGGGACCGAGGTTCTTCTTGATCTCTATGCCGTCCGGATTGTTCGAGCCCACCTCGTGCAGCGCCATGATGTGCGCGCCGACCAGCCCGACCAGCACCAGCGGGATCGCGATCACGTGGAACGAGAAGAAGCGGTTCAGCGTGGCATCGGATACCACGTAGTCGCCGCGGATCCACAGCGCCAGCGGCTCGCCGATGAACGGCAGCGCGTCGAACAGGTTCACGATCACCTGCGCGCCCCAGAACGACATCTGGCCCCACGGGAGCAGGTAGCCGAAGAACGCCTCGGCCATCAGCACGAGATAGATCAGCATGCCGATGATCCAGATGAGCTCGCGCGGCGTGCGGTAGGAGCCGTACATCATCCCGCGGAACATGTGCAGGTACACGACGATGAAGAAGAACGACGCACCGGTGGAGTGCATGTAGCGGATCAGCCAGCCCCACGGCACGTCGCGCATGATGTACTCGACCGACGCGAACGCCTGCGCGGCGTCGGGCTTGTAATGCATCGTCAGGAAGATGCCGGTCAGGATCTGGATGACCAGCACCAGCGCCGCGAGCGAGCCGAAGTAGTACCAGAAGTTGAAGTTCTTCGGCGCGTAGTACTCGGACGCGTGCTCCTTCCACATCGAGATCAGCGGGAAGCGCTGATCGACCCACGTGAGGATGCCGTTGAACGGCCCGGCGCCGGTGACCGGCATTTTTTTTGTGGCTGCCATGTGCGGTTTTACGCTCCCTGCGTGTCTTCGCCGATCACGAGCTTGGTGTCGCCCACGAACTTGTACGGGGGCACCGTGAGGTTGTCGGGCGCGGGCTTGTTCTTGTAGACGCGCCCGGCGAGATCGAAGAGCGACCCGTGACACGGGCAGTAGAAGCCGCCGTGCCAGTCGGACGCGAACGGCTGCGGCTCGGCGGCCATGCGGTCGACGGGCGAGCACCCGAGATGCGTGCAGATACCGACGAGCACGAGATACTCGGGCTTGAGCGAACGGAATTCGTTCTTCGCGTACGTTGGCTGGACGCTGCTTTCGCTCTTCGGATCGGCGACCCGCTCGTCGTCGGCTTTCACCATCTTCAGCATGTCGGGCGTGCGACGCACGATCCACACCGGCTTGCCGCGCCATTCCACGATCATCTTCTGTCCCGGCTCGAGCTTGGACAAATCGACTTCCACGGGCGCGCCGGCCGCTTTCGCGCGCTCGGAAGGCATCATGCTCGCGACGAACGGCACGGCCGCAGCCACGGATGCGGCGCCTGTCGCGGTAACGGTGGCGGCGGTCAGGACGAAGCGGCGCTTGTCCTTGTCCAGTTCCTCTTCAGCCATAGGGAGACTTGCCTCGGGGGGTGTGGTGCACGAAAAAGCGTCGATTTTAGCAATCGGCCGCGACAAAGTTAAGCAAAACGGCGAAAAACGCCGCCAGCTCAGCGACTTACACCAGCGTTACACCGGGTTGTCGATATCGACGAAGCGGTGGTCGAGCCCGAAGCGCTCCGCAATGTGCGCGCCCAGTGCCTGCACCCCGTAACGCTCGGTCGCGTGATGCCCCGCGGAAATGAAGCCGACGCCGCTTTCCCGCGCGAGGTGCACGGTCTGCTCCGAGATCTCGCCGCTCAGGTAGGCGTCGACGCCGAGGCGCACCGCGTCTTCGAGATAACCCTGCGCCGCGCCGGTACACCACGCGATGCGCCGCACCGGACGAGACGGCTCGCCGATGACGAGCGGCGTGCGGCCGAGTCGGGCCTCCACGTCGGCCGCGAGCTCCGCAAGCGTGGCGGCCGCGCGCAGCTCGCCGTGAAAGCCGAGGTCCTGCTCGCCAAAGCGGCCGAGCACGTTGAAATCGAGCACGCGCGCAAGCGCCGCGTTGTTGCCGACGTCCGCGTGCGCGTCGAGCGGAAGGTGGAACGCGTAGAGGTTGATGTCGTGCCGGACCAGGAGCGCGATGCGCCGCCGGCGCGTGCCTATGATGCGAGCATCTTCGCCGCGCCAGAAATAGCCGTGATGCACCAGCACCGCGTCGGCCTGCGCGGCAATCGCCGCTTCGATAAGCGCGATCGACGCAGTGACGCCCGACACGACGCGCTCGACGGTTGCGCGGCCTTCCACCTGCAGACCGTTTGGGCAATAATCGCGAAACCTCGCCACGTCGAGGTACCGGTCGAGATAGGCGTCGAGCTCGCTGCGCTCCATTCATCGAATTTGGGCCTGAGACCCGCGATCCGTCAACCGTTTCTCCGCTGTGATGATCCGCAAGCTCTGGCTCGTGTTCTGTCAGACCGCGACAGTGTGCGTGGCGGCGCTGTTCGTCGTCTCGACGCTGCGTCCCGATCTGCTCGCGTCGGGAACGCGCGGCAACGTGGTCACCATCCGCGAAGCGCATTCCGAGGGCGAAGCCAAGAAGGTCGCCTCCTTCAGCGACGCGGCCAAGCGCGCGATGCCGGCGGTCGTGAATATCTACACGACCAAGGAAACGAAAATACAGCGCCATCCGTTCATGGACGACCCGGTGTTCCGGCATTTCTTCGGGGACCAGTTCGACGCGCAGACGAAAAAGAGCACGAACCTGGGATCCGGCGTCATCGTGAGCGAGCAGGGCTACATCCTCACCAACAGCCACGTCGTCGAAGCCGCGGACGAGATCGAAGTCGCGCTCGCCGATACGCGGCGAGCCAAGGCCCGGGTAGTCGGCACGGACCCCGAAACGGATCTCGCGGTGCTCAAGATCGACTTGTCGAAGCTCCCCTCGATCCTCTTCGGACAATCGGAGCACGCGAACGTCGGCGACGTGGTGCTGGCGATCGGCAATCCGTTCGGCGTCGGCCAGACCGTCACGCTGGGCATCATCAGCGCGCTCGGGCGCAATCACCTCGGCATCAATACATTCGAGAATTTCATCCAAACCGACGCCGCGATCAACCCCGGCAACTCGGGCGGGGCGCTGATCGACGCCCAGGGCAATCTCATCGGCATCAATACCGCGATCTACTCACGCGCGCCCGGCGGCGCTTCGCTCGGCATCGGCTTCGCGATTCCCGCGAGCACGGCGAAGCAGGTGCTCGAGCAGATCATGCAGACGGGTCAGGTGACCCGCGGGTGGATCGGTGTTGGCGTCCAGGACATGACGCGGGAGCTCTCCGACTCGTTCAAGCTCCCGGAAATTCGCGGCGCGCTCATCACTGAAGTGCTGCGCGGCACACCGGCGGAAAAGGCCGGCATCCGCCTCGGCGATATTCTCGTCTCGGTCGAGGGCACGCCGGTGACCGATTCGTCGAGCATGCTGAACCTCGTCTCGGCGCTGCGTCCAGGCACGCAGGCGACGCTCAGGCTCGTGCGCAGCCAGCAAGCGAGCGAGGTACGGGTGACTGTCGGCCGCCGGCCGCTTCAGACCCGGCACTCACAGTAGCGCGATCGCGGCCGCTTACTTTCGCTCGGCGTCTACGCGGTCGAGCTCGCGGTCCATATCGGCGTCCGATGGCGAGCGGTAATCGTCGTCCTCTTCCTTCGGCTTCGCCATGAAGCGCGCGAGAAAAAGTCCCACCTCGTACAGAATGCACATCGGAATCGCGAGCAGGAGCTGCGAGATCACGTCCGGCGGCGTGACGATCGCGGCGATCACGAACGCGCCGACGATGAAATACGGCCGCACGTTGCGCAACTGCTCGAGCGTCACCACGCCGAAGCGCGCGAGCAGGATGACCACGATCGGCACCTCGAAGGTGACGCCGAACGCGAGGAACATCGTCAGTACGAAGCTCAGATACTGCTCGATGTCCGGCGCGACCGTGATGCTCGCCGGTGCGATCTTGTTGACGAAATCGAATACGACGCCGAAGACGAAGAAATAGCAGAACGCGATCCCCAGCAGAAACAGGATCGTGCTCGCGACGACGAGCGGCAGCACGAGCTTCTTCTCGTGCGAGTACAGGCCCGGCGCGACGAAAGCCCACGCCTGGTACAGAACGTAGGGCAGCACGATGATGAACGCCGCCATCGCGGCAACCTTTACCGGGATCAGGAATGGCGTGATGACGCCGGTCGCGATCATCTTCGAGCCTTCGGGGAGCGTGCGTATCATCGGATAGGCAAGGAGATCGTAGAGCTCGGAGGCCCACGGAAAGAGGCAGACGAACACGATGGCGATCGCGAGCAGCGCGCGCAGCAGCCGGTCCCGCAGCTCGACGAGATGCGAAATGAAGGTGTCTTCCGCCATGAGGGTGCGCGCGGGTTACGCGCGCTTCTCCGCCGCTTGCGCTGCAGGCGCGTCCGCGGGTGCTGTCGCTGTGGGTGCGGCGGACTCGGGCGCCGGGCTCGGCGGCTCGCTCGCGGGCGTTTCCGCGCCCGGGGCGGGGGAAGGATTCGCCTCCTGCGCGATCTTCTGCAGCTCCGCCTCGGTGGTATTCACTTCATGCGTGACCGTCTGCTCGAAGTTGCGCGCCGCGTCCTGCATCGAGGCCTGGAGCTTCTTCAGCTCCTCGAGCTGCATCTCGCGCGAGATATCGGCCTTCACGTCGTTCACGTAACGCTGCATGCGGCCGAGCAGATGGCCGAGCGTGCGCGCGACTTTCGGCAGCCGCTCCGGACCGATCACGATCAGCGCCACGACGGCGATGATCATGAGCTCGGAGAAGCCGATATCGAACATGTAATGGAGGAAGGGAGGTTACGGAGGGAACACGGCGCGGCCAACTTCGCGCCCTGCGTGGAAAGTTTCCCTCCGTTCGTGTGCGGCGGGGCCCGAGCGCGAAGCGCGAGCGCCGCTACGTCTTGGTGGTTTCCTTCCGCGCCTCGCCTTCGATCGTCTGACCCGCCGAGGGAGGGATCTCGCTCTTCGCGGCGTTCTTGTCCTCTTCCGACTTCATGCCGTCCTTGAAGCCCTTCACGGCGCTGCCGAGGTCGGTGCCGAGGTTGCGCAGCTTCTTGGTGCCGAAGATGAGGATCACCACGACCAAGACGATCAGCCAATGCCAGATGCTGAACGAACCCATATCGATTACTCCGTTCGAGGACCGCGAGAGCGTTTTTCGGCGATGCCGGAAGTGCCTTCGCGCCGCGCGAGCTCCGCGAGCACCTCGTCGACGCGCACACCGTGCCAGGTCAGCAGGACCATGCAGTGAAACCACAGATCTGCGGTCTCGCGCACGACGTGAAGTTTATCACCGTCCTTCGAGGCGAGAATCGTCTCGGCGGCCTCTTCCGCGACCTTCTTCAAGATCGCGTCGTGACCTTTGCGCGCGAGGCTCGCGACGTAGGACATCGAAGGATCCGCCTTCAGCCGCTGCTCGATCACCTGCCCGAGCCGCGCGAGTATTTCGGAATCGTTCATGAGCGATAGATCTCGCGCGGGTCCTTCAGCACCGGATCGGTGCTCACCCATTGCCCGTCATCGAGGCGCCGGAAAAAGCAGCTCTCGCGTCCGGTATGGCAGGCGATGCCGCCCACCTGCTCCACCTCCAGCAGCACGACGTCCTCGTCGCAGTCGAGACGCACCGATCTCACTTTCTGCACGTGTCCCGACTCTTCGCCCTTGTGCCAGAGCTTCCCGCGCGAGCGAGACCAGTAGTGCGCTTCGCCGGTTTCGAACGTGCGCTCGAGCGCCTCGCGATTCATCCACGCCAGCGTGAGCACACGCTTGGTCGATGCGTCCTGCGCGATCGCCGGAACGAGGCCGTTGTCCGGCCAGTGCACTTGGTCGAGCCACTCCATACGCCGCAGGATACAGAAGACCGGATCTACAGTCTTATTTCGATGCCGCGGCTCGCCAGATGTTCCTTCGCCTGGCGCACGGTGTATTCGCCGTAGTGAAAGATGCTGGCGGCGAGCACGGCGTCGGCGTGGCCGGCGAGGATCCCGTCGGCGAGGTGCTGCAGGTTACCCACGCCGCCGCTCGCGATGACCGGCACCTCGAGCGCGTCGGAAAACGCGCGCGTCAACTCGAGGTCGAACCCCAGACGCGTGCCGTCGCGGTCCATGCTGGTGAGCAGAATCTCGCCCGCGCCGAGCGCCTGCATCCTGAGGCCCCATTCGATCGCGTCGATGCCCGTCGCGCGTCTGCCGCCGTGCGTGAAGACTTCCCACTCGAGAGGCGTCGCGTCGGGCACCCGGCGCGCGTCCACAGCGACGACGATGCACTGCGACCCGTAACGATCGGAGGCGTCGGCGACGAGCTGCGGGTTCTGCACCGCCGCTGTGTTGATGCTCACCTTGTCCGCGCCCGCGTTCAGGAGCCGCCGCACGTCTTCCACGCTGCGCACGCCGCCGCCTACGGTCAGGGGAATGAATACCTGCGCCGCGACCGCTTCGACGATGCCCACGATCGTGTCGCGCTCGTCGCTGCTCGCGGTGATGTCGAGGAAGGTGAGCTCGTCCGCGCCCTGCTCGTCGTAGCGGCGCGCGATCTCGACGGGATCGCCCGCATCGCGCAGCCCCACGAAATTCACACCTTTGACGACGCGCCCCGCCGTCACGTCGAGGCAGGGAATGACGCGCTTGGCGAGGCTCAAGCTTCGGCTTTTTTCCCCGACAGCTCGTCGGCGAGCTTCTGCGCCGCCATGAAATCGAGCGTGCCCTGGTAGACCGCGCGCCCGGTGATGGCCGCCGTAATGCCCTCGGGCTCGACGGCGCAGAGCGCCTTCACGTCGTCGAGATTGGCGACGCCGCCGCTCGCGATCACCGGGACGGTGAGGTGCCGCGCGAGCGCCACGGTCGCGTCGATGTTGACGCCGGTCAGCATGCCGTCGCGGCCGATGTCGGTGTAGATCACCGCTTCGACGCCGTAATCCTCGAACTTCTTCGCGAGATCGATGACGTCGTGACCGGTCATTTTCGACCAGCCATCCACGGCCACTTTGCCCTCCTTCGCGTCGAGCGCGACCAGCACGTGGCCGGTGAACGCCGTGCACGCATCGTGCAGGAAGCCGGGCGTTTTCACCGCGGCCGTGCCGATGATCACGTACGACACGCCGTGATCGAGATAACGCTCGATCGTGTCGAGATCGCGGATGCCGCCGCCCAGCTGTATCGGGATCTCGGCGCCGACCGCGGCGGCGATCGCCTTGATCGCGTTCTCGTTCTTCGGGCGGCCGGCCGCGGCGCCGTTCAAATCGACTACGTGCAGGCGCCGCGCGCCTTTGTTCAGCCATTCGCGCGCGGTCGCGGCCGGATCGTCCGAGAACACCGTCGCGTCCGTCATGTCGCCCTGCTTCAGGCGCACGCATTTTCCGTCTTTCAGGTCGATGGCCGGAATGATCAGCATATGGGTATGGCTCGGCTGCTAGCGTGCAGCAGGAGAGGCAGCGTGAAAACGTGGATTCGCGTCAGGAGCGCGTCGGGCGTGCAGCTGCGGGCGGGAGGATCGGGGCGGCGCCGTTTGTCGTGTTCTGCGCGCTACTAAAACACGATTGCACGGCATCATGCAAGCACATCGCGCGCGCCGGGCGCCGCGGCCGGCACCGTCTGCGGGCGCCAGTCCGCGAAGTTCGCCAGCAGCCGTAGTCCCGCTTCCGCGCTTTTCTCGGGGTGGAACTGCACCGCGAACACGTTCCCGGAACCGGCGGCGCATGCGAACGGGAACGGATACAGCGTCTCGGCTGCGACGAGCTCCGGCCGCGATGGTTCGGCGAAGTAGCTGTGCACGAAATAGAAGCGCGAGCCGTCGGGTATGCCCGTCCAGAGCGGGTGCGCGCAGGTCTGGCGCACTTCGTTCCAGCCCATGTGCGGCACCTTGAGCCGGTTGCCGCCGCCGTCGACCATCCGCGCCGCGGGAAAACGTTTCACGCGGCCGGGAAAAATCGCAAGTCCCGGCGTGTCGCCCTCCTCGCTGTGCTCGAACAGCATCTGCAGCCCGATGCACAGGCCGAGAAAGGGCTTGTCGCGAGCGGCGTCGATGACCGCTGCGCGTAAGCCCCGCGCGTCCATCTCGCGCATGCAGTCGCGCATCGCGCCCTGACCGGGGAACACGACGCGCTCGGCGCGGCGAACGACGTCGGGATCACCCGTCACCGTGACGACACCGTCGGGGGCGACGTGCTCGAGCGCCTTTGCGACCGAGCGCAGGTTGCCCATGCCGTAATCGACGACGGCGATCTCACGCATGCGGAATCAACGCGTGACGGCGCGGCGGAAGGAAAGGAGGTTACGGAGGGAACCATGGGTTTCCCTCTGTTCATAGAGCGAGGCCCGAGCTGAAGGCGAGCGCCGCACCTAAAGGCTGCCCTTGGTCGATGGGACGCTGGCCACGCGGGGGTCCGCCTCGACGGCCATGCGCAGCGCGCGGCCGAACGCCTTGAACACCGTCTCCGCCTGGTGGTGCGCGTTCGCGCCGCGCAGGTTCTCCACGTGTAGCGTGACGTGCGCGTGATTGACGAACCCCTGGAAGAATTCGTGCACGAGATCGACGTCGAACTCGCCGATGCGCGCCCGCACGAAATCGACGTGGAATTCCAGCCCCGGCCGGCCCGAGAGATCGATGACCACGCGCGAGAGCGCCTCGTCGAGCGGCACGTACGCGTGGCCGTAACGGCGCACGCCTTTTTTGTCCCCCGCGGCGCGCGCGAAGGCTTGTCCGATCGTGATACCGATGTCTTCGACCGTGTGATGCGCATCGATGTGCAGGTCGCCTTTCGCCCGCACGTCCAGATCCAGCACGCCGTGACGCGCCACCTGATCGAGCATGTGATCGAGGAACGGCACCTGCGTGGCGAGGGTCGCGCGGCCGCTGCCGTCGAGATCGAGCTTCACGCTGATCTGGGTCTCCAGCGTGTTGCGGGTGATCTGCGCTTCGCGTTTGGCCATGACGTTCAGCCGGCCGCCTGTCGCAGCGCAGCCAGGAAACGATCGTTTTCTTCGCGCGTGCCGACCGTCACGCGCAGGCAGTTCTCGAGCGACGGATGCGCGCCATGCATGTTCTTGATGAGGACCCCGCGCTGTCTGAGCGCGTCGAATGCGCGACCGGCCGCGGCCACTCTGAACAGGATGAAGTTCGCATCACTCGGATAAGGCGTGGTGTCGGGGATTCGGGCCAGCTCCGTGACAAGCCGTGCGCGCTCGGCGCGAATCGCGGCCGCCTGCTCTTCGAGCAGCGTCTCGTGCGCGAGCACCTCGGCGGCGACGAGCTGGGTCAGCACGTTGACATTATAGGGGAGGCGCACCTTGTCCACGTGCCGCAGCCACTCGGCGCGGCCTGCGATGAGACCGAGTCGCAGCCCCGCGAGACCCGACTTCGACAGCGTGCGCATGACGAGCAGGTTGCGATTTGCGGCGATGCGGTCCATGTACGTGCGCCCGGCGAATGCGTGGTACGCCTCGTCGATCACAACGAGTCCGCTGGCGGCGCCGATCACGGCGTCGACAGCGGTTTCCTCGAACAGATTGCCGGTGGGATTGTTGGGATAAGCAATGAAGGTGAGCGCAGGTTCGTGCTCCTTCATCGCCGCGATGACGCGCGCGGCATCGAGCGAGAAGTCGGGACCGAGCGCAACACCGACGTACTTCAGGCCGCAGAACGTCGCGATCATCCGGAACATGACGAACGAAGGTTCGAGCCCCAGCACGGTCGCGCCCGGCCGCGCCGCCGCCAGCATCAGCATCTGAATGATCTCGTCGGAGCCGTTGCCCAGCACGAGCTCCACGTCCGCGGGTACGGCGAGCGTCGACTTGAGTACCTCTTTGAGCCGCGTCGCCGCCGCGTCCGGATAGCGGTTCACCTCCGCGTTCGATACTGCCGCGGCGATGCGCGCACGAACCTCCGCCGGCAGCGTGTACGGGTTCTCCATCGCATCGAGCTTCACCATGCCGGCGGAGGACGGCACGTGGTAGGCAGCGAGCGCCCGGATCTCGTCGCGAATCAGGTCTTCGGGATTCTTCACGGCTTCATCCGCAGCTCGGCCGACCGCGCATGGGCGGTAAGGCCTTCGCCGTGCGCGAGCTCCGCGGCGATCTTGCCGAGGCTCGCCGCGCCCTCGCGCGAGATGCGGATCACGCTGGAGCGCTTCTGAAAGTCGTAGACGCCGAGCGGAGACGAAAAACGCGCGGTGCGCGAGGTCGGCAGCACGTGGTTGGGTCCGGCGCAATAGTCGCCTAGCGCTTCCGAGGCATACCGGCCGAGGAATATCGCGCCGGCGTGGCGGATCTTCGGCAGCAGCGCATCGGCGTCTTCGACCGAGAGCTCCAGATGCTCCGGTGCGATGCGGTTCACGAGCGCGCACGCCTCATCGAGATCCGGCACTGCGATCAGCGCGCCGCGGCGCTCGAGCGAGGCTTCGATCACCACCTTTCGCGGCATCGCCGGCAGCGCGCGCGCGATGCTCGCTTCGACGGCGTCGATGAGCTTCGAATCCGGCGAGATCAGCATCGCCTGCGCGAGCTCGTCGTGCTCCGCTTGCGAGAAGAGGTCCATCGCGATCCAGTCGGGGTTGGCGTTGCCGTCCGCCACCACCAGGATTTCCGAGGGTCCCGCGACCATGTCGATGCCGACGACGCCGAACACCCGACGTTTCGCGGCCGCCACGTACTGATTGCCGGGACCGACGATCTTGTCGACCGCGGGCACGCTGTCGGTACCGTAGGCGAGCGCGGCGACCGCCTGCGCGCCGCCGATCGCGAACACGCGATCCACGCCGCACAGCGCCGCGGCGGCGAGCACCAGCGGATTGCGCTCCCCGCCCGGCGTGGGCACGACCATGATCACTTCACGCACGCCGGCGACTTTCGCGGGCAGCACGTTCATGATCACCGATGACGGGTACGCGGCCTTGCCGCCGGGGACATACACGCCCACGCGCTCGAGCGGCGTCACCTGCTGCCCGAGCTCGTTGCCATAGCCGTCGGTGAAGCTCCAGGACTCGGCGCGCTGCCGCTCGTGATAGGCCCGCACGCGATCGGCGGCAATGGTGAGCGCCTCGCGGCGTGACCCCGGAAGCGCCGCGAGCGCCTGCCTGCATTCATCGAGGCCGATTTCGAGCTCCGCCGCACGCGCCACTTCGACGCGGTCCAGGCGCCGCGTATGCTCGACGAGCGCTGCATCTCCGCGCGCTTTCACGTCGGCCAGGATGGACGCCGCGATCTGATCCACCTGCGGGTCCTGCGCGGCTTCGAACGCGAGCAGCTCCGCGAGCCGCACGTCGAAGTCGGCCTGGCTGCTGGAGAGCCTGCGCATCACGTCACCGCGCGCGCGAACGCGTCGAGCAGCGGCTGCACCGCGGCGCGTTTGAGCTTGAGCGACGCCTGGTTGACGATGAGGCGCGCCGAGACCGGCGCGATGTCCTCGACGGCGCGCAGCCCGTTGGCCTTCAGCGTGTTGCCGGTGGAGACGAGGTCGACGATCGCGTCCGCCAGCCCCACGAGCGGCGCGAGCTCCATCGATCCGTACAGCTTGATGAGGTCGACGTGCATGCCTTTAGCGGCGAAATGCTCGCGCGCGGTCTGCACGTACTTCGTCGCGACGCGCAGCCGCGCGCCGCGGCGCACGGCCTGCTGGTAGTCGTAGTCCTCTTTCACCGCGACGACCAGGCGGCAGCGCGCGATGCCGAGGTCCACCGGCTGGTACACGCCGTGCCCGCCGTGCTCGTCGAGCACGTCCTTGCCGGCGACGCCAATGTCCGCGCCGCCGTATTGAACGTACGTCGGCACGTCGGCAGCGCGCACGATGATCACGCGCACGTCATCGCGGTTGGTGGTGAGGATCAGCTTGCGCGAGGTCTCCGGGTCTTCGCGCGTGGCGACGCCGGCCGCCGCGAGCAGCGGCACCGTCTCGTCGAAAATGCGGCCCTTGGAAAGGGCGATCGTGACCATCGGAGAGCGCGGAAAAGCGAGGCGAAAGGATTGAATTCTAACGCAAAAGCGCCGATCGACCTCTGCTACACTCGCGGCTCTTTCGCCAGCCTCGAAGCCTCTTCACTTGAGCACCGAATCCATCGTCGAAATCAGCGGCCTCGGCTTCTCGTACGGCGGGCGCGAGATCTTCAGAGATCTCACCCTCACGATACCGCGCGAACGCGTGGTCGGCATCATGGGCGCGAGCGGCTCGGGCAAGACGACGCTCATGCGATTGATCGGCGGGCAGTTGCGGCCGCAGCGCGGTGTCGTGAAGGTGCTCGGCGAAAACGTGCATGCGCTCTCGCGCGGCGAGCTCTTCGAGTTGCGGCGCAGGATGGGCATGCAGTTCCAGCAAGGGGGACTCTTCACGGACCTTTCGGTGTTCGAGAACATCGCGTTCCAGATGCGCGAGAAGACGAACCTGCCGGAAGACATGATCAACGATCTCGTGCTGATGAAGCTCAACGCCGTCGGTTTACGGGGCGCCGCTTCGCTCATGCCCGCGGAGCTCTCCGGTGGCATGTCGCGTCGCGTCGGCCTCGCGCGCGCGATCGCGCTCGATCCCGCGCTGATCATGTACGACGAGCCGTTCTCCGGCCTCGATCCGATCTCGTGCAACGTGATCGGCAATCTCATCAGGCGCCTGAACGACACGCTGGGGCTCACGTCCATCGTGGTGTCGTACGACGCGCAGGAAGCGCTGAAGGTGATCGACTACGTGTACTTCATCGCCGACGGCGCGGTCGTCGCGCAGGGCACGATCCAGGAAGTAAAAACCTCGACCGATCCGTTCGTGAGCCAGTTCATCCGTGCGCTGCCCGACGGCCCGGTGCCCTTCCACTATCCCCGCGATTCGTACGCGAAGGACCTGGAGCTGCCAGTTACGAAGTGACGCGATGACGCAGTGACGCGGTGACGTGAGCAACCAAGGCCGTCACTGCGTCACTTCATCACTCCGTCAGCGGTAATTCATCAGCGCACGCGCTCGATGCGCGCGCCGAGCCTCGAGAGCTTCTCCTCGATCCGCTCGTAGCCGCGATCGAGGTGATAGACGCGCTCGATGCGCGTCTTGCCACGCGCAATGAGACCCCCGATGACGAGGCTCGCCGAGGCGCGCAGGTCGGTCGCCATCACGGTCGCGCCATCGAGGTTCGGCACGCCGTTCACAATTGCCGTGTTGCCTTCGAACTCGATGTCCGCACCGAGCCGCTTCAACTCCTGCACGTGCATGAAGCGGTTCTCGAAAATCGTTTCGGTGATCGTCGCGGTGCCGGAGGCGACCGCGTTCATCGCCATGAACTGCGCCTGCATGTCCGTCGGAAATGCCGGGTAGGGTTCGGTGCACACGCTGACCGCGTCGAGCTTTCCGTTCATCGAGAGCTCGATCCAGTCCGCTCCGGTAGCGACGCTCGCGCCGCAGGCGCGCAGCTTCTCGAGCACGGTCTCGAGGATGTCCGGCCGCGTCTGAGTGAGCCGCACGCGTCCCCGCGTCGCGGCGGCGGCCACGAGAAACGTTCCGGTCTCGATACGATCGGGCATGACGCGATGGCGGGCGCCGTGCAGCCGCTCGACGCCTTCGACGCGGATCACGTCGCTGCCGGCGCCCTGGATTTTTGCGCCCATCGCCTCCAGACACCCCGCCAGATCCGCGACCTCGGGCTCGCGCGCGGCGTTTTCGATCACCGTGACGCCGTCGGCGAGCGTCGCCGCCATCATCAAGTTCTCGGTGCCGGTGACCGTTACGAGATCGGTGCGCACGCGTGCGCCGCGGAGCCGGCTCGCGCGCGCGACCATGTCGCCGCGCTCCATCGTGATGGTGGCGCCCATCGCCTGCAGGCCCTTGATGTGCTGGTCCACGGGCCGCAGCCCGATCGCGCAACCGCCGGGAAGCGAGACGCGGGCTTCGCCGCAGCGCGCGAGCAGCGGCCCGAGCGTGAGCACCGATGCGCGCATCGTCTTCACGAGCTCGTACGGGGCGGTCGGCCTCGTGATGTTCGCCGCGCAGAGCTCCACGCCGAGCTTCTCGTCCACCGAGATCGAAACGCCGGTCTGGCCGAGCAGGTTCAGCATCGTGGTGACATCGCGCAGGTGCGGCACGTTTTCAACGTGCAGCGGCTCGGCGGTGAGCAGCGCGGCGCAGAGTATCGGCAGCGTCGCGTTCTTCGCGCCCGAGATCGCGACCTCGCCGCCGAGTGCGACGCCGCCTTCGATGATGAGCTTGTCCAACGCGTCAGGCCTTGGAGCCGTGCCACTCTTCGGGCGTGAGCGTCTTCATCGACAGCGCGTGTATCTCCTCACGCATGCGATCGCCCAGCGCGGCGTAGACGAGCTGGTGCTGGCGCACGCGCGACAGCCCGCGAAAGCGCGCGCTGACGATGACGGCTTCGAAGTGATGGCCATCGCCGGCGACCTGCACGTGATCGCACTCGAGGCCCTGCTCGATGCACTGCCGGATGAAATCAGGATCCATTGCGGAGGGAGTTCAATGCCGGAGCCTGTACCCCGACCGGATTAGAAAAAGCGTGAGCAATGATAAGGCGAAAAAACTGATGCCTACAAACGCGAGCGAAAGCCACGGCGAGACGTCGGCGTGCCCGAAGAAGCCGTAGCGGAAGCCGTCGATCATGTAGAAGATCGGGTTCGCGCGGGACAGCGTCTGCCAGAACGGCGGCAGCGAGTGGATCGAATAGAACACCCCCGACAGAAACGTGAGCGGCAGGATGATGAAATTCTGGAACGCCGCGAGCTGATCGACCTTGTCCGAGTAGATGCCGGCGATCACACCGAGCGTGCCCATGACACCGCTCGCCAGAATTGCGTGCGCGAGCACCCATACCGGATGCTCGAAGGGCATCTCGACGAACCAGATAGCCGCGGCGAACACGCCCAGCCCCACGACGAGGCCGCGAGCCATCGCCGCGCCTGCCGCAACTCCACGTCGACACCCGCCGTCGGCTCGTCGAGGACGATCACCGGCGGCTTGTGCACGAGTTCCTGGGGCACCACGCCCAGCGAACGCCGCGCTTCGCGGTACTGCGTGACGACGTCGTAGCCGATCACGCGCGCCAAGCCCGACGTCGCGCGATTCAGACCCGCGATGATGCTGATGAGCGATGTCTTGCCCGCGCCGTTGGGGCCGAGCAGCCCGAAGAACTCTCCCTGCTCGATCTCGACCGAGACGCCGCCCAGCGCTTCCAACGCGCCGTAGCGCTTGACCACGCGATCGACTTCGATCGCCGGGATGTGCCTAGGCAACGAGATCGGAGACGCCGTAGAGCTCCGCGAGGGTTCTCAGGTTCGGGGGCACGTTCTCGAATTCGACGCGGCGGCCGGCCCGCGCGGCCTCGCGCCGCCACTCGAGGAGCAGGCTGACCGCGGACGAATCGACGTCCGTGACCCCGGAGAGATCGACGACCACGTGCGGGCCGGTGATCTTGACCGCGCTCTCCGCCAGCACCGCGGTCACGTTGCGCATCGTGACCGGACCGCTCACGCGGCAGCGGCCGTTCTCGCACTCGATCGGCACGGCTGCAGCCTCTTCAGCTCCGCGCGGCCGCCTGTGCCGCCAGCGTACGGTTTTTTTCCTTCAGCGAGCGGATGAGCCCGTCGACACCGCCGCGCTGCACTTCGGAGTTGAACGTGCCGCGGTAGTTCTCCACGAGACTGATACCTTCGATGCGCACGTCGTACACCTTCCAGCCGCTGGCGTTCTTTTCCATGCTGTAATCGATGGCGATCGGCTGTCCTGCCGGCTGCCGGATGACCGACTTCACGACCACGTCCGTGTCGGTCGGCGCCATGCGCACCGGACGGTAATCCACGGTCTGATTTCGATACTGTGTGAACGCGGTGGTGTACGTGCGTACGAGCAGCGTCTTGAACTCGTCGATCAGCACCTTCTGCTGCTCGGGGGACGTCTGCCGCCAGTGCCGGCCCATCGCGAGCTGGGTCATGCGGCCGAAGTTGAAGTGCGGCAAGACTTTCGATTCGACGAGCTGCGCGACCCGCTGAGGGTGTCCGGCCTGAAGGTCCTTGTCGGCGCGTACGATGGCGAGCACTTCGTCGGTCACGCTGCGCGCGAGCGCGTCGGGTGCGATATCGGCAGCCGTTGCCGCCGCGGCGCACAATGCCAGCGCCGCCGCCGTGATCGTTCTCATGAGCATGTATTCATCCCCCTTCCCTATTTCTTTTCGGCACCGGGCACGGCGGCCGCCGGTGCGGGCGCATGCGGCGCCGGCACCGGCGCTACGGCTGCATTCGGCGCCGGCGCTTGCGGCGCATCGCCGCCTTCCGCGGCCTTGCTGTACAGGAATTGGCTGATGAGCTTCTCCAGCACGACAGCGGACTGGGTGAGCTTGAGCGTCTCGCCGTCCGCGAGGTCGTTCGAGTCGCCACCGGCTTCCAGGCCGATGTACTGCTCGCCGAGCAGGCCCGACGTGAGAATGGAAGCGCCGGTGTCTTTCGGGAACTTGTACTTGGTCTCGATCGTGAGCGCGACGCGTGCATTGAATTTGTTGTTATCGAACGCGATGCTGGCGACGCGGCCGACCACCACGCCGGCGCTCTTCACCGGCGCGCGCGGCTTGAGTCCCCCGATGTTGTCGAAGTTCGCGTAGATCGTGTAGCTGTCCTGGCCGATCCCGATGCTGGCCATGTTGCCGACCTTCATGGCCAGTATCAGCAACGCGCCGATGCCGGCGCACACGAACAGACCGACCCACAGGTCTAGGGTGGAACGCTCCATCAGACCCCCTGGAACATGAATGAGGTGAGCAGGAAATCGAGACCGAGTATCGCGAGCGACGAGGTGACGACCGTGCGTGTCGTCGCGCCCGAGACGCCTTCGGCGGTCGGCGGCGCGTCGTAGCCTTCGAACAGCGCGATCCACGTCACCGCGACGCCGAATACGAAGCTCTTGATGACGCCGTTCATGATGTCTTCCTGAAAATCGACCGCGGCCTGCATCTGTGACCAGAACGAACCCTCGTCGACGCCGATCAGCACGACGCCGACGAGATAACCGCCGAAGATGCCCATCGCGCTGAACATCGCAGCGAGCAGCGGCATCGAGATGACGCCCGCCCAGAAGCGCGGCGCCACCACGCGCGAGATCGGATCGACCGCCATCATTTCCATCGCCGCGAGCTGCTCCGTCGCCTTCATGAGGCCGATCTCCGCGGTCATCGCGGAGCCCGCGCGGCTCGCGAAGAGCAGCGCAGAGACGACTGGACCCAGCTCGCGCACGAGCGAGAGCGCGACTAGCACGCCGAGCGCGGACTCCGAGCCGTACGTCTGCAGCGTGTGATAACCCTGGAGGCCCAGCACCATTCCGACGAACAGGCCGGACACGAGGATGATGATGAGGGAGAGCACGCCGGTGAAATAAAGCTCGCGCACGATCAGCCGGAACCGGCGGAAGCTCGTTCCCGAGCTCGCGAGCGTGAGCGCGAAAAACCGGCTCGCGTAACCGAGGCGCCACACACCGTCGACGGTGTGATGTCCGATGCCACGGACGCTCAGGATTGCCGAACGATTAAACATTCACGCAAGGAGCGGCGGTAGCCGCATAGGCCCTCTTGGCGGACGAGTCAGGACGCGTCGTAGGTTTCACTGCAGACGCAGGTCCCGCGCGAACTCGCGGCTCGGGTACTGGAACGGCACCGGACCGTCGGGCTCGCCGTATACGAACTGCCTGACGAGCGGATCGGTCGACGCGCGCATGTCATCGGGCGTGCCGTGCGCGACGATCACGCCTTCCGAGACGTAATACACGTAATCGACGAGGTCGAGCGCTTCCTGCACGTCGTGCGTGACCACGATGGAGGTCGCGCCGAGCGCGTCGTTCAGACGCCGTATGAGATTGCTGATCACGCCGAGCGATATCGGATCGAGGCCGGTGAAAGGCTCGTCGTACATGATGAGCATCGGGTCGAGCGCGATCGCCCGAGCGAGCGCCACGCGCCGCGCCATGCCGCCGGAAAGCTCCGCGGGCATGAGCCGGTGGGCGCCTCGAAGACCGACGGCATCGAGCTTCATCAGCACGAGATCGCGCACCATGCGCTCCGGCAACTGCGTGTGCTCGCGGATCTGGAAGGCGACGTTGTCGAACACGGAGAGATCGGTGAAGAGCGCGCCGAACTGGAACAGCATGCCCATGCGCCGGCGCATTTCGTAAATCGCCTGTTGATCGAGCGACTGAACCAGCGCACCGTCCACCCGGACTTCTCCGCGCGAAGCCTTCACCACCCCGGATATGAGTCTAAGCAGCGTCGTCTTGCCCGAGCCGCTCACGCCCATGATCGCGACGACTTTGCCGCGCGGGACCACCATGTCGACGCCGGTCAGGATCGGACGGCGATCGTAGGCGAAGCTCACGTCGCGGATTTCGATGAGGTTCTGTTGCGGCACCGGACGGTGAGCGCTCGAAAACTGCGCATTCTAAACCAGTTCCCCGGAGAGCTAATATGGGGCGGATGAACGTTCTGGTGACGCATGCCGGCGGCTCGTTCGCGCAAGCGCTTCTGCCGGCGCTATGCGCGCGCGCAGGCGTCGAGCGCGTGACTGCCGTGGACATTCGTCCCGTCCGCGTCGAGCACCCGAAGTTGGTCGTCATCAGCAGCGATCCGCTTCGTGCCGACGCAGCATCACTCTTCGCGGGACACGATGCCCTCGTGCACCTTCCGCCCGCCACGGGCGTACGCGCCGCGGCAGAGGACGTCGAAGCGGCCGTGCGGCCGGCGCACCGGCTGTTTCATGCCGCTCATGCCGCCGGCCTCACGCGTCTCGTACAACTCTCCACCGCAGCGGTATACGGGCCGGCCATTCACGCTCACGAGCAGTCGCCGCTGCGGCCTTTTGCGAATTCGCGGTATGCACGCGAGCAGGCGCACCTCGAGCAGCTCCTCACGATCGACTTTCCGCAGTGCGTGCGGCTGCGGCCGCATCTCATCGCGGGACCGCACGCCGACCGGCGCCTGAAACGCGTCCTGAGGCAGCCTTTCTATCCGGGCCTGCCCGACCCGCAGCCGCTCTACCAGTGCGTGCACGAAGACGATCTCGCGGCCGCGGTGTTGCGCGTGCTGGAAAGCGACGCGCGCGGCCCGTACAACATTGCCGCGGAAGACAGCTTCAGCCTGAAAGACGCGATTCGCCGGCGACACCTTCTTGCCTTCGCGCTGAGTCGCGATCGCGCCCGGTCGGCGCTCGCATTCGCATCGCGGCATCTGCGCTGGGAGCTCGACCCGATATGGCTCGATATCGCCGGCGAGACGCTGCTCGTGAATTGCCGGCGCGCCGTGACCGAGCTCGGCTGGCGCTGCCGGTACACAGGGCTCGAAGCGCTCGCCGCGACCTGACGCTTACGTTCGTAATGGCCGTGCGCTAACTTACGCCGATGACCGAAGGCGACATCGCTCCTGCGCTTGCGTTCGATGGCCTCGCGAAGACGTTCGGCGGCACTCTCGCGCTCGAGGGCTTCTCGCTCGAAGTGCCGCGCGGCGGCATTTTCGGCCTCGTCGGCGGCAATGGCGCGGGCAAGACGACGCTGATCAAGTGCCTGCTCGATTTCACGCAGCCCGACCGCGGTGAAGTACGCATTTTCGGCGTGTCAAACCGGATGACGGCCGCACGCCGCGACCTCGCGTTCCTGCCGGAGCGGTTCAATCCGCCGTTCTATCTCACCGGGCGCGATTTCCTGAAGTACATGGCGCAGCTCCACCGCGTGCCGTACGACGAAGCCGGCGTGGCCGAGATCTTCGAGCGCCTCGATCTCGCCCCCGCGGCGCTGACGCGCCCGGCGCGCACATACTCCAAAGGCATGACACAGAAGCTTGGTCTCGCCGCGTGCCTCCTCTCGGGGAAATCTCTGCAGGTACTGGACGAGCCGACGAGCGGGCTCGACCCCAAGGCGCGCGCGCTGCTCAAGCGCGAGCTCAAACGCCTGCGCGAATCGGGGCGCACGATTTTCTTCACGTCTCACGCGCTCGCAGACGTCGACGAGATTTGCGACCGCATGGCCGTCCTGCACGCCGGGCGGCTGCGTTTCGCCGGGACCCCTGCGGAGCTCACGCTGAAGTACGGCAGCGCCACGCTCGAGGATGCGTTTCTCGACTGCATTTCGGAGGCGGCCGCGGCGTAGGCGGGGGATTAAGCAGTTGTACATGGCGGGCGATCTGGCACAATAGCTCTCGTTTGCTTCGGCCACCGGGGAACAGGTTGCCCGATCAGAAACCGGACCTGCTCATCGTTGACGACGATCCGCTGATCGCGGACACGCTGAACTACGTTCTCGCAAACGATTTCAACGTCTACGTCGCCGATTCGCGCGCGAGAGCCAAGAGCCTGCTTCGCCAGCTCGATCACGCGCCGCAGCTCGCGCTGATCGATCTCGGCTTGCGGCCGACCCCGCACCGGCCCGACGAAGGCTTCCGGCTCGTGACCGAGCTGATCGCGCATTCGCCCGGCATGAAGATCGTCGTGCTCTCCGGCCAGAGCGACGAGACGAATGCGCGTCACGCCCGCACGCTCGGCGCCGTCGATTTCGTCAACAAGCCATGCGAGCCGGACGCGCTCAAGGCCCTGCTCACGCGCGCGCTCGAGCTGCAGGATGCCGAAATCGGCGGCACCGCCGAAGTGCGCCTGCTCGGCGCGAGCGTGCTCATCGAGAAGCTGCGGCAGCAGATCGGGCAGTTCGCCAATGCCCCGTTCCCGGTGCTGATCGAAGGCGAATCCGGCAGCGGCAAGGAGCTGGTCGCGCAGGCGCTCCATGCGATGAGTAGCCGCGCGCCGCGTCCGTTCCTCGCGCTCAACTGCGCTGCCATTTCGCCGACGCTGGTCGAGCCGACGCTGTTCGGCTATGCCAAAGGCGCTTTTACGGGGGCGACCACGTCGCGCGCCGGCTACTTCGAGGACGCGCAGGATTCCACTCTGTTCCTCGACGAGATCGGAGAGCTTCCGCTGGAGCTCCAGGCGAAGCTGCTGCGTGTGCTGGAAAACGGCGAGTTCCAGCGCGTCGGCGAAACCCAGAGCCGTGTTTCCAACGCGCGCGTGATCGCTGCCACCAACCGTGACATGCGCCAGGAGATCCGCAGCGGCCGTTTTCGCGCCGATCTTTACCACCGGTTGTCCGTTTTCACGCTGAACGTGCCGCCGCTGCGCGAGCTCGGCGACGACAAGCTCGTGCTGCTCGAGCATTTCGGCGATTTCTACGCGCGCCAGGCCGGCGTTGCGGGTTTCAGGCTCGACCCCCGCGCCACCGCGTTGTGGATGGAGTACAGCTTCCCGGGGAATGTCCGCGAGTTGCGCAATATCGTGATTCGCCTCACGACCAAATACAGCGGCCAGACCATCACGGTGGACCAGCTTCGGGGCGAGCTCGACATGGAAGCCGTCGACGTCGAGATCCCGGGCCACGCGCCACCGCAGGACTTCCACGCGCTGCTCGAAGCGGCCAAGCGCCAGCTCCAGCTGAGCCGATCGTTCAACCTCGATGAAACACTGCAGCAATGGGAGCGCGGCTACGTCGAGGCCGCGCTCATGATCACGCAGGGCAATCTCACGCGCGCAGCGAAGCTTCTCGGGATCCACCGCACCACGCTGTACAGCCGCATGCAAAACTACGAAGATACCGGGGAGAAGACCGACTTGGACCTGAGAAGGAGGATGGGCGGAGGATAGTCGTCCCGAGCCCGCACCCATGTATTACGAACACTTCGGACTCACCCAGGCACCCTTCAAGATCACCCCCAACACCGAGTTCTTCTTCAGCGGAGGCAACCGCGGCCCCGTGCTCGAGGCGCTGATCTACGCGATCACGCGGGGCGAAGGCATCGTCAAAGTAACCGGCGAAGTCGGCAGCGGCAAGACGATGCTTTGCAACATGCTGCAAAGCCGCCTGCCGGAACTGGTCGAAAGCGTTTATCTCGCGAATCCCAGCGTCTCTCCCGAAGACGTGCTGCACGCGATCGCCTTCGAGCTCCAGCTCGGCCTCGACCGCCGCGCCGACCGGCTGGAAGTGCTGCACGCGCTCCAGGACTATCTCGTCAAGCGCCACGCCGAAGGCAAGCGCGTCGTGGTCTTCATCGAGGAGTCGCAGAGCATGCCGCTCGCGACGCTCGAAGAGATCCGGCTCCTCTCGAACCTCGAGACGCGCAACGACAAGCTGCTGCAGATCGTGCTGTTCGGACAACCCGAGCTCGACACGAACCTGCGACGACCCGACATCAGACAGCTTCGCGACCGCATCGCGCACAGCTTCAGGCTGCAGCCGCTGACAGACGAAGACGTGCGCGAGTACCTCATGTTCCGCATGCGCGCCGCGGGTTATCGGGGACCCGAGATTTTTTCTCCGCAGGTCGTGAAGCAGATCGCCCGGGCTTCGAGCGGGCTCACGCGGCGCATCAACCTGATCGCCGACAAGGCGCTGCTCGCGGCGTTCGCCGAGGACACACATACGATCCAGCCCAGGCACGTGCGCGCCGCGCTGCGCGACAGCGAATTCGGACAGGAGCGGCCGCGGTGGCGGTTTTCTCCGGCGTGGGGATGGGCGGCCGCGACCCTCGTGATCGGCACCGCCCTCGGCGCGGTGCTGCACGCGACTTTCGAGCGCTCCGCCAATGCGGCGCCTGCCGCGAGCCTGCAAGCCGCACCCCCTGCCGCCGCGCAGGAGGCGGCCGCCGCGCGTACCGCGCTTGAACCGGCCCAGGGTAATCTCGAAGTGCGGCCGGTCAGCGGACCGGCTGTCGCCACAGTGGTCGCCCGAAGCGCCGGGTCGGAAGGACCCGGTGCTGCGCCGGCCGCCGCCACAGGTGTGGCTCGCGTTACAGTTCCGGCCGCTTCGGGCCCGTCGCCCGGCTCGTCCCCTGCGCCGGCACAAACGACTCCCGCGACAGTAGCAGTCGCCGCACCGGCGGTCTCGCCGGCGGCGCAGTCGGGGAAGGCGGCCCGCGAAGTAGGCGCTCACCCTGCCCCCGTCGACTTCATCGAGGCCCGAATGGCAGCCACGGACCGGTGGCTCGCGTCGGCCGATCCGGCGGGCTACAGCATTCAGCTCATGGTCTCGGAGAACGAAAGACAGCTAAGGAAACACCTGAAAGGGCTGCCGAAATCCATTGAAACAAATGAGCTTTATATGTATCGTAGCGCGGTATACGGACGGCCTTCCGTGAACGTGCTGCTGGGGTCGTATCCGGATCGTGAAACCGCGCTGGACGTTATCTCAGGTCTGCCGGCCTCGCTCCGGTTCAATCGGCCCTATGTACGAACCTTGAGCGGCATTCGCACGGAGGTCGAGCAGCAGCGGCAGCGGTAGCGGCCTGCCCGCCAGCCGGCGGGGCGACAGGGGAGCTGAAGTTATGCGAACACGATACGCCGCGCTTGAGGGCGGAGGCAGCGCGGCGGCAAGCCGTATACCGGCAGCCTTGATCGCTGCTGCGGTGCTCGTCGCAGGCGGTTGTGCCCAGACCCGGCCATACGTTCCGCCCTCCGAGGGTCACATCGTCCAGAAGCCCCGGCCCGCGGTCGAGCCCGTGATCCCGCCACCGGCGCGCATCAGCAGCTTCGTGCCGCCGCCGCGACCGACGGTGAAGCCGCAAACCTACAGCGTCGTGGTGAACGAGGTTCCCGTCAAAGAGCTGCTGAACGCGCTCGCCCGCGACACGCGCCAGAACATCGACATCCATCCGAGCATCCAAGGGCTGGTCAGCCTGAACGCGATCGACGAGACGTTGCCGGCGATCCTCGAACGCATTTCGCGTCAGGTGAACGTCCGCTACCGCACCGAAGGCAACACGATCGTGGTATCCCCGGATACCCCGTATATGAAGACCTATCGCGTCAACTACGTGAACGTGACGCGGAACATCACTTCGACCGTCAACGTGACCGGTGAAGTAGGCAGCGTCGGCACCGCCGGCGGCGGCACATCTGCCGGAGGCGGTGCGGGCGCAGCGGGCGGCGGGGCCGCGGGGGGCGGCGCGACGGGCGGGTCGCGCACGACGGTGACGAGCACCACCAGCAACGATTTCTGGGAACAGCTCCGCGACAACATCCGCGCGATCCTCATGTCTTCCGGCCGTGCTGCAGCCACTGCGGACGAACGAGCACGTATTGCCGAGGAAAACCGCGCTGCGAGGGACGAAGCACTGAAACGCGCGGAGATCGTCTCGCGAGCGGGCGCCGGTGCGGCGGAGCTCATGCGAAATGCCTTTGCTCCACCACAGCGCCAAGCGCCGACCTTGCAGCAAAGCGACACCGGCACCGACGTCATCATCAACCCGATCAGCGGCACGATCAGCGTCCAAGGCACCGAGAAACAGCATCAACTCGTGCAGCAGCACCTGGACAACATCACTAACGCAGTGCAACGTCAGGTGCTGATCGAAGCGACGATCGTGGAAGTCAGGCTGTCCGATGCCTACCAGGCCGGTGTGGACCTGCGGCGGATCGCGACGACGGGCGGTTTCGCGCTGGCTTCGCTCTTCGCGGGTGCCGCGGGGGCCGCGGCCACTGCGGCTGGCGCCGTGGCGGGCGGACTGACCATCGAGCGCGGTCCACAAACCGGGTCGAGCAGCAATATCGCAGCCACCATTCGGTTGTTGCAGGAGTTCGGTAATACGCGCGTGCTGTCGAGTCCGAAGGTGATGGCGATCAACAATCAGACGGCGTTGCTGAAGCACGTCGACAACATCGTGTATTTCGAAGTGCAGGCGCAGCAGGCGGTCGTCGTCGCCGGCGGGCCTATCCTGCCGCCGACCTTTACGACCACCGCGAAAACCGTGGCTGTCGGCGTCGTTCTGGGTGTGACGCCGCAGATCAATGAGGACGGGCGCGTTACGCTGACGGTGCGCCCGACGGTCTCGCGGCTGCTCGGTCCAGGCAAACAGGACCCGAATCCGAGCTTATGCGGCGCATTCGCCCCCGGCGGCGGCTGCGTCGCGAATGTCGTGCCCGAGGTTCAGGTACGCGAGATGGAATCCGTGCTGCAGGTCGCGAGCGGCCAGACGATCATCCTCGGCGGCTTGATGGAGGATGATGTGACCTTCAATCGCGAACAGATACCGGTCGTGGGCGATCTGCCTGGCGTAGGCGAAGCTTTCCGCTTTCGTAACGAGCGCGCGCAAAAGCGCGAGCTGATCATCTTCATCCGGCCGACGGTGATTTCCAATCCCTCGCTCGAAAGCGACGAGCTCAAGTTTTTCCAGCGATTCCTGCCCAACGCATCGACCGGTGCGCTGCAAGGAGCCCCCGCGGCGCCATGAGCCTGCTGATCAAAGCGCTCGAGCAGGCCGCGAAAGACCGCAAGGGCCGCAGCGAAAGCCCGGGGAGCGCCACCTCCATGGGCCGGTCCGTCGTCGAGCCGACGATCGAGCCGCAGTCCCAGACAGCTTTCGAACCGACGCTCGAGCCGCCACCGGAGCCGCGCGCACCCCCGCGGGAGCCCGCGCAGCAGCGCAAGCCGATGCAGACGCCGCGCGCGGCGTCGCCGACGCCCGCCGCCAGCAGTGCGCCGCAGAGCGAAGCCGCGAAACCGCGTAGCGTGGGATCGCTGTCGAGCCTCGCCGCGGCCCAGGCGCAAGAGCAGCGCGCCCGCGCCGCGACCGTGATGCAGGCCGGCGGCGGCAGGGCGTCGGAGATGTTCGCCATCCTGCGTGCGAATCCGGTGCTCATGGTCGGGGCGCTCGCGGTACTCGTCGGCCTCGTGTTCGGCATCTACGTTTATCTGCAGATCGCAAGACCGGGGTTGTTCACGCGACAGGTCGCGACCCGGCCGCAGCAGCCCGCACCTGCTTCAGCCCCAGCCGCACCCGCACCCGCCCCCGCACCGGCACCGACGACCATGCCCGAGCCCGCGCCCGCGGCAGTCGCGGCTGCACCGCAACCCGCTCCGCCGCTGCCAGGCAGCACGTCGTCTGGCATGATCGGCGCGCCGTCACCTAACGTGCCGGTGCCCGGGCCGGCGCCCGCGGCGTCGGCACCGGTTTCGACGGCAGCGGTCGTTGCGGCCGCGCCACCTGTGGAAGCTCCGCCGGCGGTTGCACCCGAGCGGCCGGTCAGGCGCGACAGCGGCAGCGTTCGCCAGGCTGAACCCGCTCTCGCGGCCGCATCCGCGCCGGCGGCGGCTCAACCGGCAGCAGCGCCGGCCGCCCGCGAGCGCATCGCCGTAAGCCCGACCACGAATCAGCCGCGCGTGAATCCGCTGCTCGGGCAGGCATACGCGCTGCTCCAGGCCGGCGACATCGAACAGGCGCGCCCCCTCTACAACCGCGTCGTGCAGGCGGAACCGCTCAACATCGACGCACTGCTCGGCCTCGCCTACATCGCGACCCAGGAGAACCGCACCGACGACGCGACCCGGCAGTATCTGCGCATACTGCAGCTGAACCCGCGCCACGCGGTGGCGCAGGCCGCGCTGATCGGCCTGATGGGGCGCGCCGATCCCGCGGCGGCGGAAAGCCGTCTGAAGCAGCTCATCGCGCGCGAGCCTTCGCCGTTCCTGCATTTCGTGCTCGGCAACCTCTATGCGGACCAGCAGATGTGGGCGCAGGCGCAGCAGTCGTATTTCCAGGCGCATCACCTCGAACCGGACAACCCCGATTACGCCTACAACCTCGCGGTCGGTCTCGACCACCTGCGACAGTCCAAGGTTGCACTGAACTTCTATCGCCGCGCCGAGCAGCTCGCCACGAGCCACGGGCGCTCCAACTTCGATCTCGCGCACGCCCGGGAACGCATCCGCAGCCTTACTTCGCAGGTTGAGTAGGTTTCGTGGCTGAGCAGCGAAAGAAACTCCGGCTCGGCGAGCTGCTGGTGCAGCAGGGGCTGATCACGACCGATCAGCTCGCGATCGCACTGGCCGAGCAGCGCCACAACAACATCCCGCTCGGGCGCCTGCTGGTGCGGCTCGGGTTCGTCACCGAGACCGCGATCCGCGACATCATGGCGCGCACGATCGGGCAGGAGTCGATCGACCTGTCGCAGGTGATCGCGGACCCCGAGGCGCTGAGATTGGTGCCGCAGGAATTCGCGCGGCGCAATCGCATTCTCCCCATCGCCTTCCACCAGGGGCTGCACATGCTCACGGTGGCCACGACCGAGATTTTCAACGTGGTCGCGATGGACCAGCTGCGGGCGATGCTCGGCACCGACATCGAGATCAAGACGCAGCTCGCCGCGGAAGCCCAGCTCGAGGATTACATCGACCAGTTCTACGGCTACGAGCTGTCGGTCGACGGGATTCTCAAGGAGATCGAGACCGGCGAGATCGACTACGACAGCCTGCAGGCGGGCGGCGACGAGTACACGCAGCCGATGGTGCGGCTCGTGAATGCGCTGCTGGTCGATGCCGTGAAGCGCGGCGCCTCGGACATTCATTTCGAGCCCGAATACGCTTTCCTGCGCGTGCGCTTCCGCATCGACGGGGTGCTCGAGACCGTGAGAAGTCTCCACAAGACGTACATGCCGGGCATCACCGTGCGCGTCAAAGTCGTTTCCGACATGAACATCGCCGAGACGCGCGCTCCGCAGGACGGCCGGCTCTCGCTCACGCTGAACGGGCGACCCGTCGATTTCCGCGTTTCGACGCAGCCGACGATCTACGGCGAAAACATCGTGCTGCGCGTGCTCGACCGCGAGAAGTCGATCATCAGCCTGGACCGCATGGCCCTGCCGCCGGACGTGACCGACAAGCTGGAGCTGATGCTGGCGCGACCCGAAGGCATCCTGGTCGTGACGGGGCCCACCGGCAGCGGCAAGACGACGACGCTCTACTCGCTGCTCGCGAAGGTGAACGACGAGACGGTCAACATCATGACCCTCGAGGACCCGGTCGAGTATCCGCTCACGCTGATGCGCCAGACGTCGGTGAACGAGGTCGCGCGCATGGATTTCGCGAACGGCATCCGGTCGATCATGCGCCAGGATCCGGACATCATCCTCGTCGGCGAGGTACGCGACAAGGAAACCGCCGAGATGGCGTTCCGTGCGGCGATGACCGGTCACCAGGTATTCACGACGCTGCACACCAATTCGGCGCTGGGCGCGTTTCCTCGCCTGCTCGACATCGGCATCCAGCCCGACATCATGGCCGGCAACATCATCGGCGTGATCGCGCAGCGGCTGGTCCGCACGCTGTGCCCGAGCTGTAAGGAGGGCTACGAGCCGCAACGTGAAGAGCGGATGCTGCTCGGGGACCTCGCCGACCAGCGTCCGGTCCTGTATCGGCCGGTCGGCTGCAAGAACTGCGACAACAAGGGCTACAGGGGCCGCACACCGATCATGGAGCTCCTGGTGATGGACGCCGACATGGACGAGCTCGTGGCGCGGCGCTCGACCGCGAAAGAGCTCCGCACCGCCGCGATGGCGAAAGGTTTTCGCCCCCTGGCCGAAGCGGGGCTCGCGCGGGTGCTGGACGGCGTGACGACCCTCTCGGAAGTGTCCAGAGCGGTCGATCTCACCGGCCGGTATGCATAAATACCTAATCCGGGCTTTTCCCTTTCGGGTCAAATGTCCGGATGCGCGGTTCTCAGCCCCGCGCGACGGTAGACAACGTCAGTGCCATCCTTCGAATACAAGGCGGTAGACAAGACCGGGAAAACGGTCCGAGGCGGCCTCGAGGCCGTCAACGAGGCCGATCTGGAGCTGCGCCTGCGGCGGATGAGCCTCGACCTGATCACGTGCAAGTCGGTCGACCGCAAGCTCTCGCGCTTCTCAGGCGGCGGCCGCATCACGCGGCAGGACCTCATCAACTTCTGCTTCGACATCGAGCAGATGAGCCGCTCCGGCATTCCTATGCTCGACGGGCTGCGGGACCTGCGGAACTCGATCGAGAGCCCGCGGTTTCGCGAGGTGCTGACCGTCATGATCGAGGACATGGAGGGCGGCAAGCTGCTCTCTCAGTGCATGGCCGGGCATCCCGAGACCTTCGACAAGGTCTTCGTGAGCCTTGTCGCGGCGGGTGAGGCGACCGGGCGCCTGCCGGAGGTTTTTCAGAATCTCGCCGAGTCGCTCAAATGGCAGGACGAGCTCGCATCGCAGACGCGGCGGCTGCTCATCTACCCGTCGATGGTGCTGCTGGTGGTGACCGGCGTGGTGCTGTTCCTGCTGATCTACCTCGTGCCGCAGGTGACGCAGCTCCTGAAGACGATGGGCATCGAGCTGCCCTTTCAGACGAGAATCCTGATCGGCGCATCCAATCTCGTGCTCGAGTGGTGGCCGGTGCTGTTCGGGGTGCCGCTGATTCTGGGCATCGTCGCGATGATCGCAGGCGCCCAGAGCCCGCGGCTGCAGTATCTGTGGGACCGGCTGAAGCTGCGGCTGCCGATCGTCGGCTCCATCCTGCAGAAGATCATTCTCGCGCGCTTCGCCACGTTCTTCGCGCTCATGTACGAGTCCGGCATCACGGTGCTGGAGGCGATGCGCACGAGTGAAGACATCGTGGGTAACCGCGTCATCGCCGACGGGCTGCAGCGCGTTGGACAGCAGGTGTCCGCCGGGGCGAGTCTCACCGAATGCTTCCATAACCTCGGGATATTCCCGCCGCTCGTGATCCGCATGCTGCGCGTGGGCGAGAACACCGGTGCGCTCGACGTGGCGCTGCGCAACGTGAACTACTTCTACACGCGCGACGTGCGCGAGTCGGTGGACAAGGCACTGAAGCTCCTCGAGCCGACGATCACGCTCGGTCTGGGTGTCGTGCTGGCGCTCATCATGTGGTCCGTGCTGTCGCCGGTGTATGATGTTTTGAGCAAGCTCAAGTTCTAGATTTTGTTGAGAAAACGGTGAGAGAAAAGCTCCTCGTCTGCGTCTCTGCCCTGCAGGCCAGCGCGGCCTACTGGCGCGCGGGAAAGATCGCGCGCCTCGAGCAGTTCGCGCACGACGAGGAGGGCCTCGCCGCTTTCCGCGCGTTTCTCGCGCCGCACGCGAACGTGCCGGTGCTGCTCATGGTCGATGCCGTCGAAGAGGATTACCGCTTCGAGACGCTGCCGCACAGCTTCGGCAGCGAGCGGGCGCAGATGGTGTCGCGCAAGCTGAAGCAGCACTATCGCAACACGCCCTACATTGGCGCCTGGCTGCAGGGGCGCGAGACGGGCAAGCGCCGCGACGACCGTTATCTCTTTTCGGCGCTGACCAATCCCGACATCGTGGTCGACTGGCTGCGCGTGATCGGCGCGTTGGAGCTTCCGCTGGCGGCGGTGTACCTGCTGCCCATGGTGAGCGCCGGGCTGCTCGACAAGCTCCAGATCAAGACGTCCAACCTGCTCATAGCCGCGCAGCACACCGGGGGGCTCCGGCTCACGTTTTTCCGCGATCGCCAGTTCCGGCTCTCGCGCTTGACGCGCGGCGACGGCTCCAAGACGACCGATCCGGTGCGGCTCTTTGCCGGCGAGATTTCCAACACGCGCCTTTATCTCCACGCACTGCGCACCGCCACGCTCGACGAGCACCTGACAGTTCTGCTGCTCGACCGCAACGACGAGCTGGCGGAAGTCGCCGAGACGATTATCCAGGACAACCCTGCGCTGGACTGCGTCCGCGTCGGGCGCCAGGAGCTCGCTTCGCGCCTCGGTATGGATCCGCAGCTCCTGGCCTCGACACCCGACGCGCTCTATCTGCAGCTCCTCGGCCTGAAAACGCCCGCGGGCAATCTCGCGCCTGCAACCGCAACTCTCGGTTTTAGACATTACCGCGCGCGGCGCGCGATTTACGCGGCGTGCGCAGGCATCGGTGCGTTGGCGGCCGTGTGGAGCCTCGCGAACGCGTGGCAGGCGTTCGGCGTGAAGTCGCAGACGGAGCTGATCGCGCAGCAGATCGCGGCGCAGGAACAGCAGTACAAAACGATCACGAAGCAGTTTCCTCCCACGCCCACGAGTGGCGAGAACCTGAAACGCGCCGTCGAGATCGCGCGCGCCGTGCGCGAGAACGCACGCGACCCGATGCCGATGATGGTGCTCGTATCGCAGGCATTGCAGGCGACGCCGAACGTCTTCGTGCGCGAGTTCGCCTGGCGCTACGCAGTCGGCGAAATCGAAAAAGGCGGCGGTGATATAGCCCCCCCGCCGCAACCTGCGGGTCCCGGCGCACCGCCGCCGAACCGCAAGCAGAGCGCCTACATCGGCGGCGAGATCCGTCCATTCCGCGGCGACTACCGGGCGGCCATCGACACCATCAACGGATTTGCCGATCGTTTGCGAGCGGACCCCGCGGTGGCGGAAGTGCGTCTCACGAAGATGCCGCTCAACATCAGCCCGAAGGCCGTGCTCTCGGGTAACACGATGGATTCGCGCACCGATACGAGCGCGGCCGAGTTCGAGGTCGTGATCGTCTTCAAGCCGACCGTATGATCTCCCGCGACGATCTCCAGGCATTGCGTATACCGCTGATCGCGTTCGCGGCCACCGTCGTCGTCTCGATAACACTGATCGTTCTTTCCGGCAGCTTTCTGGACCGCGCGGATCGCGCGAAGGCACAGCGCGAGGCGCAGCTCCGCGAGGCGCGCGGGCGCATCCAGAACGCCGGCGAGGAAAAAGAGATGATCGGCCGCTATCTCGCGGGTTACCAGCAGCTTGCCCGCGCCGGCTTCGTCGGCGAAGAGCAGCGCATCAACTGGCTGGACAGCCTGAGGCTCGCGAACGAGGAAGCGCGCATTTTCGGGGTCGAATACGACATCGGTGCGCAAAAGCCGTATGCCTATGCGGCGGAGTTCAACCCAGGACAGCTCGCGCTCCAGGAGTCCGTCATGAACCTGAGGTTGAGGCTCCTGCACGAGGAGGACTTGCCGCGGTTCTTCAACGCGCTCGCGCGCTATGGGGGCGGTCTGTTCACGATCGACCAGTGCTCTTTGCGCAGGGAAGCGCGTGCTGAAACGGACCGTTCATTGAACGTGCAGCCGAATCTGAACGCCGAATGCAACGTGCGCTGGCTCACCGTGAAACCGCAGGCTGCGGCGGAGAAAAAAGGGTGAGGCACGCGCTCCTCATGGTCGTATGCGTTGCGGCGGCAGGTCACCTCCACGCGGCACAGCCGCAGCAGGCGCCGCCGCTGGGCCGGCTATTCTTCACGCCCGCGGAGCGTGCACAGCTCGATATCGCACGCACGCAGAAGAAGGCGCCCCCGGTGACTGCCGCCGCCGAGCCGCCCGCGCCGCAACCCGCCCCACAGATCGTGACGTACGGCGGGATCGTGCGCCGAAGCGACGGCCGCTCCACCCTGTGGATCAACAATCGCGCAGTCGACGAGAAGGAAGCACTGTCGGCGTTGAGCCTCAAGGGCAAGGTGCGGCCGGATGGCGCGGTATCGGTCCAGGTACCCCAGACCGGCGGCACGATCGACATCAAGGTGGGCCAATCGGTCGAGCTTCAGACCGGACGGGTGGCCGAAGCGCGTAAGCCGTCACCGGAATCGAAACCGGCCGCAGAGGCCGCCGCTACGGAGGCGAAAGGCACGCCGGAAGCAAAGGCGCCTTCGCAGGCGAAGCCCGCGGCCGAAACGCCTCCGTCCGCGACCCAGGCGCCGCAGCAGCCTGAGAACCCGAACGCAGCCGGCGTGGGGCTCAAGATGGATCTCGGCGGACGCACGCTTACGCCTGCGGAGTCGCAGCGCCTCTCCACGGCGCCACGCTGATTCGGCGCTGCGCGCCCGCGCGGCTCTGCACGATCGGTAGCACTGCGCGCGCCTTTGGCGATGCTTCGTTGTAGCGCCGTCCGCACCTCGTTAAGCTTTTTCCACGCACGAGGCCGCGAGCTGGTGGGGCTCGCGGAAATCACCTTGCGCAGCGAGAGACTGGAGAGCTCCTCCGTGACTGTCGCCCGTACCGCCCCGCCGCACGCATCGTCACGCCGTTCACTGCGCCACGCCACACGTGGACAGGCGCTCATCGTGTTGGTACTGATGCTCTCCATCGCATCGACGCTGCTCGTCTATGGCTCGACGACCGAGCTTGGACGGGCGGTGAAGTCCGAGGCGAGAACGCAGGCGTCGCTCGCCTACGCGCGTGAGGCGCTCATCGGCCGCGCCGTCGCTGATGCGAACCGCCCGGGCAGTCTGCCGTGCCCGGATACTGACGATGACGGCAGCGCCGAGCTCTTCGTCGGCTCGGCATGTCCCAGTTACATCGGCCGGCTGCCGTGGCGCACGCTCAGCATCGGCGACTTGCGCGACGACGCCGGCGAGCGGCTGTGGTACGCGCTGTCGCCGGCCTTTCGGGATCATCCTTCGGCTCCGGCGCTGAACAGCGACACGCGCGGCACGCTGACGCTCTACAGCATCAGCGAAGCCACTGCGCTCACGCGCGAAGCAGTCGCGATCGTGTTCGCACCCGGCGCGGCGGTAGGCGCGCAAGCACGCGATACGTCAACCGCGCAGTGCAGCACCACCGGCCGGCACGTTCCGCGGGATCGATGTTCCGCAAACTACCTGGAAGGGACCGCAGGATTCACGAACGCGTCGGCAGCCGGACCGTACATCACGGCGCCCGTCGCAGAAACCTTCAACGACCGTGTCGCGGTGATCGTCACGGCCGACCTGATGCCGCTCGTCGAGCAGCGTGTCGCGATGGAAGCGAGGAGCGCGCTACTCGCGTACAAGGCGGCGAGTGCCTGTGCCTGTTATCCATGGGCGGCCGGCGGCCTCGATGGCGCGAGCGAGCACGGACAGAACCGCGGATTTATTCCGAGCATCGGCGTGCTGCCAGACGCGTGGCCGCAGGGCGTGCTGCCCGCGTATTTTCGGGCAAACCGCTGGGGCAGGATCATCCGCTACGCGGTCGCGCGTGCCGCGCTCGAGGACGGCGGCCGCGCGTGTGACACGTGTCGCGACACCGATCTGTCCATCGATGAGACGCGCGCGTTCGAGCTCGTGCTCATCACGCCCGGTTACGCCGAGCGCCCGCGCCAGAACACCGCCGATTACGTCGACGACGTCGAGAACCGCGACGACGATGACCGCTACGTCACACCTCGCTCGCAAACCGCAGCTCGCGATCGCATTTACGCGATCTCGAACAGCACACGATGACTCGTAAGGAGGCACGCATGCGCCACCGCAGCATTCGTCCACCACAGTACATCCACGGCTTCACGCTCATGGAGCATGCAGTCTCGCTCACGGTCATCGCGCTGCTCCTGGGCAGCGTGCTCGTTCCGCTGCAGACCCAGATCGAGAATCGCAAGACCGACGAGACGCGACGCGCGCTCGAGCTCGCGCAGGAGATGCTTCTCGCATTCGCGGCGGCCAACGGCTATTTCCCGTGTCCTGCGAATGCCACGAGCGCCGGCCGGGAGCCGCCCGGCACCGACCACCTCGCGGGAACGTGCCCGGTGTGGCACGGCTTTCTGCCCGCCGCGCTGCTCGGCTTTCGTCCGAGCGATGCAAGCGGTTACGCGCTGGATGCGTGGGAAACGGCGCCGAATCGCATTCGATACGCGGTCGCACCTTACGCGGTAGGCGGTGTGCAACAGGCGCTCACGCGGATCAATGGCCTGCGCAGCGTTTCGCTTTCGAGTCTCGCCTCGAGCCCGCTTTTCCACGTCTGCCAAAGCGGCAGCGGAACGACGGCGCAGGACTGCGGCACCGCGGTCACGCTGGCCTCGAACGCGGCGGTGGTGGTCTGGTCGGTGGGCGCCAATGCGACCGCGGGTGGAACCAGCGTGCACGAGTCGCAGAATCCGAACCCCAACGGCGGCAGCGCGGATCGGGTGTTCGTCAGTCGCGGACCGTCGAACGCAGCCGGACACGAATTCGACGACTTGGTCTCGTGGATACCGGCCACGACACTGGTCGCGAAGCTCGTCTCCACCGGACAGTTCACACCATCGATCGCGAGCGTATCGGCGCCGACGCAACGTGCGCCTAAATCACGGTGAACCGATGACGTTCCGCGCCGGCGGCCAATCGGGATTCAGCGTGATCGAGCTCGCGCTGGCGATGTTCCTGATCGCGCTGCTCTTCGGTACCGTATTCGTGCCGCTGCGATCCCAGATCGAAAGCCGCAAGATCTCGGAGACCGAAGAGCTGCTGGCCAGGGCGCGCGACGCGCTGCTCGGTTATGCGATCGCGAATGGCCGTTTCCCCTGTCCGGCGGACGAGCTCAGCGCAGGGCAGGAAGCCGCTGGCGCGAATGCGGCGACCGGCACCTGCGCGACATACGACGGGTACCTGCCCGCAGCCGCGCTCGGCTTCTCCGCGAGCGACGCGCAGGGCTACGCGCGCGACGCGTGGGCCGGCCCGCCGAACCGTATCCGCTATGCGGTGACGCGCGAAACCGTGGGTGCAGCGGCGAACGCGCACGCGTTCACCCGCGCGAACGGCATGCGCAGCGCGGGTATCGCGCGATTAAGCGATCCCGCGCTGTCGCTCCTGCACGTTTGCGCTCGCGGGCGCGGTGTCTCGCCCGACACGAGTTGCGGCAGCGCACCGACGCTGGTCTCCACAGCGCCGGTCGTGATCTGGTCGGTCGGTCCCAACGCTGCGACCGGCGGCAGGAGCACGGACGAGGCCCAGAATTCCAATCCCAATGGCGGCAGCGCCGATCGCATCTTCGTGAGCCGCGCGCGGTCCGAGGTGCCCGAGAACGAATTCGATGACATCGTGTCCTGGATCCCGATGCCGATACTGATCGGCCGGATGATCGCAGGCGGTCAGCTGCCGTGAGCTGGGGCGACTTCAGTCGTTATCATAGGCAGTGCCGTAGGTTCCACCGCCGCCGCCGGTTCCGCCGCTGCCGCTCGAAGTTGGGGTCATCATGCCGGCCGCGGTCAGTTTCGCCACGACCGTTGGCGCCGCGATCCACCGCAGGACGTCGTCGAATTCAGGGCCGGTGCCACCTTCGCGCGTGCGGCTCACAAAGATCTTGTCCTTGCTGCCGCCCTGCGGATTGGGGTTTTGAGCTTCGTGGATATTCGTCCCGCCGGTCGATGCGTTCGGCCCGACCGACCATACGACGGCGGCCGCGTTCCCCGCGAGCGTCGGCGCGCTCCCGCAATCCACCCCGGCATTGACGCCGCTGCCGCTGCCGCAGATGCGAAGAAACGAAGCCGCACCGACAGGGCTGGCGCCCGCATTGGCGACGCCATTGATGCGCGTAAACGCGTTGGTGACGCCGCCCACGGCGTCGCTCGCGACGGCATACCGGATACGATTCGCGGCGCTGCCCCATGCATCGAGGGCGAAGCCCTGTGCATCGACCGGCGACCATCCGAGAGCGGCCGCCGGGAAATAACCGAAGTAATCCGGACAGAACCCGGTGATGTGATTGGCGGCAGCCGGCTCGTCGCCATTGGTGTCCTCGAGTGCCGGGCACGGCAGATAGCCATACTTTGACGCGAAGCCCAACAGGCGGTCTTGCGCGAGTTCGAGAATCCGCGCCGTGTCCTCGAACCGCCGCATCTCGAACCGGCTGGCGAGAGGCACCACGATCGCGCCGATGAGAAGACCGACGACCAGGAGAACGAGACCCAACTCGATTACCGAGAACCCGCCGGCGCGACGCGGCGCACACACGCAGATGCTTCGTGCCATCCGATACCTCATCCTGTTCCGAGCAGTGTAGCGTTGCACAGACTCAGAGACCGGAAGCTCGGCTGTAAGCCGTGAATTTGTGCTCGGCTCCTAGAGACAAGCCCTACAATCTGCACGCGCCCCGCCACCAGCGTGGCCTTACGATCGAGCGCATGAGCGTCCACAAACGCGTCTACAGAGAGCGCCTTCGAAGCGCGCACATTGGGCAGCGCGGCGCGGCACTGCTGTTCGCGGTCCTGCTAGTGCTCTTGGGAACCGGGATTTTCATGGTGAGCGCGTCGCAGGAAACCGTCCGCTCCGTGCTCGCGGAGCGCGTGCTGGCGGATAACATGAAAGCGGCCAAGGAAGCGCTGGTCGCGTATGCCGTCAGCCACCCTTCGCGCCCAGGCGCATTCCCATGCCCCGATACCACCGATGATGGCCTCGCGGATCCGGAGTATCCGTCGATAGGCCCATGCGCTTCCGGTCTGGGCCGGCTACCCTGGCGAACGCTCGGCGTAGGAGACATTCGCGACACGAGCGGCGAACGGTATTGGTACGCGCTGTCGGAGAATTTTCGCGAAATAGTCGCCATCAACAGCGACAGCCACGGCGATCGCCAGGTGCTAAGCCGGACCGCGAGCGTGTCGCAGACGAACGAAGCGGTAGCCGTTATCTTCGCGCCTGGCGCTGCGACAGGCGGACAGGTGCGCGATGCGACGACCACCGCTTGTGCGACCACGGGGACTGCCATACCGCGCACGCTCTGCGCCGCCAATTACCTCGATGCCACAGCCGCGGCGGACAATGCTGCGCCTCCTCCAGCCGTTCCGACCCAACCGGTGACTTTCATTGCCGCGGATGCCACGGACACGTTCAACGATCGCCTGCTGGCGATCGTTACCTCGGACGTGATTCCGCTCGTGGAGCGCCGCGTTGCAAGTGATCTGCGGCGCACGCTAGTGCAATATCGCGAGGCGAGCAGGAACGGTATTGCAGCCATTTCGCCGCCGCATGGATGCAATTGCTACCCGTGGGCCGACAGCGATCACAATGGAACGAGTGACGTCGGGCAGAACAGGGGCCGCATTCCGCTGACGGCATCTCCCCACAATTGGGGAACGACATTCACGGTGGCAGTACCGGATCCCACCAAGCTGTACACCATACCCAACCTCCCGACATACTTCCAGGCGAACAACTGGCACACCGTCATTCACTACACTGTCGGCCAGAAAGCGCTCCAGAACTTCGGTGAGGCGCCGACCTTGTGTCTCTCTTGTATCGAGCTTTTACCGTCGGCACCGGACCTGAAAGGCACGTTGTCGATCGACAAGAACCCCGGTCACGCCGTCGTGTTGATTACTCCGGGTTCGGCAGGCGCGAACCGGCCCAAGGGCTGGACAGGCAACTGGGGCCACTACATCGACGATGCGGGTAACCGCGACGGGGACAATCGCTTCGTCACACCGGCTTCGAAGGCGAACGATCGCGATCGGCTCACGACCATACCGGACGATGTGCCGCCCGCCTCGTGCGCTCCGAACGCACAGATGCTAATCCGCAATGCCCCGTGTCATACGACAGGCACTGCGTCAAAGCCTGTCTGCGAAGCGGCGGTGCGCAACCTCCAGGTTTGTGTCATGTGCTCCGGGCAAGCCGGCGTCATGCTGGACGAGCCGTGTCGCAACACGCTGAATCCGCCCGAATGCCAGACGGCAGTCGCCGGTCTGCAGGGCTGCAAAATGTGAACGTCGACGTCTGATATGGCACGCACACAACGTGGCTTCACGCTCATCGAAGTCGCGGTCGCACTGGCGATCGTGACGATGCTACTCGGCGCCGTGCTGATACCGCTCCAGACCCAGGTCGAGAACCGCAAGATTGAGGATACGAACCAGATCCTCGATCGAGCACGCGAAGCGCTGCTTGGCTACGCCGCCACATATGGCTATTTCCCCTGTCCCGCGACCGCTGCCAGCCTGGGCATGGAGCCGCCGCTCACGCCGACTGAGCGAGCTGAAGGAAAGTGCAACGGCAGCGGCCCCCCACCGCCTCCGGCGTTTTTTGTAGGCTACCTACCGGCGGCTCTGCTGGGCTTCAGTCCGGTAGACGAGCAGGGTTATGCGACCGATGCGTGGGGCGGAGCGCCTGCGCACCGCATCCGCTATGCAGTCGCATACCAAACCGTCGGTGGTGTAACCAATCCTTTTACGAGGCCAGGCGGCATGGCGACCGCAGGGATCCCTACATTCGGCGCGAATACCGCGCTAATCCACATTTGCCGCAGCGGTGCTGGCGTGACTCCAGGAGCGGATTGCGGCACCCCCGCGCAGACGCTAGCGTCGAACGTCGTAGCGGTGGTCTGGTCGGCGGGTCAGAACGCGCTCACCGGCGGTACGAGTGTGCACGAAGCCGAAAACCCGAATCCAAACGGCGGCAGCGTCGACAATGTCTTCGTCACTCGCACGCGCGTCACCAGCGGCGCCGACGAATTCGACGATCAGCTGCTGTGGATTTCGGGATTTGTCGCCGTGACTCGGCTGATCGCCAGCGGCCAATTGCCCTGAGCTCAATTCGCAAGCCGCGACGCGTTCACGCGACATGTCGCGTCTCGGCTAAGTTCAGTGCGTCGGATTCACTGGACAGCACGAAGCACACGCGCCCCGGTTCGTTCGACGCGAGCGTAAGGCGGTATCCGCACTGCGCGGCCAGTCGCGACGACTGAAACAAGCCCACGCCGAAGCCGCTGTTTGACGCCACGGCGCCTTCGAAGAGCTGGGCGGCAACCGTCTTAGACACTGGTACGCCATCGTCGCACACGCTCAGCGTGCCGCGGTCGAGCGCGGAAAAGGTGACGCGTATGCGCAGCGCGGCGTGCTCGGCGGCCTTGTTGAGGGCGTTCTCGATGAGGTTGCTCGCGACGCTGTCGAAGAGCTCTCCAGGCAGCGTCAGCTCATCCGGCGCCGGGTCGAGCACGAACTCGATGCTCCGGGAGTTGTAACGCTGCACGAGCGCATCCCACCACGCTTTTGCATCGACCTCGGCCGCGGCGGCAGGCTGCGGCGCACGCAGCTTGTCGAGCGTCGTATTCAGCCGCTGCGTGATCTGCGGAAGCTGCCGCTGGATGAGCGCCTGCAGCGCCGGCGCCTGCTGCGGGGTCGTGCTGGAAGCCGCCGCGCAAAGAGACTTCAGCGACTGCAGGAGGTTCTTCACGTCGTGGGTCAGACGCGCGCCGGTCTCGTAGATCGCATGGGTGTACGCGCTCTGCCGCTGCATCTGCTCGCGCTGCTTGGCTCCGTAGAAATGCGCGACCATCTGCACCAGCAGCTTCAGGTGCAGCAGCAGCGAAGGCGATACGGCCCAACGCGTGTGGATCTTGAGGGTGAGCTCGCCCGACGAGAGCTCGGTGGCGTACGGCGTGCGAATGCCGACCGTACCGCGGGCTGCTGTAACGCGCCACTCGACCCCACGCACCCACGGCATGTCCAGCATGTGCTGGACAGCCTCGGTGAGGAACCGCTGCGGCTGCGATTCTTCCTGCGCGAGCTCGGCGAGACGCTGTACCCAGCGCTCGAAAGGCAGGCCGAGACTCATGAGATAGCTCGACAGCAGGTAACCGATGCCGGCAAAGCCGCTGTGTGGATACCACAGCCACGACAGTCCGACGAGCAGCGCGCCAATGCTGAGCAGCGTCTGAGCGAGCGCCGTGACGTAGGCGCCCTGGCTCACCTCGCGCACGACGAAGCTGCCGAGCACGAGCGCGATCACGAGCAGAAAGAACAGCACACTGTAGAACAGATCGACCCCGACCGGTGCCTGCGGCCGCTGCGCCGGCACGCGCACCAGCAGAATGATCGCCGGCAGGATCGGCAGCCCATAGCGCACGAGTGCGACGATCGCGGACTCGAAGAGCTGCCCTTTGAAGAGCTGCGGCACCACCCATACCAGCAGCATCGAAAGCAGATAGAACGCCGCGAGGATCGAGATCATGCGCTGGCGTCTGTCCGCGATGCGCGGAACGCTGCCGCCGATCAGCGCGAAGAGCGTGGCGAGCCACACCGCCATGAGCCACCAGTTGTACCAGCCGACGAAAAGAAACGCGACGGCGACCACGACGAACGCCTGTCGCGGCTCCACGTCGCGCTCGCCGCGCCACACCGGCTGCCACAGCAGGAACAGCCCGAAGTGCGCGAGCAGGAAAGCGCGCGCCCACCATTCGTCGATGCCCCACGCGATCGCCGCGTGTACCGCGAGCAGCATGAGCCCCAGCGACCATTGCGGGTTCGCCATGGCGATGCGCTCTGCCCGGCTCAGTGCGGCAGTGGCCATGCGTCGCTATACTTCACGGCAAACTCATGAATAACCGTATCGCAGCCATCGCGCGCTACACCGTGCTCGAGGCATTGCGCACGCGGCTTGCGCTGACCGTACTGGTCGTCGCCGTTCTCGTCCTCGCCGCCAGCTTTTTCGTGCGCGAGATCGCCGTCACCGAAAGCCTCCGTTTCCAGACCGCATTCTATGCCGCGACCATGCGCTTCGCGATGGTGTTCCTCGCTGCGCTCTACGTGATCGCGAGCATCGGACGCGAGTTCCAGGACAAAGGCCTCGACATGGTGGTCGCACTCGATCTGCCGCGCGGGCACTATGCGCTCGGCAAGCTCGCCGGATATTTGGTGGTCGCAACAGCACTCGCGGCAGCGGCAGGCGTCCCACTGCTCTTTCTCACCGGAAGCGAGAGCGTGTTCCAGTGGACTGCCTCGCTCGCGATCGAGCTTGCCGTCATCGTTGCGCTGGCGCTGTTCTGCGCGATCACGTTCAACCAGCTCATGCCTGCGGCAAGCTTCGTGCTCGCCTTTTATCTGCTCGCGCGCGCGCTGGCGGCGGCCCGGCTGATCGCCGCGAATCCGATTGCGGGAGCGGAAAGCCTGACGCATCGAGTGATCGCCGGAATACTCGACGCGCTCGCGCTCGTCATACCGCCGATCGATCAATGGACGCGGACCTCATGGCTCGTCGACGACGCCGGCGCATGGTCTGCACTCGCAGTCATCGTCGCACAGGGTGCGATATGCACGCTGATTTTCGGCGCTGCCGCGGTGTTCGACCTCTACCGGAAGAACTTCTGAGATGCGCTGGCGTCTCGTCGATGCCGAAGAGCGGTCCGCGTCGTCGGTACCGCGCGCGATCAAAGCGACACTGGCGGTCGCGCTCGCGGCACAGATCGCGTGGCAAGCGAGCGCTCCCGAACCTCGCGCGCATGCGACCACGCTCGAGCGACCGCCGGCGATCGAATGGTTGCATGCAGCGAGCCTCGGCGAGCCGATCGCCGCGTCGCAGCTCCTCATGCTGCGTCTCCAGGCGTTCGATAATCAGCCCGGGATAAGCATTCCCTTTCGTGCGCTCGATTACGAAGCCGTGCTGGCGTGGCTGGCGACCGCTCTCCGGCTCGATCCTCGCAGCCAATATCCGCTGATGATCGCCTCGCACGTGTACGCGCGGGTACCCGACGAAGCGAAGCAGCGGCTCATGCTGGACTTCGTGTATCGCGAGTTCCTGGGGGATCCCGACCGCCGCTGGCGCTGGCTCGCGCACGCCGCGATCATCGCGAAGCACCGGCTGAAGGACATGCCGCTAGCGCTCGCTTACGCCGAGGCGATCACCCGCAATGCCGGCGCGGCCAGGAGCTGGGCACGCCAGATGCGCATCTTCATCCTTGAGGACATGGGTGAAACCGAGGCGGCCGCGGTGCTGCTGGGCGGGCTGCTGCACAGCGGTGAGGTCACAGACCCTGCCGAAATCCACTTTCTCACGGAGCGTCTCCAACAGCTCGAGAATGTCGAAAAGTCGACAAGTACGTCTAAATCTCGGTAGTAAATCACTGTTTTTACTGGCTCGGCGGGTCTTAAAACCCGGATTAGTGCTGGTACGGGTCTTGCGGGACTGTTGCCCGCTTTTTTTGCCAAAAGCGGGGGCACATCATGAATACACGCGCAAAAGGCTTCACCCTGATCGAGATCGCCATCGTGCTGGTGATCATCGGGCTGCTGCTGGGTGGCGTGCTGAAGGGCCAGGAGCTCATCACGGGCGCACGCGTGCGCAACCTCGTGGCGCAGCAGGATGGGGTCAAGGCTGCGTATTTCGGATTCTTGGACCGCTACCGTGCGCTGCCGGGTGACTATTCCGCAGCAGCCGCGAACATCTCGAATATCGTCACAACCCTTGCTGCCTGCGGGAATGGCAATGGGAATGGCAACGGACAAATACAATCGGCGGTAAACAACGAACACCTGTTGGTATGGGAGCACTTGGCGAAGGCCGGCTTCATCAACGGCTCGTATACGTGTGCGGCTGCGGCGACCAATGCGACGTCGCCGTCCAATCCTTACGGCGGGCTCCTTGAGCTGCAGTTCGACGCCGCGTTTGCCAACGGCAGCAACCGACATAATCTGAAAACCGGCGGCTCCGTGCCGTCCGACATTCTTGCTGAAGTCGATCGGAAGGTCGACGACGGAAACCCGGGACAGGGCTCGTTCCGGGCTACTCCTGCTGATCCCGCAGATACATGCGCCACCGATGCACCCCCGACCGCATGGGTCACGACCAATCCCGGCAACGACTGCGCGGGAACGACGCTGTTCTAAGCGCAGCAAGGCGGTCAAGACAAGCGCCACTCGAAGGAGTGGCGCTTTTGTTTTGCGCCCGCGGTCGGTGGACCCGCCCGATGAATGTGAAATAGCGTTTTGCGGACAAGCACTTAGCTTGCGCCGCGAGGCCGCTGGCAGGACCGCCTCTGCTATACTCCCGCGATGGTTCAAGCCGTCCGCAAGGCCGCTAACGACGAGGCCATCGAGATCGCGCGCAACGTGCTTCAAATCGAAGCGCAGGCGATCGCGGACCTGATGCACCGGCTCGACGAGCGCTTCAGCGAAGCCGTGCGCATCATTCTCGGCTGCCGCGGCCGCGTCGTCGTCTGCGGTATCGGTAAATCCGGTCACATCGCGCGCAAGATCGCCTCCACGCTCGCGAGCACCGGCACGCCGGCGTTCTTCGTGCACGCGGCGGAGGCGAGCCACGGTGACCTCGGCATGATCACGCGCGACGACGTCGTGATCGCGCTGTCGAACTCCGGTGAGAGCGCGGAGCTGCTCGCGATTGTGCCGCTGGTGAAGCGTCAGGGCGCGAAGCTTATCTCGCTCACCGGGAACGCCGAATCGTCGCTCTCGAAAGAAGCCGACGTGCATCTCTACGCGAGCGCGGAAAAAGAAGCGTGTCCACTGAACCTCGCGCCGACTGCAAGTACGACCGCCGCGCTCGCGCTGGGAGACGCGCTCGCCGTCGCGCTCATGAACGCCAAGGGCTTCACGCAGGACCAGTTCGCGCGCTCGCACCCGGGCGGCGCGCTCGGCCGCAAGCTGCTGACGCACGTGCGCGACGTCATGCGCTCGGGCAACGACGCGCCGCGCATCGGGCACGACGCAAGCCTGATGGACGCCATGTTCGAGATGTCGCGCGCCCGCATGGGCATGACTGCGATTCTCGACGACGACGGCCGCGTGATCGGCATCTTCACTGACGGCGACCTGCGGCGCGCGCTCGAAAAAGGAGCCGATTTGCGCGCCGCGCGCATCGCGGACCTCATGTCGCCCAATCCTCGTACGATTGGTCCCGAGCGCCTCGCGGCCGAGGCCGTCGAGATCATGGAGAGCAACAAGGTCAACCAGATCCTCGTGATCGACGGGGACAGGCGGCTGCTCGGCGCCCTCAACGCGCACGATCTGTTCAGGGCCAAGGTCATCTAGTCCCGGGATGCAGCAGGTCTATCTCAGGGCGAAGGCCGTGCGGCTCGTCATATTCGACGTCGACGGCGTGCTGACCGACGGCGGACTGCATTTTCACGACAGCGGCGGCGAGACCAAGGTGTTCGACGTGCGCGACGGGCACGGCATGAAAATGCTGCAGGCGAGCGGCGTCGCGCTCGCGATCCTCTCCAGCCGCACGTCGAAGGCGGTGACGCGACGCGCGGAGAATCTCGGGATCGAATTCGTATTCCAGGGTGTCGAAAACAAAGTGACGGCCTTCCAGCAGCTCGCAAAGGATCTGGACCTCGACCCGCTCGCTTGCGCCTACATGGGCGACGACTGGGTGGATCTGCCGGTGCTCATCCGTTGCGGTCTCTCGATCTCGGTGCCTGAAGCGCCAGCGGCGGTGCGGAGCCGCGTGCATTACGTGACGCACGCCGGCGGCGGCCGCGGGGCTGCGCGCGAAGCGTGCGAGCTCATCATGCAGGCACAGGGCACGTTCGACGCACAGCTCGCGGCGTTTCTCGTCTAGGGAAACTTCAATGGGCGACCGGTTCGGCGGCTGGTTTCCGCTCGCGCTGCTCGCGATGGTGGCGGGGCTCACGTTCTGGCTCGACCACGTCATGCAGCCGCCTGCCGATGCTCGCGGCGAGCGTGCGAGCGGCGATCCGGATTACATCGTGGGCGGGCTTGCCGCGGTTCGAATGGACGAGAAAGGACACGTGCAGCACACGCTGCATGCGCAGAAGATGACGCATTATCCCGACGGCGACGTGACGCTCCTCGTCGAGCCGCGTTTCGTCACCTACGCCGAAGGCCGTACGCCGGTCACGGTCACCTCACGCCGTGCACGCGTATCCGGCAACGGCGAGAACGTGTACTTCGAGGACGCAGTGCGTGTGACGCGCGCGCCGTACGGCAACCGCAGCGAGCTCGTGCTCGAAACGAGCTATCTGCACGTGATCCCCGACGACAACATCGCGAAAACGGATCGGCCGGTCACGATTCGCGACGCCACGGCGGTCGTCAATGCGACAGGACTGGAATTGAACAGCGAAACGCGCGTGCTCAGGCTCGACGGGCGCGTGAAGGGCATATTCGATCAGCGGGGGCCCGTGAATGGGCGCTGAACGTCTGCTCGCTCGCGTATGCCGTGCCGGGGTCGTGGCCGCCGCGCTTGCGCTCGCACCTGCGGCATTCGCCGAGAAAGGCGACCGCAACAAACCGATCCATCTCGAAGCCGATCGTGTCACCGTGGACGACGCGAAGCAGATCGCGACCTTCAGCGGCAACGTGGTGCTCACGCAGGGCACGATGGTGATGCGCGGCGATCGCATGGAAGTGCGGCAGGACAAAGCAGGCTTTCGCCACGGCACGATGTGGGGCAATCTCGCTTATTTCCGGCAGAAGCGCGACGGCGTGGAAGAGTTGATCGAAGGCTGGGCGGAACGTATCGAATACGACGGCCGCGCCGACAAGGTACAGATGTTCAACCGCGCGGTGATGAAACGCGGGCAGGACGAAGTGCGCGGAAGCTACATCTCGTACGACGTCAATACCGAATTCTTCCAGGTCGACGGCGCGACGAAGTCGGCGGCGTCGGCGAAGCCGGGTGACGGCCGCGTGCGCGTGATCATCCAGCCGAAAAGCAAGGATGCGTCGCCCGCCGCGCCCGTGCCGTTGAGACCGGATCCTGGCGAACCGTCGCGTGGAGAAACCAGTGGCGCCCGGAAGTAAGCCCGCATTGCGTCCGGCCGACAGCGACGAAACCATACTCGAGCTCGTCCCGGACGCGGCCGAGCAGCGCATCGAGCTGCGCGCCGAGCGCCTGCGCAAGCGTTATCGCGCGCGCACCGTCGTGAAGGACGTCTCGCTCGAAGTGCACAGCGGCGAGGTGATCGGGCTGCTCGGCCCGAACGGCGCCGGCAAGACCACGTGCTTCTACATGATGGTGGGCCTCGTCACGATGGACGGCGGCGAGCTCTACCTCGACGGCGAGCGGCTCACGCATCTGCCGATCCATGCGCGCGCCCGCCGCGGCCTCTCGTACCTTCCGCAGGAGGCGTCGATTTTCCGGCGGCTCTCCGTCGCCGATAACATCCGCGCCGTGCTCGAGCTCCACGAGCGCGACGCGAGCACGCTGGAGCTCAAGCTCGACGATCTCTTACGCGAGCTGCACATCGTGCATCTTCGCGACAACCCGGCGATCAGCCTTTCCGGCGGCGAGCGGCGCCGTGTCGAAATCGCGCGCGCGCTCGCCACCGAGCCGCGCTTCATCCTGCTCGACGAGCCCTTCGCGGGCGTCGACCCGATCGCGGTGCTGGAAATCCAGAAAATCATCGGATTCCTGAAAGCCCGCGGCATCGGCGTCATCATCACCGATCACAACGTGCGCGAAACACTGGGCATCTGCGACCGCGCTTACATCATCAACGACGGCTCGGTCCTCGCCTACGGCAAGCCGGAGGAAATCGTCTATAATGAAGCAGTAAGAAAAGTCTACCTGGGAGAACACTTCCGTCTGTAGCGTCTCCCCCTGATGAAGCATTCCCTCCAGCTCCGGCTCTCCCAGCACCTCACCCTAACGCCCCAGCTCCAGCAGTCGATCCGGTTGCTCCAGTTGTCCACGCTCGAGCTCAACCAGGAGCTGGAGCGGTTCCTTCAGGAGAACCCGCTGCTCGAGCGCGACGAAGGTGTGGAAACGGCCCCCGTTCCCGTCGGACTGAACGGTTCGAGCGCAACGGAGGCGCCGGCGGAGACGGCGGAAGTCCGCGTCGAAGACACGCCCGCGCAGACCGAATCCGACGTATTCGCGACGACGCGCGACGAGCCGTACGGCGCGGGTGGCCGCGAGGATGGCGACGATGACGATTATCCGCAGGTCGCCGCGGAAAGCCCGACGCTGAGGCAGCACCTCATCTCGCAGCTCTCGCTCACCAACCTCTCCGACCGCGACCGGACGCTGGTGACGCTGCTCATCGAATCGCTCGACGAGGACGGTTATCTCGCGCAGGAGCTCGACGAGCTGAGCGCGATGTTGCCGGAGGAGCTCGGCATCGAGCCCGAGGAGCTGCAGATCGCGCTCAAACACCTGCAGCACTTCGAACCGACGGGCGTCGGCGCGCGCAGTCTCGCCGAGTGCCTCGCGCTTCAGCTTGAGACGATGCCGCAGGACACGCCGTTCCGCAGCGAATCGCTCGAAATCGTACGCAACCATCTGGAAGCCCTCGCGGCCCGCGACTTCGCACGCCTGCGAAAGGTGCTCCGCTGCGACGATACGATGCTGCGCGGGGTGCAGAAGCTCATCACGAGCCTCAATCCGCGCCCCGGCCGCGAGTATGCGTCGGACGAGACGCGCTACGTCGTGCCCGACGTGATCGTGCGCAAGGTGAAGGGCTTGTGGGTTGCCGCGCTCAATCCCGATGCGATGCCCAAACTGCGCATCAACCGGTTGTACGCGGACATTCTCGCGCGCGCCCGGAGCTCCGGCTCGCAGCAGCTCGCGAGCCAGCTCCAGGAAGCGAAGTGGCTCATCAAGAACGTGCAGCAGCGCTTCGACACGATCCTGCGCGTCGCGCAGGCGATCGTGGACCGCCAGCGCCATTTCCTCGAGCACGGCGAGGTGGCGATGCGCCCGCTCGTGCTGCGCGAAATCGCGGAAGCGCTCGGCCTGCACGAATCGACCGTATCGCGCGTCACGACGCAGAAATTCATGCACACGCCGCGCGGGATCTTCGAGCTCAAGTATTTTTTCGGCAGCCACGTCACGACCGAGAGCGGGGGCGCGGCATCCTCGACCGCGATCCGAGCGCTCATCAAGCAGCTCGTGAGCGCCGAGAATTCACGCAAGCCCCTCTCGGACAGCCAGATCTCGGAAATTCTCGGCCAGCAGGGCATCGTCGTCGCGCGCAGAACGGTCGCCAAATACCGCGAATCGATGCAGATCCTGCCGGTAAACTTGAGAAAGACGCTGTAGCTCCACCCATGTCCCATACACGGAGGACGTTCGCATGAATCTGCACGTCACGGGCCACCAGCTACCGATCACGCCGGCGATACGCGAGTACGTCGCCTCCAAGCTCCAGCGCATCACGCACCATTTCGACAACGTGATCGACGTGAACGTCATCATGTCCGTGGACAAGCTCCAGCAGAAAGCCGAAGCGACCGTGCACGTGCGCGGCCGCGACATCTTCTGCGAAGCGTCGGCACAGGATCTGTACGCCGCGATCGACGGCCTCGTCGACAAGCTCGACCGTACGATCATCAAGCACAAGGAAAAGAGCCTCGAGCAGCGGTACGACGGCTCGCTCAGGTATCAGTCAGACCAATGACCTGCCGCGGCGCTTCGCCGGCGCCGCCGCTCCCTTTCCGATCATGAATCTCATTGCAAAGCTGCTGTCGGAGTCGAACGTCCTCGTGGACCTCGACGTCTCCAGCAAGAAGCGCGTGTTCGAGCAGGTGGGACTGCTGTTCGAGAACAACAACCACATCGCCCGCAGCGAAGTCTTCGACAGCCTCTTCGCGCGAGAGAAGCTCGGCTCCACCGGCCTCGGTCAGGGCATCGCCATACCGCACGGGCGCATCAAGGGACTCAAGGAGGCGGTCGGTGCGGTGGTGCGCATGCGTCAGCCGATTCCGTTCGACGCGCCCGATTCACAGAACGTGAGCATCGTATTCGTGCTGCTCGTGCCGGACCGCGCGACCGACATGCACCTCCAGATTCTGTCCGAGCTCGCACAGATGTTCAGCGAAAAGCCGTTCCGCGAGCAGCTCCTCGCCGCGCCAACGGCCGCCGAGCTCCACCGGCTCATCACGCAATGGCAACCGCATGCCACAACTCAGCATAGCTCGGTTGTTTGAGGACAATCGCGAGAAGCTGAAGCTCACGTGGGCCGCCGGCGTGACGGGCGGCGCGAAGGATCTCAACAGCGAGCTCATCAAGGGCTCGGCCAAAGGCCTGATCGGCCATCTCAATTTCATCCATCCGAACTGGATTCAGGTTCTCGGCACGGCCGAAGTCGAGTACCTCGCCAAGCTCGAGCCGCAAACCTGCCGCGCGATGCTCACCGAAGCCGCGGCGCGCGACCTCGCGTGCTTCATGATCGCCGGCACGCCCGACGTGCCGCCGGCGCTTGCCGCCGTCGCCGATGAAACCGCGACGCCGGTCTTCACTTCGCCCGTTCCGAGCGTCGAGCTCATGTGGATCCTGCGCCCGTATCTCGCGCGCGCGCTCGCCGAATCGACGACTTCGCACGGCGTTTTTCTCGACGTGCTCGGCGTCGGCGTGCTGATCACGGGCGCGTCCGGCGTGGGAAAAAGCGAGCTCGCGCTCGAGTTGATCTCGCGCGGCAGCGGCCTCATCGCAGACGACGTGGTCGAGCTCTACCGCATCGGCCCCGAGACGGTGGAAGGGCGCTGCCCGCCGCTGCTCCGCGACTTCCTGGAAGTCCGCGGCTTGGGTGTGCTCAACATCCGGACGATCTTCGGCGAAGCGGCGCTGCGCCCGCGCAAGAACCTGAAGCTCATCGTGCATCTCGATCGCCCGAGCCGCGAGGCGGTGCCGCTCGAGCGCCTGCCGCTGCGTCCGGGCTCGGAGGACGTGATGGGCGTGGCAATCGTCAAGGTGACCATACCGGTCGCGGCAGGGCGCAATCTCGCGGTGCTCACGGAAGCCGCGGTGCGCAATCACGTGCTGCAGCTTCGCGGCATCGATTCCACCTCCGAGTTCGTCGCGCGCCAGGCGCAGCACATGCGGCAGAACGCGGCCAAAGACGGGGGAGAGGAGCCGTAGACCGGCCCCCGGCCCACCGCCCAGCATGCAGCTCGTCGTCATCACCGGGCTCTCCGGATCGGGAAAAAGCGTCGCGCTGAACGCGCTCGAGGACGCCGGCTATTACTGTGTCGACAATCTGCCGGTGAAGCTCCTGCCGGAGCTCGTCTCTTTTCTCGCGAACGCGGACTATTCGCGCGTCGCGCTCTCGATCGACGTGCGCAGCGGTGTCACGCTGGAGGCGCTGCCCCAGCACCTCACCGCGCTGCGCGGCGCGGGCGCCGACGTGAAAGTGCTGTACCTCGAAGCAAAGGACGATACGCTCATCAAGCGTTTTTCGGAGACGCGCCGCCGCCATCCGCTCGGAGACACGCGCCGCACGCTCTCGGAAGCGATCGCACGCGAGCGCGAGCTCCTCGAGGAGGTTGCCGCGTTCTCGCATCACATCGACACGAGCGAGCTCTCGCCCAACGTGCTGCGCGCATGGGTACGCGATTTCGTGCAGGTGCCGGCAGCGGGCTTGACGCTGCTATTCCAGTCTTTTGCGTACAAGCACGGCGTGCCGCTCGACAGCGACATGGTGTTCGACGTGCGCTGCCTGCCAAACCCGCACTACGATCCGAAGCTCCGTCCGTTCACCGGCTGTGACCTGCCGGTCATCGAATTCTGCAGATCCGATCCCGGCGTTCAGAAGATGCTCGACGATATCCGGCGCTTCGTCGACGACTGGCTGCCGTGCTTCGACCGCGACAGCCGCAGCTATCTCACCGTCGCGATCGGCTGCACCGGCGGGCGACACCGGTCGGTCTATCTCGTCGAAGCGCTCGCCGAGCACTTTCGGGCGCGCCACGGCCGCGTGCTCGTACGCCATCGGAAGCTCGTGAATTGAGAGTATTTCGTTCGTGACCGAAGAGCAGTTCATTTTTCCGCTGGGGACCGTGCTCTATCCCGGCGGCGCGCTTGCGCTCAGGATCTTCGAGCAGCGCTACATCGAGATGACGAAGACGTGCCTGCGCGACGAGCGTCCATTCGGTGTGTGTCTGATCCGCGAGGGCCGCGAAGTCGGCGAGCCTGCGGTGCCGGAGACGATCGGCTGCCTCGCGAGCATCGAGAGCTGGGACATGCCGCAGCTCGGTCTCTTTCACCTCGTCGGGCGCGGGAGCGATCGTTTCCGCCTGCTCGATTCCCGTGCGGCTAAGAACGGGCTCATCACCGGCACGATCGAGCGTCTGCCCGCCGATCCGCCGCAGGCGCCGGTGGACGCCGGATGCCGCGACATCCTGAAGGTGCTGATCGAACGCGTCGGCGAAGCCCACTTTCCCGCGCCGGTGCTGCTCGACGACGGCTCCTGGGTGAGCTACCGCCTCGCCGAGGTCCTGCCGCTCGATGCGCGCGTGAAGCAGACGCTGCTCGAGATCGATGATGTCGCGCAGCGGCAGGCGAAGCTGCGCGAGATCCTCATCAGCAAAGGATTGGTGTCGTAGGGTAAGCTGGTAGCCCCTGCGCACCCTACGTTTTCTTCGGCTCCTCGCCGAAGTATTCCGGAAACTCCGACGCATAGCACGCGGGCGAGCTGTAGCCGCGCGCGCCGAAGGCTTCGCGCGGCAGGCCTCGGCTGCGCAGGAGGCGCTGGAAGCGCTCGCGCGCTGAAGCGGCGTCGAGCGCCGCGATCGGATCGCCGCCGCCGGCATAGATCGCGGCCTCCGTGACCACGAAATCCATCGGCACGTCGTGCGGCTGCGGGTAGATCGTCGCCAGGCGCAGCACTTCGTACGCGACGCCGATCGCCACCATGCGCCGCTCGCATGCGTCGAGCGTGCGATCGAAGAAGCCGCCGCCATAGCCCAGCCGGTAGCCGCGTTCGTCGAATCCGTTCATCGGCACGATCGCGACGTCGGGCGCGACGACTTCAGTGCCATCGGGAACGGGGATGTCGTATACGCCGGGTCTCGTCGGCGCGCCCGGCCACCATTTCCGGAACGTGAGCGGCGACTTCGGCTGCACGACTTCGGGCAGCGCGGCAATCGCGCCGCGATCGCGCCACCGCCGCACTGCAAAGCGCGCGTCGAACTCGGCCTTGTAAGGCCAGCAGAAGCCGACCACCGCCTCTTCGGGCATGTCGAATGCGCTGACGAGATGCTCCGTCAGCCGCTCGTTCCAGGCCTTGCGCTCGTCGTCGGGCACCCCGACGCGCAGCGCGACCAGCTCGGCGCGCTTTGCCTTGCGCCATGCCCTCACCTCTTCCCAGCCGTTCGGTTCCGTTCCGCTCATGCGCTTTAGACCGTCAGTCCCTGCAAAATGCGCCGCACCGGCGCGGGTAACGCCACCGATTTGGCATCTTCGATGTCCAGCCACTGCCGATCGCCTTCCGCCGCGGCGGGCGTGAGCGCGCGTACCCGGAGCCGTTGCGGCGAGATCGTCAGGGTGAAATGCGTGAAACCGTGCTCCACGTCCGGCAGACGCTCGGCGCCTGCGATGCACGCGCCGAAGCGCTGCGTGCATTGCAGGGCGATGTCCGCGTCGCCGGAAATCTCGGGGAAACACCACAGCCCGCCCCAGATACCGGGCGCCGGACGCTTCTCCAGCAGCACCCGGCCGCGGTGCTCCAGGATCAACATCACCGTGTTCCGATGCGGCAGCGCCGCCCGGGGCCGCGGCGCCGGTATCTCATGCACGCGGCGCTCGCGATGCGCCATACAGCTCGCGCTCACCGGGCACAGCGCACACAGCGGGCGCTTGCGCACGCAAAGCGTCGCGCCGAGGTCCATGAGTCCCTGCGTGTACGCCTGCAACGCCTCGACCGGCATCACGCGCTCGGCCGTGCTCCAGAGCGCGTCCGCGACTGCCTTGTCACCCGGGTAGCCCGCGATGCCGAACACGCGCGCGAGCACGCGCTTCACGTTGCCGTCCAGGATCGGATAGCGTGCGCCGTAAGCGAACACCATGATCGCGCCCGCCGTGGATCGCCCGATTCCCGGCAGCGCCGTAACTTCGTCGAACCGTTTCGGAAAAGAACCGCCGTGACGCTCGCGCACCACCTGCGCCGCGCGATGCAGATTCCGCGCGCGCGAGTAGTAGCCGAGGCCGCTCCAGTGCGCCAGCACGTCGTCCAGCGCAGCCGTCGCGAGCGCCGCGACGTCGGGAAAGCGCGCGACGAATCGCTCGTAATACGGGATCACCGTCGAGACCTGCGTCTGCTGCAGCATGATTTCGGAGATCCAGATGCGATATGCGTCGCGACTGCGCTGCCACGGCAGCGCGTGGCGTCCATGCTTCGATTGCCACTCCGAGATGCGGCGCCCGAAGCTCACTTGAGCACCACTTTCACGTTGTTCGCCTTCGCCCCCGCCCCGCTCAGCACGCCGACGGTCAGCGTGCCGCTCGCCGGCAGGTCCGACAGCGGCGCCAGCAGACTCTCCGCAGGCGTTGCGCCCGTGCGTTCTCGAACGGGCGCCTTGTCGCCGCGCAGGTAGCGGTCGAGATCGAGGCGATCGATATCGACCGCGAAGGTATACACCGGCGCCGCGAAGCCGGCCGCCGCGAGCTGCGCTTTGACGTTGCTTTCGTCGACGCGCCCCGCCAGCCGCAGCTGCACGCCTTCCGGATCGCTATCGAGGCGCAGATCGCCTTTGACCGCGCCGCGAATGCCGCCGCGCGAAATGTGCGGACCGGACAGCGTGAGCTCGGCACGCAGGTCCTTCAGCGCGAGCTCCCGTGCGGCGATGTTCGCCTCCAGCGGAGCGGTTGCATGCGCCTCGAGCACGTGCTCGCCGCGCACGAGCCTGATCGCGACCGACGCCGCCTCCGCAGCGATCGCGTCGGCTCGCCGCGCGACCGCCGGCAGCACGATCTTGACGTCGGTGGTTCCGGCACGGCCCTGGGCCGCCAGGCTCGCATGCACCTCGCGGCCGATCGCCTCGCCCGCAACGTGCACGACCTCGGCAGCCGCCGCATTCACGCTCACGTGCTCGGTCTCGTTACGAATGCCCTCGAGGGCAAGCTCGAACGGCGCCAGCGTCACCTTGGCGGACGCAAGATCGGCCGTCACATCGCCGCGCGCGCGCAGCTTCGCGTCGGTCATGGAGCCGGCGCGGCCGGCGAGCTCCAGGGCCGCGCCTAAAATCGCGTAGCGCTTCTGCGCGAGGTCGATCCCGAGACGCCCGATGAGCTTCGCATGCACAGCCAACGCGCCCGCGGCATCGCGTAGCTCGAACGCGAGCGCGAGCGGCGACTCAGCGGCCGCGGTGAGGCGGCCTGTCTCGAGGTGGAGGTTCGTCACATCGTACTGCCTGCCGCTGGCCAGATCCCGAAACGTGATCGCGGAACGTGTGACCGCGAGACGCGCGATGTCGAACCGCGGCGTCTCGCCGCCGCGCGCGAGCAGATCGTCGATATTCAGGCGGCCGTCCGCATCGCGCGTGAGCGCAACGCGCGCGCCGTCGATGAGCAACTCCGAAGCGACGATCTCGCGCTTAAGAAGCGGCGCGATCTCGAGCCGCACGCGCGCGCGCTCGACGCTGGCGAAACGCGCGCTGCTCTCGCGCTCGGTGAGTGACAGCGCTTCGAGCCGCACGGCCACGTCGGGCCAGAACGAAAGCCCGATATCACCGCGGATCTCCAGCGTGCGCCCGGTCTTGTCGCGCACGAGATCGATCACACGCTGGCGGTAATCGTTCGGATCGAACGTCGCGGCGAGGTATGTCGCCACTGCTGCGACGAGCAGCGTCAGGGCTGCGACTGCGTATAGACCGTGTCGAAGGAGCTTGCGGGAACGTGCAGGGGCTCGCGGAGCCGCTTCAGGCATCCGCTCATTTTAGCGGTAGGGTCTCCCCGTCGGCTGCGATACCGCGCCCACCACTTCGGTCAGCACGCGCCGTTCGTCGGGCAGCGGCTGGCGCGCCGCGTGACGCGCGAGATCGCCCTGCGACACGATGCCGACGAGTCTGCCGCGGTCGTCGACGAGCGGCATGCGGCGCACCTGGTGCTGCGCCATCTGCCGCATGCATTCCGCGACCGACTCGTTCGCATGGCACGCGAACACGCGCGCCGTCATGCAGTCCCCGACCATCGCACGGCGCGGGTCCATGCCGCGCGCGACGATCCGCAGCGTGATGTCGCGGTCGGTGACCATGCCGACGAGCACGCCGTTGTCGCCGACGACGGGCAGTGCGCCGCAATCGCACCACTCCATGACGCGCGCTGCATGCTCGACGCACGTGGCGGGATGCACGCTTGCGACGTGCGGCGTCATGAGCTCGTGCACCCGCACATGGTCGAGGTCGCGGCCATGGTCCGGATAGCGGCGGTCGATGCGTTGCGCCGACGTGCCGTGCTGCACCGGGCTGACGGGGTCTTGTCCGGGCGCTCCGCGCGGGCTGCCATAGCGCGGCCGGTCGTATTCATCCCGGGCGAGGCGCTGCGTCTCCCGCTCGGAGCTGCGTGGATCGTCTACGCGGTCGCGGTCGTATCTCCACATGGCGGCACCTCCCCTGTCCGGTACTGATGACTAGGCGCGAGGCGGTGCAATGCCCATGCCGCATGACGGTCGCGCTGGGTTTCGGAAATCATGGCGCTGCTCGGCGGCGAAAGCTTCAACGCTGCGCGTGGCGGCGCCGTCGCGATTCAAGCTCGACAGCTGAGGTGCGTTGGCACGCGCGGCCGGCACCCGTAGAATCACCGGTCCGCGGGTGTAGTTCAATGGTAGAACGGCAGCTTCCCAAGCTGCATACGAGGGTTCGATTCCCTTCACCCGCTCGTCGCGGCGAGACCCCTCGCGCGCTGCGCGCGCAGCCGCGACCGGAAGACGAACAGAGGGAAACCGAGGTTTCCCTCCGTTACCTTCCTTGCTGGGCGGATCGCCCGAGACCTGCTTTCCTGGTTTGGCTTCGCCGTGACGTCCTTTCCTTCGGCTGGTTTCCCACCGAGACCGCGCTTCCTTAAACTAACCGGCCGCGCATTCATCCAGGGAGGATAGTCATGCGTGCTTCGAGCCACCCGTCAGTTGCCGCAGTCATCACCGCATTCGCAGTCCCGGTATTAACGGCCGCGGCCTTTGCGCAGGATCCGCCGAAGCCGCCGCCGCAGCCGGCCGTGGAACAGGGCACGCGCGCGCCCGAGTTCGAAGGTTCCAAGCTCTCGCCGCATCCGGCGAAGCTCACGGTAACGCCGCCCGGCGAGATCCCGCTGGACAAGCTCAAGGTGCCGCCCGGCTTTCGCGTCGAGCTGTGGGCGCACGGGATGCCCGGCGTGCGCATGATGACGCGCGGCGACAAGGGTACGGTCTACGCCGGCACGCGCGTGATCGGCCGCGTCTACGAGATCAAGGACAACGGCAGGGAGCGCACGCACCGCGTCCTTGCACAGGGACTCGTTCAGCCGAACGGGGTGGCGTTCAGGAACGGCTCGCTTTACGTCGCGGCGATCGACAAGATGTATCGCTACGACGGCGTCGAGGACAAACCGGACGTGAAGCCGGTCGATCTCTCCGCGGCGTTCAAGCTGCCGCCGCTCGTGCATCACAACTGGAAATTCCTCGCGTTCGGCCCCGACGGCAAGCTCTACGTTCCGATCGGCGCGCCCTGCAACATCTGCGAGCCGACGCCCGATTACGCGCAGATCCGCCGGTACAACCCGGATGGCTCCGGCATGGAAGTCGTCGCGCGCGGTGTGCGCAACTCCGTCGGTTTCGATTTCCATCCGAAGACGCGCGAGCTGTGGTTCACCGACAACGGCCGCGACTGGCAGGCCGCGAACGGCCCGGAAGACGAGTTGAACCGCGTGTCCAAAGCCGGCGAGAACTTCGGTTTTCCGTACTGCCACGCGAACGGCATTCAGGATCGCGACTACCCGAAACCGGACGGCTGCAAGGGCGTGACGCTTCCGGTCGTTCTCATGGGGCCCCATACCGCCGCGCTCGGCATGCGCTTCTACACGGGCAGCATGTTCCCCGCCGAGTATCGCGACGCCATGTTCGTGGCACGGCGCGGCTCCTGGAACAGACCGCAGAAGACCGGTTACGACGTCGTGGTCGTGCGCGCGAGCGCCGACGGTAAAGGCGCGAAGGTGACGCCTTTCGTGACCGGCTTTCTGGACGCGAAAGGCAACACGTTCTGGGGCCGGCCCGTCGACGTGCTCCTGATGCCCGATGGCGCGCTGCTCGTGTCCGACGAGCAGAACGGCGCGATCTATCGCGTGAGCTACACGGGCGGCGCGAAGCGTTGACGCGTCGCCGCGCGGGCGTTGCCGCAGTCACCCTCGCGGCGCTCTCTCACGCGGTGCCGTCGCTTCCCGCGGAAGCGGTGGCGCCCTTGGCAACGCAGCCCGCGTTGCTGCCGGCGGTCACGGTCACGGCGACGCGCGTCGAGCGCGAGAGTCTCGATCTGCCGCTGTCGATCGACACAGTGAACGCCCGCACGATCCATGAGGCCCGTCCGCAGGTAAACCTCTCGGAGACGTTGAACGCCGTTCCGGGTATCGTCGTTCAGAACCGCCAGAACTACGCGCAGGACCTTCAGATCTCGTCGCGGGGCTTCGGAGCGCGGTCGGCCTTCGGCGTGCGCGGTATACGCCTGCTGTCGGACGGCATTCCCGCGACGATGCCGGACGGCCAGGGACAGGCGGCATCGTTCAGTCTCGACACCGCCGAGCGCATCGAAGTGCTCAGGGGTCCGTTTTCCTCGATGTACGGCAATGCGTCGGGCGGCGTCATCCAGATCTTCACCGCGGACGGGCCGCCGCGGCCGACGCTCACGGGGCGCTTCCACGCCGGAAGCTACGACACGTGGAAAGCGGCGGTTCAATACGGCGCGCAGCACGGCGCCCTCAACGTGAACGCGGCCGCGAGCCGGTTCGAAACCGCCGGCTATCGCGATCACAGCGCGGCCCGCCGCGATCACGCGCACGCGAAGCTGAAGCTCTCCGCCGGCGCCGCGGGCACCTTCACGCTGATCGCCGATACCTTGGACCAGCCGGAAACGCAGGATCCGCTCGGACTCACGCGCGCGCAGCTTCAGACCAACCGGCGGCAGGCGACCTCGCAAGCCTTCGCGTTCGACACCCGCAAGAGCGTTTCGCAGACCCAGCTTGGTTTGGTTCACGATTACCGTTTCGGCGCCGGCAACACGCTCCAGACGCGTGTCTATGGCGGCGAGCGGCAGGTGACGCAATACCTCGCCATTCCGCTGGTGACGCCGGGCGGCGTTCCGGTGCAGCTCGGCCCCACGCATTCCGGCGGCGTCGTCGACCTCGATCGCGGCTACGGCGGCGCCGGTGTGCGCTGGAGCCACACCGCAGTCGTGGCCGACATGCCGCTCGACCTCCATCTCGGCGTCGATTACGAGCGGATGGCGGAGCGCCGGCGCGGCTTCATCAATAACTTCGGCGTCGCGGGCGCGCTCAAGCGCGACGAGGACGACACCGTCAGCAGCACCGATGTCTACGTACAGATCGAATGGCGGCCGGCGGACCGCTGGCTGGTCATGGGCGGCGCGCGCCACAGCCGGGTGCGCTTCGATTCCGACGACTCCTTCATCACGCCGCTCAACCCCGACGACAGCGGCGCGATCAGCTTCAGCCGCACTTCTCCCGTCGCCGGCGTGAGCTACGAGCTCACGCGCGAGCTCAGGGTCTACGCGAACGCCGGCAGGGGTTTCGAGACGCCGACGTTCGCGGAGCTCGCATACCGCACCGACGGCACACCGGGGCTCAATTTCGCGCTGAGGCCCTCCGTGTCGCTCAATCGTGAGATCGGCGTGAAATGGGCACCGAACCGCGCGCACCGGGCAACGCTCGCGCTGTTTCGTATCGACGTCCAAGACGAGATCGTGGTCGCGAGCAATACCGGCGGCAGGACGACGTTCCGCAATGCTTCGCGCACCCGGCGCGAAGGCATCGAGGCCGGCTGGCAGGCGCAGCTCGGAAACGGATGGGAAGCCGCACTCGCGTATACGCTGCTCGACGCGCGTTTCACGAGCTCGTTCGCCGGAGTGGGCGGCGTTTTCGTCCCCGCGGGTAATCGCCTGCCCGGCGTGCCGCGCTCGACGCTCTACGGCGAGCTCGTATGGCGACACGCCGCGAGCGGCTTTCATGCCGCCGTCGAGGGCCGCCGCAACAGCAAGGTGTTCGTGGACGACCAGAACAGCGATGCGGCCGAAGCCTACACGGTGGCGAACGTGCGCGCAGGCTTCGAGCAGCGGAGCGGCCGCTGGCGCTTCATCGAGTACGTGCGCGTGGACAACGTCACCGACCGCGACTATGTCGGATCGGTCATCGTCGCCGAAGGCAACCGCCGCTTTTTCGAGCCGGCGCCCGGCAGGAACTGGCTGATCGGCGTCTCGGCCGAGGTCGCTTTCTAGGGGTGCACCACGCGGCTAAAATCGAGGCTGTTCAGCACCTCCCGCTCAGCATTCCAGCATCCGCAGTGATCACCGTCACCATCAACGGCGAAGCGCGCAAGTTCGAGCAGCCGCTTGCGTTCTCCCAGCTCGTCGAGCGCCTCGGACTCACGGGTAAACGCATCGCGATCGAGCGCAACGGCGAGATCGTTCCGCGCAGCCAGTTTGCGGCGCGCGCGTTGGCGGACGGGGACAGGCTGGAAATCGTCGTCGCCGTCGGCGGCGGCTGATCATCGGGAACACACCTTTTTTCGGGAGCCGGTAAGTCGATGTTCCATCGAGCAGTCTCGAGCAGTGCAACACGCAGTCTGTGCCCGGTATTGACGGGTGCCGTCCTAGCCATTGTCGCGAGCGTCTCCGCCGCGGCGGAGACACAGTTTCCGTCGCGCCCTGTGCGTGTCGTGGTGCCGCTCACGGCCGCATCCGGGGCCGACATCGCCGGTCGCATCGTCGGGCGCCAGCTTCAGGAGATGTGGAAGCAGACCGTGGTCGTCGACAACCGGCCGGGCGCCGGCGGACAGATCGGCACGCAGATCGCGGTGCGGGCGGCGCCCGACGGTCACACGCTGCTGGTGCAGTCGTCCTCGCATGCGGTGAATCCGGCAATCTACAAGAGCCTGCCGTACGATTCGACGAAAGATCTCGTCGATGTGGCATGTCTCGGCACGACGCCGTACGTGATGATCACCGCACCCCAGGGCCCTTACCGGCCGCTCAAAGCGCTGATCGATGCTGCGAAGGCGAAGCCCGGTGAGCTCACGTTCGCTTCGGCCGGCATCGGGACGTCCACGCACATCACGGGCGAGTATTTAGCGCAGTCCGCCGGCATCAAGCTGATACACGTGCCCTTCAAGGGATCGGCCGAAGCGATCGGCGATGTCGCCGCGGGCCGGGTCGTTTTTTACATGGCTCCGATCAGCACCGCGATCGGCCTCATCAAGGACAACCGGCTCGCCGTGCTCGGCGTCGCGAGCCCCAAACGCATCACCATGCTGCCGTCCGTGCCGACAATCGCCGAACAGGGCTTGCCCGGCTTCGAGATGGACGTGTGGTTCGGCGCGTGGGCCCCGGCCGCTACGCCACGCGCAGTCGTTCAGAAGGTTGCGTCGGATATTCGCGCGGCGCAGCAATCGCGCGAGGTGCGGGAGCAGTACGCCAAGCTCGGGATCGAGCCGAGCAGCCTCACGCTCGGCGAGTTCGCGAAGTTCGTGCGCAAGGAAATGGCCAAGTACCAGCAGGTCGTGCGCAAGGCGAACATCGACCCCATGTAAAATGAGGGTTCCATGAAGCTCCACGAAAACGTCGACGCTCTGGTCATCGCGGGCAAGGCTTACGCTTCGCGCCTGCTCGTTGGAACCGGCAAGTACAACGACTTCGCCGAAACCCGCGCGGCGGTGGAAGCGAGCGGCGCGCAGATCGTGACCGTCGCGATCCGCCGCACGAACATCGGGCAGAACGCGAACGAGCCCAACCTGCTCGATGCGATCCCGCCGTCGAAGTTCACGCTGCTGCCGAATACCGCGGGCTGCTACACGGCCGACGACGCCGTGCGCACCCTGCGGCTCGCGCGCGAGCTGCTCGACGGCCACGAACTCGTGAAGCTGGAGGTGCTGGGTGACCCGCACACGCTCTTTCCGAACGTGATTGAGACGATCGCGGCAGCCAGGACGCTCGTCGCCGACGGCTTCAAGGTGATGGTCTATACCTCGGACGACCCGATCATCGCGAAGCAGCTCGAGGAGATCGGCTGCGTCGCCGTCATGCCGCTCGCCTCGCTCATCGGCTCCGGCATGGGCATTCTCAATCCGTGGAACCTGCAGATCATCATCGAGAACGCGAAAGTGCCGGTGCTCGTCGACGCGGGTGTCGGCACGGCATCCGACGCCGCGATCGCCATGGAGCTCGGCTGCGATGGCGTGCTCATGAATACCGCCATCGCGGCCGCGCGCGATCCGGTGCTCATGGCTTCCGCGATGAAAAAAGCCATCGAGGCCGGGCGCGAAGCCTTCCTCGCCGGACGTATGCCGAAAAAGCTCTATTCGGCGGCGCCCAGCTCTCCGACGACCGGTCTCATCTCCTCGAAGTAGCGGCGCCGTTCGAAGCGCGCCGATGCGGGTGCTGTACCCGCGCGCCCTCGCGCCCCATAATAGGCGCCGGACGGTCTACAGGGGGAGACTCGAACATGGCGGAACATGCCTTCAGGACCGCGGCGCTCAATGCAGACCTCGCGCGCGTCCGCAACGCGCCCTGGGTGAAGTGGATAGTCGTGAGCGTTGCCGTGCTGTTCGTGCTCGTGACGCTCTTCGCCTCGTTCTTCACGGTGCACCAGTACGAGCGCGCGGTGGTGACCACGTGGGGCAAGTTCAGCTACGTCGCCGAGCCGGGGCTCAACTGGAAGGTACCGTTCGTTCAGTCCGCTCATCCGATTCGAACCGACATTCGCACGCTCACCCCCGGTGATCCCAAGGGTGTGAACACCTACACGGTCGACAATCAGGAAGTCGACATCTTCTTCAATCTCTTCTACCGCGTGCCGCCGGCGAACGTCGGCTTCATCTACGAGAACGCGCAGGACTACCGCGAGCGCCTGTTCAACATCGCCGTGGACCGGCTCAAATCGGAAATGGGCAAGGTGAACGTCGCACACGTCGCCGAGCAGCGCGGCGCCATCCGCGAAAAGATAAAGCAGGTGCTGGTGCACGACGCCAAGGTGCTTGGCGTGGACGTCACCGATTTCCAGCTCACCAACATCGAGTACACGAAAGGTTTCAAGACCGCGGTCGAGCAGGCGGTCACCGCACGCCAGATGATCGAGACGCGCGAGCGCGAGGCGGCGCAGGAAAAGCAGGTCGCGGAAAGAAACCGCATCAAGGCGCAGGGCGAAGCGGACGCGACGCTCACCCGCGCGCAGGCCGAGGCGAAATCGATACAGCTCCGCGGCGAGGCCGAAGCTGCCGCGATCCGCGCACAGGCCGAAGCGCTGCGTCAGAACACGGGACTCGTCGAGCTGCGCAAGGCGGAGAAGTGGAACGGCGCGCTGCCGCAGCAGATGCTGTCCGGCATCGTGCCGTTCATGCAGTTCAGCGCGCCGGCGGCCGCAGCCGCGGCCAAGTAGACCCATGGGGCAGCGCCCCATCCGCAGTTACGTGCTGCGTCAGGGACGCGTCTCGAACGCGCAGCGCCGCGCGCACGAAACGCTGCTGCCGCGCTACGGCGTGCCCTACGCGCCGGCGCCGCTCGATTTCCATAGCGTCTTCGGCCGCGCCGCGCCGCGTATTCTCGAAATCGGGTTCGGCATGGGCGAGACCACCGCGCACATTGCCGCGGCGCATGCGGAAAACGACTATCTCGCGCTCGAAGTGCACACCCCGGGTGTGGGGAGCCTGCTGAAGCAGATCGATGAGCGGCGGCTTTCCAACGTGCGCATCGTGCAGCACGACGCGGTGGACGTGCTCGAGCACATGATCGCGCCCGCGAGCCTCGACGGCGTCCACATCTTTTTCCCCGATCCGTGGCCCAAGAAACGCCACCACAAGCGCAGGCTCGTACAACCGGCGTTCGTGAGCCTGCTCGCCTCGCGGCTGAAGCCCGGCGGTTATGTCCATGCGGCGACCGACTGGGAAGAGTACGCGCAGCAGATGCTCGACGTGTTCTCCAGGGAGCCCCTGCTCGAAAACACCGCGGAGGGCTTCGCGCCGCGGCCCGTTTACCGCCCGCTCACGAAATTCGAACAGCGGGGGCTGAAGCTGGGTCACGGCGTGTGGGACGTGGTGTTCCGTAGAGTGGGTCGATGACCCACCGCCCGGCCGGTGCGCTACAAGCGCACCCTACGGCAGAAATAGCTGAAGAAGATCGTTCAGGAAACGCCGCCCGAGCTCCGTTGGCTGGACGCGCTGGTGGTCGCGCGCGATGAGGCCGCGCCGCTCGGCTTCGTCCAACGCCTTGAGCGCCGCGGTAAGCGGAATACCGGCGCGCTCCTCGAAGAGCGTCAGCGCAAAACCGTCCGAAAGCCGCAGCGCGTTCATCATGAATTCGAAGGCGATCTCGCGCTCCGTGATCTCGCCGCCGGTTTGAATCGCGGCGCCGGCCGATGCCTTTTCCATGTACTCCCGGGGCTGCCGGAACCGCGCCTGCCGCGCCACGCGATCGGGAAACGAAAGCTTGCTGTGCGCGCCCGCCCCGATCCCGAGGTAATCGCCGAAGGTCCAGTAGTTGAGATTGTGGCGCGAGCGCCTGCCGTGCCTGGCGTACGCGGACGTCTCGTAATGCTCGTAACCTGCCGCTGATAACGTGGATTCGATCACCGCCTGCATCTCGGCCGCTGCGTCGTCGTCCGGGACGGTCGGTGGAAAGCGGTGGAAGTACGTGTTCGGCTCGATCGTGAGGTGATAGAGCGATAGGTGCGGCGGCGAGAACGCGAGCGCTCGCCGGAGGTCCGATCGCACATCGCCGAGCATCTGGCCCGGAAGCGCGTACATGAGATCGAGATTGAAGTTCTCGAAGTGAGCACGCGCGATCTCGATCGCGTGTTCGGCCTGCTTGTCGTCGTGAATCCGGCCCAGCGCTTTCAGGAAGCGCGGATCGAAGCTCTGGATTCCGATCGACAGGCGGTTCACGCCGGCCGCGCGATAGGCCGCGAAGCGCTCGGCCTCGAACGTGCCGGGGTTCGCCTCGAGCGTCACTTCGGCGTCGGTCGCGAGCGGCACGCGCGCGCGGACCGCCGACAACAGACGCTCGATCGCGGCGGCGCTCAGCAGGCTCGGCGTACCGCCGCCGAAGAAAATCGTATAAAACTTGCGGCCCCAGACGAGCGGCAGCGCCGATTCGAGGTCGGCGATCAACGCGTCCACGTATGCGGCCTCGGGCACGTCGCCCCGCGCTTCGTGCGAGTTGAAGTCGCAATAGGGGCACTTCCGCACGCACCACGGCACGTGGATGTACAGCGACAGCGGCGGCAGGATCCTGAAGCGCGGTCCGCCCGCGAGCGCGACTCCGACGGGCGCGACGCGCGAGATCGTCTGCTCGCTCATGCTGATTCGGCCGCGAGGCGCGAGACGAGCTCGCGGAGCGCCTGGCCGCGGTGGCTCAGGCGATTCTTGGCGGCCGGATCGAGCTCCGCGGCCGTGCGGCCGAGAGCCGGCAGATGGAAATACGGGTCGTAGCCGAAGCCGTTCGCCCCGCGCGGGGTGTCGATCACCTCGCCGTGCCAGCGGCCCTCTGCGATCAGCGGCTCGGGGTCCTCCGCATGGCGCACGAGCACGATGACGCAGTAGTAATGGGCGCCGCGCTGAGTCCTGTCTGCGAGTGCGGCGACGAGTTTGCGGTTGTTCGCCTCGTCCTGTGCGTCGCGCGTCAGTGCCGCCGCGTCGGAGGCGTAACGCGCCGAGTGCACACCCGGTTCACCGCCCAGCGCCGCGACGCAGATGCCCGAGTCGTCGGCGAACGCGGGCATACGCGCCGCGCAGCTCGCGTGCCGCGCCTTCGCGAGCGCGTTTTCGACGAACGTGGCGTGCGGCTCTTCGGCCTCGGCGATCCCGAGCTCCGACTGCGGGACGATCTCGTAGCCGAGCGGCTCGAGCATCTGCCGGAACTCGCGCAGCTTGCCCGGATTGCCGCTCGCCGCGACCAGCTTTCTCAAAGCTGGAGCGCGGCCTTCTGAGCGCTCACGAGCTCGCGGATGCCTTTGTCGGCAAGCGCGATCATCGTGTCGAGCTGAGCGCGCGAGAACGGCTCGCCTTCGGCGGTACCCTGCAGCTCCACGAGTCCGCCGCTGCCGGTCATGACGACGTTCATGTCCGTGCCGCAGCCGGCGTCCTCGGCGTAATCGAGATCGAGGACCGGCACGCCCTCGTAGATGCCGACGGACACTGCAGCGATGAAATCGCGCACGGGCGAGCGGGCGAGCATGCGCTTGCCGCGAAGGAATTCCACGGCGTCGTGCAGCGCCACGAAAGCGCCGGTGATGCTCGCCGTGCGCGTGCCGCCGTCCGCCTGCAGCACGTCGCAGTCGAGATGAATGGTGCGCTCGCCGAGCTCACGCAGATCGACGACTGCGCGCAGCGCGCGCCCGATCAGGCGCTGGATCTCCTGCGTGCGTCCGGACTGCTTGCCGCGAGCGGCCTCACGATCCATGCGTGTGTTGGTCGAGCGCGGCAGCATCCCGTACTCGGCGGTCACCCAGCCCTGTGCGGTACCTTTGAGGTGCGGCGGCTGCCGCTCGATCACGCTCGCGGTGCAGATGACGCGCGTTTCGCCGAACTCGACGAGCACGGAGCCTTCCGCGTGCCGCGTGTACGCGCGTGTGATGCGCACAGGGCGCAATTCGTCCGGGTTTCGTCCGCTGGGTCGCATGGGAATCTTGCTATGCTATCGCAAATGATCTACAGCATGACCGGTTACGCCGTCGCCGCGCGCGAGCTCGAAAGCGCGGTGCTCAATCTGGAGCTGCGCTCCGTCAACCACCGCTATCTCGACATTCAGTTCCGTCTGCCGGACGAGCTGCGCGCGATCGAGCCGTCGCTGCGCGAAACGCTCACCGCGCGGCTCAACCGCGGAAAGGTCGAGTGCCGCATTTCGTACACGCAGCTTCCGGGCCGCAAGAGCGTCGAGCTCGATCCGGACGTTCTCAAGCAGGTCATCGCGCTCGATGCGCGCGTGCGCGCAGCACTGCCGCAGGCGCAACCCCTGAGCGCCTCGGACCTGCTGCGCTGGCCGGGCATGCTCGGGTCGGACACCGTAGACGTCGAAGAGTTGCGCGCGCTGTGCCGCGCGCTCCTGGAGGAGGTGCTTGACGAATTCACGGTCTCCCGCGGCCGCGAAGGCGAAAAGCTCAAGGCGATGCTGCTCGACCGCGCGGCCACCGTCGAGGCGCGCGTCGCCGAAGTCGCGCCCCGCATGCCCCAGGTGATCGCCGGTTTCCAGGAGAAGCTTGCAACCCGGCTGAAGGAGGCGCTGTCCAATGCCGACGACGAGCGCATCCGGCAGGAAGTCGCGCTGTTCGCCAATAAGATCGACGTGGACGAAGAGCTGACCCGGCTCGCCACCCACGTCGCGGAGCTCCGGCGCATCCTGGACACGGGCGGCGCAGTGGGCAAACGGCTGGATTTCCTGATGCAGGAGCTCAATCGCGAGGCGAATACGTTAGGCTCCAAAGCCGCCGATATCGCGATCACGCAGGTGTCGATGGAGCTGAAGCTCCTGATAGAGCAGATGCGCGAACAGATACAGAACATCGAATGAGCGGTTGTTTGTTCATCGTGAGCGCCCCTTCGGGCGCCGGGAAGACGACGCTGGTCAGCGGACTGATCGCCGCCGACCCGCTCGTGCGCAAATCCGTTTCGTATACGACCCGCAAAGCACGGCCCGGCGAAGAAACGGGGCGCGATTACCACTTCATCAGCCAGGACGCGTTCGAGCGGATGCGTGCCGAAGGCGAGTTCCTCGAAACGGCGCTGGTGCACGGCAACCTCTATGGGACGTCGCGCCGCGCGGTGGAAAGCGAAACCGCGAACGGCTACGACGTGCTGCTGGAAATCGACTGGCAGGGCGCCGCGCAGATCCGCAAGCTCCAGCCCGATGCGGTCGCCATATTCATTCTGCCGCCCTCGATCGAGGCGCTCGAGAAGCGGCTGCGGGGACGCGGACAGGACAGCGCGGAGACCATCGCCCGCCGCGTTGCCGCAGCTCGGGGGGAGATTTCACATGTCGGTGAGTTCCACTATGTTATTATCAACGACGAGTTCAACCGGGCGGCGCAGGATCTGATCAGCATCATTCGGGCCGAACGCCTCAGGCTCCCCCGCCAGCTTGCCCGCCACACCGATCTGATCAACCAAGTGCTGGGCCGCGAGCCCGAGTAGCTCCGCGACCCGCAATAGAGGAAACACATGGCACGCATCACTGTCGACGACTGCTTGAAGCAGATTCCGAACCGTTTCGAGATGTCGCTCGCCGCGACGTACCGCGCCCGCCAGATCACCAACGGCGCGCAGCCCATGATGGAAGGCAATCGCGACAAGGCAACGGTAATAGCGTTGCGCGAGCTGGCTGCGGGCAAATACGGCGAAGAGATTCTGAACAAGGCCCAGCCGTAGTCAGCTCCGGAGGTGTATGCCCGAAGCGGATGTCCTGTTCAATGAGTGGGCCGGGTATCTAAAGCCGGAGGACATCTCACAGCTCCAGTCCGCCTACACCTTCAGTAAGGCGGCGCACGAAGGGCAGTTTCGCAAGTCCGGCGAGCCGTACATCTCCCACCCGCTCGCCGTAGCCGACATCCTCGCGCAGTGGCACCTCGATCCGCAGGCCCTCACTGCGGCGCTGCTGCACGACGTGACCGAAGACACCGCGGTCACCAAGCACGAAATCTCGCGCAACTTCGGCAAGCCCGTCGCCGAGCTCGTCGACGGCGTCTCCAAGCTCGACCGGATCGAGTTCGAGACGCAGGAGAAAGCGCAGGCCGAAAACTTCCGCAAGATGCTGCTCGCGATGGCGCGCGACGTGCGCGTCATCCTGATCAAGCTCGCCGACCGGCTGCACAACATGCGCACGCTCGAGGCCGTCGAGCCGGTCAAGCGCCGCCGCATCGCGCGGGAGACGCTGGAGATCTACGCCCCGATCGCGAACCGCCTCGGTCTCAATCGCATCTACCAGGAGCTCGAGGACCTCGCGTTTCAGCACCTCTATCCCGACCGCTACCGCGTGCTCGCGAAAGCGGTCAAAGCCGCGCGCGGTAACCGCCGCGAAGTGGTCGGCAAAGTCGCGGATGCGCTCAAGAAGCGCCTCCACGACATGCATGTCGAGGCGCAGGTCCACGGGCGCGAAAAGCACCTGTATTCGATCTATCGCAAGATGCGCGAGAAGCACCTGTCGTTCGCACAGGTGCTCGACGTATTCGCCTTCCGCATCATCGTGAACGACTTCGCATCGTCCTACGTTGCGCTCGGCGCGCTGCACGGGCTCTACAAGCCGATTCCCGGCAAGTTCAAGGACTACATCGCCATTCCCAAGGCGAACGGCTATCAGTCGCTGCACACCACGCTGTTCGGTCCGTTCGGCAGCCCGATCGAGATCCAGATCCGCACGCGCGAGATGCACAAGATCGCCGAGGCCGGCGTCGCCTCGCACTGGCTGTACAAGAGCTCCGACACCTCGCTCTCCGAGCTCCAGCAGAAGACGCACCAGTGGCTCCAGAGCCTGATCGAGATGCAGTCCGAAGCGGGCGACTCGGTCGAGTTCCTCGAGCACCTCAAGGTCGACCTCTTCCCGGACGAGGTGTACGTCTTCACGCACAAGGGCCAGATCATGGCGCTGCCGCGCGGTGCGACCGCCGTCGACTTCGCCTACGCAGTGCACACCGATATCGGCAACCGCTGCGTCGCGGTCAAGATCAACCAGGAGCTGATGCCGCTCAGAACCGAGTTGAAAAATGGTGATCGCGTCGAGATCATCACCGCCTCGCACGCAAAGCCCAACCCGCTGTGGCTCAACTTCGTCGTCACCGCGAAGGCGCGATCGCACATCCGCCACTTCGTGAAGACGATGCATTTCCAGGAATCGGTGCAGCTCGGCGAACGGCTGCTCAACCAGGCCCTCGCCGGCTACCGCACGAGCCTCGCCGAAGTGAAAGAGCAGCAGTGGGCGCGGCTCATGAAGGAATCCAGCGCGAAATCGAAGCAGCACCTGTTCTCGGACATCGGGCTCGGTAAGCGGCTCTCGGCGGTGATCGCGCGGCAGCTCCTTTCGGCAGGCGCACAGCCGTCGCTGGAGACACCCGGGCCCGGGACCGTCGTGATCCGGGGTTCCGAGGGCATGGCGGTGCAGTTCGCCAAATGCTGCACGCCGATACCGGGCGATCCCATCATCGGCATGATCACCAAGGGCCACGGCATGGTGGTGCACACCCACGACTGCCCGGTGCTCGCCAAGATGCGGCTCGATCCCGAGAAGCTGCTCGATATCGAGTGGTCGCCCGAAACCAAGAAGCTGTTCGACGTGAGCATCAAGACCGTGGTCGCGAACCAGCGCGGCGTGCTGGCGAAAGTGGCGGCTTCGATTGCCGAGGCGGGATCG
>DASPNJ010000027.1:0-25774 GCA_035626595.1 Burkholderiales bacterium
GCCGTTCATCGCGTTTCTCACGCGGCGTCTCATGAAAGGCAGCGCATGAAGACGAACGACGCACTGAAAGTTCTGGCGGAGCATCGCGGCGATGCGATCGTCGTGTGCGCGCTCGGTATGGCGGCCAACGAGTGGTGGGCGATCACCCGCAGTGAAGACAGCTTCTACATGCACGGCGCCATGGGTTTTGCCGCGAGCTTCGGTCTCGGTCTCGCGCTCGCGCTGCCGCAGGTGCCGGTGTGGGTGCTCAATGCCGACGGCTCGCTCTGCATGAACCTGGGGTGCCTCCTGACCGAGGCGGGCCAGGCGCCGTCCAATCTCAAGCACTTCGTGGTGGACAACCGCGTGTATCAGACCGTCGGCGCCGTGCCGATGGTGAACCAGGGTCGCGCCGACTACGCGGCGCTCGCGCTCGCCGCCGGCATCCCGAAAGCGCGCACGATCGACGGCGTGGAAGCGCTCGCGCGCGCGATGCCGGAGATCGCGTCCGAGAACGGCCCATCGTTCACGGTGCTCCGCGTCGAGCACGAGACGAGCTTCCTCGGCACCCCGCCGATGACGTACGAAGGGCCGGAGATGAAATACCGTTTCGGCCGCGCGCTCGAGCGACGTCTCGGCATCACCGTCTTCGGTCCGCAGGGGTACTAAGCCTGCAACAGCAACGCAGTCTGCTGGACTGGGCGCTGCTCCTCGCGCTCACGGCGATGTGGGGCTCGACCTTCATGTTCAACAAGCTCGGCGTCGCGTCGATTCCGCCGGCGACGGTGGTCGCGGTGCGCGTCGTCGTGGGCTTGCTTACCCTGCTGCCGCTGCTGCGCCTGCGCGGCCTCGCGCTCCCGCCGCCGGGACGCATCTGGGTCTCGTACACGGTCATGGCGCTGCTCGGAAACGCCGTGCCGTTCTACTTCATCACCTGGGGCCAGCAGGTGATCGACAGCGCGCTCGCCGGCATCACGATATCGATCATGCCGATCGCGACGCTCGTGCTCGCGCATTTTTTCGTGCGCGGCGAGCATCTCACGTGGGCGCGCGCCGGCGGATTCGCCCTCGGGTTCGCGGGTATCGTGCTGCTATTCGATCCAGCCGCGCTCGCGCGCGTGGGCATCGGCCGCGAGCTCCTCTATCAGCTCGCGGTTCTCGTCGGCGCGCTGTGCTATGCCGGAAACAGCGTCGCCGCGCGTCTGCTCGTCTCCAGCGACTTTCTGGTCGCCGCCGCCGGAACGCTGCTCGTCGCCTCGATCGTCGCGGTGCCCGTCGCACTGATCGTGGATCGTCCGTGGCAGCTCGAGCCCACCGTGAGCTCGCTTGCCTCCGTCATATGGATCGGCGTGGGGCCCACCGGCATTGCGACCGTTCTGTATTTCAGATTGATCAGCTCGGCCGGTCCCACGTTCATGTCGCTCGTGAATTACCTGAGCCCCGGTGTGGCCGTTCTGCTCGGCGTCGCGCTGCTCGGTGAAGAGCCCGGCGTAAACGCGTATGCCGGTCTCGCGCTGATCCTCGCCGGCATCGCGCTCAGCCAGTCACGTCAGCGCAAGAGCATGCTCGCGCGTTAAGCGTCTTCGCGGGACGTTGAAAAAGTCCCGTCAGCCCCGATATTTAGACGCAGGCACCGGGCTTGCATCGTTCAGGGTGCAGGCCTGACGGAAAGGCCCGTGCGAGAAAGGACTGGAGCATCATGAACGTGATCTATAACAGCGACAACTATTACGTCGTGGAGTACCCGGCGCAGCACGGGTACGAGCTCGTCGACAAGCACGCGGCACGTGGCACCTTTCTGCACGGCGATGCGGCCGACAAGTTCCTCGAATCGATGAAGAGCGCGATCGCGGAAGACGCGTCGGCGGAGCACGTCGATGATTTCCTCGATCAGTTCGACGTGCTGCTCAACCAGCCGGTCGTTTTCCACTAGCGCGGCAAGATGCCTCGCGGGCTTCGCCCGCAGCCGCGCTTGGTAAACGAACAGAGGGAGACCGATGATGGTTTCCCTCCGTTACCTCCTTTCCTTCGGTTCGGCTACCGCCAACCGGGTTCGTCGCGGTCGAGCAGGCGTTTGAGCGCGGCGAAGTGGAGCCGCGCCTGGTCGGATTCTTCGGCCATCTGCCGGCCGGTTTTCATCGCGACCGATTCCGACACGATGCGAAGCGGCTTGCCCGTGCCCATTGCGAGCACCTGGAGCATGCACGCGCGCTCGAGGTAGTAGAGATCGTCGAATGCGCTCGCCATGTCGCGCCCGGTCACGATGACACCGTGGTTGGCGAGGAAGATGATCTCGGCATCCGCGAGCTTCGCGCACATGCGGTTACCTTCGGCTTCATCCAGCGCGAGGCCGTTGTACTCGTCGTCGTACGCCACGCGGTCATAGAACTTGAGCGAGTTCTGACTCGCCCATTCCAGCCGTCCGTCGTGGACCACCGTGAGCGCGGTCGCGTACGGCATGTGCGTGTGGAGCACGCATCTCGCGGACGGTTTGCCGCGGTGTATGCAGCCGTGAATGAAGAATGCCGTCGGCTCGACGTCGTGACGGCCCGAGACTTTGCGGCCATCGGCGTCGACGATGACGAGATCGTCCACGGTCACTTCCGACCAGTGCATCCCCTGGGGATTGATCAGAAAGCGGCCGGGTTCGCCCGGTATCTCCATGCTGAAGTGGTTGCATACGCCTTCGCCGTAGCCGAGCCGTGAAGCCCAGCGCAGCGCCGCCGTCAGGTCTTCGCGTGCCTGGCGCTCTGCATCCATGGGTGCCCTCAATCGAGTTGGATCTTGGCGAATTTCGCGACTTTCGCCCACTTGGCGGCCTCCGCCTTGATGAACGCGGCGAACTCGGCGGGGCTGCCGCCGCCGGTGAGCGCGCCCTGCTTGAGCATCTGCTCGCGGCCCGCCGGCGAACGCAGATACGCCGAGACCGGCCCGTGGATCCGATTGAGGATCTCCGGCGGCGTTCCGGCGGGCATGACGACGCCGTTCCACGAGCCGCCGTCGAAGCCTTTGACCCCGGCTTCGTCCACGCTCGGCAGCTCCGGCATCGCGGGAAAGCGCTCGCGCGTGGAAATCGCCAGCGGCTTCAGCTTTCCGATCTTCACCTGCGGAATCACGCCGATCGCCGTATTGAACGCGAGCTGCACCTGACCGGAGAGCTGATCGAGCACGGCGGGTGCCTGTCCCTTGTACGGCACGTGCACCACGTCCATGCCGGTCATCGACTTCAGCATCTCCATCAGCATGTGCGGGCTGCTGCCGTTGCCGGTGGACGCATACGACATCTGCCCGGGTTTCGATCTTGCGAGCGCGACGAGCTCTTTCACGGTCTTCACCGGCAGAGAGGGATGCACCGTCAGCATGCTCGGCAGCTGCGCGGCGAGCGTGACGTGCGCGAAATCGCGGATCGGGTCGAAGCCGAGCTTGCGGTAGATCGCGGGCGCGATGCTCTGCGCCACCGTCATGATGCACACGGTATAGCCGTCCGGAGCCGATCTCGCGCACGCCTCCATGCCGACGTTGCCCGCGGCGCCCGCTCGATTGTCCGGCACGAACTGCACGTTGTAGGTCTTGGTGAGGATGTCGGCGACCATGCGTCCGACGATGTCGGTCGGGCCGCCCGGCGGAAACGGAATCAGAACGCGTACGGGCTTGACGGGGTACTGCTGCGCGCTTACCGGCAGGCATGCGAGCGCCGCCGCGGCGATGACGAATGTCGCGATATTTTTCATGACGTGTGATGTTCTGGAAGAGTCGCAATCATCCCACATTCGGGCGGCCGCGCTTTCCTGCGGCGGCGGCACGAATCGTGCACGAGAGCCTCGTCGCGAAAGAGCCGTATGCCTGCGAAGAATCGAGACCTGCACGGAAACGCGCCCGATACCTGCGAGGCCGCGCTGCTCCTGGTCGACGTCATCAACGACCTCGAGTTTCCGGAGGGACGCCGGCTGCTCGCGCCGGCGCTGCGCGCGGCGAAACGCATCGCGGCGTTGAAGGAGCGCGCCCGCGCCACGGGTATTCCGGTGATTTACGCGAACGACAACTTCGGGCGCTGGCGTTCGGACTTCGCCGAGGTCGTGCAGCACTGCCTGCACGAGGACGTAACGGGCAGGCCGATCGCCGAGCTCCTCGCACCCGAACGCGAGGATTATTTCGTGTTGAAGCCCAAGCACTCGGCGTTTTTCGCAACGGTGCTCGAGACGCTGCTCGAGTATCTCCGGGTGAAGCGGCTCATCCTCGCGGGATATGCCGGAGACGCGTGCGTGCTCATCACGGCGGCGGATGCGTACCTGCACGATTTCGAGCTCTACGTGCCGCGCGATTGCACCGCGTCGGCATCGGCGGCGGAGAATACGCAAGCGCTGCGGTACATGGCGCGCGTGCTGCACGCCGATACCGCACCGTCTACGAAGCTCGATCTGCGTGCGCTCGGGGGGCGGCGGCGACGGTCTCGAAAAATCGCTCGATCTGGCGGATAGCGCCGGCGTCCTCGTAGAGCGCAGAGACGCGGCTCGCCTGCAGCCGCGCAAGTTGCGCGCGGTGCTGCGCATCGGTCGCGATGCGCACCGCCTTCGCTACGTAATCCGCGGCGTCCGATGCGACGGTGTCCATGAACCCGATCTTGCGGAAGAACCCGTAGGTCTGGCGTCCGCGATTGAATTCCGAGGGCAGCGTCACGACCAGCGCGCCGCACGAGATCGCTTCGAGGCTCGTATTGCCGCCGCAATAACGTGGTGTGTCGAGCACGACGTGCGCGCACATGAGCCGTTGCAGGTAACCGTCGCGCGACGGGGCCCGCGGCACGAAAACGATCCGCTCCGAGACGTCCGCGGCCGAGCGGGCGAGGCGGGCTTCGAGCACCGGCCGGGTAAACACGTCCGCGCGCTCGTTGTAGACGAGCACGATGTCGCCCTCCGGGTCCCGGCGGAGTATCTCCGCGAGGATCGCGTCGAAGTCCGGATGCAGCTTGAAGAGGCTCTGCGGGCAGAAATAAGTGTGCCGGGCCGGATCGAACCCCGCTTGCGCGGGTGAAGCGGCCGGCGGGATGTCAGGCCGCCGGTAGTAGCCCGGCAGCGCCGCGTCACGCAATGTGAACAGGCGCTCGCTGTAGTGCTCCGCGGCATCGGCCGCCTCGAAATACTCGGTCGAGAGGAACCAGTCCATCGCCGGGACGCCGGTCGTGACCGGGTGGCCCCACGTCGTGCACTGCACCGGCGCGAGCCGTGCGAAGGTCATGAAATAGGTGAGCGGTTCCATGCCGACGTCCGGATAGAAGAGAACGTCGAGCTCGTAGCGTGCGATCGCCTGCCGCGCCGCGACCAGATCTCTCGGCAGGACGATCGCCTCGTCCGCAGCGCGCGCGATCGCCCTGGAAAAGGTGTCGAAGGGCTCGCGGAATCCGAACACGTACACCGAGAACCGCGTTCGATCGAGTTGCTCTATGAGTCCCGCCGTGACGCGGCCGATGCTGTGATCGTAGAAGTAATCCGAGACAAAACCGATCCGCAGCCGCTCTCGTGGCGCCTGCGCGCGCGTGCAGTGCGGGGCGACAAAGGCGAGTGATGGGCATGCAGCGAGATGAATGTTCGCGATGCGTTCCTGGAACGTGCGGTCGTTTTCACCGTGGTAGGCGAGATAGAAAGCGGTCAGGCCGACTGCGTTCGCCGGATCGGCGACCGACAGCGCGCTGCGCTTGAGTCGATCGAGCTCGCGCGAAAGCTGCTCGCGCACGACGGCGATTTCCGCGCTCGAGCCGAGAATGTGCGGGAGCGTGAGCGCCATGCGGATCGATTCGCCGGACGAACGGCCCGGCAGGGTTGCCGCCGCGTGCGGCGCGAGCGCCGCCTCGACGTCCGCGACGAGCGCGCGCACCGCCGGCTGGGCGCCGTCGATGCGGGCGGCCGCCTCGGCGTGCCCGCGGGCGCGCAGCGCCTTGCCCGCGGCGAGCAGCGCGCGGGCGAGGGCGAGCCTCGCGGCGATCGAGTCCGGCGCACGCGCCACGGCGCATTCGAGCGGCGGCAGCGCTTTTTTCCAGTCACCGCGCGCCGTGCAGTCGAGGCCGTATTCGAGGTACGCGTGCCGATCGTCGAGCGCGGGCTCCGCGGGCGTGCCGCCGCGCAGCAGCCGCTTTACGAGCCGCCCGAGCACAGCGGCACGATGTCGCGCGTCCTGCCTTGCGAGAGCTTGCGTGCGAGCGCGTTGTAGGCGTCCAGATCGAAGCTGCCGCCCGCGGCGTCGAGCTCGTCGAGCTCGGCCTCGGAGCGCGCTGCGCCGAGATACAACCAGCGGTCGAATACATGCAGCTCGGTGCGGCCGGTATGGCGGTCGCGCTCGCGCACGCCGATCGCGCCGGGATACGGCCACGCCCGCAGCCGCAAGCCCGCGAGCACCTGCGCGAGCCGCATCGCATGACTCAAGGCGCTTTCGCTGCCTACGCACGCGCCACGACAACGCTGCGCGGCACGCGCGCGGCAGGGGCCCTCGCGCGGTTTCGTTTCGAGTCCGGCGAATCGCTCGCACAGGGCGTGTTCGCGGGCGAGCCGGCGCAGCGCGGCGCGCGCAGCCTGACGCGATGCGAACGCGCCGTATACCCCATCGTCCGCGAAATCGGCGGCTCGCAGCGTGACGAGCTGAGGCGCAATGTGCGGCGTCTCCGCGCACCAGCGCCATGCGCAGGCGTCTTGCCGATGCGCGGCCCTGTTATAGACCGGCGCCAGCGCATCGACGAGCTTGCGCGCGAGCAGATGCGCGCCGAGCACGCCCGGCGTGACCGTCCACTCCACGCGCTCCAGCCGCTCGGCGACGAGCGCGTCCCGCGGTGTCTGCCCGGCGCCGGCGAAATGCGCCAGCACGCGCACGCGCAGATTCGCGCTGCTGCCGACGTACAGCGCGGCACCGTCGGCGCCGTGAAACACGTACGCGCCCGGCGTTTCCGGCAGCGCGTCGACGACGTCATCACTGAGCGCGCGCGGCAGCGCGGGCGCCGCCGCCAGCTCGCGGCTCACGCGTTCCACCGCCTCGGCGCCGGGATCGTGCCGCCACAACTGAGCGAGCTGCCACAGCACGCGCGCATCGCCCAGCGCGCGGTGCCGGTCGGCGCAGAAGATCGCGTGCCGCACGAGCAGTGCGTCGAGGTTGTGGCGGCGCAGTCGCGGGAACAGCCGCCGCGCGAGCTTCACCGTGCAGATGACCGGCGCGCTGTAGCGCATGCCGCTGCGGGCGAACTCGCGCCTGAGGAATCCGTAATCGAACGCGGCGTTGTGCGCGGCGATCGTCTTACCTTCCAGACGTTGCGCGAGCGAGGCGCTCAGCCCCTCGAAAGCCGGCGCCGAGGCGACCATCTCGTCGGTGATGCCGGTCAGCGCCTGTATGCCGCGGGGGATCGGCCGGTGCGGATTGACGAGGCTCGTCCACTCGCCGGCGAGCTCGCCGTTGCGAATCTCGACGAGCCCGATTTCGATGATACGGTCGTGCTGTGCGCTGCCGCCGGTCGTTTCGAGATCGAGATAAACGACGTCGTTCAGCACCCCCAGACGCTCAGGTTTTCCGCCCGATCGCCCGCGAGATCTCGTCCGCGGTCTGGCGGACGTGCTGCGCCCATTCGCTGTTGAGGCGGTCCGATGGCGCCGAGACCGAAAGGCCGGCGACGAGACGGCCCTCGTCGTTGAAGATGCCTGCGCCGATGCAGGAAACGCCCTTCTCGGCCTCTTCGTTGTCTATCGCGTAGCCCCGAGCGCGTACGTGCTCGAGCTCCTGCGCGAGCCGCTCGGAATCGGTGAGCGTGTTGGGCGTGAAGCGCGGCAATCCGGTGCGCCGCGCGTAATCCATGAACACGGTCGGCGCGTCCTGCGCGAGAAATACCTTGCCGACCGCGGTGATGTGCAACGGCGCACGCGCCCCGACGATTTGCACGACCCGCATCATCGGGCTCGTCGCGCTGGTGCGCTCGATGTAGACGACCTCGTCGTCGTGGCGCACGCTCAGGTTCACGGTCTCGCCGATCGCGGCATGAAGCTTCTGCATGTACGGCAGCGCTTCCTGACGCACGCTGATGCGCGATTTGACGAGGTTGCCGAGCTCGACGAGCCGGATACCGAGCCGGTACGTGCCCGGCTCGATGCGATCGACCAGCCGGTTCTCCACCATGACGCCGAGTATGCGGTGCGCCGTGGAGGGATGCAGGCTCGTGTCGGTCGCAAGCTGCTTCAGATTGACCGGGGTGGGGTGCCGCGCGAGCGCCTCGACGAGGCTCATCATGCGGTCGATCACCTGAATCGAGGATTTGGCTTCTTTGGTGGCCACAAACGGGCGGCAGGAAAGGTGGAGAAGGCCGATTTTTATATACTAGCGGGCATGCCGCAAGCACGAGGCGCACAGCGCGCGACACGGCCCGATCGCGGCGCGAGCGCCGCTCCTCCCCGTAACTACATGACACCGCAGGGTTACGCGCGCCTGAAAGGCGAGCTCGCACAGCTTCTGGATGTCGAGCGGCCGGAGCTCGTGAACGTGATTGCGTGGGCCGCATCCAATGGTGACCGCTCGGAGAACGGCGACTACATCTACGGCAAGAAGCGGCTGCGCGAGATCGATCGGCGCATCCGCTATCTCACGAAGCGCCTCGGCTCCGCCGTCGTCGTGGATCCCGCCGCGCGCGGCGCCACCGAGCAGATTTTTTTCGGCGCGACCGTGACGTACGCGACGCGCGGCGGCGAGGAGCGCAGCGTCAGCATCGTGGGCATGGACGAAGTGGATCCGGCCCGCGGCCGCGTGAGCTGGATATCGCCGGTGGCCAAAGCGCTGCTGCGGCGCCAGCCCGGCGACACCGTGCGCCTCGCGACGCCGGCGGGCGTCGAGGAGATCGAGGTGATCGATGTGCGGTACGAGGCGCTCGATTAGTCCGACGTCATAAGCTCCGTCAACGCGCATGGCGATACCGTTTTTCACTGCTGCGCTGGCGTCGTGGCGTGCGGCCTACACGGAGCTTGGTTCAGGCTCACTGCCCGGTGATGCCGCCGATGCGATCGTCAAGCTCAGCATCAAGGCCGTTGAACACGCGCGCACCGCGGACACGCTGGGCGCCGAGCGCGAAGGCACCGGCGTCGTGATCGATGCGAAGCGCGGGCTGATCCTTACGATCGGCTATCTCGTGCTGGAGGCGGCGTCGATACTCGTCATGACGCGCGACGGACGGATCTACCCGGCGAGCGTCGCCGGATTCGATCACGCGAGCGGCTTCGGTCTCGTGCGCACGCTCTCCGGGATGGCCTCCGCAGCGATCGAGCTCGGCGACTCGGGATCCGTGCGCGAGCTGCACACGGTCAATGTCGCCGCACACGGCGCCGCCGGTGGCCACTCGAGCGCGGCGGTCGTCGCGCGGCGCGCGTTCACCGGATGGTGGGAATACATGATCGATGACGCGATCTTCACGGCGCCGCCGCGTTACGAGCACAGCGGCGCCGCGCTGGTCGACGAGCACGGAAAGCTCGTCGGGATCGCCTCGCTCTGGGTCAGCGATGCGATCGAGGTGGGCGCCGCGTTTCCGGGGAACATGTTCGTGCCGATCGATCTTCTGAAGCCGCTGCTCGACGATCTCGTCGCGACCGGCCGCCGGCGCGGACCCGCACGACCCTGGCTGGGGCTGTATTCGGAGCAGCACGAAGGACACGTCTTCGTCTCGCGCACGTTGCCGGATTCACCGGCGGCGCGCGCGGGGCTCGAGCGCGGCGACGTGATCCTCGGTGTCGCCGGCCACTCGGTCGGCGGCCAGAGCGACTTCTATCGAAAGCTGTGGGCGAGCGGCGAGGCCGGCTGCGACGTCGCGCTGCATGTCCTGCACGAGAAGTCGGTCAAGCAGGTGATGGTGCGCACCGCCGATCGCATGGACTATCTCCGCCCGTGGCGCGTGCCGCGGCTATGACGGCGGCTTCGTGCGGGTGATCGACCGCCGCGTAACGCTTTCCCTCTGTTCGTAGGCCGGCTACGCCCGAGCCGAAGGCGAGCGCCGGCCTAGTGCCGGCATTCGGCGGGGACGTAGCGCCACTGGTCCGGCGACCCCGTCGCGCATGCCCAGAGGATCTTGTCCGCGACGATCGCCGGCGTGAGCACGATCGTGACTGCCGCGCCGACCGATGTCGGCGCCGTGCTGCCGACAACCGTGATGACGCCGTCGTCGGATACGTTGGTGCCCGCGGCGACTTTGCCGGTCGCCGCAACCGTGACGTTCAGGCCGGAATTCGTGAGCGTCTGCTGCGTGTAGGCGTATTCGCTGATGGCGTTCTTGGCCGGACCGAGCGCGAGCAGCAGCTCCGTGGTTCGCGCGCGTATCGTATATTCCTGATACGCCGGAAGTGCGATCGCCGCCAGAATGCCGATGATCGCGACGACGATCATCAGCTCGATCAGCGTGAAGCCCCCTTGCTGCCGTCCCATCCTCTTGTCTCCTCGAACGATTTTGTTTGGAGTGCAAGCCGCGGCAGGGCTCCACAGCAAGGACCTTGCCAGTTTCGTCGGACGCTGCTGCGCGTGATCTGCGTCACGCTCGAAGCGATGTTGACGCCGCCGTGGTGCCGCCGCGGGGTGCCAGCAGCGTCAGGAAGTGACGCGGCGCGTCACTTCCGGGGCGGTGTACCCTTGGACGTTTCGAGCCCGCAGTGAGTCATGCGCGTCGCCCTGTTCGTCACCTGTCTTGTCGATCTCATGCGCCCCCGCATCGGTTTCGCCGCTTTGCGTCTGCTCGAGGACGCCGGCTATGACGTCGTCGTGCCGGAGAGCCAGACGTGCTGCGGGCAACCCGGCTATAACTCGGGCCACCGCGGTTCGGCGCTCGCGCTCGCGCGCAAGGTCCTCGACGAGTTCGAGGCGTGCGACTACGTCGTCGCGCCATCCGGATCCTGCGCCGGGATGATCCGGACGCACTATCCCGAGCTGTTCCGCGATGCGCCGGAAGAGCTTCCGCGCGCGCAGAGGCTGTGCGCAAAAACTTACGAGCTCACCGATTTCCTGGTGAATGTCGCGGGGCTCGAGGGCGTCGCCGGCGAGCTCGCCGCGAACGTGACGTATCACGACTCGTGCTCGGGTTTGCGGGAGCTCGGGGTGAAAGCGCAGCCGCGCGCGTTGCTCGCGAAAGTGAAAGGTCTCTCGGTCACCGAAATGGCGCGGCCGGAGCAGTGCTGCGGTTTCGGCGGCACGTTCGCCGTCAAATTCGGCGATATCTCGTCGCGCATCGCGGATCAGAAGTGCGCGGACATCGAATCGACGCGCGCCGATGCGGTCGTGCTCGGCGACCTGGGCTGCATGCTCAATATCGAGGGCAGGCTGCGGCGGCGGGGCAACACGCAAACGCGTGTGCTGCACGTGGCGGAGGTGCTGGCCGGTACGCCAGCCGGTGCGCCCTTCGACGAGCTCAGGACACACCCTACGGAGATTCCCGGAGATCAAGGCAGATGAAAATCGTGGTAATGGGCTCGGGCGGCGTCGGCGGCTTCTACGGCGGCCGCCTCGCGAATTCAGGCTATGACGTGCACTTCGTCGCGCGCGGTGCACATCTCGCGGCGATGCGTGAGCACGGCCTCACGATCGAAAGCGACCGTCACGGCGACATTCACGTGCCACGCGTGAGCGTCGCCGAAGACCCGGCGGCGTTCGGGCGCGCCGACCTCGTGATCATCGCGGTGAAGCTGTGGGATACCGAGGCCGCGGCGCGCGCGATAAAACCGCTCGTCGGCCCCGAAACCGCGGTGCTGTCGCTACAGAACGGCGTCATCAAGGACGACATCCTGCGCCGCGAGCTGGGTGCCACGAACATCATCGGCGGGGTCGCGTACGTGGGTACCGCGATCGCCCGACCGGGCGTGATCCGCCAGACGGGCTCGCTGCAGCGGCTGCTGTTCGGCGAATACGACGGGCGCCGCTCCGCGCGTGCCGACGCGTTTCTGGCGGCGCTGCTGCGCGCGGGCGTCGAAGCGGAGCTCGCGACCGATATTCGCAAGACGCTCTGGGAAAAATACGTGTTCCTGGTCGGCCTCTCCGGCAGCACCGCGACGATGCGCATGCCGATCGGGCCGATCCGCTCGAATCCACGCACGCGCGCGTTCCTGTCGGACCTCATGAAGGAAACCGTCGCAGTCGGCCGCGCGCACGGTGTGGCGCTGCCCGAGGACTACGCGGAGCAGCGTCTCGCGTTTGCCGACAGCGTGGCGCCCGACATGACCTCGTCGCTGCATCACGATCTCGACCGCGGCAATCGCCTGGAAGTGGAGTGGCTGTCGGGCGGCGTCGTGCAGCTCGGCGAGGCCGTGGGCGTGCCGACGCCGATGAATCGCGCGGTGTGGGACATTCTCGCGCTGCACGCGCAAGGCAGATCCGCCCAGTGACAGGCGCAGCGGGGCTGCGCGTGCGTTCGATACGCGCGCGGCCGGTGATGGCGCCGATGACCTACGTGCTGGGCACGAGCGCGGGCGCGGTGCGCACGGCGCCGCTGCTGCTCGTCGATCTCGAAACCGAAGAAGGCGTCATCGGACGGGCGTTCCAGTTCTGCTACACGCCGGCCGCGGCGCCGGCCATCATGCGCTTGCTCGAGGATATCGAAAGCGCGATCAAGGCCGACCGCGTGGCGCCGCTCGAGCTGTGGTCGAAGCTCACGCGGCGCTATAGGCTGATCGGCGTGCAGGGGATCGTGCGCATGGCGATGTCCATGGTGGATGTGGCCGCGTGGGACGCGCTCGCGCGGGCCGCCGGACTGCCGCTCGCCGCGTTCCTCGGCGCGACACCGCGCCCCGTGCCGGCGTACAACAGCAATGGGCTCGGTCTCATGGCGCCGGCCGCACTGGCCGACGAAGCCGAAATGCTCCTTGCCGGTGGTTTTCGCGCGGTCAAGCTGCGGCTGGGTTACGCAACGCTTGAAGAGGACCTCGCCGCGGTGCGCGCAGTGCGTGCGCGCGTGCCCGATGCCGTCGCCCTCATGGTCGATTACAACCAGGCGCTCACGGTTACGGAGGCGATGCGCCGCGGGCGCGCGCTCGATGGCGAAGGCGTCTACTGGATCGAGGAGCCGGTGAGGCACGACGACTACGCCGGCTGCGCGGCGCTCGCGCGCGCGCTGCAGACCCCGGTCCAGATCGGCGAAAACTTCTCGCTCGTGTACGACATGAAAAAAGCGCTGGACGCCGGCGGGTGCGATTACGTGATGCCGGACCTGGAGCGCATCGGGGGTGTGACCGGCTGGCAACAGGCGAGCGCCCTCGCGCACGCGGCAGGCGTGCCGCTCTCGTCGCATCTGTACCCGGAGGTGAGCGCGCACCTGCTCGCGGCGAGCCCCGGCGCGCACTGGCTCGAATACGTGGATTGGCTCACCCCGTTCGTCGAGGAGCCGCTGGCGATCCGCGACGGTATGGCCTGTCCGGCTGCGCGCCCCGGAAACGGTCTCGCCTGGAACGAGGACGCGGTGCGCCGCCACGCCGCGCTCTGACATGGAGCTCACCTCCAGGCGCTTCAAGGAGACCGCGCGCGTAAAGCTCGCGGACCCGAATCTGCAGGCGGCGCTCGAGAAGCTGCAGGGCAATTTCGTGAACGGGCGCGCGCAACGCGTCGCCGAGCTCGACAATTTCGCGGCGATCCGTGAGGCGGCCGCGGCGATCCGCCAGCGGGCGATCGATCATCTCGATACCTATCTCGAAACGTTCGAGCGCAATGCCGCGGCGCGCGGCACCGTCGTGCACTGGGCCGAGACCGTGCAGGACGTGAACGCGATCGTATGCGGCCTCGCGCGCCAGTACGGCGTGACCAAGGTCGTGAAGTCGAAGTCGATGGTGAGCGAGGAATGCGCGCTCAACGACGCGCTGGAAGCCGCCGGCATCGAAGTCGTCGAGACCGATCTCGGCGAATACATCCTCCAGCTCGCCAAAGAGCCGCCGTCGCACATCGTGGCGCCGGTGGTGCACAAGACGCGCGACGAAGTGTCGGATCTTTTCGAGACGAAGCACCGGCGGCCGCGCACCAGCGTGATCCCGGAGCTCACGCGCGAAGCGCGCGAGATCCTGCGTCCGCACTTCCTGAGCGCCGATATGGGAATCACCGGCGCGAATTTCGTCGTCGCCGAAACCGGCTCTACGCTCATAGTCACCAACGAAGGCAACGGCCGCATGGTGACGAGCCTGCCCCGGGTACACGTCGCGATCACCGGCATCGAGAAGGTGGTGCCGACGCTGGAGGACCTCGCCACGCTGCTGCGCCTCCTGCCGCGCCACGGCACCGGTCAGACCACGACGAACTACGTGTCGGTGACCACCGGGCCGCGTCGCGCTGACGAAGCGGAAGGGCCGGAGCACTTTCACGTGATCCTCGTCGACGCCGGTCGCAGCAAGCTCCTCGGCACCGATCTGCAGCCGATGCTGCGCTGCATACGCTGCGGCGCGTGCATGAATCACTGCCCGGTCTATCAGAATGTCGGCGGCCACGCTTACGGCTGGGTCTATCCGGGGCCGATGGGCTCGGTGCTCACGCCGACTTTCGTTGGCGTCGAGAATGCGCTCGATCTGCCGCACGCCGCGACGCTGTGCAATCAGTGCGGCGTCGTCTGCCCGGTTAAAATTCCACTCCCGGAGCTGCTCCGCAAGCTTCGCGAGCAGCAGTTCGAGCGGCGCTTGCGGCCGTGGCCGGAGCGGGCAGGTCTCGCGCTGTGGGCGTTCGCGGCAACGCGGCCGGGGCTTTACGCAGCGCTCACCGGCATCGCGGCGCGCGCCTTGCGTTGGCTGGGTGGTGCCGATCAACGCATACGGCGGCTGCCGGGCGCCGGCGGCTGGACCGGCGGCCGCGATCTTCCCGCTCCGGAAGGCAAGACCTTTCGCGAGCTTTACCGAAACAGGAAACCGACATGAACAAGCCATCCGATATCAAGCAGACCGTGCCGATGTGGGTGAACGGCCGCCATCAGGACGCGCAGACGACACGCTTCGGCAACGTGACCAATCCCGCGACCGGCATGGTCGTGCGCCAGGTGCCGTTCTGCAACGATGCCGATATCGACTCGGCCGTGCAGGCGGCGAAAGCGGCGTTTCCGGCGTGGCGCAGAACGCCCGCGCTGCGCCGCGCGCGCATCCTCATGCGTTACCGCGAATTGGTCGAAAAGCACCGTGACGAGCTGGCGCAACTGGTGACCGAAGAGCACGGCAAGACGGTCGTGGATGCGGCGGGATCGGTGCAGCGCGGTCTGGAAGTCGTCGAGTTCGCGATGGGCATCCCGCACCTCATGAAAGGCGAAGTGAGCGAGGAGGTCGGCACCGACGTCGACACGCACTCGCTGCGCGAGCCGCTCGGCGTGTGCGCGGGCATCACGCCGTTCAATTTCCCGGCGATGGTGCCGATGTGGATGTACCCGGTCGCGATCGCATGCGGCAACACCTTCGTGCTGAAGCCTTCCGAGAAAGTGCCTTCGACCGCGATGCGTCTCGCGGAGCTCTTCAAGGAAGCGGGGCTGCCCGACGGCGTGCTGAACATCGTGCACGGCGACAAGCAGGCGGTCGACGCGATCCTCGCGCATCCCGATATCCGCGCAGTCTCGTTCGTCGGCTCGACGCCCATAGCCAAGTACATCTATGAGACGTGCGCGAAGCACGGCAAACGCGTGCAGGCGCTCGGCGGCGCGAAGAATCACGCCGTCGTCCTGCCCGACGCCGATCTCGACTTCACGGCGGACGCGCTGATCGGCGCGGGCTACGGCTCCGCGGGCGAACGCTGCATGGCGATCTCCGCGATCGTCGCGGTCGGTGACGTCGGCGACGCCCTCGTCGCGAAGCTTTCGGAGCGCGCGGCGAAGCTGAAGATCGGGCCCGGCATCGCCAAGGACATGGACATGGGTCCGCTGGTGACGGCGGAGCACCGCGCGAAAGTCGCGGCCTACGTCGACAAAGGCGTTGCCGAAGGCGCGAAGCTCGTGCTCGACGGACGCAACTTCAAGGCAGCCGGAGCCGAGCAGGGCTTCTTCCTGGGCGCGTCGCTGTTCGATGACGTCCAGCCCGACATGACGATCTACAAGGACGAGATCTTCGGACCGGTCCTCGGTGTCGTGCGGGTGAAGACACTGGATGATGCGATAAAGCTCATCAACGCGAATCCGTACGCGAACGGCACGGCTGTCTTCACGCGCTCCGGCGGCGCCGCGCGCAAATTCGAGCGCGACATCGAGGTCGGCATGGTCGGCATCAACGTGCCGATCCCGGTGCCGGTTGCGTTTTTTTCGTTCGGCGGCTGGCGCGGGTCGCTCTTCGGCGACACGCACATGCACGGCATGGAAGGTGTCCGCTTCTACACGCGCGCAAAAGTCGTGACCACGCGCTGGCCGGACGCCAATGCGTTGCCGACAGGCTTCCACATGCCGACGCTGGGCTGAGCGTGAGCCAGCCCCGCCCTGACCCTCCCCCGTCAAGGGGGAGGGGACCAGCTCCTTCGCCCTCGACGGGGGAAGGTAGGGATGGGGGTGATGCCCGTGCACGGATGCTGGCGCGCATCCGGGAGCGGCAGCACAAGTCCGCCGTTCGCAACCCGGACGAAACCGTAGCGGTTCACGCCTACATCGCCGCGCACGCGCGCAGTCCGGCGCCGCGTGATAGCTGGGAGCCGCTCGCGCGCTTCCGCGAACGCGCCCTTTCGCTCGCGTCCACCGTCGATTCAGCCGCGTCGCGTGCGGACGTGCCGGCACGCGTTGCAGCGTATCTGCGCGAGCACGCGCTCCCGATGCGCGCCGTGTGCTGGAGCGAGCTCGCCACGCTCGGCTGGGCCGCGAACGGCATCCATATGGACACGCGCGGCGCGCGCGGCGACGATCTCGTGGGCGTGACCGGTGCGTTCTGCGCGATCGCCGAAACCGGAACGCTCGTTACGCTCAGCGGTCTCGAGACGCCTGCGACGGTGAGCCTGCTGCCCGAGACGCATATCGCGGTCCTCGATTCGGCCCGCATCGTGCGCACCATGGAGGACGCGTGGGCCTTGATCCGGGCGGAGCGTGGGGAACTGCCGCGCGCCGTCAATTTCATCTCGGGGCCTTCTCGCACGGCGGACATCGAGCAGACCGTGACGCTCGGCGCGCACGGGCCCTATCGCGTTCACATCGTCCTCGTGCCCTGACCTCGTCCGTGTGCACGGCAGTGCACAATCCGGGACTGATTGCCGTTGTGACCGGTAACAATTACCGAAACTATGGCCTGCAATCATGCCGCTGCCACAGCGCACGCGGTGCTGGTGCGAAACCTGCTAAACGCGCCGTCATGCGGAGCCGCGCTTGCAGGTACTGACGCCGAGAGTCGATCTCGCCGGGTTTTTGGAACGCGTCGCGAAGGCCCCGGGCCGCGTGCTGATGCTCGATTACGACGGCACGCTCGCGCCGTTCCACGTGCGTCCCGAACGTGCGGTGCCGTACGCGGAGGTGCTGCCGGTGCTGGAGCAGGTGGTCCGCTCAGGCGGCACGCGCGTCGTGGTCGTGAGCGGGCGTCCTGCGGACGAAGTACCGCCGCTCTTGAAGCTGTCCGAGCGGCCCGAGATCTGGGGCTCGCACGGTTGGGAACGGCTCCTGCCTGACGCAAGCCGCGTGGTGGAGCGTCCTGCGGCGAACGTGCAGGAAGCGCTCGCGACGTGCGCACGTGAGGTCGAGAGTACGCAGAGCGCGGGCGCGCGGGTCGAACGCAAGCTCGCGAGCGTCGCGCTGCACTGGCGGGGACTCGCGCCGGAAGCGGCGCTGGCGGCGGAGCAGCAGGCGCGCACCGCGTGGATGCCTGCGGTGGACGCGGGCTCGCTCGAGCTGCTTCCGTTCGACGGCGGCCTCGAAGTGCGCGCGGTGGGATGCAACAAGCAGTACGCGGTGAAGGCGGTGTTGTCGCAGACACCGGAGGATCATGCAGTGGCGTACCTGGGTGACGACGTGACGGACGAAGACGCGTTTCGCGCGATCAAGCTGCGGGGCTTGAGCGTGCTCGTGCGCGAGCAGTTTCGCGAGACGACCGCTGACGTGTGGATCACGCCGCCGCAGGAGCTCGTGCAATTCCTCGAACACTGGCGCGTGCCGCGCACGTAGGGCAACATGGCACAACAGCAGGAGCAGAAGCTGGCAAGGCGCGAACTCGATACCGCGAGAACCGCGGGCAGGGGCGGCGGCATGAAACGTACGAAGGAGCGGCTGATCGTCGTGTCGAACCGCCTGCCGTACGTGTTCGCGCGCGCGCCCGACGGCACGTGGAAGACGCAGGGCGGCTCGGGCGGGCTCGTCACCGCGCTCGTGCCGGTGCTGCGCGATCGCGGCGGCACGTGGATCGGCTGGCCCGGAACGAGCGAAAACGGCAGCGGTCTGGATGATGCGCTCGAGCGCGCCGGCGACCAGCTCGGCATCGAGCTGCGCGGCGTGCAGCTCGACGCGGCCGACGTCGACAACTTCTACCACGGCTTTTCCAACGAGATCATCTGGCCGCTGTTCCACGACTTCACGTCGCTTTGCGTGTTCGATCCCAAGTACTGGGCGAGCTACAAGGAAGTGAACCGGCGCTTCGCGAAAGCCGTGGTCGACGAGTGCGGCAAGGCCGATTTCGTGTGGGTGCACGACTACCACCTGATGAACGTCGCGGCCGAAGCGCGCGCGCTCGGCTGCAAGGTGCGCATGGGCTTTTTCCTGCACATCCCGTTTCCGCCGCCTGACATTTTCTTCAAGCTGCCGTGGCGCTCGACGCTCCTGCACGCGCTCATGCGCTACGACCTCATCGGCTTTCAGACCATGCGCGACCGCCGTAACTTCGTGCAGTGCCTGCGCATGTCGGAAGGGCAGGTCGCGGTGCAGGGCAAAGGCAACGTGATCAGCGTCACGGCGGGCTCCTATACGACGCGCGTGGGCAATTTCCCGATCAGCATCGATTACGGCAGCTTCGCGCGCCAGGCCGCGGCGGCCGACGTCGCCGGCCGCGCCGACGAGCTCCACCGGCGGCTGCCGCAGAGAAAGCTCGTGCTCGGCATCGACCGGCTGGATTACACGAAAGGGATCCCGCAGCGGCTGCTCGCGTTCAAAAACGCGCTCGACCGCTATCCGGAGCTGCGCGAGCGCATCTCGCTCATTCAGGTCGTCGTGCCGAGCCGCGTGGACATCCCGCAGTACCACGATCTCAAGAGCCAGATCGAGCAGCTCGTGGGCGAGATCAACGGCACGTTCATGCGCCCCGGCGGCTGGGTGCCGGTGTGGTACGTCTACAGCAGCCTGTCGAAGAGCGAGCTCCTCGCCTATTACCGCGCCGCGCACATCGCGCTGGTGACGCCGCTCAAGGACGGGATGAATCTCGTCGCGAAGGAATACTGCGCGAGCAGCATCGAGGAGGACTGCGTGCTCGTCCTCTCCGAGTTCGCCGGTGCGGCGGCGCAGCTTCAGCGCGGCGCGCTGCTCGTGAACCCGTACGATATCGAGGGCGTGGCCGATGCGATCTACCGCGCTTACACCATGAGCGACGAGGAGCGGCGCAACCGGATGCGCAGGCTCCGGCGCGGCGTGCGCGAGTGCGACATCTTCTGGTGGGTGGACAGCTACCTGCAGGCCGCGATCGAGCGCGACCTGTCCGATTACCCGCAGCCGGAGAACTACGTGCCCGAACAAACTCCGGACTACGTCCCGATATAAACCTACGACGCGCGTCGCGGCTCCGCCGCTCGACGCAAAAAGTAGCCGAGCGCGGCAGCCGCCGCGCTTTCATTGAGGGTCGTTGGGTACGAGGTTTGCCACGATCTCCGCCTGTAGCACTGGCAGAGGAGATCGACATGCACAAATCGGCAGTTTTACTCATAGCGGCCGCGCTCGCTTCGGGCGCAGCGTGGGCGCAGCAGACGAGCGACGCCGCGCGGCACAGCGGCTCGACCACGGCACCCGGCGTGATCACCGGCAGCACCGGCGACGGCGGTATCGCATTGCAGACGGACGCGGCGCGTGTGGACGCGAGCGTGCCGGCGGTCAGCGGCGGCGTAAGTCTCAACGCGCGCGACAATCTGCGCGCACGCGAGCAGAACGCGAACGTGAAGCTCGTGTTCGCGCTGAACACCGGCAACTACGTCTCGGACGTGCACGTGAAGGTGACCGACAGTAAAGGTAAGCTCGTCATCGACGACGTCTCGAACGGACCGTGGCTGCTCGCGAGGTTGCCGGCCGGCAGCTATACCGCCACCGCCACCTACAACGGTCACACCGTGACGCAGAAGTTCTCGGCCGGGAAGGGCATGCGCACCGCGCAGTTCCGCTGGCCGGCGAGCGTCGAGCGCGACGCAGTCGGCGCCGCGGCGTCTGAAGCCGGCGGGCAGATCCTCGGCACCGGTCCGCAGGAACTACGCTAGGGAGCACGAGCGCGGCGCGGCCGGAAAGGAACCTACGCCGCGCCTCCGGCGCAAGAAATCGCTTAGCGCGGCAGCCGCCGCGCACTTGATATTCCGGCGTATGCTGTTCGGGCCGTACCGTCTCTGGCGGGCCGGCCCGAAACACGTACAAAGGATCGAATGCGTCCTCAGCCCGCCTTCGTCGTCCGCCTGCTGATCGCGTGGATCGCGCTGCTCGCGCTGCTGTTCGCGACCGCGTCGTCGCGCTCGTCCGCGCCCGGCGAGGTCATCGTGATCGAGCTCGACGGCGCCGTGTCTCCCGCCAGCGCCGACTATGCCGTGCGCGGCATACGCAAAGCCGCGGATAAAGGCGCCGCGCTGGTGGTGCTCAAGCTCGATACGCCGGGCGGGCTCGACAAGTCGATGCGCTCGATCATCAAGGCGATACTCGCGTCTGCGGTCCCGGTCGCGACGTACGTCGCGCCTGACGGCGCGCGGGCCGCGAGCGCCGGCACTTACATCCTGTATGCGAGCCATATCGCGGCGATGGCGCCCGCGACGAACCTCGGTGCGGCGACACCGGTGGCGATCGGCATCGGGGGCGACGAGCCGGGCAAGCTCCCCGACAAGGACGCGAAGGACAAGAAGGGCCGCAAGGGCCAGCCGTCCTCCGGCGACAGCATGCGGGCGAAGCAGATCAACGATGCGGCGGCCTACATCCGCAGCCTTGCCGAGATGCGCGGCCGCAATGCGCAATGGGCGGAGAAGGCGGTACGCGAGTCGGTGAGCCTGTCGGCCGCGGAAGCGCGCAAGCTCAAGGTGATCGACTTCGTCGCGACCGATCTCGCCGATCTGCTGAAGCAGGTCGACGGCCGCAAGGTCACCGCCGCGGGCGCCGAGCGCACGCTGCAGACGGCGGGTGCGAAAGTCACCGACATCGAGCCTGACTGGCGTACGCGGCTGCTCATGGTCGTCACCGATCCGAGCGTCGCGCTGATCCTCATGATGATCGGGATCTACGGCCTCATCTTCGAGTTCATGAATCCGGGTTTCGTCCTGCCGGGCGTCGCGGGCGGCATCTGCCTGCTGATTGCGCTCTATGCGTTCCAGCTCCTGCCGATCAACTACGCCGGGATCGCGCTGATCCTGCTCGGGCTCGCGTTCGTCGTGGCGGAAGCGTTCATGCCCAGTTTCGGGGCGCTCGGGATCGGCGGCGTTGCCGCGCTCGCGATCGGCATGGTGATCCTGATCGATCCCGAGGAAGCGCCGGGCTTCGACATCCCGCTGTCGTTCATCGCGGGGTTCACGGCGCTGATGGCGCTCGCGGTGTTCGCCACGGTCTACCTCGCGCTCAAGTCCCGCAGCGGACGCATCGTGAGCGGCCGCGAAGACCTGCGGGGCGCAGACGGCCTCGTCATCGGTGATTTCGAAGCCGGCGAGGGCTGGGCGCGCGTGAAGGGCGAGACCTGGCGTGTAAGATCGGATGCGCCACTCAAACAGGGCGATCACGTGCGCGTGACCGCCGTTTCCGGACTCACATTGACGGTCGAGAAAACATGAGCGAACAGCTGCTGAACATGGGTTTCGGAGGCGCCGCGATCCTGCTGGTCGTCATCCTGCTCGTTGCATCCCTGCGCATCCTGCGGGAGTACGAGCGCGGGGTCATCTTCATGCTCGGCCGCTTCTACAAGGTGAAAGGCCCGGGGATCATCCTCGTCATACCGGGCATCCAGCAGATGGTGCGCGTGGATCTGCGCATCGTCGTCATGGACGTGCCGAGCCAGGACGTGATCTCGCGTGACAACGTCTCGGTGAAGGTGAACGCCGTGATCTACTTCCGCGTGATCGACCCGGACAAGGCGATCATCCAGGTCGCCAATTACTTCGAGGCCACCAGCCAGCTCGCGCAGACGACGCTGCGCGCGGTGCTAGGCAAGCACGAGCTCGACGACATGCTCGCCGAGCGCGAGAAGCTGAATCTCGACGTTCAGCGCATTCTCGACGCGGCGACGGACGCGTGGGGCATCAAGGTCTCCAACGTCGAAATCAAGCATGTCGACATCGACGAATCGATGGTGCGGGCGATTGCGCAGCAGGCCGAGGCCGAGCGCGCCCGCCGCGCGAAGGTGATACACGCCGAGGGCGAGCAGCAGGCCGCGGAGAAGCTGCTGGAGGCCGCGCGGATGCTGGCGCAGCAACCGCAGGCGATGCAGCTCCGGTTCCTGCAGACGCTGTCTTCGATCGCGGGAGACAAGAGCAACACGATCGTCTTTCCGGTGCCGGTGGATATGATCGGGCCGATCGTACAAGGCCTGGACAAGCTCAATCAGCGGTTGGGCTGAAGCCGCAGACCGTGGCGCGGCTGACATCGCCGGACCGGTGACCTCGGTCAAACCGGTCGTATTGCTTTAAACCGGGTACGGGGTATAGGATTACCGCGCCCCGATTCACGTGGCATCTGGAAGAAATAGAGCGGCCCAAGCCGCTGCATCAGACCCGATGACATTCCCAAAACGTTCCCCGGAGGAAGCGATGACCGAGAAATCCACGAGTGTTGTTCCGAAAGAGGCGACCCCGTCGCGCCGCAAGTTCCTGCGCGGAGCTGCCGCGGCAGGCGCTGGCGCGGCGATCACGGGTTTCCCGATGATCTCCGTCGCGCAATCTCCCGTAGTGCTCAAGATGCAGGGCGCATGGGGCGCCAAGGACATCTTCAACGAGATGGCCGAAGAGTACGTAAAGCGGGTAAATGAAATGGCGGGCGGGCGCCTGCGCATCGACTATCTGATCGCCGGCGCGGTGGTGAAGCCGTTCGAGGTCATGGACGCCACCAGCAAGGGCGTGCTCGACGCGAACCACAGCGTCCCGGTCTACTGGTACGGCAAGAGCAAGGCCGCGTCGCTGTTCGGCTCCGGCCCGATCAACGGGATGGACGCGAACCAGACGATGGCGTGGATCTATCGCGGCGGCGGGCTCGAGCTCTACAACGAGCTTCTGAAGAAGCTCAATCTCGACGTGGTCGGCTTTTTCGCGCTGCCGATGCCGACGCAGCCGCTGGGCTGGTTCAGGAAGCCGATCAAGGATGCCGCCGGCCTGAAAGGGCTCAAGTACCGCACCGTCGGCCTCGCCGCCGACCTCTTCCAGGCGATGGGCACGAAGGTGACGCAGCTCCCCGGCGGCGAGATCATGCCGGCCTTGGAGCGCGGCGTGATCGATGCGTTCGAATTCAACAATCCGACCTCCGACATGCGCTTCGGCGCCCAGGACGTGCTCAAGAATTACATGATGGGCAGCTTCCACCAGGCGATGGAGTTCTTCGAGATCGTCTTCAACAAGAAGAAGTACGACGCGCTGTCACCGGACCTCAAAGCGATCCTGCGCTACGCCGCGGAAGCCGCCAACTCGTCGAACTACTGGACGGCCATCGACAACTATTCCAAAGACCTGCAGATTCTCAAGGACAAGCACAAGGTCAACGTGATCCGCACACCGCGCTCGATCTTCCAGGAACAGTTGAAGGCCTGGGACGTGATCACGCCGAAGCTCTCGAAGGAGGACCCGTTCTTCGCCAAGGTCGTGCAGTCGCAGCTCGCGTTCGCCAAGCGCGCCGCGTACTACATGCAGCTGAACGAGGCGGACTACAGGCTCGGCTACGAGCACGTGTTCAAGACGAAGCTCCCCGGCTGATGACGGGCGGTCTTTTCGACCGCATTGGCTAAACGGGGGCGGTACCGAGCGGTGCCGCCCCTTTTTCTTACCGATTCGACCGTCTCATGACCATAAAACGCTTCGTTTTCGGCGTGGACGTGCTGAGCCGCACGATCGGCCATTCCTTTGCGTGGCTCATCGTCATCCTCACGCTCGGCACCTGTTACGAAGTGTTCGTGCGCTACGCGCTGAACGACCCGACGAGCTGGGCGTTCGACTTCAGTTACATCTGCTACGGCGGTCTCTTCTACATGGCAGGCGCCTACACCCTGTCGCGCGGCGGTCACGTACGCTGTGACGTCGTCTATCGGCTGCTCTCGCCGCGCAAGCAGGCGACGATCGAGTTCGTGCTCTACATCTTCTTCTTCTTTCCCGGCGTGATCGCGCTGGTGATAGCGGGCTGGAACTACGGTTACGACTCGATGCGTATCCAGGAAGTCAGCGTCAACAGCCCGGCCGGCGTGCCGATCTGGCAGTTGAAGATGCTGATTCCGTTCGGCGCGGGGCTGCTCGCGCTGCAGGGTTTCGCCGACCTCCTGCGCTGCGTCGTGTGCCTGCGTGAAGGCGAATGGCCCGCGCGGCTGCACGACGTCGAGGAGCTCGAAAAAGTGGTCGCCGAGCAGGCTCAGGAAGAGGAAGCAAAGAGAAAAGAAAAAGAGGCCGCGCGATGAGCGATCCGGTAATCGCCCTGGTCATGCTGGGGTTGTTCATCTTCGTCATCATGATCGGGTTCCCGGTCGCCTTCACGCTGATGGCGATGGGCGTGGCTTTCGGCTACTACGCTTATTTTCAGGCTGGCCAGGCGTTCTTCGACAACCGGGTGTTCTATCTCCTTACCCAGAACACCTTCACGGTGCTGAACAACGACGCGCTGGTGTCGATCCCGCTCTTTTTGTTCATGGGGTACATCATCGAGCGGGCGAACATCCTCGACCGGCTCTACTACAGCCTCGAGCTCGCGGCTCGCAAGGTACCCGGCTCACTGGCGGTGGCGACTCTGCTCACGTGCGCGCTGTTTGCGACCGCCACCGGCATCGTCGGCGCGGTGGTGACGCTGATGGGTCTGTTGGCGTATCCCGCGATGCTCAAGGCTGGCTACGACACGCGGCTCGCTTCGGGGGTGACCTGCGCCGGCGGCTGCCTCGGCATCATGATCCCACCGTCGATCCTGCTGATCGTGTACGCCGCGACCGCGGGCATATCGGTGGTGAGACTCTACGCGGCGGCGATGCTGCCCGGCCTGCTGCTGGCGGGGATGTACGTCGGCTTCGTCATCGCTCTCGCGTGGCTCAAGCCCGAGCTCGCGCCCAGGATGCAGGATGATAAGGCAAAGGTGCCGCTGGGGCGGGTTCTGATGCTGCTCGCCACGTCGTTCCTGCCGCTGGCGCTCCTCATCATCTGCGTGCTCGGCTCGATCTTTTTCGGTCTCGCAACGCCGACCGAAGCGGCGTCGGTCGGCGCGCTCGGCGGCGTGCTGCTTGCCGCCGCTTATCGCGCGCTCAGCTGGCTGCGGCTGAAGGAAGCCGTGTTTCTGACTGCGCGCACTTCCGCGATGGTGTGCTTTTTGTTCGTGGGCTCGGCCACCTTCGCCTCGGTTTTCAGCTATCTCGGCGGCGAAGCGATGATCAAGAACTTCGTCATCGGGCTCAACCTCGATCCGATCACGTTCATGATCCTCGCGCAGGTCATCATCTTCCTGCTCGGATGGCCGCTGGAATGGACGGAGATCATCATCATCTTCGTGCCGATCTTCCTGCCGCTACTGCCG
>DASPNJ010000028.1:0-32458 GCA_035626595.1 Burkholderiales bacterium
GTACGCTGCGCATTAAGGCGGCACGCGCCGCAGTCGGTGCAAGTAGTGGCTGTTTACGCGCCATAGGAAAAGAAGAATGCTCGGGCCTGAAATCTTAGCAAGAACGCTCAGCCGCCCCACGTCGCGGGGCAAAGGTCCCCGGCTTTGGCAATACCATTCGCGAAGCGATAACCACTCGAAAGCCGCGTGCTGGGCAATCTTGTTCGACCTATTGCACGAGTGTTCCGTATTTCGAGAGCAAGCTGCAAAGGGGAAGCTAGGCTTTGCCGTGAATCATGTAATGATCGGCAAGCTCAACAAAACTCTTGATCTGGTCGTCTGTGCCGTGCCGCCAACCCGTTCCGGCCGCGTTCGCCGATCGTTCATCGATCTTGTGGAGGTTTACGGAATCCAGATCACGCCGGCTGAACAGGCGATCTTGGCGACGTTCCCGCCGATGCTCGAAGAGCGATCCGACGACGTCTCAGAAGTACTTATCGCGCTTGAGGCGAAAGCCTGCATGACTGAACACGGCAAGGCCATCCCGCGCCTGTTTGCCGAGATCCTGGCTACCGGCTACCTGGCAAAACTGGCCGCGCCGAGATCGATCACTGTCTCGTATACGGTTGTGAATGCAGCACAAGAATTCATTACGACGAGTGGGAGCACACCCACGAGACAGCACAACCAGCCGCGAGACGCTCAGGCCGTCGTGGAAATGCTCGGCACCGCCATTCCGACCGCCGCATCGTTTCCATCCTTCGGCTATGACGCTATCGGCGTAACGGTCGTCGACTGCCGGAACGACGGCTCGGCCGTCACCTTGCTGTCGGAAGCTCCGTCTCCGGGCGTGAACCGCTACTATCACTACGACCGGATGATGAGAACGATATGTGCCGAATTCAGAAGCCGGTTCTCGAACCTCTGAGCTTCTAAAGCCAAGTGGCAACGGATGTCAGGCCGCGAGCTTCTCGGTGTCCGGCACGGCGGAAGGAGTCTTGCCGCTCATGTTCTCAAGGTGCTTTGCCACTGCATCCAGGAAGCCCTCCGGGAACCGTAGTTTGGCTCGCTGAGCGCGGCTGTAGAACCCCGCCGTGGCTCTTTCGGACAGCAGCGTGAAGTCGTTACCCATGATGTCCATGATGTGCTTCGGTCGGCGCCCGACGGGATCAGTGCCGATTTCGACCTCGAAGCGCGAGGTGCCGTCGTACCGTGCGGCCTTGGGGGCTTTGCCGTTCGTTAGGAAGGGACAGTCTCGGTCCGTGTCGTAATCTCCAGGCGCACAGAGTCTCCGACCAAGCCACTCGGGCACAGGAACAGAAGCGGCATTCCCGACAAGAGACCAGCGTAGGGAAGGCTTGCCCACAAGCTCGGCCGGCTCAGTCCAGTCGCTCTCGAAGCCCTGCAACTGCTCGGCCGTGCGGATGCCAGGCTTCACCAGCCGCCCATCGGGAAGGAGGAGCGCGGGTGGACTCGCGATTCCGATCGTCGACCCGTTCTTCAGCGTCGGAACGGCGTCAACTGCCCAGCCGAGCCCGGAAAGCCCCTCGGTCCAATAAAAGCCGTGTGCATAGGCCTTCAAATTGGTCGGGGGACGCTTGAGCGGCCGATCATCGGCAAGGAGCACGGCGGCGGGATCGCCCACGACGGATGCGACCAAATAGACGCGCTCGCGACGCTGCGCCAAGCCGAAGGAAAAACTATCGATCACGCGATAGGCCCAGCGATAACCCAAGCGCTCGAACTCATCAATGATCGCCCGAATCGCCCGGCCACCATTGAGCTGCAGCATAAAGGGCACATTCTCGATGACGACCCACGGCACCGGGCGCCGCGCCTTCTTTCGCTTTTCGAGAAGCCGGAAAACCTCACCGATCAGGCCACTTCGATGACCTCGCAAACCCGCGGTTAAGCCGGCTTGACTAAGATCTTGGCACGGGAATCCGGCCGCGACGAGCTCAACCTCGCTCGGCAGCGCCTTGAGTTTCACGATGTCCTTCTTGAGCGGAATATCCGGGAAGTGCGCGCGCAGCACCGCTTGCGCGGTCGCCTGGATTTCACAAAGAAGAATTGTTTCGTGGCCCGCCCTGCCGAGGCCTAGTTCGAAGCCGCCGATTCCGGCGAAAAGGCCCGCTACATTCATTCCCGTCCTCTAGTCGCCACCGCCAGCGCAGCGCAAGCCTGATACGAATCGTATCGGTGATTCTAACAACCAACCTGTAGAAATGTACAGACAAAAATTCGATCAGCGGTCTAACTCAGCGCCCGCAACCTAGCCTTCGCCTGGTAGCGGTTGAATCTCTGCGACATTAAGCGGCGCCTCGCCACCATCGGCCCACCGGAACTCCGCGACGTTGCGTCGTAAGAACTCGCGATGTACTGCATTGAGAAACTCGCGGTAATCAACAAGCCGCGACGGAGCACTGCCCGTTAGCGGGAGCGGGTCAGCACCACTTCGCGGCCGCTCATTCTTCGGTGGATCGGCTTCGATATCGAAGAAGCGCAGATCGGAGCCGTCCGGTTCGTAAAGACCGATATAGATCCGCTCGAAACGGTCCGCATCGCCGTCCGGCCGTCGACGGCCCGCATACGGTCGAAGGTGCCGCACCCAGTTTCCAAACGATGAAGGATTGCCACGTTTGCCGTCCGTGCAGCTGTCAAACGGCAAGAACAGTACCCCGATCATGACAGCGTACGGCTGCCGCTTGTGATAACCAATCGCTTCGATTCGCAGCTCTTCTTCATTGCGCTTTGTGTTATGCGTGTATCTCCGAGCGCCCCTGTTCTCACGAATGTGAACGGATTTGAGCGATATGCCGAGTGCCAACCCTAGTTCGGGAGTCGAAAAATTGATGTCGAGCTGCTTCGGGCCCCGTTCGGATCTCGCCGAACGTTTCGTGGTTGCCGTAATCTTGCGCATTTTCGGACGCAGGTCGTCCGCCATAATTTCGGCCATCTTTTTCGCGAACCTGACCGCATACTCTTTCTTCTGGGCTTGATCGTCACTTTCGATAGCTGGCCGAGGCGCCGCCGCCGCAAGGACCTCTTTTATAACTGCCACACCACGATTGCCCCGCTGCGCCACTTATCGACCCCCCCAATCGTGCCCGCGCGGATTATGGCAACTCTTGAATCTAACGGGAACTCCTGGGTGTTGAAGGGCAGCGCCTAAGCGCGTTCGCCTTCCTTGGCGAGTCTAGGCAATAGACGAGGAGGGGGTACTCCACACTAGATCCTCTGCCGCCGACGCTGGAACCACCCCTGCTTATAGATCGGCGGACCAAACATCTGCTCCTCGAGATTTCTGAACTGTATCGCTCGATACTCTCCGTGCCCGGTCAATCCGAGCCGTTCAAGTCGCTTTCGAAGAGAGGCGTAGCTTATACGCGCGCGGCAGTTTCGCTTGAACCGGACAATATCCTCCGGACTCCAATGGTGCGAAGAAAACGCCAGGGCGTGCGCTTTGAACTCTTCTTCGGGATACAGAAATTCGGCCGCAAAGACTTCCGCTCCGACCTCGATCAGCTCGTTCGCGTTGTAGTCGCCGCAGGGCAACTCGCCGGAACTGAGCTTGTCCTGGTCGCAATAGTGGTGCTTGAGTTCATGAGTTAGCGCGAAGAGTCGCGGCTCAGTGGGCAAGGTTGAACGAACCGCAACGGAACACACGCCGTCTTCGCACATGTAAAGCGCTCGGACTTTCGCTGGCAGGCTGTCCCAGCGATCTATCTTTACCCGCTCGGCCTTGTAGATCAGGCGGAGCTCACGCAAGCCGAACGCTTCGGTTCGGACGCCGTAGTGTGTCCGCTTTTCCCGAGCCAGCGCTTTCATGCTCTCGAAGTAATCGTTTCGTTCGCTCACGACGCGCGTGGTTTCTTCCGCTTAAGCCGCTCTTTTTCCAACATTCTGCGCGCTCGGCGAAATTCCGCGTAGCGCGTTACTTCGTCCAAATCATCCTTGTTAAGACTCTTCGTCGCAGAAAGAAGCGCCTGCGCCGCAGGCGACAGCTCACTTGTCCTTTGGCTCTCCGGAAAAAATACCGTGATGGAGACCTCGAACGCGCGGGCGAGTTTGTCTAAGTCTTCTGCCGATGGCTTGTATGTCCCCGTCTCCCAGCGCGAGACGGTATTCGCCGGCACGGCTACAAGATCGGCCAAGCCCTCCTGACTCAGACCTCGAAGCTGACGCAATTCGCGGATTGTGGCGGCGATGTGGGCATACAACTCGCTCATCAATTCTCCTTTCACAGGATATCTCTATCCTGAAACAGTTGACAGTCCTGTTGAAGGATAGTACGTTCCTGTAACCGCAAGCAAGGAAAACCGACGGTCCGAGGATAGAGAATGCCCTGTGCCGATACGCATCGCCTGATAAATCTCTTAGGGGGGTGGCGTATGAGCCGCCGCTCACGCGAACGGGAACGGCCGGGGTCTGCCCGAGCCGATCCCCGGAGCGGCACTCTGCGCGTACTTCGCGCGGCTCCCGGATCTCGTGGAGCCGGCGCTTCATCCGAATCATCGCCAATTTTTCCACAGCGTGGCTTTCATGGCGATCCTGGGCACGGGCCTCTATAAAACCTACCAGTGGCAGACCGAAACGAACGCGGAAGCATTCGTGCGCGGGGCGCTCCTGATAGCGGGCGGCGCGTACCTCCTGCATGTTGTTGCAGACGCGTGCACTGCCAAGTCCATTCCGCTTATCGGAAGAATCTGATGAGCGGCCATTCAGTAGTACCACCATGTTTCACTCGGAGAACAGCATGAGCGACAAACGCGATATCCATGTGGTCCCGCATCAGGACGGTTGGGCAACCAGGAAGGAAGGCTCGGAGCGTGCCGGCGGCGTCTACGACACCAAGAACGAGGCGCTTGAGCATGGTCGTGACCAAGCGCGGCGCGAGCAAGTGGAGCTTGTGATCCACCGAAAAGACGGGACCATCCAAGACAGCGACAGCTACGGCAACGATCCGCATCCGCCGAAGGATCGCGTGCGCTAGCAGGTCAGATAGTTTGAATTGGAGACCGGCTTATGGCAGACGTCCGCGTGCGGTGCATCAACAAGCAGCCCCGCCACGATCCCTACGAGGGGATTACCCATTTGGGCGGCGACGGCGGTGGCGGATGGCGGTGGACTCGCCAGCAGGTTATTGATTCGATCAATAACCGCTCAAACACGTTCTACACGCACGAAAGTGGACAACGGGCCGACATAGCTGTCGTCGACGGACCAAACGGGCAATACCTTAGGACGCACGCAAACGGACAATGGACTGACAATCTGCTTTCGCTGCCTGAATGTCGGTAGTCCGTGAAAGCCCTTGAGAAGCTTCATTCGCCTGCAAGCTGCGCTGCACCGTAAGGAACCCCAATGGTCTACCTCATCACTTATGATCTGAACAAGGCGAAGGACTATCCCAAGCTCTACGAGGCTATAAAGAGCATCGGGGAATGGGCTCGCGATCCTGATCTCGATTCGGTATGGTTTGTTTCTACCAGCCTCACCGCTCAGTCGATATACGATCGTCTGCGGCCTCACATCGACAGTGATGATCGTTTGTTCATTACTCAGCTTCACCGCGGAACGCATCAGGGATGGCTGGCTAAAGCCACTTGGGATTGGATAAATGCTCGCGTTTAAGCGCCAAGGAGTACCGCTGACTGCGCATTCGCTGGCCGTAGTGGCTTAGCGACTAAGTCCATTCGGCCGCGTTCCTTGATCCATTTGTGCGGCTAGCATTCCATGGGAACGACGAGACCGATTTTGGGCGCCAGTCTTCCGCGATAAACTCGGCGTCTTGGTGGCACACCGAACGGCGTACTCATTTTTCTCCGTTTGATCGTCGCTCTCAATCGGGGGGCGAGGCTCAATCGCTAAACTCCGCCAATCTAGCAGGGGATCATCGCGGCTTCCGCGCGTTCACGGCAACGGTGTTCTCCCGTCTGTTCTTCGAGTTTCGTCTGCTACTGAGCAGTTGCGCTGCTCCCGCCACCGGCCGCGCGTTTTTGCCCGTGTTCGATGGCGGTGTAGTTGAAAGCCGGATTGCTCGATCGGCAGAAGCCGACGCCCTTCAGTTCGGGCACTACCCAGCAGGTCGTGGTCGTGGTCTCGTTCTTTTCCGTGTAGGTCATCCGGACCGGAATGCCCTCGAACACTAAGCGTCGACCGTCCTGCGTTTTGATGTTGTAGGTACTCCACTGACCGGCTTCGGCCTGAAAATCGTAGCTGCCGCTGTAACCGCCCGAAAACCAGTTGAAGCCGGTTCCGCCCCACTTCTTGCCCGGGCAGAGCGGGTACATCACCGTCTGATACGGCGGCCGGTATTCCACAGGCTCAACGGTCCGCGCGCCGTAGCTTTGGATAAGGTTCATGTTGAGGTCGTAGAGATACTCCTTGCCCTCCCGAACCAGAACAATGCGGTTATCAGAAATGCGCGTGATCTCCCTCTTAACGCCGTTCCACTGTATCCAGTGGTCGCCCACTTGATAGGTAGGCCGATCGATGGCGCGTGCGTCCGCCGCACACACTTGCTCCGCGGCGGCGGCGCTCAGCGGCAAGCAGGCGCTCAAAATTCCAAAAAGAAAACGTTTCATCTGCCCAGTCTCCTGGCATCGACACGGTGAAAGGGTGCCGAGGCTGAATGAATGATTATCCTATTTTGGGATAATCCTAGAACAGGATTACTTCTGTGGCAACGATTTGTTGGCCACAGAATTGAAGACCATCCATGCCCAAGCCTACGGCTCGCTGATTAGGCGCCTCAAGGAGGGCCGTGAACAGGCGGGGATCACGCAAACGATGCTCGCGGCGCATTTCGGCCGGCCGCAGTCCTTCGTCTCGAAATACGAGACGCACGAGCGTCTGTTGGACCCGATCGAGTATTTAGAAATCGCGCTCGCCATCGGCGTCGATCCCTACCATCTCCTCAAGGAATGCGAGAAGTACCTCTCGGGCCGCGCCGTCAAAGCGGTAGCATCAGCGGCAAAGAAAAAAGGCCGCCGTTAAGCGAGCCTTTAAGGGAAGCATTGTCCCTAGAGTAAACCCCTTTCGGCAAAGCTCATGGCGCTGTCGCCGCCGACCACGAAGTGGTCGAGCACCTTGATGTCCACCAGGGCGAGTGTGTGCTTGAGGGTCTGCGTGAGCGCCTCGTCCGCGCGGCTCGGTTCAGCCACGCCGGACGGATGATTGTGCGCGAACACTACCGCGGCGGCATTGACGTGGAGCGCCTGTTTCACAATTTCTCTCGGAAAGACGGACGTTTGCGTGAGCGTCCCCCGAAAGAGCTCTTCGATCGCAAGCACGCGGTTCTGCGCATCGAGAAAGAGCGCCATGAACACTTCGTGCTCCTTTCCGGCAAAGCGCAGGCGCAGGTAATCGCGCACGGCCTGCGGGCTCGAGAGCGCGGGCGTGTGCTCAAGGGTTTCGCGCAGTGACCGGCGTACGAGCTCCGCGGCGGCTGCGAGCTTCCCATTGCCGCTTCCCTCCTCAGCTTCGATAAGGAGCCGCGTGAGCGTGCCGCGGTAGAGTTTTTCCGCCGTCTTTTTCCCGACGAGCATTGCCACCAACTCAAGATCAGAACAACTGCGATGGTCCATATCGGTTTCCTTTCTGAAAGAACCCGATATCCATACTTACGCGCGCGCCGTTTTCCGTCATGACGGACAAACGTGCATGCCGGGCACGATGCGGAAACATGCGCGAACGAGCGGCATTCGCTAGCGTGGATGAATGCCCGCAAACAGCATCTCTTACTTCGCAGAGACGAACGACCTGCGCCTGCGGCGGAGACCTTTTGGTATTAAGCAGCCCGATCGCCTCTTTCACACATACATAATCGGCAAAACAGGGACCGGAAAGACGAGCCTCATCGAGACGCTCGCCGTCCAAGACATGCAGGCTGGCCGCGGGCTCGCCGTCATCGATCCGCATGGCGATTTAGCCGAGCGGCTTGCTGCGCACGTGCCTCGCGAACGCCGAAGTGAACTCGTTTACCTCGATGCTCCGCACGTGCGGCAACCCTATGGCTACAACCCGCTCCGCGGCGTGGCGATGGGACATATTCCCTTGGCTGCTTCGGGGCTCCTGGAGGCGTTCAAGAAGCTTTGGCCGGAAGCTTGGGGCGTCCGCATGGAGCACGTGCTCAGAAATGCGCTCTACGCGCTTTTGGAAAGCGGCGATGCGAGCTTACCGGACGTCCTGCGGATGGTTTCCGAGCCGGCTTTCCGCGGCAAGGTCCTCAAGCGCGTGACCAACGAGCAAGTCCGCGCGTTCTGGACGAAAGAATTCCCGCAGTACATGACGCGTTACCGCCAGGAGAGCATCGCGCCCATCCAGAACAAGGTCGGTGCCTTCCTTGCCGACCCGCGTCTCCACCGGCTCTTTACGCGTGCGCCGATCGATCTGCGCTTCCGGCGCGTCATGGACGAGGGGCTGATTCTTGTGATGAACCTTGCCAAAGGTCGCTTGGGTGAAGACTCAGCGAAGCTTCTCGGTGCGCTTGCCGTTACGACGCTCGCGCTCGCGGCCTTCAGTCGGGCCGATTCTCCCGAGGCGACGCGGCGGCCGTTCTTTATCTACGTCGACGAATTCCAGGAGTTCACAACCGTGTCGGTCGCAAACATGGTTTCCGAGATCCGCAAGTACGGTGTCGGCCTGATCCTCGCCCATCAGCACCTCTACCAGCTGGCGCCGGAAGTGCGACATGCGGTCCTCGGCAATGTCGGCACCCTCATCTCGTTTCGACTCGGTCCCGAGGACGCGCTCGTGACCGGGCGCGAGTTCGAGCCGGTGTTTTCGCCGCAAGACCTGACGAACCTCGCCAACCACGATATCTACCTCAAGCTCATGATCGACGGCAGTCCCAGCCGGCCGTTTAGCGCAACTACGATCCGGATCTAGCGACGCTACACGCTGCCGATGATCGAACCGTGTAGGCGGCCGTCGACATTGAACGCACGGCCTCGTCGTGCAAAACCTATTCAGGGAACGTCGTCCTAGAACGACTCTTACATCAAACCAAAAGATTCGCTTGGCTTTCTAGCGTCGAGTAGTCCACTCCATTGAGATCAACGTTGGTGATGATGTGGTCGTAGATCCATATTCCCGGCTCGTCACGACCGGCCGCCTTTCTCGGTGTGCGTTTCGCTGCTAACGATGCTTTGAAGGCTTGATAAGCCTGCAACTCCGCCTGCAACCTACGAATTTCATCTTGAAGTCGCTCTTCGAAGCACTTTTCGAAACACTTCTTCATGATGCTCTTTCCTTTCGCTGCTGCGATTGGGAAGGAGCCACCTTGGTTTGACAGCGAAGTTATGTTGTAGGAATATTGACGTAGAGGGGACTTGCCGTTTAAAATCCCCCGATTCGTACGACACTCTCGCTGTCATGGCATGAGTGGCTAGGGAGCTCCGTCGGAACCAACGTCTGCGCTTTGGGCGCCTACCTGTGGGCGCGTTCGCTGGTGTGGAGCTACAGCTCTGGGTAGTGGCGTGTCACATATCGTCCTCCAGAGTTAAAAAGGCCGCATGGTCATTGCACCTTGCGGCCTTCTTATTTTCACCCCTTAGGCTGTGGCGTAGGTGCTTACCTACTTGTCCTGACCTGCTCGGCTAATCAGTCCTGCCCCGTAATCCCGCAAATCGCGTGGGGGGAATCGATTTGACCACGACCGCGGCGAGGGGGTCAAGAATTTGCATGCGCGAATTACGCTTGCGGTCGTCGTAGGACGGTTCGATCACACTCGCTACGCACCCAACTCGTCGGAATAGTCTCAAAAGCGGCCGAGGGGGCCAGTAGAAGAAGAACGTACCGAAAGCTCGACTCGAGGCACTCCTTGTTTCACCGCGAACTGCCGCGAGCGCTTTGCGTCACGCGCTTCCGCCTTACGAAAGATGGGGGAGAAGGTGAAGCTGCTCGGCCGCTCCGTCGTGGCTACTTACTTCTCGGCACCACACAGAACCAGCAACTGGTTGGCGAGTGCTTGGTCAACGATAACCTGGTTAACTAACCCTCGCCGTACCGCTTCGAGTAAGACCGACGCCTTTTCCTTGCCTGCAGCAATGACGACGTTCCCCGGCTTTCGTTGATCCTTGTGGGCTCGCAGCGCCACGTCTTTAAACTGCTTTAAGGTAATTCCGGTCCAGCAGGCATTGAAGCTTTCCACCTTATCGCGTAGCCGAGAATCCAGTCCGGGTTTCGCCAGTAGCGTCCCCGCGAAGTCGCCGGACACGAGCGTACGCAGATCCTCATGCGAGGCCCGTGTGGCCTGCATCAACTCGAATATCTTGGCGCCTAGAGGGATTTCGTAGGGGCCGATGCTCGTGAGGACACAATCGATTCGCGATACCAAGCCCCCGCTTTTCGCGGTGCCAAAGACCTGTTGATAGTTATCGCGCATGCGTATCTCCTCGAGCAATGCGCGTTGCATCTTCGGATTCTGATTGGGCACGAAGGCCGGGATGGCCGTCAGACTGATGCTTGGCTCGGCCGTCGGCCCATTAAGTAGCCGATTGAGTCGGTGCGCCAATACAGAAGACGAATACTGAACCTCCGACCCTTGAAGGAGTTCACCAGAGAGCGGTGTGACCACCCTCTGTTTTCGCAGCGGTGACGCGACGTTTATGCCGTCGAGATTTGCGATCACGTTTTCAATAGTCGCGCCCCACGTCACGCCAACGACTTCGACGTCGGCAAGCAGCTCGGCGACACGGCCCGATGCGGCGCGTGCGAAACGACCTAGCCGTTCGGTCAATGCCGGTGCAGACGGGAAAACGCGTGCATCTACTACTTTTACCTCCTCGTCTTGCGGCGCGTAGCTCGCCAACACCTGAACCAGATTTCGATCTGATAGCGAAGCTAGAGCCTCCGTTAGCTGTTCCCCAAGTGCAGCGCGATTGAGCACTAGCCGCTTTTCCAGCCAACCGTTCTCCATTGCGAGCTTTAGTAGGCGGGATACGTGCGGCTGCGATGTTCTGAGAGCTCCCGCCACTTCAAGCTGAGTCAGCTTGCATTCAGCGTGTAGATACGCAGCCTGCACTGCACGCACCCTTGGATCTTCGACATCCTTGATGCGTGACGTCGCAACGCGCCGGCGGCTCATTCTCGGCAACCTTGGCTATCCCATCGCCGAGGATAATTATTCGCATATAAGTATCCGCGCATAGTATTTCTATTCATCCTCTATTACTTTGGACAAGGAGAAGATTTACCATTGTTGTCCCACACGTGATCCTCTCTCTATATGATCGGTGTGATGCCTATCCAACGGCTGCTTGCTCCTCTCCGTATATTCTATATCAGCTATGTATATGCGGCAGCCGCGGACGCCGATTGCCACGGCGTTATCAGGGAATTTAGGGGTTCGCTCGGAGGGCGGGGACGTGCGGCGCCACCTCAGCCGCCAGACGCGCCAAGGCTTGGCATACCGAACCGCAGAGTGGTTTGCTGCGGCTCGCACCGCCATTTCGTTCGTTTCACTCCTCCTGTATCGGCTCCCGCCCCGGCAGCACCGCAACGCCTAACAGCCCGCACGGCTGAACGTTGCGACGCCGCTATAAAGCGCGCGCCGAGCCGCTCGGTCCCGGCGGCACAACGCAGGCAGACGGCAGCATGCCTTCACCGTCGCTTCCGCTAACCACCACCGCCCGGAGGTCCATATGAGCAATCCCGACGTTCACAAAGCCCGGATCGAGAAAGAGTTCCAGCGTGAGGTCTCCTGGGGAGCTCTACTTAAGATCGCGAGGAATCTGTTCTCTCAAGAAGACGTGCGGCTGTTCTTCCGGGAGCTGCGGAAGCGCGATCAGCATCGTCGCATGCACGCCGTCTACGACCGGGCGACGCTCGTGCGCGGAGCGAACATGATGTGGCTCTTCGGCGCGCTCTTCGTAACCGCCGCGGCCGGACTCGCTTATGTTTGGAGGCAGCCGGATCTGCCAAGCGTTTGGACCTACGTCCTCGTGCTCATCACGCTGATCGGAGCGTGGGGCGTAATCGCCGGCTGGAAGCTCCGGACTGACGACAACCTGCCTTACCTCCTGAAAGCGAGCGATATCACCGAAGCCCGGGCCAATTTGGAACAGGCAAACGAGCTCCATCAAAACAGCTCGGGGCCGCTCGCGCGTCAGATCCTGATGCTCGTACTCACCTTCGACTGGGCATGGCTTCTCCTCTTGACGCTGCCGGTGATCGCCCCGGCGCTCACGCCGAACCAGCACCTCCTCGTCATGATCGTCGCCGCCCCGTTCTTCGGCTTCGTGATGCTCAAGTACGCGCTCGAAATCGAAAGGTCGTGCGCCGTGATCCAGGTGCGCTGGAAGCACTGGAGGTTGCTTGAGGAAAAAACGCCGGAGACGCTCGAAGTCGCCGCGAATTTCCGTCGCATCTACGACAGCGTCGTCACCATTAATTGGCAGCGGCCGTCCTGGATCGACTACGTGCCTGTCGCCTTCAAGCTCAGCCTCGTCATCTTCATCATGAGCGCGGCTGCCGCGGCGCGGATCTATGCCGGCGAGCAGGAAGGCTGGAGCACCGGCGTCACGATCGGGCTCACCGTTCTCGCGATCGTGCTCTTTCTCGGCACGATCATGTGGGACTACAGCCAGTTCTCCCTGCTCGATGAGGCGCGGGGCTGGCGCCGCATCGTCGATCGCTTCGGCACGGCCGAGAAGTTCGAGCTCGAGATGGCAGCTCGCGCGCATGCCTGCGATGCCGACATCCTCGCAATCCGGCGCCGGCTGAAAGATGCCTACCTGAAGCGGCACGCCCGTGATCCCCGCCACCACGAGCGGCCGGCGATCAACTTCAACGAGCCCGACGACCCCGGGCCCTCCACCGTGCCGCCGACGGGGGCCGCCCCGGCTGAACCGGCCGTAGCGCGTGCGAGCCTCGCCGAGGGGGCGAAGGCGCCGTTGCGGACGGTGTCGTCGTGATTCCGGCCGCTCGGCGTAGCGTCATCGTCGCGACGGCGGCGCTTCTTGGCGCCGCCGCGCCCGCGTTCGTCCACGCCACGTGCGCGTCAACGATCGGGCGGACGAGCCCGCCACCGACTGTCGTGAAAGTGGTCGCGATCGACCGCAGCACCGTCTTCGATTCGCCGACCGAACGGGAAATCACGGTCCGATTGATCGGCTGGCTTCAGGAGGGTGATCGGCTGGCCGTGGTCTCCTTTGCCGGCCCGGCCGGCGCGACGCTCGACTTCGAGGCCGACATCATCGCGGAGAAACCGATCAGGCTTACCGAGCGCGATATCAACGACATCCCGGTAGAAAAATATAAAAAGCTGAAGAACTGCTACGCCCACAACTACCACGAAGCACAGCGGCGCCTCGAGCGCGTACTCGTGCAGACGTTCGCGAAAAAGTACAGCGATCCTGCCGCATTCTCACCGATCTTCGAGACTCTGGTGCAGCTGGCCGGCGCCTTCAACGATGCCCGGCGAGCACAGTCGGCGCTCGTCTTGATCAGCGACGGAGTGCACCACGTCAAAGGTCGCGCTTCCTTTTACGGCACGCGCGGAGCGGTGCGAGAAATCGCCGTATTTCACGAACTCAAGAAGCTCAAGCAGAGCGGGCTCATCCCGGACTTACGAGAAGTCTCGGTCTGGCACATCGGTCTTGGTCAACCGTCCCTTACCGACAGGGGCACCGTCATTCCCCGGCGCGCAGACGAGATGACGACGCTGCGCGCCTTTTATATCGAATACTGGAAAGCGACCGGCGCGGTGCTGGTCGATATCGGAATACCGCTCCCGCTCCGTAGCTTCAGATAGCTCACCGCGCCCGGACTGATACCCCGACGTAATCGCGTGGAGGTCGTATGTCTGCCATCGAGCCCACAAGCATCATTAGCCACTGGTCCCACCGCTCCGAAGGCCTTCAACTTTCCTCAAACGATTTCTACACGTTAATTGAGGATCTCATCGAAGCACAGCACGTCGAGGGCATCCATATCGAGCGCGTCGACTTCTCCGAGGGCGGGTTCTTCTCGCCTCGACGGGAGTATCTCCAGCTGCGCCGGCGTAACGACGTCTTCCATGTTTGCGCCGCACCGTTCGGCACCGGTTTTTTTGTCTCGTCGTGGCTCGGGAAGATCGAGAGCGACTTTTTAGCGTGGCTGTTCTCAAAGCCTATCGTCGGCCCCCTCACTCGATACGTGCTCCAGCCACTCACGTACTACAAGATCGACACCGCGCTGATGTTCCAGTCGTTGATTCAAGGCGCCGTCACGCAGGCTCTCGACCAACTTCTCAAAGCGAAGGGCTTGCGCACGCTTACGGAAACCGAGCGCAAGCCGGTGATGCGGGACTTGTTCGCCAAGTTCAGCTAGGAGTTCCGCAGGTGACGATTGTCTCGCCCCTTGCGAAGGCGATCACGGCGAATTTTTACGCGTGGGAACTGCGGGGGCGCGGCTGGACGCTGGCGCCTTATCCGGTGGTGCTTGAGCCACCGTTTCGTCGGTGCTCCTTCGCACTGCCGGCATCGCCTGAGCCGATCGACGACGGCCGGCGACCGACGTTTTTGAGCTCGCTCGCCAAGAGTGTCCGCGATGCGGTTCGTCCTGGTCCGCCCGTCCCGACACGTGCGCCGCGCGCCGCATTTGACGAGCCCGCTCCTTACCCCGAGTTACCCCGCGATGAGACGGCTACCTTGCGCGTCGTCGCGCAAAGCGATTTCGCTTCGGACGTCGAGGCCGCCCGCCGGTTTCTCCGAGGCCTATCACCTCTCCGCTCGCCGCTGTCCTTCGAAATCGTCGGCCACGGCGGGCGCGTCGAATTTCAGGTCTCCTGTGAACGAGGCGACGCCGCACGCATCGCAGGGGCGCTTTCCGGCTATTTTCCTTCCTTGGCCGTCACGGAGGCGGAGGATCTCCTCGATAGCCGCTGGGCGACCAAGCGCGCGAGCTTCACCGTCGACTTCGGGCTCGCGGACGAGTTCTTCCTGCCGATCCACGCGTTTCGGAGCTTCTCCTTCGATCCGTATATCCCGCTCATGCCCGCCTTGTCGCGGACCGGAGCCGCGGAGACACTGGCGCTTCAGGTGCTCTTCACCCCCGTCGTCAATCCGTGGGGTCGCGCGATCACGTCGGCTCTTGTTCGGCAAGGCGAGCCTACCTTCGAGGACGCGCCCGAGTTTGTTCCTCTGGCCAAAGAGAAAACGAGTTCGCCCATGTTCGCCGTCGTGCTCCGCGTCGCGGCAGCGGCGGCAAGCAAGGAAGAGGCGCGCAATCTTATCCGCGGCACGGGCGATTACTTCGCCCAATTTTCCCGTCCCGGCTCGAACCATCTCATTCCGCTCATGAACGATGGCTATCCGGACGATGAGCACCTGGAGGCATTCCTCCTGCGCTCGACGTATCGCAGCGGCATGCTTCTCTCGGCCGAAGAACTGGCCGGCCTAGTCCATCCGCCCGACGAATCGGTACGGCATCCGGCGCTGGTCCGGCTCACGAGGCGCACGAAAGAGCTTCCGAGGGAGGCTCGCGGTCACCGCCTCGTCCTCGGCGTACACGAGCATCAGAATCGGACTCAGAACGCCTCGATTGAAGTCGCGGCACGGCTGCGGCACATGCATGTGATCGGCGCGTCCGGCACCGGCAAGTCGACGTTTCTTCTCAATCTCATCAGCCAAGACATCGCGCATGGCCACGGCGTCGCTGTCCTCGACCCACACGGCGACTTGGTGGAAGCGGTCCTCGCCCGCGTTCCGCACGAGCGGTGGCGAGATGTTGTCCTCTTCGATCCGGCCGACGATGCGGCGCCGGTGGGTATTAATCTGCTCCAAGCTCAGACATCCGCGGAGAAGACCCTTCTGGCCTCCGACCTCGTGGCGATCTTCCAGCGCTACGCCACCTCATGGGGCGATGCCATGAGCACGGTCCTGGGCAATGCGGTTCTTGCGCTTCTTGAGTCCCCCGAGCCCGCGACTCTGCTCGACCTTCGGCGCTTCCTCGTGCAAGAGGCGTTTCGACGCGACTTTCTGTCTCGCATCGATGACCCGGAAGTTCAGTTCTTCTGGAAGAACGAGTTTCCGCTCATCGGCACCCGAGCGTTGGGGCCGATCCTCACGCGCCTGAATACGTTCCTGCGGCCCCGTCTCGTCCGCAACGTCGTGGCCCAGCGGGAGCCGCGCGTGCGTCTCGAAGACGTCGTGCGCGGGCGAAAAATCTTTCTCGCCAAGCTCGCGCAAGGCCTGATCGGCCGCGAGAACTGTTACCTCCTCGGCAGTCTCATCACGAGCAAGTTCCAGCAGGTTGCCGTGACGCGCCAAGCACTTGATCCCGCGCGGCGGACGCCGTACTTCATTTTTCTCGACGAATTCCAGCATTTCGTTGCACCGTCGGTTGAGTCACTCCTCACCGAGGCCCGCAAGTATTCGATCGGCCTCGTGCTCGCCCACCAAACGCTCCACCAGCTGCGCGATCTGCCTACGGTGGAGGCTGCCGTTCTCGGCAACGCCCATACCCGCGTCGTCATGCGCGTGGGCGACGATGATGCTCGCCGGCTCGCTGAGGGCTTCTCGTTCTTCGAAAGCAACGATCTCCAGAATCTCAGCCAAGGCGAGGCCGTCGTCCGGCTTGGCGAATCGGCTAACGACTTCAACTTGCGAGTGCCTGCTCCCGCGGCAATCGCTGATGCGAACCCCGCCACGCCTGCGGTAATTCAGGCGCTCTCGCGTGAACAGTTCGGCACTGACGCGGCAAGCCTGGCGCGCGAACTTGCCGAGTCGTACGGATCGGCCGCGGCCGGCATGCCCGGTATGGAGGCAATGGCAGCGGATGCGGAGTGCGCGGCGCAAAATGAAGGGCGGCCTGCGCTGCCCCCGGTGCCGCCACCCGCAGCCGAAACGCACCCTAAGGCGACAGGCGCCGATCGGACTAAGGCTCATCCGGACGTGCTGACAGAAGGCCGTGGCGGCCGGGAACACAAGTACCTCCAGCACTTGGTCAAGCGCCTGGCCGAAGAGCGCGGCTTCCGCGCGACCCTCGAACAGCCGATCCTCGGCGGCGCTGGCAACGTCGATGTTTCCCTGGTGCGCGACTCCATGCGAGTCGCCGTCGAGATATCAGTAGCAAGCGGCCATGCGTGGGAGACGAAGCACGTGAAGCAGGCACTCGGGGCCGGCTACGCCCATGTCGCGATCGTAACGGCAGCCGGGCGGCAGACGCAGTCTTTTGAACGACGGATTCGCGAGCAAATCGACGAAGCCGAACAGGCCCGCGTGCGATTTGTCCCGGCCGATGCGATCGTCGAGTTTCTCGATGAGTTTCGCCTACCGCAGCCCGAGGACACGCTGGTCCGGGGGTACCGCGTCAAGGTGAAGCGGCAGAGCATCGTTCAGGAAGATGGCGCCCGGCGCCGTTCGGACATCGCGAGCGTCATCGCCCGCTCGATCGAAAAGAACAAACCCAAGTAACGTAGGTGGCAACGAATCTCGCTGTACATCCGTATAGGTTTGTACTAGCGTAAGACTTTGAGGCGGGTGCGCAAGGAGACGAGTCATATGAAACGCGAAACGCAGAAGCGCGTCGGCATCTGGATTCGGGTCTCGACGGAAGATCAGGTCAAAGGTGAAAGTCCCGAGCACCACGAACGCCGCGCGCGTCTCTACGCCGAAGCCAAGGAGTGGCAGGTAATCGAGGTGTACCGGCTCGACGCCGTCTCTGGAAAGACGGTGAAGGAGTTTCCGGAAACGAAGCGCATGCTTGACGACGTACGCTCCGGCCACATCACCGGCCTTATTTTCTCGAAGCTCGCCCGCCTGGCTCGCAACACGAAGGAGCTTCTCGAGTTCGCCGACATTTTTCGCGAGTGCGGCGCCGACCTTATCTCGCTTGCCGAGTCGATCGACACGTCGACGCCAGCCGGGCGGCTTTTCTACACGATGATCGCCGCCATGGCCCAGTGGGAGCGCGAGGAGATCGCCCAGCGGGTGGCAGCTTCGGTTCCGGTCCGCGCGCAGCTCGGGAAGCCTTTAGGTGGCCAAGCGCCCTACGGGTATCAGTGGAAGGACCACCAGCTCGTGCCTGAGCCGAAGGAAGCGCCGGTCCGGCGCATGCTCTACGAGCTCTTCCTGGAACACAAAAGGAAAAAGACCGTCGCTCGACTCCTCAACGACCGCGGATTCCGCACGCGCAACGGCTCGCCTTTCTCCGACACCACCGTGGACCGGTTGCTGCGCGATCCCACAGCCAAGGGTCGGCGCCGTGCGAACTACACCCAGACCGTCAACAACAAGAGGGCCTGGAAATTGAAGCCAGAAACGGAATGGGTGTTTCACCCGGTGGAGGCAATCGTCCCAGAGGATCTCTGGAACGCCTGCAACGCTCTTCTTGACGAACAGCGCACCCGGGGCAAACGTCCCACCCGCCGAACCGTCCACCTCTTCTCCGGCCTGACCTACTGCGGCTGCGGCACAAAGATGTATGTGCCCTCGAACTCCCCAAAATATATCTGCCAGAAGTGCCGCAACAAGATTCCCCTCGGCGACCTCGAAGCGATTTTCCACGAGCAGATCAGAGCGTTTCTCTTGTCCGACCGGGAAGTCGCACAGCACTTAGAAAAGGCCGACAGGGTCCTGGAGGACAAGGCTGAATTGCTCCGGGTGCTCGAAGCCGAGCAGAAAAAGCTGAGCCAGGAAATAGACAAGCTGTACGAGCTTTATCAAGCCGGCATGATCGACAAGCAAGGATTCGGCGCGAAATATCGGCCGCTGGCCGAGCGGGCGCGCCAGCTCGACGAAGAAATACCGCGCGCCCAAGCCGAGCTAGACGTTCTCAAAATCGCGCATGTCTCCCAAGGGGAAATTCTCGCCGACGCACGGGACCTCCACAGCCGCTGGCCGACGCTGTCAGCGACCGAGAAACGACAGATCGTAGAGGCCATCACCCAGAGCATCGTGGTGGGTGACGGGGACGTGGAAATCAATCTGTATTACGCACCAACACTGCATCGCGGTCCCGGGGGCGGCGATCAGTCCGGCAGCGGTCCAGGCAACTCTTCAGGGCTCCCATCTCATTTAAGTCGTGGCGAGTGCCCACCGTATCCTCAGGGATTCATCGCAGCAACGAGCTGGAACTCGGCCGGGAATTCGGCCTGGCGCGCCGCGCGCGACACGCTCACGCGCCCCGATTCGAGCGGCTCGCGCAGCACTTCGAGCACGCGCCGATCGAACTCCGGCAGCTCGTCGAGAAAGAGCACGCCGTGCATCGCCATCGAGATCTCCCCCGGACGCGGGTCGCTCCCGCCGCCGACCAGCGCGACACCGGACGCAGTGTGATGCGGCGCGCGATACGGCCGCTGCCGCCAGTGCGCGAGCCTGAAGCCCTGCGAGCCGATCGACTGGATTGCCGCCGACTCGAGCGCTTCCCGCTGCGTCATGGGCGGCAATATCCCGGGCAGGCGCGACGCGAGCATCGTCTTGCCGGTGCCGGGCGGACCGTACAGCAGCACGCTGTGGCCGCCGGCGGCCGCGACTTCGAGCGCGCGCTTCGCACGCGCCTGGCCTTTCACGTCCTGCAGGTCGGCATAGAACGGCTCGTGGCGCGGCGGCGGCTTGTCGTAACGCGTGAGCGCCTCGCGCCCGGCGAAGTGCGCGCAGACTGCGAGCAGGTCTCGCGCGCCGTAGATCGTGGCGTCTTCCACCAGCGCGGCCTCCGCGGCGTTCTCGTCCGGCAGCACGAAAGCGCGGTTCGCAGCGCGCGCGCCGAGTGACATCGCCAGCGCGCCCCGCACCGGGCGAAGCTCTCCTGAAAGCGCGAGCTCCCCCGCGAACTCGAAACCGTCCAGCGCGCCGGCCGGAAGCTGCTCAGTGGCCACCAGAATGCCGAGCGCGATCGGCAGGTCGAAGCGACCTGAATCCTTCGGCAGATCCGCGGGCGCGAGATTGACCGTGATGTGGCGCCACGGGAAATCGAAACGGGCGTTCTGCAGCGCCGCGCGCACCCGGTCCCGCGCTTCGCGCACTTCCGCCTCGGGCAGGCCGACGATCGCGAAGCTCGGCAGCCCGTTCGCCAGATGCACTTCCACCGTCACCGGCGGCGCGTGCATCCCTGCCAGCGCGCGGCTGTGGAGGACCGCGAGCGCCATGGTTCCCCCATTCGAAGCCCGATCCGGTCCTAACGCGCGGCGGCGGGCCGGGCACACGGCGTACGACTTTTGTCATAACGCCCGACGGCATGCCTGCCTCATAGTGCGGTGCCAACCGGGGCATCAATGAGAACGACGACACTCGCTACAGGCGTGCTGTGGCTTGCCGCGCTGCTCGGCGCCAGCGCGCACGCCGAGACCTGTGCCGAGCGCTACTTCGCGCCAGACGACCTGCAACAGGCCAGGCCGCTCGCTTCACCGCACGCGGAGCTGAAGCAGACACAGGCGCTCGCGCTGAAGGGCAGTCCGGCGCACCAACGCAGCCTGGGCGCCATGTACGAAGCGGGTTATCTCGTGTCGGCGTGTGCCGAGAAAGCCGTGTATTGGTACGACGCCGCGGCGCGCAGCAAGGACGAGATTGCGCTGGCGTGGATCGAACGCAACGGCCGCATGGAGAACCTCAGGCGCGGGCCGGAATGTTTCGCGGGCGGCTGCCTCGGCGGCGTGTCGACGACGCCTTCACCGGCGCACACGACGGCAGTCCTCACGAGCGCACGGGGCGGGCACTATCACGCCTCCGTCACGATCAACGGCAAGTCGGTCCGGGGCATCATCGACACCGGCGCCACGTTTATATCGATGAGCGCGAAAACGGCCGCGGAGCTGGGCGTCGATTACAGCGGCGGCCGCGAAGTCATGACGCGGACGGCCAACGGCCCGAAACGTAACCGCGCGGTCATGCTCAAGTCGGTAACAGTCGAGAACATCACACTCGATAACGTCGAAGCGATCGTCGGCGAGTCAGACCATCCACTGCTCATCGGAATGACTTTTCTCAACCGCGTGTCGATGACCTCGAACGCGGGGACGCTCACGCTCGTCAAGCGTTAAGGCTTCGGCAGCTCCGGACCGAGCCGCTTCTCCAACTCGCCCACCTGCGCCTCGAGTTGCGCGATCTTCTCGCGCGCGCGCAGCAGCACCTGCCGCTGCACGTCGAACTCCTCGCGCGTGACGAGGTCGAGCCGCGCGAACAGGCTCGCGAGCAGCGCGCGCATGTTCTTTTCCAGGTCAGCCGCGGGACTCTGCGCGAAGACTTCGCGCATGCGCTGGTCGATTTCGCGAAAGAGGTTGTCGTTCATGCGCCGGATTCTCGCATAGCTCTTTGAACGGCCGCGGATCGCGACGCCCCCGCTTGGTGCGCGTGCGCACCGGCGCGCATCGTGATGGTGCATCGATCGCGCCGGATCGGAGCGCACCGACCTCAACTCATTGAACGATTGTCTCTTTTTCTTTTGGCACAGTCCGTGCTGAAGCGTCGCGCGCACGTACCTCACACGCCATCAGAAAGGGAGAAACATGTTGAGAAAAACCGTGATCGCGGGACTGGTCGCGAGTGCGCTCGCATCGGGTGTCGCAGCGGCGGCAGAGCCGACGCCGGAGCACACGATCACCGGCAACGTCGGACTGTTCAGCCAGTACATCTTCCGCGGCCTCACGCAGACGAACAAGGAGCCCGCGATACAGGGCGGCTTCGACTACGCGCATTCGAGCGGGCTCTACGCCGGTACCTGGGCTTCCAATATCAGCTGGCTCAAGGAGAACGCGTCGGTCAACGCGGCCGGCACGCTGGTTTCGGCCGGCACGTACGCGCAGGGCGGCAGCCTCGAGTGGGATTTCTACGGCGGCTACAAGATGAGCTTCGGCGATTTCGGCGTCGACGTGGGCACGCTGTACTACTGGTATCCCGGCAAGATCCAGCCGGGCTTCGCGCTCCTCGCGCCGCCGTTCAACGACGTGCCGAAGGCGAACACGTGGGAAGCCTATCTCGGGGGGAGCTGGAAATGGCTCTCGGCGAAGTTCTCGTACAGCCTCAAGGACGACACGTTCGGCGTGCGGGAAAGTGACGGCACCTGGTACTTCGACGTGTCCGCGAACGTGCCGCTGGGCGACTTCGTGAAGCCGCTCACCGGCGTCACGCTGCTCGCGCACTGGGGCTATCAGAAGTATCGCGGCACCGATCCGCGCAACGTCGCGTTCGCTGCCGCTTACGGCGGCATGACGCCCGACAACGACGAGCTCTTCAGCTACAAGGACTACAAGGTCGGCCTCTCGTACGCGCTGCCGAAGGACTTCACGGTCGGCGCCTACTACACCAAGGCGTACGACACGAACGTGCTCGGCTACGGCAGCGTGTTCGACGTCGGTCCCGGCGGTCTGCCGGGACCGTTCCCGCGCAACATCGCGAAGGGCACGGGCACCGTCTACATCCAGAAGACCTTCTAGGGGAGCGCGATGAAACTGGTTACGGCAATCATCAAGCCTTTCAAGCTCGACGAGGTGCGCGAAGCGCTTTCCGCGATCGGCGTCTCCGGTATCACGGTGACCGAGGTCAAGGGTTTCGGGCGGCAGAAGGGCCACACCGAGCTCTACCGCGGCGCCGAGTACGTCGTGGACTTCCTGCCGAAAGTGAAGATCGAGGCGGCGATCCGGACGGAATTGCTCGAGCAGGTGATCGAGGCGATCGAGAAATCGGCGAACACGGGAAAGATCGGCGACGGCAAGGTCTTCGTTTTCGATCTCGAGCAGGTCATACGCATCCGGACCGGCGAAACCGGCGCCGAAGCGCTCTAGGAGAGGAGAAATGAAAAAACTGATATCGGTACTCGCGCTGTTCTTCGCGTTCGCGGCAGTGGCGCTGCCGTCGTACGCGCAGAACAAGGCAGCGGACAAGGCGGCAGTGACCGCTCCCGCAGCGACCGCCGCGGCAGCCGCACCTGCTGCCACACCGGCGCCGCCCAAGTTCGACAAGGGCGACATCGCGTGGATGCTCGTGTGCACCGCGCTCGTCATCATGATGAGCATCCCGGCGCTCGCGCTCTTCTACGGCGGGATGGTGAGAGCGAAGAACATGCTCTCGGTACTCATGCAGGTGTTCGTCACCTTCTCGCTGATCGTGGTGCTGTGGTGCGTCTACGGCTACAGCCTCGCGTTCACCGAGGGCAACGCCTTTTTCGGCAGCCTCGACCGGCTGTTCCTGAAGGGGGCGAGCGATGCGAGCGCCGTGGCTGCGACCTTCAGCAAGGGTGTCGTGCTGCCGGAGCTTCTGTTCGTCGCGTTCCAGGCGACTTTCGCCGCGATCACGTGCTGCCTCATCGTCGGCGCGTTCGCGGAGCGCATCAAGTTCTCCGCCGTGCTCGTCTTCATGGTGGTCTGGTTCACGTTCGCCTACCTGCCGATCGCGCACATGGTCTGGTTCTGGCCCGGCCCGGACGCCTATACCGCGGAGAACCTCATCGACAGCCTCAACGAGAAAGCGGGTCTGCTGTGGCAGTGGGGCGCGCTCGATTTCGCGGGCGGCACGGTGGTGCACATCAACGCCGGTGTAGCGGGTCTGGTCGGCGCGTACATGGTTGGCAAACGCATCGGCTTCGGCCGCGAAGCGTTGACGCCGCACAACGTGCCGATGACGATGATCGGCGCGTCGCTCCTGTGGGTGGGCTGGTTCGGCTTCAACGCGGGGTCCGCTCTCGAAGCCGGCAGCTCCGCAACGCTCGCCTTCATCAACACCTTCCTGGCGACGGCCTGCGCGGTGCTCTCGTGGACCTTTGGTGAATGGCTGGTGAAAGGAAGGCCCTCGATGCTCGGGGCGGCCTCCGGAGCGGTAGCGGGGCTCGTTGCGATCACGCCGGCCGCCGGCAACGTCGGCATTCCCGGTGCGTTCGTGATCGGCCTCGCGGCGGGCCTCGTCTGCCTGTGGGGCGTCAACCAGTTGAAGCGCATGCTGGGTGCTGACGATTCGCTCGACGTGTTCGGCGTTCACGCGCTGGGCGGGATACTCGGGGCACTGCTGACCGGCGTGTTCTGCTCGCCGGCGCTCGGCGGCCCCGGTTTCGTCGCGAACTGGGTCACTGGCGCCGTCACGACCGCGGCCGAGTACTCGATCGCGGGCCAAGTGTGGACGCAGGCGAAGGCCGTCGGTGTGACGGTCGTGTGGACCGCAGTCGTCGCGTGGGGCGCGTACCTCATCGCGAACGTGGTCGTGGGTCTGCGCGTCACCGAAGAGGAAGAGCGCGAAGGTCTCGACGTGAACTCGCACGGCGAAACGGCTTACCATACGTAAGCCGTTCGCCGTGCGTGCACGGCCGGTGAACGAACAGAGGGAAACCGATAATGGTTTCCCTCCGTAACCTCCCATCCTTCGGTTAACGGGCGCCTCCAGGCGCCCATTATTTTTGCGGCGGTAGAATAGCGGCCACCATGCCGAGCCCCGCCGCCACCGTTCCCCGCCTCACCACCGCGCTCTCGGGTCCGCTGCCCGAGCTCGAACGTGCGATCCTGGCAGCGGCGCCGGCCATAGAGCACTGGCTGCGCGGCCAGTGGCAGGAGCACGAATCGCCGTTCTACTGCTCGGTCGATCTGCGCAACAGCGGCTTCAAGATCGCGCCGGTCGATACCAACCTCTTTCCCGGCGGATTCAACAATCTGAATCCGGAATTCCAACCGCTGTGCGTGCAGGCCGCGATGGCGGCGCTGGAAAAGATCTGTCCGGATGCGCGCGGTGCGGTGCTGATTCCGGAGAACCATACCCGGAACCAGTTCTACCTTCAGAACGTCGCGGGGCTCGCGAAGATTCTGCGGCAGGCCGGCATGCACGTGCGCATCGGCACGCTCATGCCCGAGATCACGAAACCGACCGAGATCGAGGCCGCGCCGGGTGTGAAGCTCACGCTCGAGCCGCTTGTACGCCACAAGAACCGCGTCGGCGTCGGTGATTTCGACCCGTGCGTCGTCATCCTGAACAACGATCTGTCCGCCGGCATTCCCGACGTGCTGCGCGACATCGAGCAGTCGCTGCTGCCCCCGCTCCACGCCGGCTGGGCGGTCCGCCGCAAGTCGAACCACTTCGAGGCATACCGCGAAGTCGCCGAGGAATTCGCCGCGCTGATCGGCATCGACCCGTGGCTGGTCAACCCGTATTTCGAGCAGTGCGGCCGCATCGATTTCCGCGAGCGCAAGGGCGAGGAATGCCTCGAAGGCTACGTGACCGAGATACTCGACGACATGCGGGCGAAGTATCGCGAGTACCGGGTCGAGGCGGAGCCGTTCGTGATCGTGAAAGCCGATGCCGGCACCTACGGCATGGGCATCATGACGGTGAAAGACCCCTCCGAAGTGAAGGGGCTCAACCGCAAGCAGCGCAACAAGATGGCGGTCGTGAAGGAAGGGCTGCAGGTGCACGACGTGATCGTGCAGGAAGGCGTCTACACCTTCGAGACCGTGAACGACGCAGTGGCCGAGCCCGTCGTCTACATGATCGATCATTTCGTCGTCGGCGGCTTCTACCGCGTGCACACGAGCCGCGGCAAGGACGAGAACCTGAACGCGCCCGGCATGCAGTTCGCGCCGCTCGCATTCGCCGCGCCATGCTCCTCGCCCAATCCCGACGACCCCGACTGCCCGCCGAACCGGTTCTACGCGTACGGCGTGATCGCGCGGCTCGCGCTGCTCGCCTCGGCCATCGAGCTGGAACGCACCGCGGACGCGCTCGAAGCCGCCGCGGCCCCGGCGCGCGAACAAGTGAGCGAGTGAAGGTCGCATTCATCGTCGACCCGCTCGACGAGTTCAAGATCTACAAAGACACGACCTACGCCATCATGCGCGAGGCGTACGGCCGTGGCCACGAGCTGTATGCGATGCACCAGGCCGATCTCGCCTGGAGCAAAGGGCTCGTGACCGGCTATGCGTCGCGGCTGCATCTGAACGCCCCCGAGGCCGATACGTGGTACGTGCTCGAGCCGGCCGCCGAGCGGCCGCTCACCGAGTACGACGCCGTGCTCATGCGCAAGGACCCGCCCTTCGACATGGAATACGTGTACAGCACGTATCTGCTCGAGCAGGCCGAGGCGCAGGGTGCGCGCATTGTCAACCGGCCCCGGGCGATCCGCGACCACAACGAGAAGATGGCGATCGCGAAGTTCGCGCAATTCACGGCGCCGACGCTGGTCACGCGCCGCGAAGCGCTGATCCGCGCCTTCCTCGCCGAGCACCACGAGATCATCATGAAGCCGCTGCACGGCATGGGCGGCACCTCGGTATTCCGCGTGAGCGAGTCCGATCCGAATCTGAACGTGATCATGGAGACGTTGACCGCGAACGGCACCCAGACCATCATGGTTCAGCGTTACATCCCGGAGATCCGCGAGGGTGACAAGCGGGTGCTCCTGATCGCCGGAGAGCCCGTGCCGTTCGCGCTCGCCCGCATTCCGAAGCCGGGTGAGACGCGCGGCAATCTCGCGGCCGGCGGCACCGGTGTCGCCCGCCCGCTGACGCGCCGCGACCGCGAGATCGCCGAGACACTGGGACCGGTGCTGTGGCGCGAAGGGCTGATGCTGGTCGGTCTCGACGTGATCGGCGACTATCTCACCGAGGTCAACGTCACCAGTCCAACCTGCTTTCAGGAGATCACGCAGCAGACCGGCTTCAACGTGGCGGGCATGATGCTTGATGCGCTGGAAAAACACTGTGCGAAATGAGGACGCGGCGGCTGCCGCGCTAAGCTACTTTTTGCGCCGAGAGGCAAAGCCTCGAGGCGCGTCGTAGGTTTTTGTGATTGGAATACTGATCATTGCGCACGGCACGCTCGGCGAGAGCCTCATCCACTGCGCGAGCCACGTGCTCAACAAGCGGCCGGGACGGCTGCGTCAGCTCGGCGTGACCGCCCAGGACGATCCACTCCTCCTGCTGCCGCAGGCACGCGCGCTGGTGAAGGAGCTCGACGCCGGCAGCGGCGTGCTCATCCTGTCCGACATGTACGGCGGCTCGCCGTCGAACATCGCGGCGAAGCTCCTCGTGCCGGGGCGCGTCGAGGGCGTCGCCGGCGTGAACCTGCCGATGCTGATTCGCGCGCTCACCTATCGCGACCGCCCGCTCGCGACGCTCGTGACCAAGGCGGTGAGCGGCGGCTGTGAAGGCGTGCTGCGCATTCCGCCGCTCGCGTTACACAATGCTGCAACGGGAAGTTGAGATCATCAACAAGCTCGGGCTGCACGCCCGCGCTTCCGCCAAGCTCACGCAGGTCGCCGGGCGCTTCGAAGCCGAGGTGTGGCTCTCGCGCAGCGGCAGGCGCGTGAACGCGAAGAGCATCATGGGCGTCATGATGCTCGCCGCGTCGAAAGGCTCGACGATCGTCGTGGAGACGGACGGCGCCGACGAGGCCGAAGCGATGGCGGCAATCGAGAAGCTCGTGGCCGGACGCTTCGACGAAGCCGAATGAGCCTCGCGCTGCACGGCATCCCGGTCTCCGGCGGCATCGCCATCGGGCACGCGCATCTGATCTCGCACGCAACGCTGGAGGCCGCGCACTACCGCGTGCCGGCAGAGCGCATCGCCGCCGAGATCGAGCGCTTCGACGCCGCGGTGCGCACCGTGCGCACGGAGCTCGACGCGCTGCGCCGGAACGTGCCGACGACCGCACCGCAGGAGTTCGTCGGGTTCATCGACGTGCACCTCATGATCCTCGACGATTCGATGCTGTCGACGGAGCCGAAGAACATCATCGAGAAGGAGCAGTGCAACGCCGAATGGGCGCTGAAGGTGCAGGTGGACGAGCTGCTCGCGCAGTTCGACGAGATCGAGGACGCGTACCTGCGCGAGCGGCGCAGCGACGTGATCCAGGTGGTCGAGCGCGTGATGAAGGCGCTGCTCGGGCACCCCGGATACGCGCCGCCGAAGCTCGACGGCGGCCGCAAGCTGATTCTCGTCGCGCGGGACCTCTCGCCCGCTGACGTCGTGCAGTTCAAGCAGCACCACTTCGCGAGCTTCATCACCGACGGCGGCGGCACCACCTCGCATACCGCCGTCGTGGCGCGCAGCCTCAACATTCCGTCGATCGTGGCGCTGCATCACGCGCGGCAGTTGATCCGCGAAGACGAGCTCCTCATCGTGGACGGCACGCAGGGCGTGGTGATCGTCGATCCCGACAGTCAGGCGCTCGCCGAGTACCAGCTTCGTCAGCACCAGTTCGAGCTCGAGCGGCAGAAGCTGAAGCGCCTGCGCGATATGCCGGCGCGCACCGTCGATGGCGTGGAGGTCGATCTGCACGCGAACATCGAGCTTCCGGGCGACGTGGTGCAGGCGAGGGAGAACGGCGCGACGGGGATCGGGCTTTTCAGGAGCGAGTTCCTGTTCCTGAACCGGGGCGAGCTGCCGGACGAGGACGAGCAGTTCGAAGCGTACCGCCGGGTCGCCCGCGACATGGACGGTCTGCCGGTGACGATCCGCACGTACGATCTCGGCGCCGACAAGGGCAACGAGGACGCGCAGCGCCTCATCACCAATCCGGCGCTCGGACTGCGCGCGATCCGTCTGTGCCTGATCGAGCCCGAGCGCTTCCTGATCCAGCTGCGGGCGCTCCTGCGCGCCTCGTGTTACGGCAAGATCAAGATCCTCATTCCGATGCTCGCGAGCGCGCGCGAGCTCGACCAAACGCTTGCGCTCATCGAGCAGGCGAAGCAAAGCCTCGACGCCGCGGGTGTTCCGTACGATCGTGAAGTGAAGATCGGCGGCATGATCGAGGTGCCGGCGGCCGCGCTCGCGCTGGGCATCTTCACGCGCAGGCTCGATTTCCTGTCGATCGGGACGAACGACCTCATTCAGTACACCCTCGCAGTGGATCGGACGGACGACGCCGTCGCGCACCTCTACGATCCGCTGCACCCGGCGGTGCTCGCGCTGCTCGCGCACGTTTTTCGCGCTGCGCAGAAGGCGCGGGTGCCCGTCGCACTGTGCGGGGAGATGGCCGGCGACCTCGCGCTCACGCGGCTCTTGCTGGGCCTGGGGCTGCGCCAGTACTCCATGCACTCGGCGCATCTGCTCGACGTGAAACAGCGCATCCTTCAGACGAGCGTCGACAAGGTGAAGCCGCTCGCGGCGCGCATGCTCCGTGAAACCGATCCGGAGCGCCTCCACACGCTGCTCGACCGGCTCAATGCTTAACGCCCGTCGAATGACCGCTGTGCCGTGCTGCTGCGGCTGCTGAAGTCTCTCGGCGGCGAGCGCTCGGCGCGCAACGCGGCGGCATCGCCGCTCGCGACGTTCGAGAAGCTGCATGCGGCGCACTCCGGCGCGCCGCGCGAGCTCCATCTGCAGATCCTCTTCGGAGATCTACGCATCGGCGACACCGCGCTCGTCGATCTCGTCGAACGCTGCATGCGCGAATCGTTCTGCAACACGCCGGTGCTCAAGTGGTTTCACCGGCCCCTCGCGTCGTACTTCCTCGCACGCTATTTCCTGCACGCGATGCCGATCGACGGCGAGCGCGCCGAATGCGGCGTGTTTCAGGGCACGAGCGCGCTCATCCTGTGCCGTACCGCGCGCACGCGCGAGCCGGCGTATGCGGGTGAGCGGCTGCATCTCTTCGACAGCTTCGCCGGGCTTAGCGCGCCCGGCGCCAACGACGTGCTGCACGAACCCGGCTCCGACACGGGCCCGCCGCCGGTGCCGGCCGGCACGTTCGCGGCCTCGATCGAGCTCGTGCGCGAATCGCTGCGCGAGTTTCCGCGGACGGAGCTCCATCAGGGCTGGGTGCCCGAGGTATTCGCCGGCATGCCCGAGCGGCGCTGGTCGTTCGTGCATCTCGACCTCGACCTCTATGCGCCGACGTACGGCAGCCTCGAATACTTTTATCCGCGGCTCGCGCCCGGCGGCGTGCTGATCTGCGACGACTACGGCGCGCCGATGTTCCCCGGCGCGCATCGCGCGTGGGACCGCTACTGCGAGGAGAACGGCATTCCCTACATCGCCCTCGACACCGGCCAATCAGTGATCGTCAAAGCGTAAAACGAAAGGAGGTTTCGAAGGGAAACCTGGGTTTCCCTCTGAATCGTTCACCGGCGCCGGGGCGCTGCGCCCGTGGCCACCCCGCCAATCTTGACACGCTACCGACGCCGGGATACCGTGGCTGCGCCTGATTGCTCAGGCGCAGCGCTGATTTGATCCGCTTGCGGGCGCTTAATAAATACGGCTAAAGAGATGAAGAAGGAATCTCTGGAACCCGGTGCGAGCGCGAGCCCACCGGGTTTTGTTTTTTTGGGAACGATTTGGACAACGCCGTGAACAAGGCGCCGGCGAACGATTCCGTCGGCATCGTGACGCCCCAGCGCGCACGCTTCACCGAGCCGCTCGGGTTCAAATGCGGCGCCGTGATCGACGAATACGAGCTCGCGTACGAGACGTACGGCACGCTGAACGCCGATCGTTCGAATGCGGTGCTCGTGTGTCACGCGCTGAATGCGTCGCATCACGTCGCCGGCTGGTACGCCGAGGATCCGCGCAACGTCGGCTGGTGGGACAACATGATCGGCCCGGGCAAACCGGTCGACACCAATCGCTTCTACGTGATCGGCGTGAACAACATCGGGGGCTGCCACGGATCCACCGGACCGTGCAGCGTCAACCCGAAAACCGGCAAGCCGTGGGGCGGCAGCTTTCCCGTCGTCACGGTGGAAGACTGGGTCGCCGCACAGGCCCGGCTCGCCGAGCGGCTCGGCATCGAGCGGTTCGCCGCGGTGATGGGCGGGAGCCTCGGCGCGATGCAGGCGCTCCAGTGGACGATCAGCTATCCGGAGAAGCTGCGGCATTCGATCGTGATCGCCTGCGCGCCGAATCTCTCGGCGCAGAACATCGCGTTCAACGAGGTCGCGCGGCAGGCGATTCTCACGGATCCCGATTTTCACGGCGGCGACTATTACGACCACGGCGTGAAGCCGCACCGGGGCTTGCGCGTCGCGCGCATGGTCGGGCACATCACGTATCTTTCCGACGACGAGATGGCGGTCAAGTTCGGACGCCAGCTCAAGAATGGAAAGCTGTCGTATTCCTTCGAGACCGAGTTCCAGATCGAGTCCTACCTGCGCTACCAGGCCGACAAGTTCGCCGAGTACTTCGATGCGAATACGTACCTGCGCATCACGAAAGCGCTCGACTATTTCGACCCGGCCTTCGAGCACGGCGGGAGCTTGACGCGCGCGCTCGCGGGCGTTCGCTCCGCCTTTCTCGTCGTCTCGTTCACCACCGACTGGCGGTTCTCACCCGAGCGCTCGCGCGAGATCGTGAAAGCGCTGCTGGATAACCGCGCGAGAGTCAGCTACGCAGAGATCGATGCGCCGCACGGACACGACGCCTTCCTGCTCGACGACGAGCGCTACCATCGCCTGATCGCCGCGTATTTCGACCGCATCGCTGCGGAAGCCGTCCGATGAGGAACGGTAACGGCACCGCCGCGCACCGTCCGGACTTCGCAGCCATCGCGGGCTGGATCCGGCTCCAATCGAGCGTGCTCGACCTGGGCTGCGGCGACGGCTCGTTGTTGAAGTACCTCACCGAGACGCGCCGCATTACCGGCTACGGCGTGGAGATCGACGACGCCAGCGTGCTCGCGTGCGTGAAGAACGGCGTGCGCGTGGTGCAGAGCGACCTCGAGCGCGGGCTCTCCGGGTTCGAGGACGGCTCGTTCGACTACGTCGTGCTCTCGCAAACGCTGCAGGCGATGAAAAACAGCGAGATCATCATCCGCGAGATGCTGCGCGTCGGACGCGAAGGCATCGTGACGTTTCCCAACTTCGGCTACTGGAAGAACCGGCTCGAGGTGCTGCGCGGTCGCATGCCGGTTTCGGAGAACCTCCCGTTCGAGTGGTTCAACACGCCCAACGTGCGGCTGTGCACCGTGGCCGATTTCGAGCGCTTCTGCGCCGAGCGCGGGATCCGCATCGTCGAGCGCAAGGTGCTCACGCGCGGGCAACCGGTCACGGTCATGCCGAACCTCCTCGGCGCGCTCGCGGTGTACCACTTCGGAAATGGTGTGAAAAGATCGTAGGGTGGGCTGACAGCCCGCGGCGGGTGCGCAATGAGCGCACCCTACGAGTTCCGGAAATGGAAGATCGTGATGCGGTGATGCAGTGACGTATGCGGCGTCACTTCGTCGCCGCGTCACCGCGTCACCGCGTCACTTCGTCACCTGGCAACCGGGTGATCCAGCGCAGCAGCACCAGCCCCGGGATCGCGATCAGCGCGCAGAACACGAAGAACCCGGCCCAGCCGAACCACGCCGCAAGCCATCCGGTCGGCGCCGCGGCGAGCACGCGCGGCACGCCCATCAGGCTGGAGAGCAGCGCGTACTGCGTGGCCGTGAAGCGGCGGTCCGTGAGCGCAGCCATGAAACCGACGAACGCGGCGGTGCCGAGGCCGGCGGTAAAGTTCTCGACGGCGACGACGGTCGCCAGCGCCGCGGTGCTCGGGGTCACCATCGCGAGTATCGCGAAGCCGAAGGTCGATGCCATCTGGCCGAGCCCGAAGATCCACAGCGCGCGGTTCATGCCGATGCGCATGATCCAGATGCCGCCGAGCGTG
>DASPNJ010000029.1:0-46949 GCA_035626595.1 Burkholderiales bacterium
GCGCCACGCGGATCGCGTCGCGCTCGGCGACGGCGACCGCGTCCTGCAGCCGCAGCGGCACGATCGGCCGGCCGGCGCCGGGGTTCTCGACCGCGGCATCGGGCAGGATCGTCCGGAAATCCGACGCGCTGATACGCGGACCGTCGGTCAACATCGTCACCTGTTCGAGCACGTTGCGGAGCTCGCGCACGTTGCCGGGCCATGCGTATCCGGCCAGCGCATCGAGCGCGTCGCGCGAAAGCTCGCGCTGCGGCATGCCGGTGCGCTCCGCGATGCGCTCGAGCATCACTTCGCAGAGCGCTTCGAGATCTTCCAGCCGGTCGCGCAGCGGCGGCACGTGTATCGAGAGCACGTTCAGCCGGTAGTACAGATCCGGGCGCAGGCGCCCTTCCTCGACCAGCCGCTTCAGATCGCGGCTCGTCGCCGCGATCACCCGCACGTCGATCTTCACCATGCGGTTCGAGCCGAGCGGCTCGAACTCCTGCTCCTGCAGCACGCGGAGCAGCTTCGATTGCATCGCGGGCGGCATGTCGCCGACCTCGTCGAGGAAGAGCGTCCCGCCGTCGGCGAGCTTCAACTTGCCGTCGCGGCCGCGGCGCTCGGCGCCCGTGAACGCGCCCGGCACGACGCCGAAGAGCTCGGCTTCGAGCAGGTTCTCCGGGATGGCCGCGAGATTCACGCCGATGAAAGCGCGTTCGGCACGGGCGGAGACGGCGTGGATCGCGTGCGCGAGCAGCTCCTTGCCGGTGCCGGTTTCACCCTGGAGCAGCACCGTCGTATCGAGCTGCGCCGCGCGGCGCGCCTGGCGCTTCACCTCGCGGCACGGGGCGCTCCCGCCGATGAAGCTCGAGAACGTGTACTTCGGCCGACGCTGCTCGGCGAGCGCGCGCTGCGCCGCCGCGAGATCCGCCTGGAGCTTCGCGAACTTGGACATGAGCGGCTTCAGGTACTGCGGCCGGTCATAGAGCACGAATCCCACGGCGCCGGTGACGCGTCCGTCGTCGTCGCGCAGCGGCAATCGCGTCACGACGAACGACTGCCCCTTCACGTCCATGATGTCGAGCAGGATGGGCTCGCCCGTCTGCACGACCTGGCGCATCAGACTCGCCGGGATGATGTCTTCGATCGATTTCCCGAGCGCCTGCTCCGCACCGCTCAACCCGAGGAGCGCCAGGTACTTGTCGCTGATCCACACCACGCGCGCCGCTGCGTCGACCACCACCGCGCCTTCGCAGATGCTCTCCAGCGACTGGAAGAGCGAGCGCACCGCGCGCTCGTGGATCGCGCCGGGGTCGGCGCTCAGCGTGCCGTCGGTCTTCATAGCTCGCGCACCTTCGCGAACGCTTCCTCGACGCGCTCCACCGCGATCATGTCCATGCCGGCAATCGCCTGCTTCGGCCGATTCGCCTTCGGGATGAGCGCGTGCGTGAAGCCGAGCTTCGCCGCCTCGCGCAGCCGCTCCTGCCCGCGCTGCACGGGCCGCACCTCCCCGGCGAGACCGACCTCGCCGAACACGACGAGCTTGCCGGGCAGCGGCTGGTTCTTGAGCGACGAGACGATCGCCATCAATACCGCGAGGTCCGCCGCAGGCTCCGTGATGCGCACGCCGCCGACGGCGTTCACGAACACGTCCTGGTCGTAGCACGCGACGCCCGCGTGCCGGTGGAGCACCGCGAGCAGCAGCGCGAGCCGGTTCTGCTCGAGACCGACCGTAAGGCGTTTCGGATTCGGCGCATGCGCCGCGTCCACCAGCGCCTGGATCTCGACCAGCATCGGCCGCGTGCCTTCCTGCGTCACCATCACGCACGAGCCGGCGACCTCGGTGCCGTGCTGCGACAGGAATAACGCCGAGGGGTTGGACACCCCTTTCAGCCCCTTGTCCGTCATCGCGAACACGCCCAGCTCGTTCACCGCGCCGTAGCGGTTCTTGAACGCGCGGATCAATCTGAAGCTCGAATGCGTGTCGCCCTCGAAGTAGAGCACCGTGTCGACCATGTGCTCGAGCACGCGCGGACCTGCGAGCGTGCCTTCCTTCGTCACGTGGCCGATGAACACGATCGAGGTCGCGCCCGATTTCGCAACGCGGGTGAGATGCGCCGCGCATTCGCGCACCTGCGCGACCGAGCCGGGCGCAGACGTGAGCTGGCCTGAATACAGCGTCTGGATCGAATCGATTACGGCGACGTCGGGCTTCTCCGACTGGATCGCGGCCTGGATCTTCTCCAGATTGGTCTCGGCGAGCACGTGCACGTGACGGGCATCGACGCCGAGCCTGCGCGCGCGCAGCGCGACCTGCTGCGCCGACTCTTCCCCGCTCACGTAGAGCACCTTGCGCGCCGCGCCCACCGCCGCGAGCGCCTGAAGCAGCAGCGTGGACTTGCCGATGCCGGGATCGCCGCCGATCAGCACGACGCCGCCGGCGACGAGTCCTCCGCCGAGCACGCGATCGAACTCGGCGACGCCGCTCGAGATGCGCTGCTCTTCCTTCGCCTCGACTTCGGACAGACGCTGCAGCTTGCCGCCCTCGGCGATCAGCGCGAAGCGATTGGCGGCGGGCGTCGCTTCCGTGACCGTCTCCTCGAGTGTGTTCCAGGCCTGGCAGTGCGGGCACTGGCCCTGCCACTTGAGCGCCTGGCCGCCGCACTCGGTGCAGGCGTAAACGGTTTTTGCCTTAGCCATTCAAGCGGTGCGCCACAGGCACACCCTAAGATCTCTCGACGATTGGCACGCGCGGCGCGAGCGCGCACAGCAGCTCGTACCCCACGGTGCCTGCGGCGGCAGCCACGTGCTCGACCGGATTGCCGTCCCCCCACAACACAACGCGCGTGCCCACCCGCGCGTTGTCAATGCCGTTCAGGTCAACGCACAACATGTCCATCGATACGCGCCCGAGCGTGCGGGTCAGTCTATCACCCACGCGCACGGGCGTTCCCGTCGGGGCATGCCGCGGATAGCCGTCCGCGTAACCGCACGCGACGACGCCCACGCGGTGCGGCGCCTCGGCGGTATACACGCCGCCGTAGCCGACCGAATCGCCGGACGCGAGCTCGCGCACCGCGATCAGCTCGCTCTCGAGCGTCATCGCGGGCTTCAGGTCGTCGTCGGCGCCGATGCGATCGGCAAACGGCGAGCATCCGTACAGCATGATGCCCGGCCGGATCCAGTCGCGATGCGATTGCGGAAAGCGCAGGATCGCGGCGGAGTTCGCGAGCGACTGCGGCAGATCGAGCCCGCGCGCCACGCCCTCTAAGATCGCGAGCGCACCGCCGATGCCGCGCTCGTCATCCGCGTTGGCGAAGTGCGTCATCAGCGTGATCTCACGAATGCCTGCATGGCCCCGCAGGCATTCGAGGACCGAGGGTACCTCCTGAGGCTGAAAGCCGAGCCGGTTCATGCCGGTATTGAACTTGAGCATCACATCCACGCCGGCATCCGCGGGCAGCGACAGCAGCATGTCGAGCTGCTCGCGCGTGTGTATGGCGGTGGTAAGCCGGTAAGCGGCGATCGGCTCCAGCTCGCGGGGCTCGAAAAAACCTTCCAGCAGCAGGATGGGCCGGCGGTAGCCCGCCTCCCGCAGCCTGACCGCGTAATCGAGCTCTATCAGCGCGAAGCCGTCGGCCTGGTCGAGCGCACGCGCGGCGCGCATGAAGCCGTGGCCGTAGCCGTTCGCCTTGATGACCGCGAACACTTTCGAGCGCGGTGCATGGCGCCGGGCGACGCCGAGGTTGTGCCGCAACGCCGAGAGATCGATGGTCGCGGAGATCGGACGCAAGGCGGCTTTAGGCTGCGACAGCCGTCTCGCGCATCCTGCGCATCGCGAACTCCACGAACGTGGTCAGGAGCCGCGAGCGAAAGCGCTCCTTTGGATACACCATGGACAGCGTGCGGATCAGCCGTGGCGCGAGCGGCCGTGCGACCAGGAGCCCAAGCTCCAGCTCCTTCACGATCGTCGCACGCGATACCACCGCGATGCCGAGCCCGGTCTCCACCACGCTCTTGATCGCTTCGGGGCTGCCGAGCTCCATCATGACGTCGAGGTCTTCCGGAGAGATGAGGCACTCGCGCAGGTAATTGTCGGTGAATTCACGCGTGCCGGAGCCGGGCTCGCGCCGCACCCACGCGAGCGACACGAGCTCCTGCGGCCGCACGCTCTTTCTGCGCGCAATGGCGTGCTCCGGAGCGCAGATCACCACGAGCTCGTCGTCGCAGCACACTTCGATCTGCAGCGTCGGCAGGTACGACGGCGACTCGATGAGCCCGACGTCGAGGGTGTGGTCCGCCACCCGGTTCACGATCGTCTCCGAGTTCGCCACCGTCATGTGCGCCTGCACCTCCGGGTGCGCGGCCTTGAACTCGCCGAGGATCTTCGGAAGGATGTATTCGGCAATGGTCATGCTGGCGCCGAGCGACAGCGCGCCCCCGATGCTGCCGGTCAAGTCGGCGACCCGCGTATCCATCTCTTCGGTCAGCGCCAGCACGCGCTCGGCGTAATCCATGACGAGCCGTCCCGCCGGCGTGAGCGCGATGCGTCCGTGGCTGCGATCAAAGAGCCGCGTGTTGAAGTGTTCCTCGAGCTGCTTCACCTGGAACGTGACCGCGGGCTGCGTCATGAAGAGCTGCTCCGCGGCCTTCGTGAAGGAGAGCTGCTTGGCGACGGTGTAAAAGACCTGAAGGCGCCGATCGGCCATTTGCTAGTATTGAAACATAATTAGGGAGATACGGCCCACCGCGCGGTGGGCGGAGGAGACCTTAGCGAAGATGCCCTTCGGCTTCTACATCATCATGGCGGCGCAGTTTTTCTCCTCGCTCGCCGACAACGCGCTGCTCGTCGCCGCGATCGCGCTGCTCATGCAGATGAACGCCGATCCGGCGCTGCCGCCCATGCTGAAGTTCTTCTTCACGGTCTCCTACGTGATGTTCGCGCCTGTCGTCGGCGCTTTCGCGGACTCGATGCCGAAAGGCCGCGTGATGTTCATCACCAACCTCGTGAAGATCGCCGGCTGCATCGTGATGTTCTTCTACGAGTTCCTCACAGTGCCCGGAATCCCGCTATACGCGACGGTGCTGTTCGCATACGCGATCGCCGGTGTCGGCGCGGCGGCGTATTCACCCGCGAAATACGGGATTCTCACGGAGTACCTGCCGCACCATAAGCTCGTGATCGCCAACGGCTGGATCGAAGGGCTGACCGTCGCATCGATCGTCATCGGCACGCTCATCGGCGGCCTGCTCGTGAGCAAGATGGCGGGCGGCATCCTGCTCGGTTTCGATCTGCCGGTCGTCGAGACGCACATCGACACCGCGCCGGAAGCGGCCATCGCGGTCATCATGGTGTTCTACCTGATCGCCGCGCTCTTCAACCTCTACATCCCGGACACCGGCGTGGACCACCGGCCGCCGAGCACGAACGTGCTGTTTCTCATGCGCGAGTTCGGCCACTGCGTGAAGCTCCTCTGGAGCGACAAGCTCGGGCAGGTGTCGCTCGCGACGACGACGCTCTTCTGGGGCGCCGGAGCGACGCTCCAGTTCATCGTGATCAAGTGGGCCGACGTCGCGCTCGGCTACAGCCTGTCGCAGGCGACGATCCTGCAGGGTGTCTGCGCGATCGGCATCGCGGTCGGATCGGTCGTCGCCGCGCGCTTCGTGCCCCTGCGGCGTGCGGTGGACGTCGTTCCCGTCGGGATCGCGATGGGCATCGTGGTGGTCGCGATGAACTTCGCGCACACCGTGGTGATCGCGATACCGCTCATGATCCTGATCGGCGCGCTCGCCGGCTTCTTCGTCGTGCCGATGAACGCGTTGCTGCAGCACCGCGGCCACATCCTGATGGGCGCCGGCCACTCGATCGCGGTGCAGAACTTCAACGAGAACCTGTCGATTCTCGTCATGCTGGGAACGTACTACCTGCTGATGAAGGCGAACTTCAGCATCTACACGGTCATCGTGCTGTTCGGCACGTTCGTCGCCGGCGCGATGGTGCTCGTGCGCCGCCACCACCTCCGGAACGTGCGCGCCGGCGGCTTACCGGTGATTCCCGCCGAAGCGCATCACTAGGCCTGAACGGCTGGGACCAGCCGCTTCACCTAATCGGGTGCCGCGTGATCGGCAAAGCGCAGCGCGATGTCGCGGAACTCGTCCGCAATCTCGACGAATGCATCGACGACGTCGGGATCGAAGTGCCGCCCCCGCCCTTCGCGAATGGCGGCGACTGCCTTATCGTGCGGAATCGGGGGCTTGTATACGCGCCTCGAGATGAGCGCATCGTACACGTCGGCGAGCGCCATCAGCCGGGCCGAGACCGGGATCTGCTCGCCTGCGCGCCCTTCCGGGTAGCCCGTTCCGTCCCATTTTTCGTGATGCAGGTGCGCGATCTCACGCGCGAGGCGCAGGAAGTTATTGGAGCCGCCCAACATCTTTTCGGCTGCGCCGAGCGCTTCGTTCGCGAGCGCCGTGTGCCGCTTCATCACCGCGAACTCATCGGCGGTGAGCTTGCCGGGCTTGCGCAGGATGGCATCGGGTATGCCCACCTTCCCGATATCGTGCAGGGGCGCCGACTTGTAGAGGAGCTCGATCGTGTCGTCGTCGAGCTGTGAAAACCTCGGATGGGAGCGCAGCTTCATCGCGAGCGCCTTGACGTAGTTCTGCGTGCGGCGGATATGGTTGCCGGTCTCGTTGTCGCGCGTCTCGGCCAGGGAAGCGAGCGCGATGATCGTGGCGTCCTGGATGCTCTGGAGCTCGCGTGTGCGGCGCGCGATCTCCGTTTCGAGGTAACGCTGATTGTCCTTCAGGAAATCGCGAGCGGATTTCAGCGTGAGGTGGGTGCGTACGCGTGCCAGCACGATCGGCGGCGACACGGGTTTTGTGATGTAGTCGATGCAGCCCACGTCGAATCCGGTCTGCTCCGCCTCGACTTCGGACTTCGAGGTGAGGAAGATCACGGGAATGTCGCGTACCTCGGCCCCGGCGTGCGCTTTGAGCCGCCTGCAGACTTCATATCCGTCGATCCCGGGCATCACGATGTCGAGAAGGATCAGGTCCGGCAGCGGATCGGAAGTCGCGATCTCGAGCGCGCGCTCGCCGCTGTTCGCGACCCTCACGTTGTAATGCGGACGCAGCAGCCCGTTGAGGAGCGTGATGTTCTCGGCGGTGTCGTCGACGACGAGTATGGTGGGCTTGACGGTGAAATCGAGGGCGTCACTCATGATGGCTCCTGTCGAGGCGTTGCTCAGAGCTGCGCGGGCGCCGCGAGCCGCCCGAGCGCCTGCCTGAAATCGTAGGCCCGCACCGCCTCTTCGAACGCGGCGAACTCCTGGCCGAGCGCGCTGCGCAGGGCGCCGGCGTGGGCGTCGAAGTACGTAAGCGCGTCCGCATCGTCGGTCTCCAGCAGGCTGCGCAGGCGGTGCAGGACCGCCGCGGGCTCCACGACGTCAGGCGGACTTGGCGGCTCGGCCGTTTCGGCGAAGGCGCTTGCCAGGTCCTCGGCGAGCGGACGGAGCGCCGCCTGCAGCTGGTCGCAGCACATCGCCGCCGTTGCGGCGTCTTCGGCGATCGCCTGCTCCAGCCGGGCCGCGGCCGCCGCCACCTCGCGCGCGCCCAGATTGCCCGCGATACCTTTCAGGCTGTGGGCGACGCGTGCGGCCGTGACGACGTCGCCGTCCCGCAGCAGCCCGCGCACGCGCGCGGGCGCGTCCAGATGCTTCTGCGCGAACTGCTGAAGCAGGCTGCGGTAGAGCGTCCGATTGCTGCCGGTGCGCCGCAGCCCGTCCGCCACGTCGAGGCCGCGCGCCGAAGGCACCTGCACCTCGACATCCTGCTCGACCACCCGCTGCACTGGCGGCGCCGACGGGCTCACCCAGCGCCTCACCGTGCGCAGGAGCTCGGCCGGATCTATCGGCTTCGTAACATGGTCGTTCATGCCCAACGCAAGGCAGCGGTCGCGCTCTGATGCCATCGCGTGGGCGGTCAGCGCAATGAGCGGCAGGCGCTCGTACCGAGGCTGCGCCCTGATCTCGGACGCAGCCTGGTAGCCGTCGACCACGGGCATCTGCAGGTCCATCAACACGATGTCGTAACCTGCTCCGTCCGCGGCGTCCAGCAGATCGAGCGCTTCGCGGCCGTTGCCTGCCACAGTGACCGATGCGCCTGCGCTCTCGAGCAGCTCCACTGCGATCTGCTGATTGATCTCGTTGTCTTCCGCCAGCAGTATCCGCACGCCTCCGAGCGAAACCGGCACGCTCTCGCCCGTCGGTACGACCCGCATCCGCAAGGCGCCTTCGGCCGGGAACAGATTCACGAGTGTGTCGACCAGCGTCGACTGACTCACCGGCTTCACGATGAAGGCGTCGACTCCGACGGCCTCGGCCTGCGACCGCACGTCTTCGCGGCCGAACGCGGTCACCATGACGCAGTGGGGGCGCGACACCAGCCAGGCGGCCTGCAGGCGGCGCAGAGTCTCGATGCCGTCCATGAGCGGCATGCGCCAGTCGATGAACACGACGCCGTATGGCGCGCTGGCGTCCGCCGCACACACGGCAGCCAACGCTTCCGGGCCCGAAGCGGCCGCGTCGGTCTCGAGGCCGGCCGCCTCCAGCATGCCGGAGAGAATCTCGCGAGCCGCGCTGTTGTCGTCGACCACGAGCGCGCGAATGCCGTTCAGCGTCGCCGGCAGTAAACGACGCGCAGACGGCTCGCTTGCGCCGATCCCGAGCAGAACATCGAACCGGAAGACACTGCCTACCCCGGCCTGCGACTCGACTTCGATCTTCCCGCCCATGAGCTCGACCAGGCTGCGCGAAATGCTCAGGCCCAGGCCCGTTCCGCCGTGCTGCCGCGTGGTGGAGCTGTCCGCCTGGGTAAACGCCTGGAACAACTTCGTCCGCTGCTCGGGGGTCATGCCGATCCCCGTGTCCCGTATTTCGAACTGCAGCCTCACGCTGTCCGCGAACTGCTCGAGGACCCGGGCGCCAACGGCCACCTGGCCGGTCTCGGTGAACTTCACCGCGTTGTTCACGAGGTTGGTCAGGATCTGCCCGAGGCGCAGCGGATCGCCCGCCAGGCTGCGCGGCACGGCGGGCGGCACGTCGAAGAGCAGCTCGAGGCCTTTCTCGGTGGCCTTCACCGAGGTCACCGTGCCGACGTTCTCCAGCACGCGATCGAGATCGAAGTCGACCACCTCCAGCTCGAGCCGCGCCGCTTCGATCTTGGAGAAATCGAGGACGTCGTTGATGATGCCCAGAAGCGACGTGCCCGCGCTGTGAATCTTCTGCACGTAATCGCGCTGCCTCGGCGTGAGATCGGTACGCAGCGCGAGGTACGCCATACCGATGATCGCATTCATCGGTGTGCGGATCTCGTGGCTCATGTTCGCGAGGAATATGGATTTAGCGGCCGTTGCATCCTCCGCCACGCGCATCGCCTCGCGCAGAGCCTCCTGTGTTCTCGTAAGCGGCTCCACATCCACGATGACGCCCACCAGGCCGCCCGGCGCACCGTCGGGCTTCCTGAACCCGCTCGCCGAATAGAGGGTGTGGTGCGGCGTTCCGTCGGCGAACTGAAACACCACTTCGCGATGGACCGTGCTGCCCGCGGCGATGAGCTGCTCGTCCTCGGCCTGGAACGCCGTGCGCTCTGCCTCGCTCAGGAACCGGAGGTCGATCACACGTCTGTCGATGAAGCTCGCGCGTTCGACGCCGAACATCTCCTCGAACGCCTTGTTGCAGCCGACGAAGCGCGCCTCTTCGTCCTTGTAGAAGACCGCGCTCGTGATGCTGTCGAGCACGGCCTGGAGCAGTGTGAGGAGATTGCGGTTATGCGCCTCGATGTGCCTCAGCGCGATCTCGGCTTCGCGCCGTTCCGCCGCGGCGATCTCCAGCACGACGTACGCCGTTGCGTCCGTCGCGAAACGCACCTCGTCGCCGCTCCACACGCGCGGCGCTCCGGTATGCTCGCAACACAGCACGCCGTGAAGCGTGTCGCCGGTACGGATCGGAACGTGCAGCATCGAGGTGATGCCGAGGGGCTCGAGATAGCCGCTCCTCAGCTCGCAGGTCGCGGCATCGGCCTGCGCATCCGTGACGCGAAAAGGCTCACCCGTGCTGAGCGCGGCGAAGTACCGCGGGCAATCGGCCGCGGCGAACCGGCGGCCCGCAGAGTGCTCGCCGGTCTGCGAGACGTACAGCGCCTTCGCGGCCACGCTCTCGCGCGCATCGTCGAAGAACAGGGTGCTCACGCGCGCGACCCCGAGCGCATCCGCGACCTCGCGCGTGACGAGCTTCAGAAACTCGTCCAGCGACTCCACCTCGTGATCGCGCAGCCGGAGCAGGGCGCCCTGCATGAGGACCGTGCTCTGCGCGGCACGTCGCTCGTCTTCGAGCCTGCGCTCGTGCGCCTTGCGCTCCGTCACGTCGTTGACGATCGTAATCGTGCCTGCGAGATCGCCCGTGCCGGTTCGAATCGCGGTCGTCACGACGTCGGCCCATCGCTCGCTGCCGTCGCTTCGCGCGAAGCAGCTTTCCAGATGAAATTCGGAGATCTCACCCTGTTGCATGCGCCGCACTTGCGCGTCGAACGCCCGGCGGTCGCGATCTCGCATCAGTGCCGCATGGTCGACAGTCTCGGCATCCTCGCGCGCATAGCCGACGAAGCTGAGATAAGCCTCGTTCATCTGCACGACCTTGCCCTGTGCGTCGCGGCAGATGATGCCGGCGCCCGTATGTTCGAACACGGCCCGAAGGTGTGCCTCACTTTCGGCAAGTGCCCGCGTGCGCTGCGCCACCCGCGTTTCCAGCTCCCGGTTCGCCGCGGAGAGCTGCTGCGTCGCCGCGAGCAGTGCGCGGCGCATCGTGTCCTGCGCGGCTGCGAGGTCAGCCGCTTCGCGCCACGGCGCGGGAACCTCGATGGGCCGCTCGAGCTCCAGCAACGCGAGCCGGCGGCTTTCTTCCGCCAGCGCCTCCAGCGGACGGCTGATCCGTCTGGCGATACGCGTCGCCACGTACCCCGAGAGCACCAGGACAAACGCCAAGACGGTGAATCCCAGCAGCGCGGCCTGACGCAGCGCCACGGGCAGGAAGTCGTCCCTCGGCGCAAGCGTGGCGACGAGCAGCCCGCCTTCGCCGAAGCGGGCGGGGCGGAATCGGCTGAGCCAGGCGCCGTTTCCGAGGTCTCTCAGCACGACGGCATCGGATTCATGCGCTTCACGATCCCACGCGTCGAACGCAGCGGACATCGCGGCATACGGCGTCTCGGGCAGCCGCTTCAGCATGACCGACATCAAGCTGCCGGACGCCGTGCTCGAATGATCGCGCGGCGCCGCCACGACGCGCGCATCCCGCGTAAGCAGCGCGACCTGGCCGTTGCGTCCCACGTTGAGCGACGTGGTGAACGACGAAAGCGCGCTGAGCTCGACATCGAATGCGAGAACCCGCACATCGTCCTCGCCCCATCTCACCGCAGCGGTCATGCCCGGCGCCTTGGTGCTGAAAAAAATGTAAGGCGCCGTCCAGAACACGCTTGCGTCGCTGCGGAGATTGCGCGCGCCGATGTGCCATGGACGCGTGCGCGCGTCGTAATCGTGATAGCGCCATTCCTCCGCGTAGGGCGTGTCGAGCGTGCGCCACTTGATCCATTTCTGACGCTTGCCCCAGCGCTCGACGTCGCTCAGCTTGTTGTGCCACTCGCCGCCCGGCATGCGCAGAAGCATGAGCTCCCGGCCGCGATTGTCGGCATGGATCACGGCCGCGATGTTCGGGCGGCTCTTCAGGACAGGCACGAAAAGCCGGTTGAATTCGGCGACATCGTCGAGATCGAACGCTCCGGTTTGGCCCCAGTCGCCGCCGGTACGGGCCACGCGCTCGATCTGCGAGACCAGCCTGAGGATCTCGCCTTCGACCTGGTCGCTCGCGCGCTGCATCTCGCTCGTGCCCAGCTCGTCGGCGGTCGGCGCAAGCACGAGCCAGTGGAGCGCGACACCCGCCACCACGATCGTGCCTGTCAGCACGAAAAAGAACCACGCGAGCAGCGCACGCCGAATGCTCGAAGGTCCAGACAGCGCTAGCTTCATATCCACCCCACTCGAATCCGCGAGCCTGCGACGAACAATGCGCGAGCCCGTGCGGCAGAATGGATCCGGTCTACCCGCCGCACGCGCAATCGCACGCGCTTCACACGCTCGACGATGCGTTCACGATGCTATTGATTGCGCCGATCGTAAAGAAAAAGCTCGCGTGTGGAATTCATGCAGGCCGCGATGTGTGGCAGAAATCACATCGAGCATCCGATGCCTGACGCGCTTGTCAGAGATCATCGGACATCGCGCGAACGAGTGTCGCGCATCGACGACAGCTGCTACATGAACCGCATGCTATCGCGGTCGAGCGAGGCAACTCGCAAGGCGGGGAAACTCAGGACGCGCGCTCATCGCGTCGCGCGGTTGCACTGCGCTCATCAGGAGATGAACGCGCCGACAGCGGCGCGTTCATGCTGCGACACCTAGCTCAAGGGCTCGAACTTCAGCCGCTTCACCTTCTCCATGTTCGTGCCTTCGATGCGGATCAGCCGCGTCGGGCCGGCCCGGCTCGGTGAATGGAGGTCGCCCTCGTTGTAGACATGGGCGACGCCCGGCGTGAGCTTGTACGTGCGGGTCTTGCGCACCTTGCCCGGTTTTTCGGGCGACGCCGGCTCGAGCAGCTCCCAGTCGCTCATCGCCGTCTCGCCGTTCGCCTGGCCGTAAATCGCCCACGACGGGCCGTGGTCGTGCGGCGGGCTGTCCTTCGGCCCGGTGTAGCGATGCGCGAGGATGCAGAAGCCGAGATCGGGGTCTTCGTACAGGATCTTGCGCTCCGGCGTCGTCTCGTCGAGATGCTTCGCGACGAACGATTCGTCTTTCAGCACGTCCTGAAGCAGCGCGGAAACCTTGCGGCGGCCGGCGGGATTGTTCTCGGCCTTGAGGATCTTCCTGCACTCGGCAGCGAATGCTTCGAGCGTGTGGTCCATCTGTTCGTCTCCTTCGGGGAATGGCGTCGGACAGGTAGCTTAACCGCGAGCCGCCGCAGCCGCCAAACCCTCCGCTGACGCCGTTACTCGCGGTCGCGGCCGCTCTGCGGCTGGGTGTCGGGTCCCGCGTAGCCGTGGCTTCTCGCGTTCGCGAGACATTCAGGCCAGCTTGCAAACGCCTGCGACGACACGCGCTGCGTGCCTTCCGGCGAGGTGTAGCGCCAGTACCACCGACGCCGCCCGTCTCGCAGGAACTCCCACTGTTCCTCCATTTTTTTCGCTCCCTGAATCGGAACGATCGCAGGCAACGCACGTACCTGTCTGCGACACCCGGCATGGCCGTTGCGAATGCCCGGTCATGAACGATTCTCGGATTCCGTCGAAACACACGGATGCTCGCATCGTGAAACGCGACCAGAAATCCGCACAAGAGCTGCAGGAGCTCATTCAGCGTCGCATCAACGAGTTAGACGGCGTGTACCGCGGCATCGTGCGGGTGACTGCGCCGCGCGTACAGCCGTGCTCGCCGGCACACGACGGCTGCAACTGGAGCACCGAGCCCTATACCGGGCCGCCGGCCTATGCGAGCGTCGTGGACATCATCGTGCAGACATTGCGCAAGCGTTTCGATCTCGCTGACCGCGCAAGCGAGGACACGCCGCAAAGCTGAAGAGAGGAAGCGCCCGCGTTGCTGGCGCGATAAGTCCGAGCTGACGCGTCCCGATTAGTGCTGGGTCGCGGCGAGCTCGATGCTTGCCGGAAACACGCTCGGTTCAGCGGGCGGCACGATCGCCAGCGTCTCGACCGGCGGCTCCCCCGAAGGCTTGATTCTGGAGGCGGCGAAGATACCCCACAGCAGGCCGCCGATCATCAGCGCGGGGACCGACACACCCAGGAGGACGGCGAGTGTGCGCGCCGAGGCCGCGTTTCCGACTACCGCGTTTGCCCGTTGCAGCTCGAGGCGCTCGTGAGCTTCCATCGGCACGTGGTCGAGAAGATTGCCGACGACGCCCTTGTAGAGTGTCTGATCGAATGCCTGCGCCGGATGTGCTGACGGCTCTCCGGCATCGACGGCGTGCGCGCGGACCGGAAAAGCCAGCAGCAGGACAAGGCTCGCGACCAGACAGCGGCGCAGCGTTTGTTCGTAGTGCGACAAATGATCCCCCGAAGGCTGCAGCGCGTGTGCTGCCTGTGCTGTATGCCGATGGGGAGTTTACGAAGAGTGTGAGACGCGACAACCAATTACGTCACACCGTTGATGCTATTTCTCGCGCGAGTTGTGGAGCGCTTGGGCGGTATCGGCCATTGCTTCATTGATCACGATGCCGCGCGGCGGATGAACGGCATGGCCGTACTCGTCCAGCATGACGGCGAGGCGACCCTGCCGCCGCGCGGTGCGCACGTCCGCCCATGCACCACCGGACGCGATGCGGTCGGCGACCGTCTGCCCGAACCGCTGCGCGCGATCGGCGCCTTCGGCGCTCGCCAGGAAGACCGCGAGGAAACCGTTCGGGCTGAGAAACTCCGAGTAGCTCGCGTCGAATTGCGAGCACAGGTGATAGAGCTCACGCACGGCACGCTCGGACAGGCCGACCTCGTGCCTTGTGTAGTGAACGATGAACGTCGGCCCGTCGTCCGCTTGCAACGCGAGTAACGGCCGCGACTGCGTACCCGTTCGGCCCTGCCGGATTTTGAGTACCGCGCTCAGCACGAGGACCGAATAACCGAGCAGCAGCCAGAGATTGTCGGGCGTGGAGTATTTGTTTTCGGGAGACGGAGCCGGTATCAGCGCCGCATACCAAGGCGACCTGCCGAAGTACAACGCGCTGCCGACCGGAATCGCCAGGATCATCGCTCCTATGAGGAACCAGCCGCCCGGCTTGCGCGCGGTAGCGCCGGGCGGTTCGCCTTGCCCAGTGGTGAGCCGGCGAAGACGGTAGCGGAACCTCCACAGATAGGCGCCGAATCCGCCGAGCAGGGTCGCAATCAGGATCGCGAGGCCGACCTCACGCTCAGTCATGTGGGCTCATGTGGGTGCTCACACGTCATGTCGAATCGCGGCTTCTTCGAAGTCCCACGTGCCTTCGTCGAAGCCTGACTTCAGGAACTCGAAGATCGGCGTATACGTCGCCTCGGGCGGCACATCGAGGGCGAGGAGACCGGCCGATTGCATGCTTTCCCACGTTGCGCCGAGGTGCTCGAGCGTGATCGTGAGCCGCTCCATCTGTGCCGGGTCCATCAGCACCACGCGCACCGTGGTATGGCCGGCCGTACGTGCGAGCTTCCTGAAACGGTGCGGACCTTCGTCAGCGATTTCGGCCTCGACCGCGTCCTTGAAGCTCACGCCCCTCACATAGAACGGCGTGTTCTCGATCTCGAAGGTGCCATCGGGCAGTCTGGAAGCCCAGAGCGTCTCGGCGGACACCGGCGGATAACCATCGGCGTCCGGCGTGAGCTCGAACAGGATTCGCACCATGCCGCCGCGCGGAATCTCCTCGATCTCCCACGACACCATGCCGGAGTGCTCACGATCCCGGAAGTAATTGTGGTTGCGGGCCTCGATTGCGTCGATCGCGGCGAGAAAGTGAGATCGCGTCCCCGCGTCCGTTTCCGCTTCGCTTGCCGCGCGCAATGCCGGCACCGCGTTCGGCCGCAGCGAGAACGCGAGCAACTCCGCGGCCCTGAATTTCACGATCTTCGAGCGGTCGCCGAGCGCGCGGACGCCGAGCCGATAAGCATCGTCGCTCCAGCGCGCATACGGCGTCGCGAAAAACACCGCAGCGGAACGCGGCCCTGCGCGACCCGACTGCTCGTAGTGCCGTAGTAGCGCGGCCGGTACGCCGTCGGGATCGTGCGCCTGAAGCGCGCGAATCGCGTCGTGCTCCTTCGCGTCGCCCTTGCCGGTGAGATTCGCCAGGAGAGCGGCTACGTCCGGCGCGGGTTCCCAGGCGGACATGGTCCTCGATGAATTGCGAGCGCGTGCATCCTAGCAGCCCTGGCTGCTCCCAGATGCAAACCTACCGCCGCAGTCGGAAGTAGATCTCCGGCAGCTTGTTCGGCAGGCTGTTGATGTGGTCGAGCACGAGGTAGTGGCCCTTGCCGAAGATCTGCGGCAGGTACTGGTTGGCCATCGTGTCGACGGTGATGCAGAAGGGGTGCACGCCTTTCGAGACGGCTTCCTTCACCGCCATGCGCGTGTCTTCGTGGAGATAGCGCCGGTCGCCGCCGTCGTCGTAATCCTCGGGGCGACCATCCGAAAGAATCAGCAGCAGGCGCCGGCGGCTCTCGATGCCTTCGAAGCTCGTCGTCGCGTGGCGGATCGCCGCGCCCATGCGCGTCGCGAGCCGTCCCGACATGCCGCCGATCATGCTGCGGATGTCCTGTGACAGCGGCTCGTCGAAATCCTTGATCGTGTAATAGCTCACGTTGTCGCGGTACTTGGAGCAGAAGCCCGCGATCGAATAGCTGTCGCCGACTTCCTCCATGCTTTCCGCGAACAGCAGCACGCCGGCGCGCACGCGATCGACCAGGCGCCCGCCGCCCTCCGGCAGGTGCTGCATGATCGACGTGGACATGTCCGCGAGCAGCGTCACCGCGATCTCGCGCTGGCGCAGCTCCCGCCGCTTGTAGATGTCGGCCTTGGGCGAGCGTCCGGCCTTGCGCTCCGCCACATAGCTCACCACCGCGTTCAGATCCATGTCGTCGCCGTCGAACTGGCGAAGCTGCGGCGCCATGCGCGTGGGCTTCTGCGACTGGATCGCCTTCTTCAGGCGTTTGAGCGCGTTCGAGTACTGGTTCATCAGGCGGCTCGTCTCGGCGAGGTTCGATTCGCCGAGGCGCTTCTCCTGCACCCACGCCCAGTTCCGCTTGTAGCGCAACTCTCGGTAATCCCACTCCGGATACGGGATGCCCTTGTCCGAGCTCCCCTGCTTGCCGCGCTCCTGCTCGCTCTTCGCCGCCGCCTGCTGCGCGGTGCCGCTCGACTCGCCGTAGCCCGCGACCTCCTCCTGTTTGGTGCTGTCCTGCTGGTTGCCCTGCTCGGCGTCCTGCGGCGCCTCGGCGTCTTCCTCGCCGCCCTCTTCCGGCTGGTTCTGCTGCTCGGCGCCGGCCTGTTGCTGCTGCTGCTCGTCCTCCTGCTCCTGCGGATGCGCGAGCCGCGTCGAGTTGGGTCCGCGCCCCGGCAGATACGCTGCGTGGAAACCCTCGAGGTCGGAGACGCGCGGAAGATCCTTCTCTTCGTAGATCGAATTCGCGACGCGGAACGCATCGGCGAGCGTCGCGCCGGGCTCGAGGAGCGGCATGAACCATTCGTCACCGCGCTGCGTCGCGCGGGCCGCGTCTTTTTCGCGCCAGACGCGAAGCGCGAGCTCGCACGTCTGGATCGCGAGATCGAAATACGGCGCGGTCTCCTGGTGGCGCACGCCGCGCTGCTTCGCGGTCGCGACGAGCCGCTGGAGATAGTTCGGCACGTCGTGCTGCACGCGGAAATCGACGCGCAGGTCCTCGCACAGATCGAAGATCAACTGGAAGCGCAGCGCGTCGTCGCCGTAGCGCGTGAAGATCGGCGCCCACGACACCGGGCCCTCGTTCGGGAACTGCACGTGCGCCGCCCCGAAGAGCGCCTGCATCGAGCTCTTCTCGAACGTGCCGCAGCGCATGTGCGCCGCGCCGTGCAGCATCGCGAGCACCGCCTCGTCGCGATTGCCCATCACGGCGGGGAAATAGATCGTGCGCCCGTCGGTCTCGACGAACGGCCGCCCTTTCTCGGGCGACCAGCTCGACTCCTTCAAATCGAAGGTGCCGCCGAACCACACGTCGAGCAGCATCCCGAGCAGGCGATTGCGGTCCGCGAGCCTGAATCCCGGCAGGTGCTCGAGCAGGAGCGCGAGGCTTTCCTCGGACTCCAGCCGGAAATACGCCTCGCCGCGCGCGCGTCCCGATTGCAGGATGTCCGCGCCGCGCAGCGCCCACGGCAGGATCGCCTGCGGCCCGAGCAGATTGCGCACGCGGAGCGCGCCGCCGAGGTACGTGCTCAGCATGAGCTTGCGCGATTCGAAGAGCTCCTCGGCCGGCGAGGAGAGCTGCTCGATGCCCGAGATGCCCTGCCGCCCGGACAGATCGATCACCGGCGTCGCGAAATACGCCGAGCCGCTGTCGATCTGGCGCGAGCACCACCGGAAGCCGATCTCGGCCCAGCGCTTCTCACCCGCGTGTCCGAGCGAGCCGAACGCGCGCGGCAGGTTCGCCATGAAGCCTTCGAGCGCGCGCCACGAGCCGCGCCACTTGATGAACTCCAGCGCCTGCTGCGTCCACGGCAGCACCGTTTCCGAGATGCGCTCGGCTTCCGCACTCCCGCGGATGAAAGCGCGCCCGGCCTCGCGGTCGAACTCGAAAAGCGCGCGGCAGGCGTTCAGCCAGGCGAGCGTCACGGCGTCGCCGTGCGGCCGGATCTCCGGAAGGGTGAGCTCGACCTCGCGGTGCGCGGCGACGCTCTGGTCGCGGAGCCCGGTCAGCGCGTCAGATATCGACTTCGGCGCAGTCACACCGAGAAGTGCGCCTGCACGATCTCCATGAGCGCGTCGGAGAGCTCGAGGTCGTCGGTGATCGGGTTGATCATCGCGACCTGGCACGCGGCGATCGGATCGAGGCCGGCGTTCATCATGTTCGCCGCGTACACGAGCGCGCGCGTGGACGTGGCCTCTTCGAGCCCGTGGTCCTTCAGGAGCCGCGCCTTGCGGCCGGCGGCAACGAGCTGGTGCACGATCTCGGGAGAGATGCCGGCGGCTTCGTTCAGCACGACCTTGCGCTCGATGTCCTCGGAGGGGAAATCGAAGTTGATCGCGATGAAGCGCTGCTTGGTCGAGGGCTTGAGGTCCTTCAGCACCGTCTGGTAGCCGGGGTTATACGAGATCACGAGCATGAAATCCTCGTGCGCGTCGATCTCCTGCCCCTTCTTCTCGATCGTCAACTTGCGGCGGTGATCGGTGAGCGAGTGGATGACGACGGTGGAGTCCGTGCGCGCCTCCACGATCTCGTCGAGATAGCAGATCGCGCCGGCCTTCACCGCGCGCGTAAGCGGCCCGTCCTGCCACACGGTTTCGTTGCCTTCGAGCAGGAAACGGCCGACCAGATCCGAGCTCGTCAGGTCCTCGTGGCACGACACGGTGACGAGCGGCCGGCTCAACTGGAACGCCATGTGCTCGAGGAAGCGGGTCTTGCCGCACCCGGTCGGACCCTTGAGCATGACCGGCAGCCGCCGCTTGTAAGCCGCCTCGAAGATCGCGATCTCGTTCGCCTGCGGCTCGTAATAGGGAGCGACCTCACCGGGCTGCGGCGCCTGGACGATATCGTGCTCGACGCCCCGCAAACGAGTAACTGCCTGTTTCATTACCTGAACCTGGAGGAGAGTGCCCGGGACGGGCCACGCCATATGTTACATCGTAGGGTGGGCGGGAGCCCACCGACGGGACTTCATTGCCAGTCCGTCAGAACAGCCTGCGGGAATCCACCTCCGGCGGCATGGGTGCGTTCAGGACCTGAGCGCTGACACCGAACGCCGGGCTGCCGAGCATCGCCTGGACGGCATCGAAGCGCATCAGTGTGAGTGAACCCCAGCGCCCGTAGTTGTAGGCGAGGTCCGCGCCGATCGCCGTGCTGTCGCTGCTCGATTTCAGGTGCTGAGTGAGAAGCGCGTCTGTCAGCTTCCAATTCGCCGGTGCGCCAGCGGCATCGTACTTCCCGACGATACCGCCGAAGTCGAAGCTCAGAATCTTCCGGTTGCGGAGCGTGTCGCTCGAAGCCGCGTCGAAGTCCGACATAGCTTCCGCAATCATCTGAATATTCAGCACGCTGCGATTAGCCGGAGCCGCATACCACTCGTCGAACAGAATCGCGTCGCCGCTCCCGCCAAGATTCAGCAGGAGGTCGTTTCCGGCTTTGGTCAGGTTGATGTCTGCATAACGGATGCCGCCGCCGAGGGACAAGGTGTTGTCCTGCCCGGGAGCAGGTGCGACCGTGTCACGGCCATCGCCGCGGTTGAAGGCGATCACGTCCGCACCGGCCGCAGTCACGATCACGTCGGCGTCGGCGCCGCCGATGAAGAAGTCGCTGCCGGACCCGCCGCGCAAAACGTCGTTTGCGCCGCCGGCCGACAAGACGTTGTTACCGGAATCATCGGACAGCAGGTCCGCACCGGATGTGCTCTGCAACACATCGTTCCCACCGCGGCCGACGAGCTCGTCGGGGCCGCCAAACCCGCCGGACAGCAGGTTGGCCGCATCGTTGCCGATGATCACATTGGGTGTGTCGCTACCCCGTGCGTCGATCGAGTCGGAGCCGGTGAGCGTGAGCTGTTCGAGGTGGTTACCCATTGTGTAACTGCTCGATGTGAACGCCACGTCGAAGCCTTCGTTGGCCCACTCGGCGATATCGGCGCCATCGTGAACAAAATAGACGTCGTCGCCCGGGCCGCCAAAAAGAACGTCTCGGACCCTGCCGTGAAGATCGTCTCCAATCCTGGCGTGAAGCCGATCATTGCCCGCCTCACCGTACAGCCGGTCGCCCGCCGAGCCGGCGTAGAGCGTGTCGTTTCCCGCTGCACCGTGGAGCTCACTGCTCGCCTTACCGCCGGTCAACACGTTATCGAGCGCGTTGCCGATCCCACGGGGTAGCGGGGGAATGAAGTCTCCCGGCAGTCTGGTCGGCATCGGCATCTCACCCTCCCATGTCGACCACACGGTGTCCATCATCCGCAGGTTTTCGACATGGTCGGGAAGCGTGTAGGTCACGGCCGTATATACCGTGTCGATGCCTTCGTTCGCGTTTTCAACGATGTCATCGAGCGGCGTCGGCTCACGCAAAGTAAATGCCAGGCCGCCACCCAACTCGTAGAAATACTGGCGGAATTTCCAGTCGATCTCGATCACGTAAACGTCGTCGCCGGCGCCGCCGCGCATCAGATCCACATTCCCGCGACCCTCCAGGCGATCGTTGCCGGCGCCGCCTTCCAGCATGTTCTGTTCGGTATTACCGACGAGCACGTTATCCAGATCGTTACCCACAGCGTGCCACGCCCCCAACCCGAAAAGCGTGAGCCTCTCGACATTCGAGGGCAGCACGTAGCCGGTTGACGCCGTCACGTGATCGTCCCCCGCACTCTGGGCCTCGATGACGACATCGTCGTTCGAGTCCACCACGTAAGTGTCATCGCCTGCTCCGCCGGCCATCGTGTCGGCGCCGCCGCGACCATGTAACGTGTTCTTTCCCGAATTCCCGGCAAGCACGTTCGCGAGGGCGTTTCCGTAAGCGTCTATCGCGGCGCTTCCGGTCAGGGTCAGGTGCTCGACATGGTCCGGCAGCTCGTACGAGACGCCGCTTCGGACGACGTCTACGCCTTCGCCGGACTGTTCTGTGACCGTATCCGTATCTTCGCTGACAACGTACGTGTCATCGCCCGGGCCACCGAGCATGAAGTCGGCTCCGCCGCCCCCATTGAGCGTGTCGTTCCCCGCAGCGCCTCGCAACGAGTTCGCCGCGGCGTTTCCGGTAATCACGTTGTCCGCTGCGTTACCGGTGCCGAGCGCATCCGCCGAGCCGGTCAAGACGAGATTTTCGAGATTGACGGCCAACGTATAGGTGAGCGCAGTGCGGATCGTGTCTACGCCTTCGTTCGGGATTTCGTCTACGACGTCGCCGGCGACATCGACGACATAAGTATCGTCGCCGGCTCCACCGCTCATCCGATCGACACCGGCGCCGCCGTCGAGCGTGTCGTTCCCCGCGCCGCCGATGAGCGCGTTCGGTGCGCTGTTGCCGACCAACAGGTTGGCCGCCGCATTGCCGGTCCCGTTGATCGCGGCAGCGCCGGTGAGGGTCAGATTTTCGACGTTCGGAGCGAGCGTGAAGATCACGCTGCTCTTCACCAGATCGAGGCCCTCGTTCAGCCCTTCGGTGATCGTGTCGCCGAGATTGTCGACGAGGTAGGTGTCGTCGCCGCTGCCACCGGACATCGCATCTGCGCCCGCGCCTCCGTCGAGAGCGTCGTTGCCAGCATCGCCCGCTAACGTATTCGCTGCGGTGTTACCGACAATCGAGTTACCGAGCGCATTTCCCCGTCCCGAGATAGCCGCGCTGCCGGTCAGCACCAGATGTTCGATGTTCGCGGGCAGGACATATGACGCCGAAATCCGAACGGTATCTGTGCCCTCGCCCGGCTGCTCGACCACGACGTCCATCGCGCTGTCGAGCACGTACGTATCGTGGCCCGCCCGGCCGGCGACGGTGTTCGCCGCGCTGTTCGTAACGATGACGTTGTCGAGATCATTTCCTGCGCCAGCTATCGCCGAAGCGCCGGCGAGAATCAGGATCTCGACGTCTGAGGACAGCGCGTAATCGACGACGCTTTGAATCGTGTCCGTGCCACCGCCAGCTTGCTCCACGACCCTGTCCGAGCTGTTATCGACGATGTAAGTATCGTTACCCGCACCGCCGATCAACGTATCAGCCCCGGCTGCGCCGTTCAGGAGATTGGCTGCCGCGTTACCCGCCAGGCGATTCGCAAGAGCATTGCCGGTGCCGCTGATGGCCGCAGAGCCAAGCAGCGTGAGGTTCTCGACGTTAGCAGCCAGCGTCAAGGAAACAGACGCGGTGACGGTATCGATACCCTGACCGGCAGTTTCGCTGATGGCGTCACGGGCATCGTCTACCACGTACGTGTCGTCGCCCGCGCCGCCGATCAGCACGTCGGCGCCGAGCGCCCCATCGAGCCGATCGTTGCCGCCGGCGGCGGATAACGTATTCGTCGCGCTATTCCCCAGCATCACGTTATCGAGCGCGTTACCTGTGCCGCCGATGGCAGCCGTTCCGGTCAAATTCAGGTTTTCGACGTTATCCGGCAACGTATAGCTGATGCTGCTCTGAACGAGATCGGTTCCTTCAGCCGCACGCTCGAATACGGTATCGAGGGTATCGGAGACGACGTAAGTATCGTTACCCGCGCCTCCGGCAAACCGGTTAGCCGCCGCATTGCCCGATATGAGGTTGTCGAGCGCGTTGCCGGTTCCGTCGATCGCAGCACTGCCTGAAAGAAGCAAGCGTTCCACGTTCGCCGGCAGCGCATACGTCGCAGAGCTCTGCACCATGTCGTAGCCCTCGGCAGCGGCTTCCGTGACGACATCGAGCGGGCTGTCGACGATATATACATCGTTACCGGGCCCGCCCAGCAGCCGGTCACCTCCGGTGCGGCCGAACAGGATGTCGCTCCCGGCGCCGCCGCGCAGCGTGTTCGCTGCGGCGTTGCCATCGATGACGTTGTCGAGCGCATTGCCCGTACCGCTCGCCGCGGAGCCGGTCAGCGTGAGGTTTTCGACATGGGCGCCGAGCGTATAGCTCAGCGCTGCGAAGACAGTGTCCGTGCCTTCACCGCTGTTCTCGATGACCACGTCGCCGGCCTCTGCCACGTAGTAATGGTCATTGCCGGACCCGCCGGCCATGCGGTCTGCGCCGCCCGCGCCGTTCAGGCGGTTGGCGGTGGCATTGCCGGTCAGGGTGTTGTCGAGCGCATTGCCCGTGCCGTCGATGGCGGATGTCCCGGTGAGCACGAGGTGCTCCACGTTCGCACCCAAGGTGAAGGTCACGCTGCTGCGCACGAGGTCGGTACCTTCGTTGGCGGACTCGACGATGACATCCGCGGCGTCGACCACGTACGTGTCATTGCCGGCGCCGCCCACGAGCCGGTCCACACCGCCCGCACCATCGAGCGTGTCGTGCCCGGCATCACCGATAACGAGGTTGGCCGCCGCATTGCCGGTCATCACGTTATCCAGCGCATTACCCGCCGCGTTGACTGCGGCGGACCCCGTAAGGGTGAGATTCTCGACGTTCGCCGCGAGCGTGTAAGTGACGGGGCTTTGCACCGCATCGAGTCCTTCGGCCGTGAGCTCGATAATCGCATCAAGTGCACTGTCGACGACATATGTGTCGTTGCCGGCGCCGCCCCGCAGGATGTTCGGCGCGGCATTGCCGGTAAGCACGTTGTTCAGCGCGTTTCCGAAGCCGTTGATCGCCGCGGTGCCGGTGAGCCTCAGGTTTTCGAGATTCGGGCCGAGCGCGTACGTAACGGCGCTCTCGACCGTGTCGCTGCCTTCGTTGGCGTTTTCGACGAGCACATCGCCTGTGTTGTCGACGACGAATCGATCGTCGCCGCGGCCACCGATGAGACGGTCGGCCCCCGCGCCGCCGTCGAGTCTGTCGTTGCCACCGCCGCCGGTCAGCACGTTGCCGGCGCTGTTTCCGCCGACCACATTGTCGCGGGCATTGCCGGTGCCGGCGATTGCCGCGCTGCCGGTAAGCAAAAGGATCTCCAGATCCGGACCGAGGCTGTAGGCAACCGCCGAATAAACGCGGTCCGTCCCATCACCGGCACGTTCGATGACGCTGTCCACCGCATTGTCAACCACGTAGCTGTCGTCGCCTGCCCCGCCGATCATGGTGTCTGCACCCGCGGCGCCATCGAGCACGTTCGCTGCCGTATTGCCGTACAAGACGTTGTTCGATGTATTGCCGACGGCGTTCGCCGCGCTGCTTCCGGTGAGCACGATGTTTTCGACGTTCACACCAACCGCGTAGGTCACGGGGCTGTATACGAAATCGATGCCTTCGTTCGCTTTCTCGGTCACGACGTCGGCGAGGTCCTGCACGATGTAACTGTCGTTACCGGTTCCGCCGATGAGCGTATCGATGCCGGCGCCTCCGGCCAGCGTGTCATTGCCCGCCCCGCCGGCGAGCAGATTCGACGCGTCGTTGCCGGTGATCGTGTTGGCGAGATTGTTCCCCGTGCCGTCGATTCCCAGCGAGCCTCTCAACGCGAGGTTCTCGACGTTGGCCGCGAGCGTATGACTGAGAAACGCGTCTACGGTATCCAGGCCGCCGCCAGCGCTCTCGAAAACGACGTCCGCAGCGTCGTCGACGACATAGCGGTCGTCGCCGGGTCCGCCCAACATCGTGTCGCCGCCGGCGCCGCCATCGAGCAGGTCATCGCCATAGCCGCCATTCAGCAGGTCGTCGTCGCTGCCGCCGCGCAGGATATCCTTACCGGTGGCGCCGTGCAGCCGATCCCTGCCGGCCCCGCCGTCCAGTGTGTCGTCACCGGCGTCTCCGCTGAGGTCGTCCTCGCCTGCGGCGCCCGCAAGCCGATCGTCGCCGGCGTGCCCGGCGATGCGGTCACTGCCATCGCCGCTGTCGAACACGTCCGCGAATGGCGAACCGTCCACGGCATCCGCACCATTCGTGATGGACGCGGCCTTGAGCACGAGATCTCCGACCGTCCAAGTCGGTCCGCCCGCAAAGCTCACCTGCTCGATATAACGCGAAGCCGGTCCGACCCAGTTCCTGATCGTGATGACATCGCCCGAGCCCCTCACCTGCAAGCGGAGGTGATCGCCGTCGGCAGTGACGATGACGTCGGTTGCAGCAATGCCCGCGTCGAACTCGATGCGATCGTTGCCCGCAGCGGTTCGGGCGCCGAACAGCGCCTCCTCGATCGTGTCGCTGCCAAAGCCGCGCGAGAAGCGGTAGCGATCGTCTCCCTCGCCATCGACCAGCACGTCGTTGCCGGCGCCGCCGTCGACCACATCATTGCCTTCATGGCCCACGAGCGTGTCGTTGCCGGCGCCGCTCGCCAGCACATCGGCTGCGCTCGTTCCCCATAACACATCGGCCCCGCCGCTGCCGCTGCGCCCCATTCGCGAGACGATCTGATCGAGGTTCCATGTCGTGCCGTTCGCGAATCGGAACCGGTTTACGCCATTGCCCGCACGTGCGCTGTCGAACCAGTTCTGGAGATAGAGCACATCGGTCGGCGAATCCGTGAGCGTGATCTTCAGAGCCGACGCGCTCAGGCTGTACTGTTCGAGGATGCTCCCGCTGACGACGACCTTCTCGGGGGTTACGTCGGGGGCGAACAGCACGATGCTTTCGTAACCGGCGAGCACCACTCGATCGGTGCCGAAGCCATGGCCGAACGCGATCGCGGTGTCCGGCACGTGCACCAGGTTGTCGTTTTTTCCGGCGATACCCTGTGTCAGCGGAATCGGGCTGGGTGTCCACACGGTCCTGTCCGCGAACACCACCCGGAATGCCTCGCCCGATGCGATAGTCAGGATCTCGCCGGTTGCCAGCCTGAGCACCCACCCCACGGTGTTCGTGCTGAGCGTCACTTCGCCGGGCGTTATCCCGTCTGCGACGCTCACGGTATCGATGTCGAAGCGCTCGCCGGGACCGTAACTCTCGATCATCAGATCCCGGCCCATGCCGCGCTGGAAGACGTAGGTGTCATCGTCCGCGCCGCCGTCTGCGGAATCGTTGTCCGCGCCACCGTCAAGCGTGTCGCGACCGGGGCCGCCGTGAAGCCGGTCAATACCAAAGTTGCCGAACAGTACGTCGTCGCCGCCGCCGCCGGAGAGCGCATCGTCGCCCCCACCGCCATCGACCCGGTCGTTGCCAGCCGCGGCCCGGATGTTCTCGTTGAGCGCGGTGCCCGTTATTGCATCCGCGGCCGGTGAGCCCCAAAGCGCTCGCTGCTCGACTTCCGGCGGCACGCGCGTTACTCGCGATGTAATCGCGTCCGCGTCCCATGTCGCGCCGTCTGCAAAAACGACTCTCAATGTTCCGCGGTAGTCTTCCTGTGCGAACCAATCCCGAACGGTGATGTAGCGGCTCCCGTCGCGCGTTGCGATCACGAGATCGGAGCCGGTGAATCCGGTCGTGCTCAGCGACGGATTGGCCGGGCTGCCCCGGCTCAGTGCGACATCGGCCGTCCCGATGCCTGTTGGCAGGCGGATCGTGTTGAGCGCGCTGTCGCCATGTCTTGGGTTGGCATCGATGATGACGGGCCGGCCGAAATCAGCCGCAATCTCGTACGTATCGCTGCCTGGGCCCCCGATGAGGTAATCGAAGCCGGCACCGGCCCTGATCAAATCATCACCGCTGCCGCCGTCCACGACGTCGCCACCTTTACCGCCATCGATGATGTCGTCGCCGCTGCTGCCGAAGATGTAATCGTCGGCGTCGGTGCCGGATATCGGCCCGATATGCCGAACAACATCGGCAGCGGACCAGATAACGCCGTTCTCGAAGACGTATTGCCCCAGTACCGGCGCGTGTTCCGGATCGCCGATGAGCAGACGGTCGTTCGTGCCGCGGATTCCCAGCGTGACCAAGCCCGCGCCGTCGCCGCTGCGTGTCACCGTGACATCCTCCGGCGCCACACCGGCTCCGAAGACCACCGAGTTGATCTCGCCGGAGGCGAATTCCTCGGCGACGCGGTCCGTGCCCGAGCCACGCCCGAAAACATAAGCGTCGTCCCCGGGACCGCCGTCCAGCATGTCGTCGCCGGGTCCGCCGTCCAGTTGGTCAGGGCCTTCACGACCGCTCAGCACGTCAGCACCCGCGTCACCGACCAACTCGTCGGCACCGAACCCGCCGTCGATCACGTCGTTGCCGGCGCCGCCGGAAAGTGCGTCATCTCCCGCATTGCCTTCGATGCTGTCGCCTCCGTCGAGGCCGTTCAGCACGTCGCGCGTCGCGATCCCACGCAACGTGTCGCTGCCGGCGGTGGCGCGATTGAGCTTCGCTGCGATATCAAAGACGTCCCACACGGTGCCGTCCGCGAAACGGATCTCCGCGATCGTGTAAAGGCCTGGCGCATCGAAGACATCGATTGCAAGCGGTTCCGTGTACCAGTCGTGCAACGTGAGCTTGTCGGCGATGCCGAGGCTCAGGATGGGATCGCCCAGCGCGGATACCGAAAGGGTGGCGCTGTTCGGCTGAACGCCGGCGGCTAGAACGACGGTGTCGAACTCGTCGGCGGCCCGAGTCGACCGGAGCACGCTGTCGAGGCCCGAGCCTGGGCCGAAGAGATATACGTCGTTTCCGGGTCCGCCGTTCAGCGCGTCCGCGTCCGGACCGCCATCGAGCACGTCTGCGCCCGGCCCGGCGGACAGAGAATCTCCACCTGTGCCACCCAACAGCACGTCGTCACGGGCACTGCCGGCGAGAACGTCGTCGCCGGCAGCGCCGTCCATCATCGCGTGCGTGTATTGGCTTACGAGCTGATCCGGTCCAGCGGTGCCCGAGATGGTCACTCGCGGCAAGCGGTCGATGAACTGCGCGTGAGTGAGCAGGGTGCCGTCTGCGAATTCGAACTGCTGTACCGAAGACGCCTGCAAGCCGCCGGCAAGCGACAATGAGTCCCCGGGCGCGCCGTACGCGATCACGATGTCCGTTTCGGCGGCGCCTCGAACGACGCTGAAGTCCTCCGGCCTCATCGCGTCGGCGAACCGAATCCGGTTCCTGCCCTCTGCGTCGTATATCGCGTCGTTGCCGTCGCCGGTCGCGAGCACGTACACGTCGTCACCGGCGCCTCCCTGAAGGATGTCGCTGCCGGGACCACCGCTGAGCGTGTCGTTGCCATCGTGACCCCAGAGTCCATCAGCGTCGGCGCCGCCAGTTATTACGTCGTTGCCCCCTTGGCCCAGCAAAGTGTCCGCTCCGAACCCGCCGGCGAGCGAATCGTCTTGCGCGCCGCCGTCGAGTGCGTCGTTGCCATCGCTGCCGAAGAGCCTGTCAGCGCCATCCTCGCCAAGCAGGGTATCGGCGGCGTCCTCGCCATCGAGGTCATCGGCGCCGGCGCCGCCAAACAGCCGATCGCTGCCGGCGCCGCCGAAGAGCTCGTCGTCGCCCGCATCTCCGATCAGCTCGTCATCCTCGCCTTCGCCATCGGCGTAATCGTTGCCCGCGCCTGCGAGGAGACGGTCACGGCCGGAACCGCCGAACAATTCGTCGTCGCCACCATAGCCGACCAGAACGTCGTCACCACCCTCGCCGTCCAGGTAGTCCGAGCCGTGACTGCTCAGCGCAAGAAAGTCGATGTCCCCGTGCAGCGTATCGTTGCCTTCGCCACCGTAGAGCGTGTCATGGCCGCCGTAGCCGGCAAGCAAATCGACGCCGTCGCCGCCGTCGAGGTAATCGTCGCCATGATTCGAAACTGGAGCACTGGCCAGGTGAACGTCTCCGCGCAGGACGTCCGCGCCGCTACGGCCCAGCAATGAGTCGCTGCCGTCTTCACCATCGATCGCGTCGTCTCCGGCGCCGCCGTCGAGGTAGTCACCGTCGAGGTTACCCGCGATGATGTCATTGCCGATTCCACCGAAGATCGTGTCATCGCCTCGCATCCCGAGCAGCGTGTCATTCCCGTCGTCGCCCTGCAGCGTGTCGTCACCGGGACCGGCCACCACGACATCATCGCCGATGCCTGCGGCGACTATCTGAGTGTCACGGTTCGTCGGGTCATAGGCGTAGCTCGGAAGCGGCAGCCGCTCGCCGCCCTTGGTGAGACCGATAGTCGTGTCGGCCCACGGCTCGCTGCTGATGCCGATCTCGTGGAGCTGCACGAGACCGGTCGTGGCGCTCGGACCGATGGCAGCATGCCATTCGAACTGCGTTCCGAAATAGAACGGCCATCCACCAACGAGCAGCATCGATACCGGCAGAACATCGTAGCCCCAGTATCCCAAGAAATCGTCGCCGGGACCGCCTTGAGCATTGTCGGTGCCTGCCCCGAGCACGATGAAGTCGTTGCCGTCTCCGCCGATGAAGCGGTCGTCGCCGGCGCCGCCGGTAAGATAATCGTCATCGAAGCCGCCATCGATGATGTCGTGCGCAGCGCCGCCGCGGGCGATGTCGTTCCCCGTTAGGCCGTTCAACGTATGCGCGGTCGTTGAAGCGCTGGGGACGCTTAAGCTGTCGGCGTTGATGGTGCCGTTGAGCGTCGCAACGGGGGTGGTCGGCTCCGCATTCGCGTCGACTGCTAGATTGAGCTCGAGGTGTGTCTTGTGAGTCGGAGCCCCGGCGGCGTCTACGAGCGTAGCGGAGAGCGCGAGGGTCTGGTCGACGTCGACGTCACCTTGAGCCCACAGCCCGAACGTGACAGAGCGGTCGCCTTCTTTGATCCAGAGCGTGAACGTGCCGTCGGCGTTGACCGCGATCTCGTCTGCAAGGTTAAGCACCTTGAAACCGGTTGCAGCGGAGCCTTGGAGTGAGAGCGAGATTCGCTGCCCGCCAGATTGAGCTTCATATGGAATGAACGCCGTGAAAGTCTTGACTTGGCCTTCTCTGACAGAGCCCGAATTCACTACTGACGCAGACACCGCTGCGCTAGCGGAATCAAACGGGTTTCGGTCGATGCCTGGCCTAATCGCAAGAACCTGCGCGGCTTGCGTGGCATACGCCATCGCCCCTCGAGCATTCGTTTGTGCAGTCGAGCCGCTGGTGAATACCGTATCGAAACCAGTCCCCTTATATGCATGAATGAAAGCGTCCAACAAGCTCTTGGTGCGTTCGTACCCGATGGGCCGCGGACCCAAAGAAATTGTGCTGTTGGATGGGTTCAGGTAGTCGGACGCAGCACGCGCGAGAGCATGCGCCACATCGCGAATGATCTCTGCAATATGTTGCTCGTAGGATCCGCCTGTTCCTGCGGGACGCAGAACCTTTAGGACGCTATCGCTACTTTGCTTCAATGCTCCGATCGTGAGTGACATCGCCGTCACTGTCTCCGAGACGCTGGACAAGAGCGCCTCGGCCAAGTAGCTCAATGCGTTCTTCAGCCATCCCGGTCCCTGCATGCGCCGCGCGAGTTCCTCCTTGTCGATGGCCGCCTGCGACATCGGGGTACCTCCGGCGGCGGTCTCCGCAAGTAATCTGACCTGCGCGGTCCATACCTCCTCAGGTTGAGCCGCGAGCTCAGGCCCAATCACCGGGCCATACTCCTTAGTCAGGGCCGCAGTAAGGACTGTCGACACTTTTTCGAAGACAGAGGAAAACCAACTCAGAACGATCGCACCTGAATAAGTAGTAACGACGTCGGTGGGACGTGTAAGTGCGAGCGTTCGAAAAAGCTTGGACCAATCTGTGTCCAGCAAGATCTCGGCTTTGGCGGCGCGAATAGTTCCGGAGTCGCGGTATGCCGTAATAAGAACCCGCATGAACTCATTGATCTCAGCTGCAGGCACCAGCGCGGCTGCAGGTCCCATTCCGGCAACGAGCTGGATGAGCGCTTCGGTAGGCTGCGCGGCATTTTTCTGAAAGATGTTGCCGAACCTGGAGGCGACGCGCTGTAGGTTTGGAATAGCCAGATAATCTGGATTCGTACTCACTGCCTCCGCAAAAAAGTTCTTTGCTGGATGCAAGTATTTATAGAAAGCTCCTTCTATACGGTGCGCATCGACTGTATTGAGGCGGTTGAACTCGGTTCCTGCTGGCGCATCCCGGTTCCGCCAACGAAACGCCTTGACCACGCCACCAACGTGGCCTTCGCCTAAGCGGTGCACGAGATCGTTCTCGACGACATAGTGGACTGCCCTCGTCACGTGCTTAAGACTTGAACTGTCAAACGCCTCCACTTTCTCGCGCAATGCCGAGAGGCCACCGAGCGAATTAAACGTAATAAGCGATAGCTTGGCTTGCTCAGCTTCGCTGATTTCGAATGTTTCTATAAGGTCGTAAAGCGCGTACTGCGCTAAAGCGCCACCGAGGCTTTGACCAGTAAGGTGAATGCGTCCGGAGATCTGCCCCTGCGTTATAAAGCTCCGCAGATAATCGCGAACTCGCTCGCGATTTGCCTCCCACTGATTCCATCCAGCGTGATAAAGATTCCCCCACCAATCAGTGCTGTTTGGACCATCGGTTCCCCCGAATGCAAGCACTACATCAGCAGTGACAGTATTTCTATACGCGACCGCTTTAAAGCCTGTCAGATCGTCCGGTTGTTCGAAGCTCAGATCGACGACGTACTGACCCGCCGCTAAATCGAATTCGAGACCAAACGGAGGCTGCGGGTTGGCATAATTTGGTGTGTCGTCGAATGAACGAAGAGCATCACCCCTAATAGCAAAACGGCCCTTGTACGCTGCGTCTGAGGCAATGAGCGTGAGTTGCGCGAGTTCCGCCAATTGAGAAGTGTCAACGTGAACCGTTCCACCCATAGAAACAGTCATTTCGGGTTCTCTGCGCAAACATCGATGGCTTTGAGCACGTTTGTCTTTCTCGTAACTGTTGGCGCCGCGGCGAAAGCTGCTCTACAGCCGTCTGGCGAAACCTCAACGGCAAGCCCGTTGATCCAAGCAGCGCTGAGCTTGTGCACTCGGTCTTTAGCAAATAGATAAAGTCCCGCGTGCTCAGGGCGATCCGGTGATTTGAAATGGCTCGATGCGAGCAAGAGTCCGGCTCTAGTGGGGCTAATGCTCAGACTGGCCCGACGCCATGGACCCCATGGGATATCGGCGATGGTCTCAACGTGGCCGTCTTGATAAAGCCAGTAGGCGGGGTAGGGTGCGTCCTGCGGCGGCGGCTGCCTAGGCCAGTCGCCTATGACAAGGAACGCATTTTTGAAGGCGTAATACGGAAATCTGCTCACAACCAGCCCGTCATGAAGCGCGAGCTGAATTCCCTCTTCTTGCTTCGCACCATGACGATACAAACGTAGCGGTTTGTACTCGCGAGCGCGGTTGATCTCGCCAAAGTCGATGAATCCCGCGTCAAGACTCTGCAGCCATCGAATTTGTCGACCTTTAGTCCAAGCTGGCAGTTGAGGAAGACTGTCGGCAGGCCTACAAACAACGTCGTTGAAGGGGCGGTTTGGCGCGTCTTGGCGTTCTTCTCCTAACGGGCCATGCAGCACGCGCTCGCCGTGACCGCCCGGGGGCCGCAATTTAATAGTCACGTATCCAGCGAAGAAACACAGCCTAGGCCGGATTTCGCCAAATTTGTGCAATACATCGATCACACCCGTTCGAATGTTCCATCGGCTCACGCTGAAGCTGTAACGCTCCTTATTAGGGGCTGATGCATCCGGAATGATGTGCATTGGTACGAAGATCAGCTCTTCATTATTAATCCAATAGAACTGCGGTTGCCCCACACCGAAGGTGTGAACAACCGTGTTGGAATCGTAAATACGGTACTTGTTGACGTTTTGCTCACGGCTGAAGAACGAGCCGAGCGTGTTCCACCATGAATCTGCCGCCGCCGCTTGCGGAACGCACAGCGTCAACACGGCACACGCGAATAAAAGCGTGAGAACGTGAGACACGCCGCGTCGCGCAACCGCGAAACGTCGTCGGCGGGATAACGTCAGAGCCGTTCGGCTCAGCGCTCCGAGTCGCATAACCCTCCACTCCAGCGCCCCACCGCGCCGATCAAGTCCCGCTTCCCTTGCTCTGAATGGCCGGTCGCGGGATGAGCCAATATAGGCGCGCGCCGCTCCCGTCCGCAAATCTCTCAAAATGAGAGATTGGGCGTCGGACGCGTCGTGCGAGGAAATCGCTGCGCGGCCGACTTAACGAATCAGCGCGCTCACAAGCCGCTGATTATGCGACAGAACATGAGGAGACACGGGGCAGGCTGAGCGGCCGGAGCGCGATGCCACCTATTAGTCGTCGCTATGATCGGCATGCTCGCCGCGACCACGATGCTGCCTCATCACGACTACACAATTTTCGCTCTCGCATTTCCGAGCTCTTGTTATGCAGCGTCGATGTCACGCTGATCGGTGATCGCTGTCCCGGCGAACTCGCCGTCCCATCGGCCTTGGACCGTCATTACGCAAACTGGACTGAGATCCCTCGCCTGCCACTGATGGGTGCGACGGACGAGCCGGTCGCCGCGCGCGACCATACCGGCTGCCTGAAGCTTTTCGTTCACGCGCACGACAACTTTACGTACGTGGCCGAGCAGTTCGCGCCGAATGCGGCGGCGTGGATCGGCTGGACGAATATCTAGCGTGTGGCCGGCCCATTTAGCGCGCCGGGTGACGCGGGAACTCCACCACAGCAAGCACGCGCTTGACCGACAGCTTTCGCTTGCACACGGGGCAGACGGCTTTCATGTGGCCGCTCGATGAAGTCTTCAGCTGATGCCGCGCGCCGCGGACGGGGCGGCGGCTTCCATCGCAGATCTTATTCATGTCTAGCTTCCTGCTTTCGCGTGGTCAGAGGTTGTTGCGCAGCGCGGTGACGTGCTCGTCTTCGAGGTAGCGCTCGCGGAGCTTCACCAGCGCCGGGCCGAACGCGCCTTCGATCTGCGGGCCGAAATGCGCAAAGATTTCCGCGACGTAGACCTCGTGGCGGATCAGGCTGCCGGCAATGTACACGACCGGTGAGCTTTTGGTGAACACGCCGTGCGCCGCCTCGCCCACGTCCGCCGTCAGCGTCTCCTCGAAAGCGGTGGCGACGGTGATGAACTCGCGCGCCGGTCCGATCATCGCGCCGCTGCCCTCGTGCAGGTAGGCGCGCGAGCCCGCGGCGGCGGTATAGCGCGCGACGGCGGCCTCGCTGCCAAACAGCACGATCAGCATGCGCATGCCGCGCTTCGCCGCGCGCCTCGAGCCGACGCTGTGGCGCTCGATCGGCTCTTCCGGCGCCTTGATCCAGACGTGCTGCCGCGCCGCGTCGATCATCTCGCCGGTCTTCACGTGAATCGCCTCGTCGCCTTTGAGCGCGGCCTGCGTTTCGCCGAGTCCCTTCGCACGAGCGGCGCGCATGATGAGCGCAGATCAAATAACGACCCCGCGACACCGATGAGGCCCGCGTTGATCACGCCGACCGGCTGCATGGTTGCGCTCCTCGCGTGCTGGACGGATTACGATGCGGGCGTCTGTCGGGAGAAACCCGACTTGCCCCCGCGCACGTACCCAAGCATTGTCGGGACAACGCGCCGGCAAGACGCGAAGGAGACGGGATGAACATCCAGCAGCTCAGCTTCCTCGTGGTCGAGGACCACGAGTTCGAGCGGAACATGATCGTGAAGATGCTCCACGATATGGGCGCGAAGGCGGTCTACGCGGCTTCGGACGGCAATGAGGCGCTCACCCTCATGAAAGGCATGCGCGGCGGCATCGACATCGTCCTGTCCGACCTCGACATGCCGGGGATGGACGGCATCGAGTTCATCCGCCGCCTGGGGCTCGAGTGGAAAGGCACCGCGGTGATCATCGCGAGCGGCGTCGCCTCGACGCTCCTGAGCTCGGTCGAAGCGCTGGCGATCGCCTACGGCGTGGAGGTGCTGGACACGATCCAGAAGCCGGTGACCCCGCAGCGGCTCGAGCACGTGATCGCGCATTACCAGCCGTCACGGCCCGCGCCGGTAGCGTCCGAACGCCACGCGCTGTCCTTCGTTCTGGAGGAGATCGTCGACGGCCTGGAGAAGAATCAGTTCGAGCCCTTCTTTCAGCCGCAGGTCGAGATCGCGAGCGGCAACGTGGTCGGCGCGGAGGCGCTCGCGCGCTGGCGGCATCCGCAGCTCGGCATCGTGCCGCCGGAGGTATTCATCGGGCCCCTGGAGGGTGCGGGCCGGATCGATACGCTCATGCGGTGCATGCTGGCGAAGGCCGCTGCCGCCTGTCGCACGTTCCAGGAGAAAGGCTACGACGAGGCCACCGTCTCGGTGAACGTGTCGCAGACCTCGCTTCAGGACGTGACACTGGCGGACAAGATCGCGGAGATCGTGGTGAGCCATGGCGTGGAGCCGCGCCAGATGATCCTGGAGATTACGCAGTCGCCCGGTGTGAGGGACTTCGCGTCGATTCTGGACAATCTCAGCCGGCTGCGGCTGAAGGGCTTCGGGATCGCGATCGACGAGTATGGGACCGGCTACTCGCCGCTGGAGCAGCTCACGCGCGCACCGGTGACGGAGCTCAAGATTGACCAGTCGTTCGTCAACAATGCCAGCCGGCCGGAGCTCGCCCGCGAGATCATGGGTTCCAATCTCGAGATGGCGCGCAAGCTCACCGTCGAGGTAGTCGCGATGGGCGTCGAGACGCGGGAGAACTGGGACATGCTGCGCGAGCTCCAGTGCGACATCGCGCAGGGCTTTTACATCGCGCCGCCGATGGCCCAGAGCCGCTATCTGCAATGGCTCGAGGGCTGGCCGCGGATCAGCGCCGGCTAGAACTCAGGCACTCCCGTTGCTCCGCTCGGGCTTTGCTGTTTTGGCGGAGCCCGCATGGTCATCTTCACCGACTACGACGTGTGGACGTTCAAGCGCGACGGCGAATCCCGCTGGAAGTGGTTCCGCCACTCGCCTGACGGCGAGCTGCTCGTCGAGGCGCGGGCGAGCTTCGATGAGCTCGAGCAGTGCCAGGCCGACGCGACGCGCGCCGGCTATAACGCCGGTATCGACGCCCAGCAGCCGGCGGCATAACACCCGCTCTGTACGTTTGCCGCGCGGCATGCGCGCTGCAACGTCACCGCCGTCCTGTCAGCGCCGGAGGTGCCGTGCAAACCGAAATCCATGTAGCCGGGCTCGAGCGTCCGTCGCGCGAGCGGGAAGAGAAGCAGGAAGCGCACGAGCGCAGCGCCCCCAGCAGCTCGGTCGTTTACGGTGCGATCCTGAAGGAGGGCGAGGAAGAGCTCGCGCGGCCCTCCTCCGCGCTCTTCTGGTCGGGTCTCGCGGCCGGCATCGCCATGGGCCTCTCGATGATCGCCGAGGGCCTGCTGATGACCTATCTGCCTGATGCCGAATGGAAACCCGTGGTGGCGAAGCTCGGCTACAGCGCGGGCTTTCTCGTGGTCGTGCTCGGGCGCCAGCAGCTTTTTACAGAAAACACGCTAACGCCGATCCTTCCGCTGCTCCAGCGCAAGGCGCGCGCCACCGTCGCGAATGTGATGCGGCTGTGGACGGTCGTGTTGGTCGCGAACGTGCTCGGCGGGCTCGCGCTCGCGCTGGTGGCGGCGCACACGAACGCGTTCGACCCGGCCGTCCGCGCAAGCTTTGCCGAGCTGGGGCACAAGGCGCTGCAGCCTGAATTCGCGACGGTGCTGCTGCGCGGCATCTTCGCCGGCTGGCTGATCGCGCTCATGGTGTGGCTTCTGCCGTTCGCCGAAACGGCGCGGGTGGGAGTGATCATCCTCGTCACGTATCTTGTTGGCCTGGGTGAGTTCTCGCACGTGATCGCCGGCTCGATCGAGACGTTCACCGTCGCCGCCATGGGGCAGGCCTCGTGGGCGGACGTCCTGGGCAGCTATTTCGTGCCGACGCTGATCGGCAACATCATCGGCGGCGTCACGCTGGTCGCGTGCCTCAATCACGCCCAAGTGACGGCAGGCGGGAGCGGAAAACCCGGGTAGGGCGCGCCGGCAGGAACCGCAAAGCCCACACGGGGGGCAGACTGAGCCCGCATGGCACCCCATATCTCACATAAGCATTTGATGCTCGCCACGCCGGGGAAGCTTTTCTCCGCGGCGGGCTGGCTTTTCGAGCTCAAGCACGACGGCTTTCGGTGCCTGATCGTGAAGTGCGCGGGCGGCGTGCGGCTGGAATCCCGCAGCGGCGCGACATGAGCGCGTGCTTCCCGGAGCTGGTCGAGGAAGTCGCGGCGGTGCGTTACGACTTCGTGGCGGACAGCGAGCTCGTGGTCCTCGACCGCGAAGGCAGCTCGGTATGGGAGCGCCTGCACGAGCGGCACCGGCTGAAGGACCCGAAAAAGATCGCGCGCGCGACGATCGAGGACCCCGCCGCGATGTTCGTCTTCGATCTCCTCTGGCTCGACGGCGCCGACTTCCGCCCCCGCCCCCTCCTCCAGCGCAAGGACGCGCTGCACCGCATGCTGCCCGCCAACAGGCGAATCCGCTACGCGGCGCACATCAACGACAACTGCGCGGACCTGTGGCGACTGGCGAACGCGATGGACCTGGAGGGGATCGTAGCGAAGCGGAGCGACTCGCCTTATGAAGCAGGCCGCTCGAACTACTGGCAGAAGGTGAAGACTACGACCGGCGCGAAGCGCGAGCGGCAGCGGCGGCCTTAACGTCGTCCCTCAAACGAACGCGTAGTCGCTGGTGTGTACGGACGCGGCGTTGCTGAAGTTGATGACTTCGGTGCCGAACGCGTACGTTATTTGCCCGGTCGTTGCGTTCGTCTGAACGAACGTCGCACCGGCCCCGTACCCGCGGAAGATGAGCTGATCCGCTGCCACCGCCGCGCCGCCGTCGAAATCCGAAATCCAGTCACCGTGGGCTTCACCGGCTCTGAAGTCGAACGTATCGTTCCCGGCGCCCCCGATCAGGATGTCGGAACCCGCGCCGCCGTCCAGGACGTCGTTGCCGTCCATGCCCTGGAGATTGTCGTTGCCACCACGGCCGGACAGCGAGTCAAGCCCACCGTAGCCGAGGATGTAATTCGCGGCTCCGTCCCCAAACAGCGAATCGCTGTGTGAGATCGTGCCGATCAGACCTTCTATCGACGTGTAGGTGTCGCCGGCCGCATCACCTGTATTTACCACTGAGTTCGACAGATCGGCCGTAACACCGGCGGTCGCATAGTAGTACGCGGCGTAGTCGGTATCAGCACCGCCATTCAGAAGGTCGGACCCGGCGGCCCCCTCGAGACGGTCACTGCCATCGCCACCCTCCAACGTATCGGCGCCTCCACCGGCCTGAATGTAGTCAGCGCCTCCCAGACCTAGGAGGTGGTTGCTGTCGGTATTGCCGACGAGCGTATCGCCGTGAGAGAGGGTTCCGATAAGGCCTTCGATCGAGACGTAGCTATCGCCAGCCGCGTCTCCAGTGTTAGCCGACGGCCCCGTCAAACTCGCCATGACTGCGGCAGTCGAGTAGTAGTGCACCGCGTAATCGGTGCCGTTGCCGCCGTTCAGCACATCCGCGCCGGCTAATCCCTCGAGCCGGTCACTGCCTTCACCGCCGTCCAATGTATCGGCGCCGAAGCCGGCCTGAAGGTAATCGTCCCCTGCCCTACCCTGAAGGGTGTTGGCGCTACTGTCGCCAACCAGTGTGTCGTTGAAGGCGGACCCGGTAATGCCCTCGATTGACGTATAGGTGTCGCCTGCCGCGTCTCCGGTGTTTTGCGACGCCAGGGCGAGATTTGCCACCACTGCTACCGGGGCATTGCCGTAGCTCGCGAGGTCAGTGCCGGCCCCGCCATCGAGCACATCGGCGCCAGCGCCACCGGACAAGTTGTCGCTGCCATCCGCTCCGCGCAGGACGTCGCTTCCGTCAAGACCTTGAAGCTGATTCTCTGCTGCGTTTCCGACGATGACGTTATTAAGCAAGTTCCCGGTGCCGTTTGTTGGAGCGGCACCCACAAGCCTCAGGTTCTCTACATTTGCACTCAGAGTCCAAGTGACAAAGCTCTGGACCGAATCTGCGCCTTCGCCGGCCAGTTCGATCACTTGGTCTTCGGCAACATCGACAATATAGAGGTCGTCTCCGGTCTGACCCGTCATCATGTCGACACCGGAGCCGCCGTTCAGGAGGTCATCGCCTTGGCCGGTCCAAAGCTGGTCGTCGCCTCCCCAGCCCAGCAGAACCGTTTGCAGCGTATTAGAACTCCAATCGATCAACTCGCTTGTATCGTCGCCAGTGCCCAGAAAGTCGAGGCGAAAGCTCGTTCCATCCGCAAACTCGATCCAGTCATGGTTTGAGTGATCGTTAAAGATCAGTTCGTCCGATGTACCCGAGATCGTGACCTCTACGGCCGCGTACCCGAAGATCCACGGGTGCCTTAGTCCTATGTCCGCGGCAAACAAACCGGACTCGAACAAGATCCGCTCTCCAGAACCGTCTGAGCCGCCCTCATTGGTTACATCGCTGCCGGAGCCACGACCAAAGACGTAGGTATCTTCACCCGCGCCGCCGTCGAGGAGGTCATTACCGGGGCCGCCATCTAGTGTGTCGTAGCCGGCTTCCCCATAGAGTTCGTCATCTCCTTCGCCGCCGTACAACGTGTCTTCCCCACCTCTGGCGAAGATGATGTCGTTTCCGGCACCTCCACCTATGAGATCACTCCAATGCAATCCGCCAATCGTATCGTCACCGCTGGTACTGGAAAGAATCTGCTCCACTACAGACGCGAGCGTCCAGACTACGCCGTCTGCGAAGCGGATTTGATCGTGTTCGTGTAGCCAACCATACTCAAAGCTGTGAAAAAAACCCTCCAAATGCGCCACCGCTCCAGTGCTGGGAATGGTGAGTATTAAAGACCAGCCGTCCGTCGTGGGCCGCACATCTGCGCTTGTCAATGTCTCATCAAGCAGCAGCGTGTCAACGTCTGTATCTCGAACCCAGATATCGGCATGAGAGAGGAAGATGATGTCGCTGCCATCGTGTGGACCGAAGAGGACGGTGTCGGCACCGAAATTACCGGTAATCCAGTCATCGCCTGGCCCCCCGGTCAGCACGTCCGAGCCGATGCTGCCGCTCAGCGTGTCGTCACCCGCATAGCCGTGGATAACAGCGCGCCAAAGCGTTTCAATGATGTCATTGCCGGACGTGCCGTGAATTGTTACAGGCGCGATCAAGTCGATCAGTTGCGAGTCTGTCAGCGACGCGTCCAGGAAGTCGAAGTGTTCAATGGCCGCGGCGATCGTGATGCGGTCCTGGGTGCCATAATTGAGGACTATCTCAGCAGGACTGGAACCCACCTCTACAGTGATTTCTGTAGAGAAGAAATCCAGGACGAACCGATCATCCAAGCCACTGTCGTCCGTTACGACGTCGTGACCGTCGCCAACGGCAAAGTAATAGGTGTCATCGTCTATGCCGCCCGCAAGCGTATCGTTGCCGCGGCCACCGATTAGCACGTCATCCTCAGTGTGGCCGGTTAGTTGATCAACGCCTTCTCCCCCATCCAGGTAATCCGAGCCCCAGCTGCCATGCAGTTCGTCATCGCCGTCGCCGCCGAAGATCGTATCGTCGTGGTCTTCGCCGCTGAGGTAATCGCTCTCCTCACCGCCAGCTAAGTAGTCGTTTCCATTGCCTCCGCCAAGCGAATCCGTTCCGGCACGGCCAAACAATTGATCGTCTCCGCCGGCACCAACGAGTCCGTCGTTGCCGTCGCCGCCATCAAGATAGTCATCGCCCTCATATTCGGCAGGCACGCGAAAGCTACCGTCGCCGTTAAGTGAGTCATCTCCAGTTCCTCCGAACAAGGCGTCGTGGCCACCTTGTCCGACGAGATCATCATCGCCCGCGCCTCCGTCGATGTAGTCATCGCCATGGTCCCAGGCGGTACCGGAGAAGAATGGGTCGATATCGCCAAATAACTGGTCCCGGTGAGCGCCGCCGAACATAGTGTCATTGCCGGCCTCTCCATGGATGTTGTCGAGTCCATCGCCGCCGTCGAGAAAATCGTTCCCGACATTGCCCGCGAGCGTATCGTTCTCGGCGCCGCCGAAGACGATGTCATCACCCGCTTCGCCCAAGATAATGTCGTCGGAGCTTTCTCCTTTGAGAACATCCCCACCAGGACTTCCTAATAGAAGATCCTCGCCTGCTCCACCTCGGAACTCGTGCGAATCCTGGTAGGACGGTTCTGCAGGATAGTGAGGCACCGTTAAATGCCATTGTGTGTTCCCGCCCGGGCCGCCGCCGTATAGGTCCAGCCACTCAATTTCGAGCTGCCCGGAGGTCGGGTGCTGACGCAGCGCGCCGGCCCAACTGAAAAGGTCGCGAAAATAGTAAGCCCAGCCTTCCACCGTAAAGGCGAGCGCTGTCGGAGCATCAAAGTTGCCGTAGCCTATGAAATCGACGCCGTCGCCGCCTTCTGCGTAGTGGCTGCCGCTGCCAATCTGGAGGAAATCGGTACCGACTCCACCACGCAACACGTCATTGCCAGTGGTGGCGGTTAGGAAGTCGTCACCAGAACTCGCCTCGATCACATCCTGACCGGACGCAGCGAGTAGCAGATCATTCCCTGTCGTGCCTTGCTTGGTTACTGCAGAGGAGGGCTGAGTGGGCTCTGGCAGCAGCTGAATTCCAAACCCGCCGTTGACGAAGTTTTCAACGATAACGCTCGATCCGTCCGGCAGATGAAGCGTCAGTGGCGAGTTAACCGTAGCCGAAATATTGGGATCAGCGACGGAAATGTACTGATTCCCCTGCCTGACGAAAGCGCCGGAAATGGTCTTTCCTGAAGCATCGATGACAATGCCGCGCCCATCGTCGTCAATGATTCGATCGTTTCCATCGCCGGGGCGAATCACGTAGGTATCGAAGCCGGTACCACCGAGGAGTATGTCGTCTCCTTTGCCGCCGATCAGCGTGTCATTGCCATCCTTGCCGACCAGAACATCGCGCAAGGCTACTTCGACGCCTGACTGGTTCGTTTGGATTGAGTTGAGGACGGAGGCATGGCCGACGCGTAGCGTCCCAACAGGGTCTCGCGAATCTCGACCGGGATCCAAATATACGTTGGTGGAAATATAATCGTTCGCGCTGATTGCCCCTAACGCAGGATAGTGAGCCTGCAGGTCAGCGAAAAGTGCGGCTTGGGCGGGAAGAAGGCTAGCGACCAGGGTGAGCACTTCATATGTTGTGCCGGTAAGGTGGTAGTCAACATTTGCATCGGCCACCTTGCTACCGTACTTAGCTTCGTACGCTCGAATCGTTGAGCGGTGAAACTGCAGCATTTGATAGACCTGCTCGGCCTGGTCGACGGTAATGCTAGCCGCGCTGTCATACAGCCCGAAAATTTGACTCTCGTAATAGCGGCGTTTAGCGAGGCCCGGCGCATCAGAGGGTGCGGCAGTGCTAAGTGATCCGGCGTTGCTGTTATATCGAATCTCGTACCAAGCTTCAGCGTGATCTCCACCTTCAAGGATGGCCGCTTTCAGCTTCGGACCCAAGAGCGGCTTGCTCGCCGACTGATTCCACGCAAGAGAAAGTAACGCGGCCCTCTCCGCTGAAGGCGGGATAGCAGTTGGCGAGCCGCTCCAGCTATCCACGCTCGCCTCGTAATCTGGAACCCTGCCATCGAATATCGATCGCACTTCGGTAGGCGTAAGTTCAAAAGCGCCGCGCTTCGCCTTACCGTTTACAGTCGTGACATTCGCGTCCGCAGCCCAGTTATTCATCACTGCATCGAGGTTCGTACGCAAGGCATCGAGTTGCGCGCTCGTGTAGGTAAGGTGTATCGCTGCAGAGATCTGATCGATATAGACGCGTTCGGCCTCAGATGCTTGGGTGCGCGGACGAAATCCGAGTTCCGCCAGCACCGCGTCTAGGTTTGCCGGAACCCTGAGGTTAAAACCAACACCCATCGTCGGAATCTGCCTAGAGTCGAGATACGCTATCGTTTTTGGCGCGCCGCCTTCCTCGACATTGAGCAGCAGCTGATAGCGAAGATCGGCGTAGTTAATGTTTGTGCGAAAGCTGATGATCACGACTGCGTCCCCCCTTTACTTTGGTTCATATCGAAACTCGCAAAGCGGCAGATGTTTCACTCCGAACTCCACGTGTATCTCAGGCGCCGGATTTTCGTTGCGGAACGTGTCAAAAAGCACGACGGATGGACTTCTATAGGTGTCATCCCAAAGCGTTAGATAAGCGCGGCCGCGCCAAAGCAGAATGTCATAGCTCCACCGCCGTAAGTATTTCGCATAGTCGGGTCTGAACGTTCTTCGCACCTCGTCGTAAACCATCAAGGTGGTAAACCCGGCATCGCTTGCGCGACGCCCCGGTTCAGGTTCGCACGTGCCTTCGGTTAAGCGATATACAAGCTCCCGTTCTCCGTCATGATTCAGATCTAGGCGTACTCGAGCCAGCGTGACTTGCTGTTGCCGCAGTTTTCTCATCAAGTCTGGCCGGTACTCCCGCCACTGCTTTTCCCTCCACGCCACCGCACAACCGTTCACGCAATCTGACGCAACCGTGATGCGAGAACGGATTACCTCTGCAACTATCTCCAAGTGCGCCTCTGGGGCGAGCGTCTCCCACTTTGGCGCGGAGAATTCCCGCGCAAAGGCTCCATGAATCTTGCGCTCACAAACCATCACTGGTCCGCCACAAAAGCGATTGAGATTGCGCTCATAGAGCCGACAGATCTCGTATCGGTTGCCGTCAGTCGAGCGATAACACGCGCCAGTATGGCGTGTGGTCGTGTCGTGCGCGGCGAGTTGATGTTTTTCGGTTGATGACCATGCAGCGTAAGGACAAAGCATCCCTAGCATTGCGGCAGCCGCAAAAGTACTGACAGATGACAAACCAAACAAAGCCGCACGTCGACTTTGCTTCGTGCGCATCTGTCTATCCTGCACGTTCATATTCAGACCTTGACACGTGTGCATAGCAGAACCTCTTTTGCTCGCTCGGAGCTGTAGACCGCAAGCAAGCCAAACACAACGACCATGTGAGCGCTCGCGCGCAATCGCTTTGAGGTATGGATTTAAGCTCGACCAGTTTAGCAATGGCTCGCTCTGGCTTGTCCGGCAAACGCTACAGCCCGGATCGCAGACGACATCACGAGTAATTCACCGCCTTCGTTATACTTCACGGTCGATCGTAGCGCGCGTGTAGGCTAGCCGAATGCACCAAAAACCGCAGGTCATCGCCATCGAAGAGCACTACTTCGACCGCGAGATCGTCACCCACTATGGTCCCGACGAAGCGCGGCCGCAGTTGAGAAAGCGGTTGGAGGACCTCGGCACGCAGCGGCTGAAGGAGATGGACGACGCCGGCATCGACGTGCAGGTGCTTTCGCACTCGGCGCCGGGGACGCATCTCATGGAGCCGGAGCTCGCGGTGCGCCTCGCGCGTGGCGCGAACGATCGCCTGCACGACGCTGTGCGCGGCAACCCGACGCGCTTTCAGGCGTTCGCGACGCTGCCGGCGCCCGATCCGAAAGCCGCCGCGGACGAGCTCGAGCGCTGCGTGACGAAGCTCGGGATGAAAGGCGCGATGATTCACGGGCTTACGCGCGGGCTTTTCATCGACGACAAGCGCTTCTGGCCGATCTTCGAGCGCGCGCAGGCGCTGGACGTACCTATATATATACATCCGGCGAGGCCGCACCCGGCGGTGATCGAAGCCTATTACAAGGATTACGTTGCGGATTTCCCGCAGATCACGAACGCGGCGTGGGGCTTCACGGTCGAGACTGCGACGCAGGGGGTGCGGCTGGTCCTGAGCGGTGTGTTCGAAAAGTATCCGAACCTCAAGATCATCATCGGCCACCTCGGTGAAGGCCTGCCGTTCCTGCTGTGGCGCATCGACGCGATGTTCGCGCGCGCGGGGAACAAGAAGGTCAACTTCCGCGAGACGTTCTGCGAGCACTTCTACATCACCACGAGCGGCTTCTTCTCGGATCCCGCGATGCTCTGCTGCATCCAGGAGATTGGCGTCGATCGCATTCTGTTCGCCGTCGATTTCCCGTACGTCGAGAACAAGCCCGCGACGGCGTGGATGGAGCGCATCCAGCTCAATTCCGAGGACAAGGCGAAGATTCTGAGCGGGAACGTCAAGCGCCTGCTTCGCATGTAGGTGCGCGGCACCGCCTGGGCGCGTGCAGCGCCCGCCCTGTTCGTGCTCCTGTGGAGCACCGGTTTCATCGGCGCGAAGCTGGGCGTGCCGTACGTCGAGCCGTTCACGTTCCTGTCGCTGCGGTTCGGCCTCGTGCTGCTGCTCATGCTGCCGCTCGTCTTGCTGCTGCACGTGCGCTGGCCGGCGAGCGTCGCAGAAGGCGCGCACATCGCGATGGCCGGCGCGCTCATCCACGGTGGCTATCTCGCCGGTTGCTTCGCCGCGGTCTATCACGGCATGTCGGCGGGCATGATCGCGCTCGTCGTCGGACTGCAGCCGATCGTCACTGCGTTCGCGGCGGCGCCCGTGCTCGGGGAGCGCGTCGAGCGCATCCAGTGGATCGGTCTCGCGCTGGGCTTGAGCGGCGTGGTCCTGGTCGTATGGGACAAGCTCGCGCTCGAGCTCAACGCCACGAGCCTGGCTTTTGCGGTGCTCGCGCTCCTGTCGATGACCGCCGGGACGATCTACCAGAAGCGGTATTGTCCGAGCTTCGATCTGCGCGCCGGCGCCGTAATCCAGTTCACGGCAGCGCTCGCGCTGCTTTTGCCCGCGGCGCTGCTGTTCGAAACGCGTGAGGTCACGTGGAGCGGCGAGCTCGTGTTTGCCCTCGCCTGGCTGGTGCTGGTCCTGTCCGTGGGCGCGATCTCGCTCCTGTATTACCTGATCGAGCACGGCGAGGCGACGCGGGTCGCGAGCTTGTTCTACCTGACGCCACCCACGACGGCTGTCATGGGGTATGCGTTGTTCGGCGAAACGCTCAGCGCCCGCGCGCTCGCGGGCATGGCCGTCGCGATCGTGGGCGTCGCCCTCGCCTCCCGAAAGCCCGGTACCATTCCGCCCGACACGTAGCCACGGAAAATCCAAGTGCAGCAGAACGATCTCCAATTCCGCCTCGCGCGCGCCGACGACCTGCCGCGCATCGTCGAGATGCTGGCGGACGATCCGCTGGGCGCCACGCGCGAGACGTACGAGTTACCGCTTCCGGCGGAGTACCTCTCGGCGTTCGCGACGATCGATGCCGATCCGAACAACGAGCTGGTGGTCGCCTGCGAAGGCGATCGCATTGTCGGCGTGCTTCAGATCACCTTCATTCCGAATATCACGTACCGCGGACACTGGAGAGCGCAGCTCGAAGGCGTGCGGATCGATCCGGCGGTGCGCTCCCGCGGCGCCGGGAAGGCGATGGTCGAGTGGGCCGTTTCGCGGGCGCGCAGCCGCGGCTGCCGGCTCGTGCAGCTCACGACCGACAAGCGGCGGCCGGAGGCGCTGCGGTTTTATGAGTCGCTCGGGTTCGTGGCGTCGCACGAGGGGATGAAGCTCGACCTTACCGCCGCATCGTAGCGTTCACGCCGGTGCGCCATCAGCGCACCCTACCGAAAATCGCGGTATTCAGAGCGGGTGGCGCTTGCGCGCCTCCGCGAGCTCCATCTCGTTCGTGAGATCGAGGCGCAACGGCGTCATCGACACGAAGCCGTGATCGACGGCGTAGCGGTCAGTGCCCTCTTCCGTCTCCTCGATCGGGATGACGGTGAACCAGAAGTGCTCGCGGCCCATCGGATCGCGGCCGGGCACGACCTTGCCGTCGTACTGCTTCAC
>DASPNJ010000030.1:0-19008 GCA_035626595.1 Burkholderiales bacterium
CGCGCAGGTCACGGCGCTCGCGCTCGTTGCTTCGATGGCGGCAGCGACCGCGTACCGCCTGATCGTCGTCGCGCCGGAAGGGCCGCCCGCGGCCACTTCAGAGTCCGCTCCTCCGGCGCCCCGCGTTTACCGATACGCCGATTTCGCGGGTGAGCCCGCGTCGGCCGATGCGCGCGGCATTGCCGACTGGGTCATCGACTCGGGCGACAACCAGGGCATGCCGTTCGTCGTCCTCGACAAGGTGGACGCCAGGGTTTTCGTATTCGATGCGTCAGGCAAGCTCACCGGCGCCAGCGCGGCGCTGCTCGGCTTGGCACACGGTGACCATTTCGTGCCCGGCATCGGCGACAAGAAGCTCTCGCAGATCACGCTGGACGAACGCACGACCCCCGCGGGCCGCTACGTTGCCGAGCCCGGTGTAAACCTGACCGGCGAGCAGGTGGTCTGGGTGGACTATGACGCCGGGCTGTCGATGCACGCGGTACGGGCCACCAATCCCAAGGAGCGCCGCCTGCAGCGACTCGCCTCCGCCACGCCGGCGGACAACCGGATCTCGTACGGCTGCATCAACCTGCCGCGCGAGTTCTTCCACGACGTCATCGCGCCGACGTTCAAGCGCACGCGAGGCATCGTCTACGTGCTGCCGGAAACGGGTCCGGCTCGCATGCTCTTCGGAGCCTACGAGGTGCCGGCGAGCGCCCCCACTGCGCCCGCCCCCGTCGCCCTCGGCACGCGCGAACAATAGAACCGGGCGACGGCGCCCGGTTCTATCCCACACGTCTTTAGTTGCGATCGCCTCTCGGCGCGCGCGCCACCACGTCGCCGGTGCCGCCGGTTGCCGGCGGCGGTGAGGCTGTCGCCGCGCTGGACGATGCGCGCGGCGGGGCGGGCGGTGCGGTGGACGCGGTCGACGGCGCACGCGAGGGTGTGGACGCCGATGCCGAGGCCGATGGTCTGGACTCCGACACTGACGAGGGCGCCGAGCGCGTCGTGGTGGTGGTGCTTTGCGCGCTCGCCGTGTCGGACCGGCGGTCCGACCCTGCGCAGCCCACTACGACCAGCGAAGCCAATGCTGCCGCCACCGCGACAGCGAGGCCGGTGCGTGGATGGATCATGTGTTTCCTCCGTAATTTGCGTTGGCGGCCGATTTGGTCCGCAGGCCCCCGCAGCAATCGCCGTACCATTTGTCGCAGGACGGCGACATACGGCATCGGCGATAGAATCCGATTGGCAGCACACGCCAACCCAGAAGATCCGAATGCACCTCGAGGTGCACGGCAAAGAGGAGATCACGAATGCTTTTGCCGCGTGGAAAGCAACGCATGACGGCTTTGCTCGCGATGCTTTGTCTCGTCGCGGCGGGCGCGGTACAGGCCGCCGAAAGCTACCCCACCCGGCCCATTCGCATGATCGTGCCCTTCGCTGCGGGCGGCACCGTGACGGTGGTTGCGCATACGATCGCCGGAGAGGCCCAGCGCCACCTCGGCCAGCAGTTCGTCATCGACAGCCGCCCGGGGGCAAACGGCATCGTCGGCACGCAGTTGGTGGTGAACGCGAATCCCGACGGCTACACCGTGCTGGCGACCTCGGTTTCGATTGCGATCAACCCGGCAATCTACAAGAAGCTGCCTTACGACACGCTGAAAGATCTGACGCCGGTTACGGTGCTCGCGCTGGGATCGACCGGCTATCTCCTGCTCGCGAATCCATCGTCCGCGGCGCGCTCGGTGAAAGACATCCTGGCGCTGGCCAAGGGCACGGGCAAGCCGCTGACATACGCCAGCGGCGGAGTGGGCAACGGCACGCATCTGATCGCCGAGCTCTTCAGTCGCGCCGCCGGCATCAATCTCACTCACGTGCCTTACAAAGGCGTCGCGCCTGCTTTGAACGCCGCGCTGGGCGGCGAAGTCGATCTCACGTTCGTTCCGCCCTCGGCGGCGGTAGCTCACGTCAAGGCCGGCACGTTGAGGGCGATCGGTTTTACCGGCCCATCGCGGTGGGCCGTGCTGCCGAACGTGCCGACCATAGCGGAGGCCGGGCTGCCGGGGTTTCAACGGGAAGCCGGCTGGCTGCCCTGGCTGGTCCCGGCGAAGACGCCCAAAGACGTCATAGCGAAGCTGCACGCGGCCGCCCACAAAGCCGTGCATGCGCCGAAAGTGCGCGAAATACTGGAGTTGGGCGGCTATACGCCGCTTGCGAGTCCGCCGGACGAGGCGCGTAAATTCATGCGCTCGCAGATCGACCTTTTCGCGGACATCATTCGCACCGTGGGGATCCAGCCCGAATGAAAAGCCACGCGGCGCTCGTGCGATGCAGCGTCATCGTCGCCGCTTTCGCGAGCGGCCTGACGGCGGCCCAGGACTGGAAGCCTCAGAGAAACGTCGAGATCGTCGTCACGACCTCGCCGGGCGGCAGCAACGATGCGACCGCGCGCGCGCTGGAACGCATATTGACGGCGCACAAGCTCGTCAGCGCGTCGCTCACTGTAGTGAACAAGCCGGGGGGCGGCGGCGGCATCGCTTACGCGTATGTCAATCAGCGTGCGGGCGACGGCCATACGCTGCTGCTGGGATCGGGAACGTTACTGAGCGCAACGATCATGGGGCGCAGTCAGGTGAGCTATACCGACTTCACGCCGATCATTTCGCTCTGGAACGACTACGTCGTCTTCGGAGTCAACGCCGGTTCTCCGATCAAGACCGGCGGCGAGCTCGTCGAGCGGCTGAAGAAAGATCCCCAGTCGACGACGATCGGCTTCGCGGCCGCGTTCGGTAACCACCATCACACGACGGCCGGGCTCCTGATGAAGGCGATCGGCGGCAACCCGCGCGACTTGAAGATCGTCGTCTTCAAGGGTGCGTCGGAAGCCGTTCCCGCGGTTCTCGGCGGACACATCGATCTCGTTTCGACTTCCGCCGTCAACGTTCACGCTCATGTCGCCGCCGGCAAGATCCGGCTGCTCGGCGTGGCCGCGCCGCAGCGCTTCGGCGGCGGGCTCGCGCATGTGCCGACGTGGAAAGAACAGGGCTTCGACGTGGTCTACGGCAGTTGGCGCGCGCTCATGGGGCCGAAGGGATTGTCGGCCGCGCAAGTGGCGTATTGGGAGAATGCAGTGCGTAAAGCGACCGAAACCGCGGAATGGAAAAAAGATCTCGAGACGAACTATTGGTCGAGCTACGTTCTGACGGGCGCGCAGTTGAGAAAGGCGCTGGACAAGGAATACGCCGACATGAAAGTCGTATTGGGCGAAATCGGGCTCGCCAAATGACCGGCGCGGCATTCGATTTCACGCCGCTCTTCGCGCCGGGACTGCCGCCGGCGGCGGCGCGCTGGAACGGGCGCGTCAAGTTCGATTTCACCGGCGGCAACAACGATCCCGACCGGCTGCCGCTCGAAGGCCTGATCGCGGCCGCCGAGTCGGCATTGCGTCGAGAGGGGCGCAAGCTCGCGATCTACGGCGTCGACAACGGGCCGCAGGGCTACCGGCCGCTGCGCGAGTTCCTCGTCGGCAAGCTCAAAGCCGACGCCGGCATCGCCTGCACGGCCGACGACATAGTGCTCACGTCAGGGTCGAACCACGGCCTCGACCTCGTCAATGCGACGTTTCTCACGCGCGGCGACACCGTCATCGTCGAGGAGGACTGCTACCAGAGCGCGATCAACCGCTTCAACCGCATCGGCACGAACACCGTCGGCATCCCGCTCGATCACGATGGCATGCGGATGGACGCGCTCTCGAACGCGCTCGACGATCTGAAGCGCAAGGGCGTCAGGCCGAAATACATCTACACCATTCCGACGGTGCAGAACCCGACCGCGACGGTCCTGCCGCTGGAGCGGCGGCAGGAGATGCTGAGGCTCGCGCACGCGCACGGCGTGTTGATCTTCGAAGACGACTGCTACTCCGACCTGACGTGGTCGGGCGAGCGTCCGCCCGCGATTTTCGCCCTGAGCGAACGCGGCGGCGTCATCCATGTCGGCTCGTTCTCGAAAACGATCGCGCCGGCGCTGCGCGTGGGTTACGTCGTCGCGCCGTGGGACGTGATGTCCCGCATGCTCGCGCTCAAAACCGACGCCGGTTCCGGCGCGCTCGAGCAAATGGTCCTGGCGGAGTACTGCACGAGAAATTTCACGAAGCACGTCCCGGAGCTGCGGCGGGGCTTACGCGCAAAGCTCGAGACGCTGATGGAAGCGCTGAGGGAACATTTCGGCGCGGCGGTGGAGTTCGACGAACCGAAGGGCGGTATCTTCCTGTGGATCAAGCTGCCGGATGGCGTGGACACGATGAAGCTCTACGAGTCGGCGCTCGTGAAAGGCGTTGCGATCAACCCGGGGCAGCAGTGGTCCGTCAACAAGGAGCACAGCCGCAGCCGGCTGCGGCTGTGCTTCGCGAGCTCGAGCCACGAGGAGATCCACGAAGGCATCGCGGCGCTCGCCGAGGTATGCCGCCGCGACTTCGGCGTCTCGACTACGGTTAGCGTGCCGAAATCGTAAGTTGCGGTATCTCGTCATTCCCGCGCAGGCGGAAATCCAGAGCGTGTTTACCCTGGCCCGCTGCGCCGGCTGACGAAGTTGTCAGCCTGTCGAACCTAGCCCAGCATCTCCCGCATCCGCGAGACCGCCGCGCCCGGCGAGTTGTAAATCGGGACGTCCGTCACGGCCCGAACGGCCGGCACGGCGCGCGACAGGGTGAACTGCGCGAGCACGATCGCGTCGCAGTCCCGGATCCCGCGAGCGCGCTCCGCCACGAGGCGGTCGTGGGTCGCCGCATCCCCGCCCGCCAGGGCATCGAACGCATGATCGACGACGCACGGCACGAGATCCACGCTCTGCCCGCGCGCAGCCGCCATGTCCTCGATCTCCACCGAAATGGACGGAATGGTCGGGCCGACCGTGGCGATCACCGCGATGCGCGAGCCGGCGTCGAGCGCCTTCTCGATCATCGCGTCATTGGGCTTGAGAATCGGCACGTCGAACTCCGCGATGCACGCGTCGATCACCTGCCGGAACGCCGAGCACGTGAAGAGGATCCCGTCCGCGCCGCGGCCGATCATGTGGCGCGTCAGGTTCCGGAATACGTCGTACATCTCGGGCACGACACCGCCGGCCTCGCGGATCCACCTGAACAGGCTGTCGTCGAGCAGGTTGCTCACGCGAGCCGCCGGCCACTCCGCCGCGAACACGCGCACCGCGGCGTCCATCGCGTCCTTGTGCACGCTGAATAAAAAGATGTGTGGACGTTCAGCCATGCGTCTGGATTACTCGGGCGGGATCTTCGCTTTCTTCACGACCTCCGACCAGCGCTTGATGTCGCGCGCGATGAGGTCGCGGAACTCCGTCGGGCTCGAGGCGCGCGCATCCACACCGGCGGTGCGCAGACGCTCTTTCATGCCATCGGCCGCCAGCACCTGGCCGAGATCGCGATTGAGCCGCGCGATCGCGGCCGCGGGTGTGGCGGCCGGCGCGAGCAGTCCGTACCACGCGTCCACCTCGTAGCCCGGAAGACCGGCCTCGGCGATGGTCGGCACATCCGGCAGCGCCGTGCTGCGTTTCGTGGTGGTCACGCCCAGCGCACGCAGCTTGCCGGATTTCACGTGCGGACTGCCCGAAGACACCCCCGAGAAGAATGCGGCGACATGGCCACCCATCACGTCGGTCAGCGCCGGCCCGCCGCCCTTGTAATTGATGGCCACCATGTCGATCCCCGAGAGCACCTTGAACAGCTCGCCCGCGACGTGCGTCGCGTTGCCGTGCCCGGTGAAGGCATAGTTCAACTGCCCCGGCTTCGCCTTCGCGAGCGCGATGAACTCGCCCACCGTTTTCGCCGGCAGCGATGCGCCGACCACCAGCATGTATGCGCTGTTGCCGATGAGGCCGATCGGCGCGAAATCCTTCAGGCTGTCGTAGGGCAGCTTGCGCGTCACCGACGGCGTGATCGCATGCCCCGCCGGGACGATGAGCATCGTGTGACCATCGGGCGCGGCCCTCGCGGCAAGCTCGGTTCCGATGATCGCGTTCGCGCCGGCGCGGTTGTCGACGACCACCTGCTGGCCGAGCCGTTCGGGCAGGCCGGTGACGACGATGCGCCCGATCGTGTCGACCGCGCCGCCCGGCGGGAATGGCACGATCATGCGCACGGGCCTTTTCGGGACCCACTCCGCTGCGGGCGCGGCGGCCGCCGAGGTTACGAGAAGAAGTGCGGCGCAGACGCCGCGGGATTTCTGCCAGGTCATATCGCTTGCTCTCCCAGAACCGGTATGTCAAAGACGCGTCCATAGCCGACGACGGGCTCGCGAAGGCCGATCAGTCGCCGCGCCTGCCAGACGAACGAGGTCGTGTTCGTGATGACCGGACGATCGAACTCGGCTTCGAGCACGCGCACGAGCGGCGCGGTCAACCACGAGCCGCCGCCGATGTAGAGGCCGTCGGCGGCCGGATTCGACAGCAGCGCTTCGCGCGACATCTCGTACGCGATCGTCAGGCCGTCTGCGTTTTTCATTTTCAGGAACGATCCGGGCGCCATCGACAGTGCGCGGGTCGCCGCGCTGCGGATGCCGTGCTGCTCGAAATAACGCGTGAGCACCGCATTCATCTCGACGCTCCACTTGTTCACCACTGCGAGATTGCGGATGCCGAGTGCGCGCGCCGCGGAGAGTATGCATTGCAGTGTCGAAACCGTACGGATGCCGGTTTGCGACTGCACTCCACGCAGCAATTCGTCATGCCGCTGCGGCCCCAGCAATATGGAAATCGGAACGCCGGCATGAACGATCAGATCGACCGCGCGCTCGGTGAACGTCGCGAGATATTCATTCAGCGGCGCCATCACCTCCTCGACGTTCGCCCGCGAGAATTCCTTGAGCCCGAGCGCCACGGTCACCAGCATCACGCCGCGCGGGATCATTCCGTAGAACTCGTACGGCGTGGTATCGACGACGCTGACGGGAAACAGCAGCCCGATCTGCTTCGCGGGCATGAGCGGTGCGAGCCGCGATTCGCCCGCGCTATTCGGCACGGATGCCGACTTCAGCCACGAGCCTCGCGGCCCGGTCCATTTCGCCTCGCACGTACTGCGCGAACTCCGCGGGCGAGCTGCCGACCGGCTCGAAACCCATGGCGAGAATTTTTTGCCTGGTATCCGGCTGAGCCAGGACACGAACGATCTCGGTGTGCAAACGCTCCACGATTGTGTTCGGCGTCGCCGCCGGAGCGGCAATGCCATTCCAGACGGTCGATTCGAAGTTCGACAGGCCGCTGCTCGCGACCGTCGGCAGGCCCGGCACGACCGCTGACGGCTTCGCGCTTGCCACCGCGAGGGCGCGCAATCGACCGGTTTTGATGTGCGGTTCGACGGGCGCAAGGCCGATGAACAGGAGCTGGATGCGCCCGGCAATGAGGTCCGTTATCGACGGCGCCGTGCCTTTGTACGGCACGTGCACCGCGCTGATCTGCGCCATCGTGCGGAACATCTCGCCCGCAAAGTGGTTGCTCGTGCCATTTCCCGCCGACCCGAAGTTGAGCGCGTTGGGGTGCGCTTTGGCATACGCAATCAGCTCTGTCACGGAAGCCGCGGGCACCGATGGATGCACCACCAGGATGTTCGGCGCGGCCGAAAGCTGCGTCACCGGCTTGAGATGCCGAACGGAATCGTACGGCAGCTTGCGATGGAGACTCGGATTCGCCGTGAACGCCGCGGTGATCAACAGCAGCGTGTAACCGTCCGGCGCGGCCTTGGCGCCGAGGTCGGTCGCGATGATCGTCCCCGCGCCGGGCCGGTTGTCGAGCAATACGTTCTGGCCCAGCGCGACGGACAGTCTCTGCGCGACGACGCGACTGACCGAATCCGCCCCGCCACCCGGTGGAAACGGAATAATCAGCCTCAATGGCTTGTTCGGATAGCTTTGAGCCAGCACAGCCGGACATGCGCCCAGACAGGCACCGACGGCGAGGAGCGCGACGAAAAATCCGGATCTCATGAATAAAGGCTCGATAGTGGTGAGTTGATGCGGCGGACGCGACCTGTTGCAATACCACGAAACCATGAATGACACAGGAGTATCGCCGATGCCGATCATCGATTGCCAGGTCCACTCTTACGAGGCGAACACCCCCAAACGCCCCTGGGCGACCGTGCCGAACTGGCCCGATCACGTCACGGCCGACGAGATGGTCGCCGCGATGGACAAGGTCGGGGTCGATGGCGCGATCAACATCTCGCCCTTCGCGATGTACCGCTACGACGCGAGCTACGCAGTGGAAGTGCAGCGCGCCTATCCGGACCGGTTCGCCATCGTGAAACCCGTCGATCCGGACGATCCGGCGGTCGGGGACGTCATCGCCGAATGGAAGAAGACGCCGGGCGCGGTCGGTATCCGCATCATGATGGTGAAGGAGTCGAAACAGCAGCCGGGGCATCCGGGACTCGACCGCATCTGCCGCGAAGCCGTTCGCCACGACTTCCCGGTGAACATCCTGTTCTGGGGCAACCTGGACGCGGGCACCGCGTTGATCGACCGGCATCCCGACACGCGATTCATCGTGGATCACCTCGGTATCCTGCAGCCGCGCACGCCGCCTGCGCCGCCGCAGCCGTGGGCCGAGCTGCCACAGGTGCTCGATCTCGCGAAGCGCAAGAACGCGGTCATCAAGGTGAGCGGCGCGTGCACGTTGTCGAAGCAGCCGTATCCCTACCCTGACATCTGGGACCCGCTCGCCCGCGTGTTCGACGCATGGGGATTGGAGCGCTGCCTGTGGGGCACCGACTGGACGCGCGCCTATGCCGTCGTCAATTACGAGCACGCCGTCGAGCCGTTCCTCAAGACGGATCGCCTGAGCGAGAGCGAGCGCGCGATGCTCATGGGCGGAGCCTGCGCGAAGGCGTACGGGTGGTCGCCCAAAAAACGCTAATACCGCGCTCGAACGGCATCAGCAGTCCTGCCTAATAACTTCACTCCGCCAGGGAGCAAAACATGGAACGTAAGAAAGCGAGCGATTTTCATCCCGAAGTCCTGAAGCTTTTCGACGGCTACGTGCACGGCTCGTTGAGCCGCCGCGATTTTCTCGATCGCGCGACGAAGTTCGCGGTCGGTACATTCACCGCCGGCGCGATGCTCGAAGCCCTCAAACCGAACTTCGCGTGGGCAAATCAGGTTGCGAAAGACGATGCGCGAATCCGTACTGAGACGGCGACGTATTCGACCACGCAAGGCTCGGGCACGATGCGCGGCTATCTCGTGAAGCCGGCCAAAGGCCCGGCGAAGCTCCCGGCGATCGTGGTCGTTCACGAGAATCGTGGCCTGAATCCCTATATCGAGGACGTCACGCGCAGGCTGGGCGTGCTCGGCTATCTCGCCTTCGCGCCGGACTCGCTGTCGCCGTTCGGCGGCTATCCCGGCGACGAGGACAAGGCGCGCGCGATGTTCGCGAGCCAGGACCGGGCAAAGATGACCGACGACCTGATCAACGCCGTGCCGTATCTGAAAACGCGCAAGGACACGAGCGGGAAGATCGGGGCGGTTGGCTTCTGCTTCGGCGGCGGCGTGGTGAATACCATGGCCGTGCGCATTCCCGACCTCGCGGGCGCGGTGCCCTACTACGGCGCAGCGCCGGCCGCGGACGACGTGTCGAAGATCAAGGCCGCGTTACTGATCCATTACGCCAGCGAGGATCCGAACATCAACAAGCGCGCGCCGGAATTCGAGGCAGCGCTGAAAGCGAACAAGGTGCGCTACGAGATGCACACGTACCCGAATACGCAGCACGGCTTCCACAACGACACGACGCCGCGCTACGACGAAGCGGCTGCGAAGCTCTCGTGGCAGCGCACCGTCGACTTTTTCAACAGGACCGTGAAGGCATAGCGCGACGGGACCGAAGCCTCGCGCGCCCATGAACCCGCACCTGCCCATGGCCAACCTGTCGGAGCCGGCGCGCGCCGAGATGGCACGCATCGGTCCGATCTGGGGGCGCGATATCCAGGCGCACCGGGAAATCGTCTTCGAGACCTATCTGCCGCTGCTGCGGCAGGTCCCGGATCGCGGCTTTCGCGCCACGCGCGACATTGCATACGGCTCGCACGATCGCCAGAAGCTGGACGTATACCAACCCGATGGTGCCGGTGGCGCGCCGGTCGTGATGTTCATCCACGGCGGTGCGTTCATCCGCGGTGCGAAGGACCTCAGCGATCAGATTTACAGCAACGTCCCGCGCTACTTCGCCGGCAAGGGATTGCTCGGCATCAATGTCGGGTATCGGCTCGCTCCCGAGGCGCAGTATCCGCAGGCTTCGCGAGATCTCGCCGCGGCCGTGGCGTGGGCGCAAGAGAACGTCGAAGCTTTCGGCGGCGATCCCCGCCGCATTTACCTGGTCGGCCACTCGGCAGGGGGCACGCACGCGGCGACCTATCTTGCCGATCCCGAAGTGCGCGACGCCGGCGCACGCGACGTCGCCGGGCTCGTGCTCCTGAGCGCACGGCTGCGCATCGAAGCACGGCCGGACAATCCGAACGCCGGCGGCGTACGCGCCTATTACGGTGACGACGCGAACCGCTACGAGCGCTGCTCCCCTGTGACGCACGCGGCGAATCTCACGCTGCCGACCTTTATCGTCGTTTGCGAGTACGACAATCCTTTGCTGGACGTCTACGGCGTCGAGCTCGCGCATCGCATGGCCGTCGTGCGCGGCCGGTGCCCGAGAGTCCTGCGCCTCACGCGCCACAATCACATCTCAGTGGTGGCGCACTTCAACAGCGGCGAGGAGATCCTCGGGCTGGAGATCCTCGACTTCATCGAACGCGGTGGATAGCGGGCGCCGCCCCGCGACTTACTGCGGCTTCGGATCGCTGAGCTGGCGCGTCGGCGGCCCTTTGAGCTCGACCTTGTTCCCATCGAACGGCTCCACGCGCAAGGCGACGACAGCAGCGAACGCTCGTGTCATTTCGAATGCATCTCCGGCAAATAAGGCCGAGCGACTTGAGCATGCGTCAAGCGCGCTACAACTTCGCGCGCTTGACCACCGGCGCCCACTGCTTGAGCTCGTTGCGGATACGTTGGCCGAGCTCGCTCGGACTCGACGGCGCGACGTCGAAGCCGACGTCGGTGAGATGCTTCTTCACATCGGTCTGACCCAGCGCCCAGGCGAGATCCGCGTTGAGCTTCGTCACGATGGCCGCGGAGGTCCCGGCCGGCGCGAGCACGGCATACCACGCGACAGCTTCGAAACCCGGAAAACCCTGCTCCGCAATCGTCGGCACTTCCGGCACGACCGCCGTGCGTTTGCTGCTCGACACTGCGATCACGCGCAAGCGCCCGGCCTTCGCATGCGGGATCACGGCCCCGGCCCCGCTCATCATCGCGTGCACCTGCCCCGAGATCGCGTCGATCACAGCCTGGCCGCCGCCTTTGTAAGGCACATGGATCAATTGCATGCCGGCATGCCCGCTCAGGAGCTCCATGCTGAGATGCGCGACGCCGCCGACGCTCGAGGAGGCATAGGTGAGCTGGCCCGGCTTCGACTTCGCCAGCGCGATGAATTCCCGCAGCGTTTTCGCCGGCAACGACGGATGCACCACCAGCACGATCGGACCCGTCGCGATGAGACTCACCGGCGCGTAATCGGCGACCGGATCGAATGGAACGGGGCCGATATTCGGCGCGATGCCGAGGATGCCGTTCTGGCTGAAGATGATCGTGTACCCATCGGGACTGGCGTTTTTCCCCACGACCATTCCGATGCTGCCATTAGCGCCGGGCCGGTTGTCGACCACGACGGGCTGGGCCCATCGCTCCGTCAGGCGCGCCGAAATCGCGCGCGCCAGCGTGTCCACGGTGCCGCCTGGCGAGAGCGGCACGATGAAACGCACCGCGCGCGTCGGATACTGCGCCGGCTCCGCCGACCGGACGAGCGCAGCGACCGTTAAACCGCAGCACAAAGAACACAGCAGCACAACCAGCCGCCCCACACGAGCGTCCATTGCGATTCCTTTTTGATTTATAAACAGCTCGATTGTGACATCCCCGGAGCCGTATCATCGATCATGGAAGCTCAGTCATGAATCAACCTGCTTTCCCGAGTCCCGTTCTCAGCCACCGTATCAAACGGCTCGCGCACATCGATCTTGCGGGCGCCGGCCAAATCGTGGTGAAAGGCAGCTACGCCTACGTCGGACACATGAAACCGCCGCACGGCACGTCGATCCTCGACATCTCGGATCCGCGCCGGCCGCGCGTCGTCGGCGAGATCAAGCTCGAAGGCGAGCTCTCGCACTCGCACAAGGTGCGCGTGAACGGCGACGTCATGATCACCAACGTCGAGCAGAACAACCGTCACATGGCATTACGGGGACGCCGTCTCGCGGGAGTCACGCAGGAGCTCACGCAGCGTCTCGGACGCGCGCCGAATCCGCCGGAGCTTGCCCGCGCGTTGCACGTGAACGAGTCCGACCTGCCGCAGATCGAGCGCTTCAGCACGGCCGCCCCATACGACGCCGGCGGCTTCAGGGTGTGGGACGTGAGCGACCGCTCCAAGCCGCGCCTGCTCGCGTACCACAAAACTTCAGGCATCGGCGTGCACCGCTTCGACGCCGACGCGAGCTTCGCCTACATCTCGTCGGAGATGGAAGGCTACGTAGGCAACATCCTGGTGATCTACGACATGCGCAATCCCCGGCGCCCGGAAGAGGTCTCACGCTGGTGGCTGCCGGGGCAGCACACGGCGGCCGGGGAAAAGCCGACGTGGAGCGGCCTCAATAACCGTCTGCACCATGCATTGCGCTTCGGTGAGCGCCTGTGGGCAGGCTGCTGGCAGGCGGGCCTTCGCGTGATCGACGTATCGAACATCCGCTCGCCGCTCACGGTCGGCGAATACAACTACCACCCGCCGGTGCGCGAGCCGACGCACACGGTCATGCCGCTGCCCTTCGACGTCGATGGACGCAGGCTCGCGGTCGTCGTCGACGAGGAGCACAGCCATGCGCGCGGCCAATTGCCCGCCGGGCTCTGGGTGTTCGACGTGACCGATCTCGCGAACATGCAGCCGCTGGGTCAATACCAGATGAGCGAGCTCGATTCGCCGTGGAGCCGCACGCCCGGCGCGCGTTTTGGCGCTCACCAGCCGCGCGAGCGCATGGACGACACGCTCGTCTACTGCACGTGGTTCAGCGGCGGCCTGCGCGTGATCGACGTGAAAGATCCGTTCGTGCCGGAAGAGGCCGCATGGTTCATCCCGGAGCCGTGCGGCGGGTTCGCGGCGCCGCAATCGAACGACGTCGATCTCGACGAGCGCGGATTGATCTACCTCGTCGACCGCAACTGCGGCTTCGACGTACTGGAGCTCGAGCGCTAGGCTCTGGCGCGCTTCGCGGGCTTGCGGATGCGCGACGCGACCACGTGCAGGCTGCCTTCCTCCGCGCCGATCACCGGCGGATACGCGCTCACCTTCTGCAGGAGCTTCTGACCGGTCGTGTCATCGACCAGACGCGCGAGTTTGATGCCGGAGACACGCATGAGCGCGATCTCGGCGAGGCTCAACACGCGGCAGCCTTTCTCGAGATGGCCGCCGAACGCCTGGTTCTGGTCCGAGAGCACGAGGTGACAGTGCACGTGATAGTTGGCGATGACGCCGGCCATTCCCAGAATCTCGACGCCGCGCGGGCGCGTGCGCTGGTAGAACTTGCGCGGCGGGAACGATGCGCCGACCGCGCCGCTCACCGCGAAATCGGTCAGGCTGCCGAAGCCTGTGAGAATGACGCCGTCGCGGATCCGGCGTTGCTTGCAGATCTCCTGAATCGATTCGAGGAGAAGCTCTCCGTAGGCGAGTCGCACCACGACGATCTCGCCCGCGCGCGCCCCGCCCGCCACCATTCGTTTCGCCGCCATCACTTTCGCTTTCTATTCAGCGTCGCCCGAAGTTACGATGGATCGCCAGCCAGAGTAAAGTCCGTCACTTCAGCCGCTGCGGAAAAAGCATGAATCAGGTCGCTTACGAGGAAGCTCACGTTCAGTCCGAGAAGGATCTCGTCGAGCAATGGTTGAGCCGCTTCGACGTCGCCCTGCAGAGCGAGAGCCGCACGAGCGCGGCGGCGCTGTTCGCGCGTGATGGCCACTTCCGCGATCTGCTGGCGTTCACCTGGTCGATCACGCCGAAGCAGGGTGCTGAAGATATCGCCGCGCTGATCGTGTCGAAGCAGCCCGCGACGAACGCGCGCGGCTTTGCCATCGCGGAGGGCCGTACGCCGCCGCGGCGCGTGCAGCGCGCCGGCATCGACGTCATCGAAGGCATCTTCAGGTTCGAGACGGACCTCGGACGCGGCTTCGGCGTCGTGCGACTGCTCGCGAGCGATCCGTCGAAAGCGTTCCAGCTCATGACCGGCCTGCACGAGCTCAAAGGCTTCGAAGAAACCGTGGGCAAGCGCCGGCCGACCGGAGAAGCGTATTCGCGCAACTTCGGCGGCATGAACTGGAAAGACATGCGCACGGCGAGCCTGCGCTACGACGATCGCGAGCCCACGGTGCTCGTCGTCGGCGGCGGGCAGGCCGGACTCTCGATCGCGGCCACGCTCGGCCGCGTCGGCATTGACACCCTCGTCGTGGACCGCCTGCCGCGCATCGGCGACTGCTGGCGCACGCGCTACCACTCGCTCGCGCTGCACAACAGCACGGAGGTGAATCACCTCCCATACCTGCCCTTCCCCACGACGTGGCCCATATACCTGCCCAAGGACATGCTCGCCGACTGGTTCGAGTTCTATGCCGCGGCGATGGAGATCAACTTCTGGACGGGCACCGAGCTCGTGCGCGGCAGCTACGATCAATCCGAGCACCGGTGGAACGCGGTGGTGCGCCGCGCCGACGGCAGCGAGCGCACGCTGCACCCGCGGCATCTCATCATGGCGAGCGGCCTCGTCGGTTTTCCGCACGTTCCCGAGTTGCCCGGGCTGCAAGACTTCACGGGCGACGTGCTGCATACGGTCGACTACACCCACGGCTCGAACTGGCGCGGCAGGAAAGCGATCGTGATCGGCACCGGAACCAGCGGCCACGATGTCGCGCAGGACCTGCACGCCAACGGCTGCGAGACGACCATCGTCCAGCGCGGCCCGTGCACGGTCGTGAGCATCGATCCCGCCGCGAAGCTCGTCTACGGCATCTACAGCGGGATCCCGGTGGAAGACGGCGATCTGCTGGTCAGCACGAATACGAAGCCGATCGTGAAGAAGAACCTCCAGCTCCTCACGGCACGCATGATGGAGCTCGACCGCAAGACGATCGATGGCCTCATCGCGCGCGGCTTCAAGTGGGAAGCCGGCGAGGACGGCGCGGGGCACCAGTGGAAGGTGCGCACGCGTTACGGCGGTTACTACCTCGACGCCGGCTGCGCGCAGCTCATCATCGACGGCGAGGTGGGCCTGATGCACTTCGACGAGATCGAGCGCTTCGCGCCGCAAGGCGCCCTGCTCAGGAACGGATCGATCAAACCGGCCGATCTCATCGTGCTTGCGACGGGGTTCGTCGGTCAGGAGGTACTGGTCGGCAAACTCTTCGGCGACGACATGGCGAAGAAGGTCGGGCCGGTGTGGGGCTTCGGCCCCGACGGCGAGATGCGCAACATGTGGAAGCGCACGCCGCAGGAAGGCCTGTGGTTCGTCGGCGGCAGCTTCGCGAACTGCCGCACCTACTCGCGCTACGTGGCGCTGCAAATCAAGGCAATCGAGGAAAGGATTCTGCGCTGATGGAAAAGATCCGCATTCAGTTCACGCTGTTTTCCGCGTTCTACTCACCGCTCATTTCGACGATGTCGGGCGGCTTTCTGCAGGCTGAGGACCTCGATCCGGAGTGGTCGGTCGCGCCGCCGGGCGTCTCGGCGCTGGCCGCCGTGGACGACGGTTCCGCGCACATCGCGCAGTCCGCGCTGAGCCAGGGCTTCACGCCGCTCAACAAGGGCGAGACGCCCACCACCGTCCACTTCGCGCAGATCAACGAGATGGACGGCTTCTTCCTGACCGGACGCAAGCCGGACGCCGGTTTTTCCTGGAAGAAGCTCGAAGGCGCCGAAGTGGTCATGTTCAAGGCCGGCCAGCCGCTGGACATGTTCAAGTACGCGTGTCACAAGGCCGGCATCGACTTCGAAAAGATCAAAGCCATCCCCTTCGGCAGCGCTGCCGATATCGACCGCGCGTTCCGCGACGGCCGCGGCGACTACGTTCAACAGCAGGGTCCCTATCCGCAGCAGCTACAGGCCGACGGCGTCGGGCACATCGTGGCGCAGGTCGGCAGAGAGATCGGCCCAGTCGGCTTTTCCAGCCTCGCGGCGACGCGCGAGTGGCTCAAGACCGACATGGCGAAGGCGTTCATGCGCGCGTACCGCAAAACGCGCATCTACATGAACGAAACGGCGGCCGCGGAGATCGCGCGAGTGCAGAAGCCCTACTTCCCGGATATCGACGAGAGCGTCCTCGCCGAGTGCATCGCGACCTATCAGAAGCTGGGCTGCTGGACGCCGCACGTGGAGATCACGCAAGCCGCCTATGAGAAGACGCTGGACGTCTACGAGTACAACGGCCTGATCAAGCGGCGCTACCGCTACGACGAGGTGTGCGCGCTGCCGCCGGCTTGAGGCGCGCCTGCCGGAGCATCACCCGCTCAGCCTGTCGATACGCGGTCCAGTGCGACGGTCCGACGCAAGCCCAGGCCCGCGGCACCAGAACTCAGGGTCTGACGGCCGGCGCGACCGACAGGCCTTTCACCCCGCTCTTTTCGATCCACTGCGCGACGCGGCCCGAGCCTTTCACGTCCTCGACGACCTCGCGCAGGTAGGCGGCTGCCGCGGGGCGGCCTTTCGGAGTGCCGACGGTGTGGCGCACTTCGGTGAAGTGGCCGTCGATAATGCGCGCGCCGGCAATCTTCGGAGCGAGCTCGAGCAGTTGCGGCTTGAGCCCGGCGAGCGCTTCGAGCTTGTCGCTCACGAAGCGCTCCTCGGCTGCCTTGATGCCGGCGACCTTCACGAGCTGAGCGTTCTTGAGCGTGCGACTCAAGTAGAGCTCGTACCCGCTCTTCTCCGCCACGGCGATCCGCACGCCCGGCCGGTCTACTTCGTCGATGCTGCGGATCGACGATCCCGCGGGCACGACGTAGGTCGCCTCGATCTGGGTGAGCGGCGTCGCGAACTCGATCACCTTCGCGCGCTCGGCCTCTTCGGCGAGCACGCAGATATCCCACACGCCGCTGTTCCACGAGTCGCCCAATGCGCCGGCTGACTGGTACGGAACGATTTCGAGCTCCACGCCGAGCCTGCGCGCAAGCTCGCGCGCGAACTCGACGGCGACCCCGCCCTGCTCGCCGTTCGGACCGAGCGTCGTCAGCAATACATTCTGAAAGTTGATGCCGGCGCGCAGCTTGCCGGTGGAGGTGAGCTCGGCTTTTGCCGCGGCGGAAACGTTGGTTGCTGTCATATATCCTCGTAATTGCCAAATCGTGTCGGAGTAAGAGTTCGGGCCTAGTGCAGCGCGAGCCCCGCGTCCTTCACGAGCTTGCGCCACTTCGCGATCTCGCTCCGGATGTGGGCGCTGAATTGATCCGGCGTGCTGCCAACGGGTGTCGATCCTTCGGCCTGCAGGCGCTGAGCGGTGTCCGGTGACTTTACGGCTTCCGCGACACCGATCGAAATCTTGTTGACGAGCGCCCGCGGCACCTTCGATGAAGCGATGATGCCGTACCACTGGTCCACCTCGTAACCGGGGACGCCCGCTTCGGCGATCGTCGGCAGCTCCGGGGCGACCGGCGAGCGCTGGCGCGTCGAAATGCCAAGAGGCCGCAGCCGGCCGGCCTTGTAGTGCGTGCGCGAGCTGAGCAGCGTGCCGAATCCGACCTGGATGTTGCCCGCGAGGGCGTCCGCGATCACCGCGGCGCCGCCTTTGTACGGCACGTGCACCATCTTCACGCCCGCAAGATGGTTGAAAAGCTCACCGGAGAAATGCTGCAGGCCCCCGGTTCCGGAGGAGCCGAAGTTGAGCTTGCCGGGATTCGCCTTGGCGTAGGCGATGAGCTCCTGCACCGACTTCGCGGGAACCGTGGGATTGACGTACATCACATAGAACAGCGACGTCGCCTGCGACACGGCCTGCAGGTCCCGCGCGAGGTCGTACGGCAGCTTCGGGTTGGTGGCCGCATTGACGGCGTGTGAAGCCGAGATGAGGCAGATCGTGTAGCCGTCGGGCGCCGCCTTCGCCGTCAGGTCCACCCCGATCGTCCCCGCCGCGCCCGGACGATTGTCGACGATGACCTGCTGGCCCCATCGTTCGGTCAGTTTCGCGGCAATCGCGCGCGCGGTGATGTCGGTGCCGGCGCCGGCGACGAACGGCGCGATGAGGCGTACCGGTTTGGTCGGGTACTTGTCCACCTCCGCCGATGCTGCGTGCGCCATGGGCACGCCTGTCCATGTCGCCGCGACCGCAAGCACCACGTTTCGGACACCGCGATTTGAAATCATGTTTCCTCCCCGTTGATTGTTTGTTCACCGTGAGGCCTGATTGTAATTGCGGTGCGATTACGATGGCCGGCGCCCCGGGGAACGTCTTCGCGTGCGGCTCGCGCTTTTGCCGGACGTCGGCTAGGATCGCCCGGTATTCCGACTCGGTGAAAGCATGCCTAAACCCAAACTGATCTACTTCGATGCTCCGGTGAGCCGCGGCGAGGAATGCCGGCTCGCGCTGCACCTCGCCGGTGTCGACTTCGACGACGTGCGTATCAAAGGCGCCGACTGGCCAGCCATGAAGGGTGAGACGCCTTATGGCGCGTTACCGGTTCTCGAGCTGCCGGAGCGGCCGCCGCTCGCTCAGTCCAACGCGATCCTCGTGCTGATCGGCCGCCGCCACGGCCTGCATCCGAATGACGACTTCGAGGCCGCGCGGCACGAAGGCATGATGCAGCACGTCGAAGACCTGCGCGGCGTCGTCGGGCCGACGATCTGGATGCCCGATGCCGAGAAGAAAGCGGCGCGTGAGAAAATCGTCGC